>CAINFC010000252.1 GCA_903847975.1 uncultured Acidobacteriota bacterium | reverse complement strand
TTTCATTCCCATGGTCTTGACGATCCGCCAGCCGCCCATGGCCGTGCCGGCGGCGATGGCCGCCTGGCAGGATAGAATGATCCAGGAGGTTTTCATATCCGTCAGGGAAAGATGCTCGTCCCCCTTGAAAATCCCGGCGGCCACCAGCAGGGCGACGATCACCCCCATGGTTTTCTGGGCGTCGTTTCCCCCATGACCCAGGGAGTACAGGGCCGCCGAAACCAGCTGCCCTTTGCGGAAAAAGCGGTCCACGGAGTAGGGCCGCCAACGTCGAAAAATCCAGTAGACGGCCACCATGAAAAAGAAACCGACGGCGAATCCGATCAGCGGAGCCAGCGGTATGAATTCCACGGTCTTGCGGATAATGTCCCAGCGGATGACGCCGTGCCCCGCGTGGGTCATACCGGCGCCGGCGATACCCCCGATCAGGGCGTGGGAGGAGGAGGTGGGCAGGCCCCACCACCAGGTCATCAGATTCCAGATAATGGCGCCCAGCAGCCCGCAGAGCACCACAAAGATGAATGCCTTGTCGCTCGGCTCGATGATGACGATCTTGGAAATGGTTCCCGCCACCCTGGGGGCGAAAATGAACATGGCCACGAAGTTGAAAAAAGCGGCCCACCAGACAGCGGCTTTGGGGCTCAGAACCCGGGTGGAAACAACGGTGGCAATGGAATTGGCGGCGTCGTGAAATCCGTTAATCAGGTCGAAGACCAGGGCCGCCAGCACCGCCAGGGCCACGACGATCGTGAGCAGGGTCATGGCTAGGACGCCTCGATGACCACGCCTTCAATTATATTGGCAACATCCTCGCACTGGTCGGCAGCCCGCTCCAGGAGTTCGAAAATCTCCTTCCACTTGATGACGTAAATCGCGGAGCGCTCCTCTTCCTTGAAAAGGCGGCCCAGCGCCGCGCGCAGCAGAGCGTCGCTTTCGTTTTCCAGTCCGTGGATGGCGATGCAGAGTTCGTTGATTTTGTCCTGGTCGGACAGGTCGCGCAGATACCGGATGGTTTCCTGAATCAGCTTGCCCGAGCGGACCAGCACCTTGGCCATCTCCACCGCTTCGGAGCGGATGTCGGTGATCTCATAGAGGACCATGCGGGCCGCGGCGGTATCCACCGAGTCGATGACGTCGTCCAGGTGTTTGGCCAGGTGATGGATTTCCATCCGGTCGATGGGGGTGATGAAGGTGCGGTGCAGGGCGTCGATGCATTTGTAGGTGATGCCGTCGGCCTGATGTTCGATTTCCTTGATCCGGGCGGTGCGGGCCGGAAGATCGTTCCCCTTGGCGCAAAGCTCGGCGAAGGCCTCGCAGATCTGCACGATCAGCCGTGCCATCTGTTCGAAGTAATCGAAGAAGCTCATCTCCCTCGGCAGAAGTCGTTTTAGCATATCTCCTCAATATGAAAGACCGTCATCGCGAAGGGCGAAGCCCGAGGCCGTCCCCTCCCATATCCGGCTTAAAAATCAGGCTCTTTTATATGCGAAAGCCCGTTAAAAGTCAAGTCGGTATAAAGTCGCAATCTTTGTGTCGCGGGACCTTTCGCTTTGCTTCCTGGTCTTCCTTATCTTCCCGTGATCCCTTTCTTTTTACCGGAAGGCGGGGCGGCCGGGGCCTTGCTCCGCCGCATGCTTTCCCTTGACAAGCCCGGCGGGTTGGCCGTAAGCTAAGCCGAATGATCCGGATCAGTCCGCGAGACTTTTATCCATACATTATGAAGAAGAAGGAGCCCTATGTGCAACTGCTGCCAGAACCTGAATCGCCGCCAGTTCCTGGGAACGTCCACGGCGGCCGCCCTAGCCGCCGACGCGAAAAGCCAGGTTGTGCCTCAGGCGTTCGCGTCGGCCGCTTCCGAGCCCTGGCCGGATGACTACTGGGACCCGTCGCGGCCTTTTGCCGCGGTATCCCGGCCGCTGCGCGTCCAGCCGATCCTGATGTACGCCACCCCGGCGCGGAAAGAGGCCAGGTCCTGGAAATCCTGGGGCGACATCCAGACCCGGGAGGCGGCGCTGCAGGAAGCCCGCCGCATCGAAGAGGAGCTGGCCGGGCTGGCCCGCCAGGCGGAATTTCCGCTGCAGTTCCTGCCGGTGGCGGCCGTTTCCGACGTGGAGCAGGCCGCCCGGGCGCATGCCGGCGGGGCCCAGGCCACCATCGTCTTTCCGGCCACCGGCTCGGGCGACCTGCTGCGCTCCTGTATTCCCGACCGGAATACGGTGGTTTTCGTCCGCCACCAGTCCGGCCCGATCTACTACTGGTACGAAGCGCTGAGCACCCGGTACCTGAAGCCCGACCGGGAGGAGTTCAAGCCCGACGACCGCCGGCGCCTCACGGTGCACGACGTAGTGGTGGACGACCTGTCCGAGCTGCTCTGGCGGCTGCGGGGCCTGCATGCCGCCCACAATTTTATGGGGTCGCGGGTGGTGGCCGTCGGCGGCCCGATGGGCAAATATGACGGCAGCGCGCCGCAGGTGGCCCGCGACCGCTACCGGTTCGAAATCCTGGACTACGGCTACCCGGCGCTGGAAGCCCGCATCCAGGCTGTTTTCGCCGACCCCCGCTGCCGGAGCCTGGCCGAAAAATGGGCCGCGCAGTATCTCTCCCTGGCCCGCACCCGGCTGGCCACGGACCGCGGCTTCGTGGTGAACGCCTTCCTGCTTTACGGCATTTTCAAGGACCTCCTGAAGGAGAACCGGACCCACCTGTTTACCATCAACAACTGCATGTCCACCATCATGCCGATGGCCAAAACCACCGCCTGTTTGACCCTGAGCCTGATGAACGACGAAGGGCTGGTGGCCTTCTGCGAATCCGATTTCGTCATCATTCCCGCGGGGATCCTGCTTTCCTACCTGGCCCGCAAGCCGGTATTCATGCACAACTCCACGTTTCCGCATAACGGGATGGTAACCTGCGCGCACTGCACCTCGCCGCGGCGCATGGACCGCGACCGCTACGAGCCGGCGCTGATCACCACCCATTACGAATCCGAATACGGGGCTGCTCCCAAAGTGGATTTCCGCCAGGGGCAGACGGTGTCCTTCATTGATCCGGAATATGCCACCGGCCGCTGGCTGGGAATCCGGGGACGGGTGGAAAGCAACCCATCTTTCGAAATCTGCCGGTCGCAGCAGGACGTGCGCATCGACGGGAAATGGCGCCGGCTTCTCGAGGAGGTCCGCGACTCTCACTGGATGATGGTGTACGGCGATGTCCTCAAAGAAGCCGGCTACGCCGCCCCGCGCATCGGGGTTACCTGGGACAGTCTCTGTGACCCGGACGCCTGAAGCACGACTTTGCGGCGCATTCCTGCCGGGGCGGCCTGCTGAGGAGCGGCTTTTGCCATGCTGACCATCGGATCGATCTCCGTGGACCCGCCGCTTGTCCTGGCGCCCATGTCGGGGATTACCGATTCTCCGTTTCGCCGGGTGCTCAAGGAGTTGGGCGGGTGCGGCCTGGTTTTCACCGAGCTGATCAGCAGCGAGGCGCTGTTCCGGCGCCACCCCAAAACGCTGGAAATGCTTCGTTTCGCGGAGCAGGAGCGTCCGCTGGGCATCCAGATTTTTGGCGCCGACCCGGAGCGCATGGCCGCAGCGGCCAAAGAGGCGGAGCAGGCCGGGGCCGACTTTGTGGATATCAACTTGGGCTGCCCGGTGCGCAAAGTGGTGCAGACCGGTGCCGGCGCGCAGCTGCTGCGGGATCTTCCCGCCCTGGCGTGCATTCTGGCCGGCGTCCGCCGGAGCGTCCGCATCCCCGTGACCGCCAAGATACGGGCCGGCTGGGATGCCGCCTCGATCAATGCCGTGGAGGTGGCCCGGGTGGCGGAGGAAGCCGGAGCGGCAGCCGTAACCCTGCACGCCCGCACCCGCCACAGCGGCTATGCGGGAAAAGCCGACTGGCGCTGGATTGCCGATCTTCGCCGGGCGGTGGGCATTCCGGTCATCGGCAACGGGGACGTGCAGCGGCCGGAGGATGCCCGCCGGATGCTGGAGGAAACCGGGTGCCAGGGGGTCATGATCGGGCGGGCGGTGCTCACCAATCCGTGGATACTCCGGCAGGCCTGGCAGGCTCTTCGGGGCGAGCCTTACCGGAATCCGACTCCGCGGGAGCGGTGGCAGGTCTTCCTGCGCTTCCTGGCCATCGCACGGGAAGACCGCTCGGACCGCTTCCTGCTCGACCGGCTGAAAAAGTTTTCCTGCTATTTTACCCATGAGCTGCCGGGAAGCTCCCGCCTTCGGAACCTGATCCAGCGCTCGGCGCGGCTGGACGACCTGCTCCGGGCCGTCGAGGATTTCCTGGCTCAATCAGGCGGCGGCCCGGCAGTCAGGTGCCCCGGCGATTAAGGTATTATTATGGCGCTATGGTGACCTTCGCAATCGATGATCCCTGCCCGCGGCTCCGCCCGGTGGAGGCTTTCCCGGCTACCGTCGAAAACCGGAAGGTGATCTGCCTGCGGGACCAGGAAGGGCTGGCGACGGGAGTGGTCACCCTTCCCCCGGCCGCGTTTTTTATTGCCGGTCACCTGGACGGCCGCAACACCTTCCGCGACATCCAGGCCGCTTATTTCCGGGAATTCGGCCAGATCCTTTACCGCGAAACGGTGATGGAGCTGCTGGAAAGCCTGGACCGGAATTATTTTCTGGAGTCCGATTATTTCGCCGCCTACCGCCGCCGCCAGGAGGAGGAGTTTCAGGTGGCGGCTGTCCGCCGGGCCGCACATGCCGGAACCGCCTACGAGTCCGATCCCGAGCGGCTCCGCCGGCAGATCGACGGCTTCTTCTCCGACCCGGAGGGGATCGGCGAAATCCACCTTCTGCCGGAAATCGAGGACCTGGCGGGGCTGGTTGCTCCGCATATCGATTTCCAGCGGGGCGGGCCGGTTTACAGCTGGGCCTACGGCGCGCTGCGCAGCGCCCGGCATTTTGACCTGTTCGTGGTGCTGGGGACCAGCCATGTGCCCCTGCCGTATCCGTTCTGCGTCTGCCTGAAGGATTTCGAAACCCCTCTGGGAGTTGCCCCGGTGGACCGCTCTTTCGGCGAGAGGCTGCTCAAGGACCTGCCCCTCAACTACCAGAAAGGGGTGTGGGCCCACCGGCAGGAGCACAGCATCGAATTCCAGGCGGTCTTCCTGAAATACCTGTTTCCTCATCCGGACGCTTTCCGGATCCTGCCCGTTCTGTGCGGCCCGGTGCCCGCAGAGGGGAACACCATCGAAGAAAAGCACCAGCGGCTCTATCTCGACGAATTCCTGGACCGCCTGCTGGAGTTGACCCGGCAGTCGCAGCGCCGGGTCTGCTTCATCGCCGGTGCCGATCTGGCCCACATGGGCCCGCGGTTCGGGGACCGGCTGCCGGTGGACGATGCGCTGCTCGGGGAGCTGCGGGCGGCGGACCGCTCGCTTCTGCAGCAGGCGGAGGAGATCGATGCCGAGGGATTTTCCGGCCGGATTGCCGGCTGCGGAGACCCCTACCGGATTTGCGGCCACTCCCCCATCTATGCCCTGCTGCGGGTCTGCGGTGCCCGCCAGGGGAAGCTGCTGCGCTACGGCCAGGCGGTGGCCCCGGATCGAAGCCAGGTTGTAACCTACGCCTCCATGGCATTTTACGGAACAAAGGAGCCGATCGATGAGCCGCTATAAGCTGGATCCGTTTCCCCTGGAGGGGGTTTCTACCTATTCGCTTTTCAGCCGGACCAGCAAGGTTTCCGCCGGCGATTTTGCCAGAGCCCCGGAGCCGGAACTGTCCTTCCGGAAATTCTGGGAAGGGCTGCCGGCCATTCTGGCCGGGGCCGACCTGCGACTGCTGGTGGAGCGGCTGCGAAAGGCCCGGCAAAGCGGCAGGCCCGTGCTCTGGGGCTGTGGTGGGCACGTGGTCAAAGTCGGCCTGGCCCCGGTGCTGATCGCGCTGATAGAGAAAGGGTGGGTGCAGGGTCTGGCCATGAACGGGGCCTGCGCCATCCACGATTTCGAGATCGCCCTGGCGGGCATGACCTCCGAGGATGTGGCTGCCGAGCTGGGCAGCGGCAGCTTCGGAATGGCCGAAGAAACCGGGTCCGGAATGAATCGCGCCCTGAAGGAAGGGCTGGCCGCGGGCGTGGGTGCCGGGGAAGCCCTGGGGCAGTGGCTCGCGGAGCGGAAACCGCCTTTTGGCCGATGCAGCCTGCTCCACGAGGCCTACCGGCTGGGAATCCCGGTGACCGTGCACATTGCCGTGGGCACGGACATCATCCACAACCACCCGGAGTGCTCCGGGGAGGCGCTGGGCGGGTGCAGCCACCGCGACTTCCGTCTTTTTGCCGCGCTGGTGGCCGGAATGCACCCCGGCGGGGCCTTTCTCAATGTCGGTTCGGCGGTGGTGCTGCCGGAGGTCTTTCTGAAGGCGGTCACCCTGGTCCGCAACCGCCAGCCGCTCGAGGAGCTGACCACCGCCAATTTCGATTTTCTGCAGCACTACCGGCCGGCACAGAACGTGGTGCGCCGCCCGGTACAGGGCGGCGGAAAAGGATTTTCCTTCACCGGTCATCACGAAATCCTGGTGCCGCTGCTGGCGGCCGCCCTGCTGTGCCCCGCAGATTGACGGGCCGACAGGCCCAAAGCGGCCCACAAGTCTTCCTCCGGAGATGGAAAGGATTCTTCCTGATGGAGCCGGCCTGTTTTTTGCAGCTTCGTCCGGATTTGGGCTTCGATGGCCGGAGAATCTCGCGGCCGCGGCGAAAATTTCCGCCGGGTATTGACCGGGACGCCTTTTTTTGGTATTTTCTGCTCTGGTTGAATTTACGAGTGGGGCTGTAGCTCAGCTGGGAGAGCACAAGGCTGGCAGTCTTGGGGTCAGGGGTTCGATCCCCCTCAGCTCCACCAATATAAAGTAGCCCATTTTAATTTTTGAGAGCGGGAATAACTCAGCGGTAGAGTGCGACCTTGCCAAGGTCGAAGTCGCGGGTTCAAATCCCGTTTCCCGCTCCAAAAATCCTCTCCCTTCCTCTTGATGTTTTATTCATTTTATTGAATTAATATTCAATTATTTGGATAGAAAAAATTGGCAGCAGAACGGTTGGGGAAGGCGAATTCACAGGATGGCTATTCCGTTTTTTCCGTTCTGCGCTAAGTACACCCAAAACCCTCCGCAGAAAAAAAGAGGAATCCCACGATCCCCTGAGCCGGTGGACTTTTCATAACATATTGTTTTTATTGGGTCCTTCCTTCTTCCGGGCTGATTTTTCCCTGGTTCGGTTAACCGCATTTCATCGATCGGACCGGATTCACACCAAGGTACTCTCCCCAAGCCTATGGGCTTGATAAGTTATATTTATACTTTTCACTTGATTTGGAATGAATATTGCTGTAGAAATGTAGGCCCCCGTAAAAGGGTGGCTTGTTTAATGGGTTTGGTTTCCGTTTATCCATCTTAAATAACGAAACCAAAAAATAGTTCAGGTTTTGCGCCGGCCAGGGATTTTTCCTACAGGGGCGCAAATACTTTTTTCAGGAGGAGACAATCTTTATGATGCGATCCATAAGTAAGCATCTGCCTTTCTGGGCGGGCGCTTTGCTTCTGTTCCTGCTGGCCGGCATGATGCCGGTTGCTGCGCAGGAAACGACCGGGACGATCCAGGGAACGGTCACCGACCCGAGCGGCGCCACCATCCCCAATGTCCAGATAGAAATTACCGCTGCCGGCACCACACGGGCCGTAACCACCGCCACGGACCAGGCCGGCTTTTACAAGCTGCCGAACCTTCCGGTGGCCAGCTACACGGTCAGCGCCTCGGTGACCGGCTTCACCACCCAGAAAAAGACGGATGTAAACGTGGTTCTCGGCCGCGCCGCCATCGTCGACTTCAAAATGGAAGTCGGTGCGGTTTCCGAAAGCGTCACCGTGACCGCTAATGCGATCATGGTGGACACCACCTCGACCGCTTCCGCAGTCAACGTCGATAAAGCCTTTTTCGACCAGCTGCCGAAAGGTCGCGGATTCTATGACCTGGTCCAGCTGGCTCCCGGCGCCCGTAACGAAGGCAAAGCCGGCGGCTACCAGATCGACGGCGCTTCCGGTTCGGAAAACACCTACTATATCGACGGCATGGAAGTCACCGATGTCCAGCAGGGTACTCTAAGCACCAGGAACAGGATCCCGGTGGAAGCCGTACAGCAGGTCCAGGTCAAGAACGGAGTCATGGATGCCCAGTACGGCGGCGCCATGGGCGGTGTGGTCAATGCCGTGGTCCGCACCGGAACCAACGCTTTCCACGGTCAGGCAGGCTTTTATTATAACAACGATGGCATGCAGGCCCGCCCGCGGCCGACCCTGGAAATGGATCCGACCGATGCCACCCGCAGCAAGGTACGCTATTTCCAGAACACGCTCGACGATTTTTCGACCTGGAACCCGGTCGTGAGTCTCGGCGGCCCGATCGTCAAGGACAAGCTGTTCTTCTTTGCCGGCTTTATGCCGACTCAGACTACCACCAACCGCACGGTGACTTTCCTTTCCAACAATAAGACGGGAGATTATTCCCGCAAAGACTACCAACATTACACGATTGGGAAGCTGGACTACAACCCTTGGAGCAAGCTGCGCACCAGCTTCAGTTGGATCTGGAATCCCAATTACGTACGGGGCAACTTGCCCGCTCTGCAGGGTACGGATGCATATGATCGCGATTGGGCCGGACTTGGCAACTACTCCGCCAGCAACATTTTTACCGCCCAGGCGGATTTCATCGCCACCAACAAGCTGCTGATCAGCTTCCGCGGCGGACGCAATTTCAGCAACTACAAGGATGGGTACGCCAACTCCTCGAAGACCTTTATCTACAGTACTGCCAACACCATGTTCTCCAATATCCCCTCGGATATGATTCTCACTTCGACCGGCTGGAAGCAGCAGGGCACGGCCTTTACGCAGTACAACGTCTATCCCCGCGTGAACCTCAGCACCGACGGCGCCTACGTTCTGAATGCCAAGGGGCAGCACAACCTGAAGTTCGGGTGGATGACCAACCGGCTTTCCAACGACGTCAACACCCTGAGTTATCCCACAGGCTACTACCGTTTCTACTGGGACCAGAGCTACACCTGCGTGACCAGCCAGTGCTCCGGCAAGCAGCGCGGCACCTACGGTTACTACCGCTGGTACACCTACGGAACCCTGGGCGAAGCCTCCAGCGACAACCAGGGGCTCTACGTACAGGACAGCTGGACGATTAACAAGCGCCTCACCCTGAACCTCGGCCTGCGCCTGGAGCGCGAGTTCCTGCCCAGCTTCTCCAAACAGGGGATCGCTGCGGCTCCGCCGATCGAATTCGGTTGGGGCAAGAAGATCAGCCCGCGCATCGGCGCGGCCTGGGATCCCAGGGGCGACGGCAAGATGCGCATCTACGGATCCTGGGGCGATTTCTACGACGTCATGAAGTATGAATTGCCGCGCGGCTCCTTCGGCGGCGACATCTATTTGACCTACTACTATGCTCTGGAGGATCCCTCGGTTTACAAGACCCTGTTCAACTACGGCTACCCGTCCGACCCCAAGAAGCTCCCCGGACGCTTCTTCGAAGGAATCAACTGGCGTATTCCCTCCAACGACCCGAACAACAGCACCGTCGATCCCAAGATGCGGCCGATGAAGCAGCGGATGATCGATATCGGCTACGACTACAGCATCAACCCGACTCTCGTCGCTTCGGTCCGTTACACCAACCGCCGCCTCATCCGGACCATTGAAGACGTGGGTACACTCGGTGCGGACGGCGAAGTCTACTACATCGCCAACCCGGGATTCGGACTGACCGTCGATCCCAAGACCTGGGAAGCCGGTTTCCCGATGACTCCCAAAGCCAAGCGGCACTACGATGCTATCGAAGTACGCCTGGACCAGCGCTTCTCGAAGAGCTACCAGTACGCACTGTCCTACACCTGGTCGCGGCAGACGGGCAACTACTCCGGACTGGCCAGCTCCGACGAAGACGGCCGTACCAGCCCGAACGTGAACCGCTACTTCGACCTGCCCTGGCTCGGCTACACCGAAAAGGGCGTCATGGCCGACGGCGTCCTGGCTACCGACCGTCCGCATACCATCAAGTTCTTCGGCGGCTACACGCTGAACAACAAGCTGGGTGCGACTACCTTCGCTCCGAACATCATGCTCTGGTCCGGTACGCCGATGACCTCGCAGATCAACGCCATCTCCACCACGCCGGTTTATCCGTACGGGCGTGGCGACCTGGGCCGCACTCCGACCTATTTCCGCAGCGACTTCAACGTCATGCACGAGTTCAAGCCCTTCGCCAACCACGAGGACCTGCGCCTGCGCGTGGAAATGACGGTGTTCAACCTGTTCAACGCCAGCACGGTGACCAACAAGTACCAGGACATGCTGCACGACGACGACGGCCAGCTGACCTTTGCGCATGATGCCGACCTTTTCAAAGGCTTCAACACCAAGGCTCTTATGACTGCACAGAAGGTCCGCATGGATCCGCAGTACGGCATGTCCAACGGCTTCATGGGCCCGCGCAGTATACGTCTCCAGGTTTCCTTCTTCTTCTAGAAAGAAGCGGAATCCGTTTCAAAAAAGGCGGCCCTCCGGGGCCGCCTTTTTTGTTGAGTTTGTTCCCGGTTGTTTTTTGACTTTCCGAGCTTCATAATTCGATCATGATTTTTTTTGACGGTATCCTTTCATCGCCCTTCTCGCGGCCGCGGCTTCCCGCCTGTCTTTTCCTCCTTCTTCTTTTAGCTGTCCGGACTGCCTCTGTGAAAGCGCAGCTGGCGGGGGTTGCCGGGAAGGTGATTATGGAAGACGGCTCTCCGCCGCCCAAACCGGCCCTGATTGTGCGCAATTGCGGTCCGGGACGGACGATGATCGAGGCCACCACCGACCGGAACGGGGTCTACTTTCTGCGCTCCAGCCAGTTCGAGTCGATCGGGGAATGGGGCAACCGGGGCAGCAACGCCCTGAGTATGCTGAAATGTACGCTGCGGGCGGAGCTCTCCGGTTACCGCTCCGGTTTGCTCAACCTGGATGACCTGCAGATGGCCGCCAGCCGGGAGCTGCCGCCGCTGGTCCTGCGAAAGAAGGGGAGCCTGGAGACGGAGGAGATCCGGGCCGGCGTGGAACCCCCGCGGAAAGCGCGCAAGAGCTGGGATCGGGGTCAGGCCGCCCTGCGCAAAGGGGAGAACGAAGAAGCGGAGCGCCAGTTTCGACTCACGGTGCAGTTCGCTCCGGATTTTGCCATGGCCTGGAACGCCCTGGGGACAGCTCTCCAGAACCGGCAGAAGTGGGAGGAAGCGCGCGAAGCCTACCGCAAAGGGGCCGAAGCCGACCCGAAATCCCTGACCAGCCTGGTTCTTCGGATGCAAATGGAAGGCGCCGCCAAAAACTGGGTCGGCGCCGCGGAAAGCGCCGGGGAGCTGATCGCCCGGGACACGGCGCGGCGCCACCCGGAGGCATTTGTTCACCGGGCGGCGGCGCTGTATCAGCTGCAGCGCTATGACGAAGCGGCGGCAGACATTGCGGAGGCACTCCGGCTGGATTCGAAGCAGAAAATACCCGGCGCGGAGTACCTTTGCGGCCTGATCCTGGAGGCCAGGCAGGACTGGTCCGGGGCGGCGGAACATTTTCGCAGGTACCTGGCTCTGGAGCCCAATGCCGCCAACGCCCCGGCGGTCCGCCGGCGGCTGGAAAACCCGGACCGGGAGGCGGCCCCGCCTCTGCCGCTTCCCCTGGAAGATGTGGATCTGAATGTGAAAGCCGTGCAGGCCGTGTGGGTTCCCGGGGGCAGGAAGGCCCTGGCGGCGATTGCCCATGCGGATCCCTCGGGATCTGCGGATCATTTTTTCGAGAGATACACCGAGGCGCTGGTGCGCTTTATGGAGCCCTCTCTTCGGGCGGGCATTCCCGGCTACCTGGACAGCCTGCGGGCTTACTTTGCTGCACTTCCCGAGCTTTCCAGGCTTGGGGAACCGTCGGAGGGAAAAGTCCAGGTCAGAATCTCGCTCGGCACGGAGCAGGCAGACGCACATGCCGCCGATGTTCTGAAGCTCCTGGGGTGGAGAGCCAGGAGGGCAGGCGAAGGCTGGACCGTGGAATACGGGGACGAAGAGGCCGACGTGACTCGCCATCCGATTGCCGTGGCACTGGGCATCGATGCCGTCGAAATGAAGGAGACCCTGGAGGCCGGGCGGCCGTTTTTGTTTGAAATCCTTTCCGAGGAGGCTCCCCTGATGGGAGGCAACGCCTGGCTGGACCTGCTGCAGGAGCGCCGGTCGATCGCCGGAGGGCTGGCCGAGGCGTTCTGCCGGGACCTGCGGCTGGCCAAAACATATGCCGGTCTGAGCCGGGCGGGGATGGATGCGGCCGGCGCCCTGGTTTCGGCCTTCGGATTGCGCCGGCTGGCGGAGCTGCACTCCGGGGATCTGTACCGGTATGGAAGACGATTTCGAATTCAGGGCGGCACGGTCCCGGTGCCCGGCGGCCCCCCGGCGGAGTCCGTATGGGCGGAGCTGGCCGGCGCTTCCCCGGGGAAACCGGCCGATTTTTTTCACGGCCTGCTTACCCGGGACCAGGGAATGCCGGCCGAGTTTTTCCTGGCCGTCTCGGAAGCGGGCGAGGAGCCGGCCCGCTACCTGACGGCCACCGCGGAAAGAGCCAGGGCTTTTTACAAAGCGCATGTCCGCGGCCGGATGACGGATCGGGACTACAGCGCGGAAGAAGCGGCCCGGCGGTTTGCCGCCATTCGGGCCGACTCCGGCGGACAACTGGCGTGTCCGGGGGGCCGGGAATCCTGGCCGGAAATCGCATCGGGGGAAGAATCGCTTTTTTCCTCCGCTTCGGCTCCGCAGTTCCTGGAGCTTTCCCGCCTGGAAGGTCTGCGTAAATCTCCTTTGAGCAGGGACATGGTCCGGGCGATCAAGGACAGGTGGAGCGAGTGGCGTCCGCTGCTTCCTTTGCTGGCCCGTTTGCCGTCCCTGGGAGAGCGGGAGCTGGCGGCGCTGGCAACCTTTGAAGAGGGGCTGCGCGGACGCACGATGGAAAAGCGCGAAGCGGTCCTGGGCGCCTGGTACGCGCTCGTGGAGCTGATCGCCCTGGGAGCGGAAGCCGGCTCGCTCTCGCCATCCGATGCCGCCTCCGGCTTCCGCCAGGCGTGCCAAAGGCTTTCGGCCAACGGCAGCCTTTCGGCGGCCATCCAGCTCCTCGGGAACTTGGCCGGCGAGAGCGGGTCGCCGGACGCCGCCGTTCGGGATCACCTTCTCCGGCTTGCCGGGGAACACCGGCGCCGGTACGATCATGTTCTGGCCCTTCAGCACGTTCCCGGGCTGGATGCAGCTCGCACCGAAAAGGAAATCCTGGCTGCTCTGGTCGGGCGCGTATATGCCGCCTGGCTGGACGACCGCAGCTTCCTGGTTTCGCAGGACCCGCGGCTCGTCGCCAAGCATCGGTTTCCCGGAGAGAGCCTCAAGGAGGGCGGGCTTTTCCGTCCGGCGGAACTGATGCGATCGAGCCAGGGAGAAGGCAGCCGTTTTTCCGGAGGATTCATGGGATTCGGAGAATTGGCGCGGAGCCTGGCGGAGCCAGGAGGGGAGGCGGGAGAAAAGGAAGACGTTCCGGCGCCGGAATCCGGTCCGCAGCCATCCGCCCCTGTCGAAGACAGGAACGGATCCGGGAGCGGCCGCAGCGATGTGTTCCGGGCCGATGTCCGCCTGGTCGGCATTTACGCCACGGTCGTCGACGAGCGCGGGCGATATGTCGACGATTTGCCCCAGGGAGATTTTACGGTTCTGGAAGACGGCAAAGGCCAGCCGGTCGCCGCTTTCGAGTCCCACCAGTCGGCTTTGACCTGCGCCCTGGTGCTCGACACCACCCTGAGCATGCACAAGGCATTGCCGGCACTGAAAAACGCCGCCATCGGACTGATCGAACGGCTGAGGCCCGTGGACCAGGTCGCCGTCTATACCTTTCAGAACGAAGTCCGGCAGGCGCTGCCGGCCACGACGGACAGGCGATCGGCAAAGCGCGCAGTAGCGGCTGCCGAGGCGAACGGAGAAACCGCTCTCTTTAACGCTCTGGTCCGTGTGACCCGCCTCCTGGCCGGACAACAGGGGAAAAAGGTGATCGTGCTGTTTACCGACGGCGAGGACAACCGCAGCACCATTACGGCCGATACGGCCATCCGTCAAGCCAGAGCCGCCGGCATACCGGTCTATGCGGTGGCCCAGGGGATGGCGCTGTACAACAAAAAGCTCATGGAAGAGCTGGGCACCGTTTCAAAATCCACGGGAGGCTTGTCTTTCGGCATCCGGGAGCCGGGGGAGATCGAATCGGTCTTCGAGGCCATCTCCAAGGATCTTTCGCACGGTTACCTGCTGCAGTTTTCTCCCGGGCCCTCCGCCGATTCCGCCTGGCGCAGACTGGAAGTCGTGCTGAAAAACGGCAGGGGATTCAAGGTTCGGGCCCGGGAAGGATATTTTCCGGAGTGAGGCCCACCGGTTTGAATTATAATAAAAACAGGGTCGCAAGAAATCAAATGCCTGGTTTTTTCCGGATCTTACTGTGTTGTTTCCTGCTGCCGGCGGGCTTTTCTTCGTTTTCCCGGGGTCAGGAGTCGGTTCCGGAAGAAATGCGCCCCTACGTGGGGGCCAGGACGGTCGTGGACCAGCCGCTAACGGAGGTGCAGCGGAGCCTGGAGGACTTGAAAGGCCTGGTGCCCGCAAGCAGCCAGGAAGAATTGCCTCCCCTGCTCCAGAAGGTAGGCGAGGCGGTTCGGGCCATGTTTGAGGACTTCCCCAGGACCACGGCGCTGGAGCGGGTCAGCCAGGACCGCACCGAGCCGGGGCTGGCGGAGCAGCTTTACCGGCAGCAGGATTATTACTACCTGATCTCTCCGCAGGAGAACATTGCCGATGTCGGCTTCGAGGAGTACCGCACCGAGCGAAAGGACGACCGGCTCACGCCCGAGGCTCTGAAGGGTTCGTTCCTCCTGACTTCCGGCTATGCCACCCACCCCATCTATTTTCACCCGGTGCAGCAGAAAGGTTCCCGCTTCCGGTACCTGGGCCGGCAGAAGTCGGAAGGAAACGCCCATGTGCTCGCCTTTGCCCAGCGCCCGGAAATTTCCGGGGTCCGGCGTTATCTGCGGGTCCGCGATCAGACCGTTCCCATCCTGTTGCAGGGCTTTGCCTGGGTCGATCCCGCCTCCTGTCAAATCGTGCGCATGCACACCGGGCTGCTGGCTCCGCGCAAGGACGCCGGTCTCGAGTCGCAGAACACCGCCATCCGGTTTGGGGAGGTGCGCTTCAAGGGCGTGCCCCGGAGCTTCTGGCTGCCGATGGAGGTTTCGGTGACCATGAGGATTCAGGGCTATTTCTTCCGCAACCGTCACCGCTATTCCCAGTACCGCCTGTTCAACGTGGAAAGCCAGGAAGGGCCGATCGTTCCGATCAAACCCTGACGGCGGACAAAGGCCGGGCGGATGCCGCCGCCACTCCGGCTTTGTTACGATTGCATCCCCGCAGATGAAGCTGCAAAAAGTTGATGGGGCCTGTTCTGCCGTCCCGATGGGACTTCTGTGTGTGCCACGCGGGGCGAAATGGCGGAGATCCTACCGTTGTGCTGCGCCATGGCCTTGGGAGGCCCTGCGCAAACCGGCACAGGGCTGTTGTTCCGAGGCAAAGTCCCGTCAGAGACGGCAAGATTGTTGCCCGGCACGCGAGTGCCGGGTTGGGTCGAAGGTAACCCAAGTCCCATCGGGACGGCAGAGCCGGGCGAAAAAACGATTTATTGCGAAGCCATCCCCGAAGATGGCCCGGCAAAAAGCCGGGAACCCCTTCGGGATGCAGGAAATTGCCTACAGGCAGGGCTTTACGTTCCAGATGTCGCGGGCGTATTCCTGGATGGTGCGGTCGCTCGAGAATTTGCCCATACGGGCCACGTTCAGGATCGCCTTACGGGTCCAGACGCTCTTCTGCTGGTAGTCGGCGGAGGCCAGCTCCTGGGCCCGCACGTAATAGGGAAAGTCGGCCAGGTGAAAATATTCGTCGCCCTGGTAGACCAGCGCCTGGTATAGCCAGCAGAACAGGCCCGGCTCGTTGGGGCAGAACAGGCTGGAGTTCAGGGAGTCCATCACCCGGCGCAGATAGGGATTGGAGGCGTACAGTTCGGCCGGGCGGTAGCTGCGCGTCTGGCGCAGGGTCTGCACCTCGGCGGCCTTCAGCCCGAAGATGTAGATGTTTTCCGGCCCGACTTCTTCCATGATTTCGATGTTGGCTCCGTCCAGCGTGCCGATGGTCAGCGCCCCGTTCATGGCGAACTTCATATTGCTGGTTCCGGAGGCCTCCTTGCCGGCGGTGGAGATCTGCTCGCTCAGGTCGGCGGCGGGCATGATGATCTCCGCCAGGGAGACCTGGTAGTTCTTCATGAAAACGACCTTGATGAATTCGGAGGCCCGCGGATCGTTGTTGACCTTCTTGGCCACCATGTTGATCAGCCGGATGATCTGTTTGGCGGCCCAGTAGCCGGGTGCGGCCTTGCCGCCGAAGATGTAGGTCTTGGGCACCGGCGGGAGGCGGTTGTCCTCGACGATGCACAGGTACTGGTGGATGATATGCAGGACGTTGAGCAGCTGCCGCTTGTATTCGTGAATCCGCTTTACCTGGGTGTCGAACATCGAGGCGGGGTCCACTTCCAGCCGCGTGCTGTGCCAGATCTCGTCGGCCAGCTTCTGCTTGTTGTTCAGCTTGACCTGCATGAACTCCTGCTGGAACTCCATGTCCTCGGCAAAGCGCTCCAGCTGCCGCAGCCGGCCCAGGTCGCAGACCCATTCCGGGCCGATGCGCCGGGTGATCAGCTCGGAAAGCCCCGGATTGGCCTGCAGCATCCAGCGGCGCGGAGTGACCCCGTTGGTTTTGTTGTTGAAGCGCTCCGGCCAGAGCTGGTAGAAATCGGGGACCAGCGAGGTTTTCACCAGGTCGGAGTGCAGCGCCGCCACGCCGTTGATGCTGTGGCTGCCGACAATGGCCAGGTGAGCCATGCGGATGCTCTGCTGCTCCCCGTTTCCTTCGACGATGGACAGCCGGCCTTGCCGCGCCGTATCGGTGGGCCAGAGGGTGACCACTTCCTGCATGAAGCGGCGGTTGATCTCGTAAATGATCTGGATGTGGCGGGGCAGCACCCGCTGCAGCAGCGGCGCGGACCAGCGCTCCAGGGCTTCCGGGAGCAGCGTATGGTTGGTATAAGCCAGCGTGGCCTGGGTAATCTCCCAGGCGGTGTCCCAGGGAAGATTGCGGTGATCCACCAGGAAGCGCATCAGCTCGGCCACGGCCAGCGCCGGGTGGGTATCGTTCAACTGCGCCGCCACTTTCTGCGGCAGCCTGCGCCAGTCGGTCTTTTCCGGGCCCTGGTCGAAGTGGCGCAGGATATTGCGCAGCGAGCAGGCCACCAGGAAATACTCCTGGACCAAACGGAGCTCCTGCCCGGCCTTGATGCTGTCGGAGGGGTAAAGCAGCTTGGTGACCTTCTCTGTGGTGATCTGCCTTTCGACCGCCTTGAGATAGTCGCCGTCGTTGAAAATCTGCATGTCGAACTTGTTGGCCGCCCGGGCGGAGAACAGCCGCAGCCGGTTGATGGTTTTGCCGCCGTAGCCTACGACCGGCATGTCGTAGGGCACCCCGAGCAGGGTGTCGAAATCGAGCCACATGGGATTGTAGTTGCCGCTCTTGTCGGTGCCGTGATCGATCCGGCCATACAGCGGGACCGCGCAGAACTCGTCGGTGCGCCGTATCTGCCAGGGGCTCTCCTCGGAAAGCCAGTGGTCCGGCTCCTCTTTCTGGCTGCCGTCGTCGATTTCCTGCCGGAACAGGCCGAACTCGTAATTGATGCCGTAGCCGTACCCGGGAATACCCAGGGTAGCCATGGAATCGAGGAAGCAGGCCGCCAGTCGGCCCAGGCCGCCGTTGCCCAGGCCCGGATCGGGCTCCTCCTCGAGAATGCTGTCCAGGGAAATGCCCGCTTTCTGCAGGGCCTGGCGGCAGATATTCAGCATCCCCAGGTTCTGCATGTTGTTGTAGAGAAGCCTCCCGGGGAGGAACTCGATGGAAAGGTAGTAGACTCGCTTGATGTCCGAGGAGGAGTACCTTTCTTCCGTTTCGATCAGCCCGTCGGTAAGGCAATCCCGCACGGTCATCGAAAGGGCATGAAAGATCTCCGAGCGGGTCAGCGTGGCCCAGCGCTTGGCGAAAAGATGCTGGGCCATCTGCTCCAGGGCCTGTAAAAGGGTGGTTTCGTTGCTCAAAAGGGCGCAGTGTCCGGCGCAATCCATGGGTTACCTCGATGAGCTTAAGGCGTCTTGATTAGAATTCTGGCGGTGCCGACATTTCCGAAAGAATCGGCGGTGCGCAGACCGACCAGGTGCTCCCCGGAAGGAAGCTCTTCCGTCTGCAGCAGGTAGTCTTCCTGGGCCGAGTCGGCGACACCGTCCACCGGAGCCAGGATCCGCCAGGGCCCGCCGTCGAGCGAGTACTCGGAGCGGTAGATCCGGTTTCCGGCGTCCTTGGCCAGGAAGGAAATTTCCACGCGCTTCCCTTTGACCTCCTGGCGCACCGATTCCAGAACCGGAGGAGTGCTGTCCATCGGGAAGGGCTTGCTGATCATTTCCCCGGATAGGCCCTGCGAATAGGGATTATCCTGGGAGTCGTCGGCCAGCAGCCGGATCCGGTAAACGCCGTCGGGCAGCCGCCGGCTGTCCAGGGAAAAAAACTCGTCTTCCAGATCCTTTTCCAGCAGCTTCCATTCCGTCTCGTTTTCCGCGCGGAAGTAAAGATGGTAGAGCAGGTTGTCCTTGTTTTCATCGGAAGCCTGCCATTGGAACGAGCGGGCTCCGGCCCGCAGCTGCCGGCGCGGCGGAATGACAAAGCTCTTGGTTTTTCCGGACAGAATCCCATCCAGGACGGCGGCGGAGTCTTCCGACCCGGAACCGGAGGAGCTGCCGCTGTCGACGGTGACCGTGGTAGGAAGCTTCTGCATGAAAATGCCCGGGGGGAGCACGTTAAGGCTGCCGATAACCGGGCGAACGTTTGTCTGCTGGTAGGAAACGGTGACGCTCTGCAGAGCGTCGTCCTGGGAAAGCAGTCCTTTGTCGCCACCCGCGCTTTTGAACTCCGCTTTCCATTGAATGTACCGGGATACCGGATTCTTGACGGTCTCCCCTTTGCGGGAGATATAGGGTCCGGTCCAGTCGCTCCAGGTCTTGTTGTGTTCGGCGGTATTGCCGCAGCGGGTGTAGAGCTCGATGGTGGTCCCGGCGGGACTGGCCACGGTCCACCCGATCTGGCCCCAGGCGGAGGGCAGTCCGGCATCAAAGATCTCCGACTCGAAGCTGCCTTTGGCGGCCCGTGCCGGCAGAAGCCTGTAGAGAGCGGCTTTGTTTCCGGCAGCGGCATAGAGGGTGCTCCCGCTCATGGCAAATCGGACCATCTGCTCTTCGCCCGATTCGGTCAGAATCGCGTAGCTCCTGGCAGGGTCGATGGCCAGGATCCGGCCGCGGGTTCCGGTTGCGGCCAGAACCTTTCCGTCGTCCCGTATCTGGATATCATAAACCAGGTCCGTGGAGGAGGACCAGATCCTCTCCACGGTTCCGTCCTTCTGAATCCGGAAGATAACCGACTTTTCGCCGCCTCTGCCGGCCGATGCGCCCGAGGACGGGCCCGCCGAAAGCCCCGCGGTAACCACTACCGTTGTGGAGGAATCCGGTGGCGGAGTACTTTCCGGGCCGGCCGATGCCGGGCCGGACCTGGCAAGCAGGGGCTTGCTCTCGCCTTCCTTTCGGGCGCTGGTCAGGTCCTGGCTCGAGGAGGAGAGCGCGGCGGCGTAAACGGTTCCCAGGCGGTCGATGGCGACCTGCCGGATCTCCGTCAGCAGGGAGTCGAACAGAACGGACACCTTACCATCGGGGGTGACCCGGAAGACGATTCCGTTCGGCGAGCTGCCGACAACGGCGTTCCCGTCCAGATCGAAAGCCAGGGACATCAGGTGGGCCTCCTCGCTGTCGTAAACCTTTTCCCCTTTTCCTGTCTTGTCCACTTTGTGGAGCAGCCCTTTTCCGCCGGTAGCCACCCAGAGGTTCCCGCTCTTGTCGAATGCCTGGGCCCATATGTATTTGTCCTGAGGGTCAAAAAACTCCACCGCCTGTCCTCCCGGGGTCACCTTGTACACTTTTCCGTCCGGGGAGGAGCCGACATAAAGGTTGCCCTGGGGATCGCACGCCAGGCTGAATACGTTCGGTTCCGGCGCCTTGTAGAACTGGCTTCCGCTTCCTTTGGCATCCACCTTATAGACCTTGCCGTCGCCGCCGGTACCCAGAAAGAAATTGGAGGATCCGTCGGCACAAAGGGAGAAGAGCAGCCCGGGGCCGATTTGATAGACCGGTTGCAGCTGCGGCGCCAGAAAAAGCTTTCCCTCGCTGGACAGGCTGACATTCTGCAGCCGCCCGCGTAAAAGCTCCTCCTGCGTGGCCGACTCCCAGGTTCGCGGTCCCCCGGCCTGTACCGGCGCGCTCCATAATGCCAGGGCGCCGAGGGCGGATCCCATGCAGATTCTTTTCCAGAAACTCGATTTCAGCAGGCTCATTCCGACTCCATCGCTATTTTTCATTGGCAGGGTTCACCGCACTACCTTGACGGCAAAAGACTTGACGCCTTGGATCACGGCGTCCATGGCCGGCAGCTCGTATTCCATGTAGGGGGTGATAGGCAGATATTCGAAACCGCCGCGGGTGCGCGCCGATTGCATCAGGGCATAAATGGAAGGCGGCAGTCCGGGGAGCCCTTCCGCTCCCATGGCCGCTCCCGCTTCCCGGCGATACAATCGAACGTAAAGGCGATCGTTTTTCTTCAGGCTGTTGATCAGCCTGACCAGCTGGGAGAGGTCGCGGGGAATGAAATCCTGCGGCGTTTCCCGGGCTTCGTAGCGCTCCATGGTTTCCCCGTCGCCCACCATGATCTGCATGGTTCCGCTGGGCACATCTTCCGGAATCCTGATGGGATAGCTTTCTTCTGTTTCCTGGCCGTTTTCCTTTTTGAGAAATACGTTCAGCATGACCTCTTCGCCGGGGCGCACCTCGGTGCGGTCGTACCAGATCCGCTCCAGGGTGACATCGCGGGAATCGTCAAAGGAGCTGACCTCCAGCTGGATATTTCGTAGATGCAGATCCTCGTACCCGCAGGCCATCAGGTAATTTACGGGAATCGCTACGGCCAGGGAAATGCCGATCGGTCCGTCGCCTGCCGAAGAAACCGTCTGTTCGAGCTGAATCTCGGGCTGACCCTCCAGGGCGATTTTCCCCTTCATCTGCAGCGTGGAATAGCCCAGCGCTTTTTCCGTGGAGACCAGGGTGTTGTAAATAGCAAGATTCAAAAGCAGCGGGGTCAGGAAACGGTCCTCGATGACCCAGAACCGGAAGGAGCGCCTGACCTGGCGCTCATTGGTGATATGGACGGTCACCGGAATCAGGCTGGCGTTCTCACCCAGGACCCCCATGATGCCGGTGGCGCGGTCCTGCCGGATCGTGCCGGCCGGTTCGGTGCTGATGGACAGCTTCATGGAGCTTTCCAGGCTGGGCAGCACTTCTATGACCTGGGCTTTGCTGAAAGGCATTTCCGTGGGGCCCAGCTGGAGGAAGGGATGGCCGAAGGCATAGATCGTTTTTCCGTCGCGAAGGGTGACGGTTCCGCTGGCGCTGATATCCATGTCCCCGGCAATCAGGGAGACGGCCAGCGTCGCCCCCCCCTGCAGGTCGGAATCCTGCCGCGCGGGTCCCGGAGTGGATTGGCTTCCTCCCCGCATGGGAATCCAGCCCAGGGACTGCAACCCCTGTCCGAACTGGCGAAGAGTGCGGGCGTCGAAGCCGGAAAAGGTGATCGGCGTGGCGATGGTCTGGAACGCCGCAGGAGAGAGCGAGGCCGATGCGGCCGGGCTGCCCAGCCACTGGACATCAGACGATGCGGAACGCCCCGGGAACGTCCCGCCGGCCCATTGCAGGGGGTCCATGTTCTTCCTGAAAGCACGCCAGCCGCCATACCGGAAGGAGCCCTTCGGGGTGCGCGGACTTCCGGTTACGTTTATCGTTGCCCCGGACTGAAACGCGTCGACCATTTCCTGGATGGGCGTAATTCCGGCAATCGGTTCGGTCAAAAATGGGATGGACCAGGCCACGGCTCCGATCAGGCGATCGTTGATATATACCGGGCTTCCGCTCATCCCCGCGAAGATCCCGGCCTTTTGGAGCACTCCGCCGGTCAGGCGCGCGATGATGGCGTTCTGGTTGGGGCCGATATTTTTCAGAACTCCCAGGATTTCGCCCTGAAAGCTGTCGATTTGGGAACCTTTGAAGACGGTTCGCCCGGTGCACTTCATTCCCGGCTGGATCTCCGTCAGAGGCAAAAAAGGCGCATTCTGAGCGCCCAGCCGGGCGGCGGAGGACAATAAAAAGCAAAAAACGACCCCCGGAAGCCAGGGGGTACAGAAACGTCGCTTCATCTTTATCTTAATGGATCTCAAAATCATATGCGAAATAGGCGAGTATATATCCGCCCCCCGTTGCAGGTCAAGACGTGGAGCAAATCGACGCCCGGTCGGGCCCGGCTTTTTCTGTTCACAGGCGAACGGGAAGATCCGGAGAAAGGGTGAGGGCAGAAGACCAAAGTACTTTGCACAAAAACATTGCCAGTCACAATATATGGGTTTATAATTTACTGAATACACAACATATAGGGATTGAGGGCGCATTTTTTGAAAAATTCCTTTGACAAGAGGCCCCGCGTGTCGCAATATACACTATTTTCATTTTGCGAAAACCAGAGAAGCAGGGGCAGGTTCGATTTTTTGAAACAGGGGCATATTTGAAATGAAATTCATCGTTTCTTTTCTGATTCCTTTTATACTTCTCGTCGGACTGGTGTATGTTTCCGTTTCCGCTTATGCCGTTTATACCGTAACGCACCCTGCTCCTGCGGTGGAAAGCATCAATCCTTCTTCCTATTTCATTGATTTCAAGGAGTTCAACTACAAAACCAGGGACGGACTGGAATGGCCCGTCTGGCTTAGCGCGGCTAAGCCCTCGTCTCCTGTAATTCTTCTATGCCAGGGATACGGGGAATCCCGGTCCAAGCTCCTGGGTCTGGCGGACCGTCTGCATGGTGCCGGCTTTTCCGTGGTTCTCCCTGTTTTGCGGGGGCAGAGCGGTGCGGTCCGCACTCCCGCCACGCTGGGCTGGATGGAAAGCGAAGACCTGCTTGCCCTGGCCGGCGAACTGAAGCTCCAGAAAAATCTGGAGGTTCAAAAGCTGGGAGCCTGGGGGATCAACTCCTCCGCTTTCGCCCTGCTTACGGCATCCCGGAAAGGATTGGCGTTGAAGGCGGCGGTTCTCGATACGCCTTTCCTGGCGGTACAGGACTATCTGGATTTCCGTCTCAAGCAATATGTGGCCGAAAAGGATGTGTTTCCGACATGGTTTGCCATGTGCCTTTTCACCTCCATCCTGCTCCGATCCCCTCTGGACGATCCTCCGATGCCGGATTTGAAATCCTGGCAGAACGGTCCGCAGCTCCTGATCGTCTCTCCCCAAAACGAAAAAGAACCTTTCCGCAAGTCGGTTGCCGCGCTGACCGCTTTGCCGCATGCCAAGTCGTGGAAGATCGCCAAAACCCGGGAAGAGGAACTGAGCGGTCCGATGCTGGATGCCTACGATCAGGGAGTGGTTCAATTCTTTCAACAGGTTTCCTGGTAGTTCGCCGGGGCCGAAAGAAAGTGTTTCATGGCTAAACTCGATTCATTGGAACTGGTCGGATTTAAATCGTTTCCGGAGAAGACCTCCCTGCGGTTCAACTCCGCCATTACGGCCGTCGTCGGACCCAACGGTTGCGGCAAGAGCAATATTGCCGATGCCATCAACTGGGTCGTCGGCGAACAGAGTGTAAAAAGCCTCCGGGCGGACAAAATGGAGGACGTCATTTTCAATGGGACCGCCAGGCGCAAATCCATGGGACTGGCGGAAGTCACCTTGCGCTTTCGGGAATTCGAGCGGGCCCGGGTCAGCCAGGCAGGAGAAGTCGAGGTGCGCTACACGGAAGAGGCGGCGATTACCCGCCGGATGTACCGCACCGGGGAGAGCGAGTACTTCATCGATGACAAACACTGCCGCCTGAAGGACATCTACGAGCTTCTGGAGGGCACCGGGCTGGGGCATACCTCCTACGCCCTGATCGAGCAGGGCCGGATCGAGCGGATTCTGAGCGCCAAGCCCCAGGAAAGACGCCAGCTGATCGAAGAGGCGGCCAAGGTTGCGGTATTCAAATCCAGGAAAAAAGCGGCGCTCATCAAGCTGGAGGCCGCCCGGCAGAACCTGAGCCGTATTACCGATTTGCTTTTTGAGCTGGAACGGCAGCTGCGCTCCCTGCAGCGCCAGGCGGCCGGGGCCCGCCGCTACGCCCGGCTGAGAGAGGAATACCGGGCCATGCTGCAGCATCGCACCCGCCTGGAGTTCCAGGTGGTGGAGGAGAGGCTGCGGGAGCTGCGCGAATGCTATGCCGGCCTGGAAGAAGAGGACCGTCATATCCGGCAGGAACTGGCGGCGCTGGGAGAGGAGCGGGAAACCCTGGCCGAAGAGCTGGAGTCGCGCGAAGAGCGGATGCGCGATATGCGCGACCGGCTGTCGCGCGCCGAGCAGCAGAAGCAGCGAACCGAGCAGCAGATTCACTACCAGGTCAAGCAGGCGCAGGAGTCCGCACAAAGGGCGGTTCAGCTGCGCAGCCAGGCGGAGGCGGCACGCGCCAAGGCCGTCGGGCATGCAGAGCAGCGCGAGCGGGTGGAGCAGGGTCTCAGCGGCCAGCGAAGCCATCTGGCCGCTCTGCGCCAGGACGAAAACCGGCTGCGGGAAGATTCGGACCAGCTGCAGAGGCAGACGGACCAGCTGCAGCAGCAGATTCAGCAGATCCGGAAAGCGGCCGCGGCCCATTCGGAACATATCCAGCAGCTTCGCGGCCAGCTGACCCAGGTCCAGAAGCAGCGCGCTCTGGCCGAGGGAAAGCTGGAGCGGCTGCACCAGGAAGGGATGCGGCTTTCCGAACAGAAGGCGGTGAACCAGGGCAATCTTGCCGTTCAGCGGAAGAAGAAGGAAGATGTCGTCGCTTCCTGGGAAAACCTGAAAGGGCGGGGCCGGAGCCTGGAAGAGGAGATTTCCTCCACCCAGAAAAAGCTGGCGGTGTGCGAACAGGAAAACAAGGAACTTTCGGATCGCTACTCCCAGCTCCGGCACCGGCTGTCCTCCCTGGAGGAAATGGAGCAGCGGCGGGCCCACTATTCCGAGGGGACGCAGAAGTTTCTGAGCTCCAACGCCTCCGGAAACGTGCGCTATGAGGGCCTGCTGGCGGACATGGTCGATTCCAAGGCGGAGTACGAGTACGTTGTCGAGCAATATCTCAACGAGCAGCTGCAGTACGTGGTGGTCGACAGTATCGACGACGGGATGCTGGCCGTAAGCCATGCCAGGCAAATCAAAGCGGGCAAATGCACCTTTCTCAGCCTCCATGGGGCCAACGGGCAGGAGGGGCGGTCGCAGGCCGGCAACGGCAACGGGCACCTGGGGGAGCGCGGGGCCGTCGGCTGGCTGCGCGATCAGCTGGAAATGAAGCCGGAGCTGGAAGTCGCCTTGCGGAGAATTCAGCCGGACTTCTTTTCCACCCTGCTGGTCCGCGATCTGGATGCGGCCAAGGGCATATCGTCGGATCATCCGGAGTACAGCTTCCTGACCCTGGACGGCGATTATCTATCCCCGCGGGGACTGCTGTCCTCCGTGGGCGACAAGGATGGAACCATGGGGGTGCTCCGCTTTCGCCGCCAGAAGAGGGAAGTGGAAAAGCAGTGCGCCGCCGCCCGGCGGCAGCTGGAGGAGGCCAACAGCCTGTTATCCGGGCTGAGAACCGGCTCCCAGCAGCTCCGCGACCAGCTGCGGGAAACCCTCAACGAGACCCACCGGACCGAGCTGGAAAAAACCCGCCTGGAGCACATGGTGGAGACCCTGGAAAAAGAAAGGGTCCGGCTGGAGCAGGCGGAGAGTATCGCGCGCAGGGAAAAGGACAGCCTGCTTGCCGAGCAGGCCGGCCAGGGGGAGCGCATCGCCTCTCTGGAGACGGAGATTGCCCGCCTGGAGGGGAGCAGCCAGAGCAGCGCGGAAAGCCTTTCCGACCTGCAGGCTCAACTGGCCGCCTTGCAGGAAAAAAAGGAGGAAGTGGCGCACCGCATGGCGGATGTCCGGGCGGAAATCGCCCGGCTGGCGGAGAGAATCGGCAGCTCGGAGCGGGAGCTGGTACGTTTGCAGCAGGATGCGGAGGATCTGGGACGGCAGGTGGAGAAGTTCATTGCGGAGGCGGCGCGGCTCGACTCCGGAAGCACCGGGCTGCTGGAGTCGAATGAGAGCCTGGCGGCCCTGCTCTCCCAGTTTGCCGAGGAGCAGGCCGGCTTTGAGGAGGAGCTCCACACGCTGAGCACGCAGCAGCAGCAGGCCAAGTCGCGGTGGGCGGATCTTGATAAGAAGACCCAGGAGCGGCAGGCCCGGCACGAGCAGCTGCGGGACTCGCTGGCTCAGACCGGCTCCGATCGGACCCGCTGCGAGACGGAGCAGGAATCCCTGGACCGCTTCTGCCAGGAGGAGTTCCAGACCTCGCTGGCCGAGCTGCTGCTGGCCGAACCGGCCGAAGCCGATGACAGCGACGCGCTGCCGGTGAGCCTGGAAGAGGCGCAGGCCCAATGCCTGGACCTGCGGCAGAAGATCGACAAGTTCGGAGCGGTGAACATGCGGGCCCTGGAGGAGTTCCAGGAAATCGAGGAAAGAAAGAACTTTCAGGAAGCCCAGAAAAAGGATATTGAAGATTCCATCGAGACCACGCGGAAGACCATCGACGAGATCGATCGCCACTCCAGCCAGCAGTTCAAGGATGCCTTCGAGCAGATCAACCGGAATTTTGCCGAAGTGTATCAGATTCTGTTCAGCGGCGGCCACGCCGAAATGCGGCTTCTGGATGAGGAAGATCCATCGGAGAGCGGAATCGAAATTATCGCTTCTCCGCCCGGGAAGCGCCTGCAGAGCATGATGCTTTTATCCGGCGGAGAAAAAGCCCTGACGGCCCTGGCCCTGCTGATGGCTATTTTCCGCTTCCGGCCGGCGCCCTTCTGCCTGCTGGACGAGGTGGATGCCCCACTCGACGAAGCCAACGTGCAACGGTTCATTTCCATGCTGACCCAGATGAGTGCCTCCACCCAGTTCGTGCTGATAACCCACAACAAGCGCACCATCGAAGCGGCGCAGTATCTTTACGGGGTAACGATGCAGGAGCCCGGGGTATCCCGTATCGTATCCGTTCGTTTCAGCTAATTTATTCATAGGGGGATCGGTTATGCCTTCTGAAATCTGTGTTTCTACCCAAATACCCGGCTTGACGCTGGTCGGTCGGGGGAAGGTCCGCGACATTTACCGCGTGGAGGATTACCTGGTTCTGGTGGCCACCGACCGGATCTCGGCCTTCGACTGCGTTCTTCCGGACCCGATTCCCTGGAAGGGCACCGTTCTGACACAGATCTCGCGGTTCTGGTTCGAGAGCTTCCCCAAAGATCTGGCCACTCACTATGTCAGCACCCGGCTGGAGGATCTGCCGGTTTCGCTGTCGGAGGAGTCCGCCCGGACCATGCGGGGGCGGACCACGATCTGCCGGCTGGCCGAGCCGATCCCGGTGGAATGCGTCGTGCGGGGCTACCTGGCGGGGTCCGGCTGGAAGGAATACCGTCAAAGCGGAACGGTCTGCGGGCAGCCCATTTCCGCCGGTTTGCCCGAGTATGCTCCGCTGCCCGAGCCGATCTTTACCCCGGCGACCAAGGCTTCCTCCGGGCACGACGAAAACATTTCCTTCGAAAGAATGAAACAGGAAGTCGGGGAGGAGCTGGCGGAATACCTGAAAAAAACCAGCCTCTCCATTTACTCCTTTGCCGCGGAATATGCGCGCCGGCGCGGCCTGCTGCTGGCGGACACCAAGTTCGAGTTCGGGCGGATCGGCTCGCAGGTGGTCCTGATCGATGAAGTGCTGACCCCCGATTCCTCCCGCTACTGGAGCATGGACGAATATCGTCCCGGCCAGGTGCCGCCGAGCTTTGACAAGCAGTTCATCCGGGACTACCTGCTGTCGATCCGCTGGAACCAGCAGCCGCCGGCCCCGGCGTTGGGAGCCGACATCATTGCCTCGACCACCGCCCGGTATCTGGAAGCCTATTACATCCTGACGGGGACACGGCTCGAGGAGGAAGCCCTGTAGCTTTCTCTCCCGGCGGGGGAGCAACCGGCGTCCGGTCCGGCTCTGTCGTTCCTTACGGGACTCCGGCCCCGAAAGGGAAGGGGAAAGTCTCGTCACGACGGCAGGCCCAAATTAAAAAATTTTTTGAGAGCACCAAAATTATCCCCACCGCTTGACTTTTCCACGAGGTGAGCGAAAAATCTTTCCCTAATTTAACGATACGTATTAATTATTTTAAGGACAGGGGAAAAAGGAATGAGCGACTCAGCAGCCGGTACCCCCAAGCTCAAAGATCGTCTGGAGTCCTTAATTACAGAGATGCTGGAAAAGGGGATTCTCTTTAATGAGGCCGCCGCGCAATTTGAAAAGCAGTTCATTCAAAAAGCTCTTCGCCTGCACAAGGGGAACATTACCCGGACAGCGCAGGCTATCGGCATTCATCGCAACACACTGAGCAAGAAGATCGAAATCCTGAAAAGCTGATTCCTGTCAGAAACCCACCCATTCCCGCAGGATTTTTAGCAACTCTTCCCTCCTATTCGCTTGACAAGCGGCCGACCGGTGGTTATATTTAGCACTCGACTGAAGCGAGTGCTACCAAATTGTTAGTTGAAACCGAAGGTTTTATTCTAAGCAAACGTTTTAAAGTCAGAACTATAAGGAGATTCAGGAAATGAAAGTAACACCACTGCGTGACCGTATCCTTGTGAAGCGCCTTGAGGAAAAAGAGGTGGTCAAGGGAGGCATTATTATTCCCGACACGGCAAAAGAAAAGCCGATGGAGGGGGAAGTGATTGCTGTCGGCAACGGGAAGATTTTGGATAACGGGCAAAAGGTGCCCATGGAAATCAAAGCGGGAGACCGAATTCTGTTCGGTAAATATTCCGGCTCCGAAATCAAGATTGATGATCAGGAGTTTCTGATCATGCGCGAGGACGAAGTCCTCGGCATTCTGGGCTCTTAAGCGAGCCCCGAAGGATCCCGGTAAAGTTTCCCAAAGCGAATTTTTAAATTAACGACTACGAATTGACAGGAGAGAAACCTCTATGGCAAAGGAAATTATTCACGGCGAAGACTCCCGCCAGGCGATTCTTCGCGGCGTCAACCAGCTGGCAGACGCCGTCAAGATCACTCTTGGCCCGAAGGGCAGGAACGTCGTTCTGGATAAGAAGTTCGGTTCGCCGGCGATTACCAAAGACGGAGTCACGGTAGCCAAGGAAATCGAGCTCAAGGAAGGCCCGGAGAACATGGGCGCGCAGATGGTTCGCGAAGTCGCCAGCAAGACCAGCGATATCGCCGGAGACGGCACCACGACGGCGACCGTTCTGGCCCAGGCGATTATCCGCGAGGGAATCAAGAATGTGGCTGCGGGATCCAACCCGATGGCCATCAAGCGCGGAATCGACAAGGCAGTAAGGGTTTGCGTGGAAGAGATCCAGGAGCTCAGCAAGCCGGTGACCGGGGAAATGATTTCCCAGGTGGGAACCGTTTCGGCCAACAACGACTCTACCATCGGCAGCATTATCGCCGAGGCGATGAAAAAGGTAGGGAAAGACGGCGTCATCACGGTGGAAGAAGCCAAGACCATCGAAACCAGCCTGGAAATCGTCGAAGGGATGCAGTTCGATCGCGGATACCTTTCCCCCTACATGGTTACCGATTCGGAACGGATGGAAGTTGTCCTGGAAGACGCTTTCATTCTTCTGAACGAAAAGAAGATCAGCTCCATGAAAGACCTGCTGCCGCTGCTCGAACAGGTGGCCCGCTCCGGTCGTCCCATGCTGATCATTGCCGAGGACGTGGAAGGAGAAGCGCTGGCAACCCTGGTGGTGAACAAGCTTCGCGGCACGCTGCAGGTGGCTGCGGTTAAGGCTCCCGGCTTCGGCGACCGCCGCAAGGCCATGCTGGAGGATATTGGAATCCTGACCGGCGGCAAGGTGATCACCGAAGACCTGGGCATCAAGCTGGAAAATGTTCGCCTGGAAGACCTGGGCCGCTGCAAGAAAGTGACCATCGACAAGGACAACACTACCCTGGTTGAGGGGAATGGAAAGTCCTCCGATATCGAAGGTCGGGTCAAGCAGCTGCGCACGCAGATCGAAGAGACCACTTCCGATTACGACCGCGAAAAGCTGCAGGAGCGCCTGGCCAAGCTGGTGGGCGGAGTTGCGGTGATCAAGGTCGGTGCGGCTACCGAAACCGAAATGAAGGAAAAGAAAGCCCGCGTGGAAGATGCTCTTCATGCGACACGGGCTGCCGTGGAAGAGGGAATCGTTCCCGGCGGCGGAGTGGCCCTGGTTCGGGTCATCAGCGCCCTGGACAAGCTGCAGGTCGAAGGCGATGAAAAAGTCGGCGCAAACATTGTCCGCAGAGCCCTCGAAGAGCCCCTGCGCCAGATCGTTGTCAATGCCGGCCATGAAGGCGCGGTGGTTGTGGAAAAGGTTCGCGACAGCAAGGAAGCCAGCTTCGGCTTTAACGCCGAAACCGGAAAGTATGAAGACCTGGTTGCCGCCGGCGTCATTGACCCCGCGAAGGTTACCCGGTGCGCGCTGCAGAATGCGGCCTCCATTTCCGGGCTGCTGCTGACCACGGAAGCCCTGGTTTCGGAAATTCCGGAACCGGAAAAGGCTCCCCCGATGCCTCCCGGAGGCGGCGGCGGCGGAATGTACTGATTCCGAGTCAAAACAACGTATCGTTTAAAGACCTATATACCAAAAGCCGGCGCTTGGCGCCGGCTTTTCCGGAAAGGCGGCCCAATATGGCCGCCTTTTTGCTTTTCCTATTCTGAAATCGATATCGCGGGGCCTTCCGGGTGCCGGCTTAATTTGCAGGCGCAGGCCAATGCTCGCGGCACGGCGCGGATGGGTGGCGGCTGCCATCCGCTGCCATCGAGAATGCTTCGGATGTCGGCGGGATTCGGTGCCAGAAGCCTCCAGATGACCTCGAACGCGGCGTGGTTCGGAGTAGGCCGCCAGTTTTCCTGGAGGCGCGGGTCCGAAGGAGCGCCTGCCTGGAGGTAGATGTCCGCCGAACCGTCCGCATTGCGGGTGAGCGGGGACTCGTTGGTGAGCTGGTAGCGATTCATGGAATTGGCGACCAGGGCTCCGTTCCGGTCGTAAACCGTGAGCGTCCAGCCCTCGGTTGCCGGAGGGGTTGATTCCATGTGCAGAAAGTACCCGGTGGACCCGTTGAGGGCTGCAGGTCCCGGTCGGTCGCGGTCATGGCATAAATGGCCTGCTCCGGTGTGAATGCTCCCGGTCCTGCCTGCGCGACAACGGCGCGAAGCGTGCAGTTCTCTCCGTATCGGCCGAAGCCCCCCAGCCAATAGCCGTTGTGAATCCTGGCACTGTCCAGGAATAAGGCCCTGGCCTGTGGAAGGCGAGCAGCGGAAACCCATATATATAGGCCTCCTGGCCAGCCCGGTAAGCCCGATCGTAATCGGATGGCGGGCCAGCGGAAGCGGCAGCAGCGCGGATCATCAGGAAAAGAAGCAGGTGACCGGCGAACCGGAGGGAACGTCCTTTGGGATTAAAAAAGATCATGGTTTTCAAGTGCTGGAATGAAGCATTTGTTCACCCGGAGAGACTATCATGAAGTAAGGTACGCGAAGTAACGGCAGGCGTCAAGTGCAAAGAAGTTCATGGGGGCACCGATGAACAAAAAGTGTCTTGAGAGGGTAAGTCCATGGCCTTGCCTGATGCCTGTTTCGGCTCCTTCGAGCTGCCGGGATTTCTGGTTCGTAAACTGCTCACCCAACCGAACCGTCCGGTACGGGCTCATGCGTCGGGGGGGTGGTGTGAGATGGAAAGTCCGCGAAACCCTGCCTGTGTCGATTTCTAGACCCAGAGGTTGCGGTCCAGGGTGCGGTACTGGATGGCTTCGGAGACGTGCTCCGAGCGGATTTCCTCGTGGCCGGCCAGGTCGGCAATGGTCCGGGCGACTTTCAGCACCCGGTCGTGGGCCCGGGCGCTGAGCCCGAGGCGCGACATGGCGCTTTCCAGTTTTTTCTGCCCCTCCGGACTGATGAGGCAATGCTTCCGGATCAGCCGCGGCGGCATCTGGGCATTGCAGAAAAGCCCTTTGCCCTGAAAGCGCTGCAGCTGAATCTGCCGGGCTTTCACCACCCGGTTCCTCATGGTCAGGGAGTCCTCACCCGGCTGGGCGGAGGCCATTTCGCGAAATTTGACCTCGGGAACGTCGATGTGCAGATCGATGCGGTCCAGCAAAGGGCCGGAGATCCGGGAAATGTACCTCTGAATGATGGGCGGGGTGCAGGAGCAGTTTCGGATCGAGGAGCCGAAAAAGCCGCAGGGACAGGGATTCATCGCCGCAGCCAGCATGAAGCGTGCCGGGAAATCGACGACCGCGGCGGCCCGGGCGATGGAAACCGTGCCGTCCTCCAGCGGCTGACGGAGAACTTCGAGCACCCGGCGGTCAAACTCGGGAAGCTCATCCAGAAACAATACCCCGTTGTGGGCCAGGCTCACTTCTCCGGGGCGGGGAACGGATCCTCCGCCGATCAGGCCGGCATCGCTGATGGTGTGGTGCGGGGCCCGGAAGGGTCGGCGCGAAACCAGTCCTTCCACGGTCTGGGTGCAGAGCGAGACCGAATGGATCTGTGTGGTTTCCAGCGCCTCCTCGAAGGTGGGCGGGGGAAGTATGGTTGGAATTCGCTTGGCCAGCATGGTCTTCCCCGACCCGGGCGGGCCGATCATCAGGATGTTGTGGCCTCCGGCGGCCGCTACTTCCAGGGAGCGCTTGGCATTGTGCTGGCCGCGGACCTCCCGGAAATCGGCATCCTGTACTCCGTCCGGCGGATCAGAGCGGGTTCGGTTGGTCGGAACCGGCGGCGGGAGCGCTTCGGCATTCAGCAACTCTACGACCTGGGACAAGTTCCTGGCGGGGTAGACAGCCACGCCCTCCACAACAGCCGCCTCCGAAGCGTTGGCTTCCGGAACCAGGAGAGATCGGATTCCCCGCGAGCGGGCCATCAGGGCCACCGACAGGGCTCCCCTGACCGGCCGAACCGCGCCGTCCAGGGACAGCTCCCCGAGGAGCAGGAAATCGTCCAGGTGCTCCCGGCGGATTCCTTTGGAGGTGCCCAGGATCCCTACGGCTACCGGTAAATCGAAGGAGGAACCTTCCTTGCGGATATTGGCCGGGGCCAGGTTCACGGTGAATTTTTCCTGGCGGATATCGAAACCGCAGTTTTTAAGGGCGGCCCGCACCCTTTCCTTGCTCTCTTTGATCGCCGTATCCGGAAGGCCCACGGTAAGCAGCGAGAAACTGGGGCTGTACGTTCCGTTTACCTCCACATGAACCAGGTAGGCTTTGATGCCGAAAACCGCTGCGCTGAAAACCTTGTATAACATTGGGTCGATCCTCCTCCAGTGGTTCAACGGTCCGCGGGGCTTTTTTGCGAAAAATAGTTGTCAATCCTTCCGGAAGCGGGCGCAGATCTAGTCTTATCACCGTGAATCTGATAATGTATGCGGTGATGCAATTCCCCTGGCAAAAGAGTCCGACGAGTGAGGCGAGCAAGTGGATGCTGGCGGAAGAGTCACCATTGGCGACGCTCTGGACCACCAGCCGCAACGGCATTCTTCTGCTTTCCGCTCGCGGGATCAACATGCTTTCCCAGTTTGCGCTTTTTCTGGCCATTTCCCGGCTGATGGGCCAGGAGGCGCTCGGGGTATTTTCCTTTGTGGTTTCCACCACGATCCTGGGAACCTATATCTCCAACCTGGGAATGGATACTCTGATCACCAGGGAGGCGGCACCGCACTCTCCTGCCGACGGGGAGAATCTGCTCTCCAACCTTCTGAGCCTGAAGCTGATCTCCTCGGTTCTGGCCTATTCCTGCATCAATCTCTCATTTCTTTTTTTACCGCTGGAATCCTCGGTGCAGCGGCAACTGCTGATTTACTCCACGGTTATTTTTCTCAACTCCATTTCATCTCTCCTCTGGTTCTACGGGGATGCGTTTGACCGCTTCCTGCTGCACGGAATCCTTTGGGCCTCCAACCATTTTATTCGTGCTGCCCTGGGCCTCCTGGTCCTTTTTTCCGGAGGGTACCTGGAACGCGTCCTTATGGGCCTGGTGGTGGCGGAAGTTTTTTCGCTGGGTCTCAGCTGGATGCTGACCAACCGGTGGGTCGGGAAAGTCAGGATACGCGCGGACGTGGCTGTTTGGGAAAATGCGCTGCAGAAAGCCTGGCCGATCGCCCTGGGAGGATTGCTGGGAGCGGTCAGTTTTCGGATCGACGTCAGTATTCTTCAGATTTTGAGAGGGCCGCAGGAGGTCGGGATCTACAGCGCAGCCTTCAAGCTGGTTGAAGTCATGCACGTTCTGCCGAGCAGCCTGTCCCTTTCCATTTTTCCCAGGCTGTCCCGTACCTTTCAGGGTGCAGGGGTTTCGCAGACGGCCCGCATCACCCGAAGGCTGCTGTTTCTGACATTTTCTTTAGGGATGGCCAGCAGCCTGATTCTGTACTCCGCGGCACCGTTCATCATCCGGCTTTTATATGGTACCGGTTTTGACGAATCGATCCCCGTTCTGCAGATTCTGGTTCTTAAGATTTTTTTCATCTTTCTTTCCCTGCCGCTTTCCTATATGCTGATCGCCGTGGGCGAGGAGCGCAAAATGACCGGCATCCTGGCCGTTTCCGCTCTGTGCAGCATCACGATCAACCTGCTGCTGGCACCGGGGTATGGCCGTTACGGGGCCGCTCTGGCCAGCGTAGCTTCCGAGGTGTTGTTGTTTGGGGGATATGCCTTCCGGCTGTGGCGGCTTCTAGGCAGGGAGATATAACCGGTATCGATGACAGACTTATCGAGAATCAGACTCTTCCCGGGTCCATGGGTTCGGCGGTACCGGCTTCGCCTTAAGGTGTTACTCTGCCTTCTGGGAACAGGATTCTGGATCTGGGCGGTCAATGCCCTTTTTGCCTATTTCCAGTACTCCGAACGTTTCCGGGGTGGATCCCTGAAAATAACCAGCGGACACTTTTTCCCGCCGGAAAAGAGTTTGTTAGTGCCTTCCCACTGGGGGGAATTTCTCGAACGGGCAACCGCAGGGAAGCCCGGGATCCTGGGAAGTCCCTGGCCCTACCTGCTGCTGGCGGGTCTTTTTCTGATTTTTTCCGTGTGGGTTTTTCTGCGCCTTACTCCGCCGGATAAGCGCCCGGAATAAAGGCGCCTTTTACGGAATCCGCACGACTTCCGGTTCGGCCAGAGGGACATATTCCCATTTCATCAGCGCCGGGTAGCGGCTTCTGGTTCTTACCTCCCCCAGGTATTTCATCACATTCTGGGCCGTTTCATGAAAGGGATTGAACTGCAGGACCTTGCGGGCGTATTCCCCCGCCTTGTCATAGCTCTTCATCCGCAGAGAAAAAACGGCCATGTTGGCGTAAAGCTCCGCGCCGGGCTGCAGCCGCTCGGCCTTTTCCAGCGCCGCCATGGCGGACGGCATCCGGAAGGTGGCGAAGTCAACCAGACCCTGGTGGATAAAATTCTGAGCGGAGTAGGGATCCAGCCGAACGGCGAGGCTTACATCCTTGGCGATCTGGTTGGTAAGGTCCATGATCCGTGGCGTAATCGGCTCCTCCGTTTTCTGGAGTTCTCCGGCCAGCAGGTGAACCTGGGGTGCGACCCGCTCCCGGATCGTCCGGGACCGGATTAAATCGATGTTTTGAGATGCAAGCCAGCAGAGGACGAAAGCGGCGGCGGCTCCGGCAATCCATTTGAAAGAGGTGAAAAAAAAGGTCGTTCCGTTCCGTTCCCGCAACAAGTCGGGAGACCCGCTCCGTGCGATGCGCAGGGAAATACCGAATCCCAGGACAGCCAGAACAGCTAAATGGGGCAGCCTTAAGGGGAAGCTGAACAGGCTGTTCACAACCAGACTGGCGGCAACCATTCCCCACCAGGCCATCCAAATCGCTTCCCTTTTCTGATGGAGTGAATTTTCGCCCTGTGGATCGGAATGTCCGAGGAAGCAATTCCGGCGGAGTTTTTTCCAGAGAAAACGACTCCATAGAAAAAGGGCGGCCAGCGACAGCAGAAGGCCGGGAAGGCCGGTTTCCACCCAGACTTGAAGAAGTTCGTTATGTGCTTCTTTGTAAAAGCGGTAATTTCTTGCGTACTGGAAGTAATCCAGTTGGGGGAGTTCCGATGCATACCGGTGGCTGTAACGGGAAAATGAAGCCAATCCAAATCCTTTCCAGGGGTGATCCAGAATCATTTCCCAGGTGAAGGCGTAAGCGAAATTTCTTCCGTGAAGCAGCCGATCCCAATTCTGATCCAGAAACGCCTGGTATAGCACGGCTATGCGCTCTTTGTATTCTTCGTTGAGAACATCCGTATAATACAGGCTCACACCCAGAATACAGATAGCCAACCCGGTAATAGCAATCAGCAGTCCGACCTTCAGGCTTCCCTGCTTGGAAAGAAATACCACGGTAAGCAGGGTACAGAAAAGAAAACCGATATAGACGGAAAAAGTCTGTGTGAAAACCAGGGCGAGGAGAAAAACCGGCAGGGAGCAGGCATAAATCAACCGGGCTATCAGGCGCCTGGAAGTGATCAGCAGCGCGACGGAGGCGATCAGGCAGATCAGCAGGAACGGGGCCAGGAAGTTCGGATTTCCGCAAAAGCCCACGGTAAAAATGCGTTCTCCCGCCAGTTCCAACCAGCGATCCGTCATGAAAATAGGATCCAATCCGCGCTGCTGGAGGAATGTCCAGACGGCGTTCAGCCACCCCGGCAAAAGCAGGCACTGGGCTGCCCGCCTGGCAAAATGCGAGTCTGCTTCCTGCCAGACGGTCCAGAAAATTCCTGCGCACGCAAAAAAGTACCAAAGCGATTGACGCCCGGCGAAGGGATCTGGACTCCAGAAGCAACAGCAAATCAGCCAGGGAATAAGGATTAACAGAAAAAGGAGGACAGGATTCCGCCGGATTCTTAGGGAATTTTTGAGAGTCTCCAGGGAAGGGGGGCATGTTTGGCTTGCTAAAAACCGGAAAAAGGCGAGGCCCAGCAGGAGCAGGCCTGTAAAATAAACCATATCTTCCCGATAGGGGAGTCCCCAGTCCAGTTTCAGGCGGACGAGGCCAAACCTCTCAGAAAACAGCAGGGGGGAAAATACAATTAGGAAATAAAGCAGTATCCGAACTGACCAGGAATAGTATTTTCCCCACGGGTCCTTTGTACCACTCATTCTAAATCCAGCCGATGCTTTGCCGTTGGGCGGCTTTCCCGCTCACCCCGGCAACCGTAATCAATTTTATTTAACCGGAGATTTGCTTTTCGTTGCGGCATCTCCCACCGTGGACGGAGAAGGTGTGCTCTGTTGAAAGTACTGAACCAGGCTTTCAATCTGGGCACTACTGAGTGGTCCTCCTACGGAAGAGGAAAAGCCGGGCATGCCCGTGGCACCTTTGGCAATGGCTGCCCGAAGCAGGTTGGGCTGGCGGTTTTTGGGAAAGCTATCTCCCGTTTTTGCTATGGTGCTGGCCGGATTGTGACAAACCTGGCAAACCGCTTTGAATAACTTCTCCCCGGACTGGTTACTGGCCCGAACGGCATGACAGGAGCCGCAACCCTTGGAAAAGATGAGCTCAGGACGGAAATTCGAACCGGCGAGCTGATGAAAATTTTTTACAACTGCCCTGAGTTTTAGTGTTCTTTGAGGAGAAAGCGGATCGTTGCTGACAATATGAACCCCTTTTTCCAGATCGCCAACCCGGCCCCTGGTGTTAATGGAAGCTTTGACGGTTCCCGATTTTCCGGGAGGTATGGTTGCCGAACTGGCAACCGCGGCTGTGCACCCTCAATCGGCGAAGGTATCGAAAATTTGCAGGGTCGCATCACCCACATTGGTAAAGGTAAACAGGTGCTCGACTACTTCTCCCTCCTGAAGTTCTCCGAGATTTACCACATCCTGCTTCACTTCGAGCCGCGGCCTTTGGGCTGGCGTGACTTGGGCGGAAGCCATTATTAAAAAAGCAACCCAAAGAAATATCGCTTTTTTCATGTAAAACCTCTTCCTTTTATTCTTATAATAATGCTGTGGTTAGAAAATACCAGGAATCACACCTGTTTGCAACATGAATTTTGAATGCCCTGGGGCCAGGAAAAAAGGAAGTTTTTTCCGGGGAAACGCACCAGAAATTCTTTTCCAACTTTTTTATTGACAATCATATGGGTCGTGGTTTATTTTTATAATAGCTTTGAATGAAGCGTATTTATGCTTTCAAACTTCATGTCATTTATAAGGAAAATCTGCTTTTCATAAGCAGGGGGTGCATATGCAGCGATCACAGCATGCCGATTTACTCTTCCTTTTATCCGGAATCCTTTTGCTTTTATCCGGAAGTGCAGTACTTGCCGGCGATGTGCACCCGACCCACGAAATTCAACCTGCCGCCATAGATACCTCCTATCTGAGGCTTATCAAGCCTGAAGCGGAAATCACCCGGCCGTTTGGGTACGTGGAAACGCCTTCCAACGGATCTTCGGTGTTCGGATCGATGGAGGTTATCGGCTGGGCAGTCGGGAATATGCCGATTGCCAACCTGGCGATTCTGGTCGACGGAGAAGCGGTTGTCCAGAATGTTCCTTTATCGGTTGCGCGCCCGGACGTTTGCGCAGCCCTGGGGACTTTTCCGAATTGCCCCTATGTCGGATTCCGCACCAGCCTGAGTACCAGTTTTATGCTTCCGGGTACCCACAGTATTGCCTTACGGGTCACCGATACGACAGGCGTTTCCGGGACGAGTCTGAATATGCCGCTGGTGGTTAAAGCAAATGTGGAGTTTAATGGAAATCTCGAGCAACCGCAGGAAGGGCAGTCTTTTGTCGGCTCCCTGGCTCTTTCCGGCTGGGTGGTCGGCAGCCGGACTATTCAGAATGTGGAGGTACTGGTCGACGGTGTCGGGGTGGGCTATGCGGATTACGGCGCCTACCGCCCGGATGTGTGTGTTCCGTATGCCGGTTTTGGCGGGTGTGCCAACTCGGGATTCTTTTTTGCTTTGAATTCCAATTTATTTTCCGCGGGAGCCCATACCATCCAGATGCGCGCCCGGGATGTAGGGGGGGTGACCTTTGCGTTCCCCGCTGTTCCCCGGACAGTCATCAAGCCCTCTTCCTACGTTGTCGGTGTTCTGGACTCCCCATCGGGTCCTCCACCTTCCGACCTGTCGGATCTCTGGATTTCGGGATGGGCGGTTTCGCCGCAGGGGATTTCGAGGGTGGAAATACTGGTGGACGATATGGTTGTCGCTAATGCCTCGCTCGGGGCCTTTCGCCCGGATGTCTGCATTGCCCTAGGCAGCTTTCCAGGCTGCCCTAACGTGGGTTTCGAATACCGTTTATACTATAGCGGCCTGGCGCAGGGGCCTCACCAGCTGCGGGTTCAGGCCGTTGCTGTGAACGGTACCAGCATCCTTCTCCCGGCACAGGGTCCGATCCCGTTCACGGTCTCCTCTCTGATTCCGACTACAACTTCAACGACCACCGGCTCCACAACGCTTTTCACTACAACCACTACTTCGAATGAGACCACGACCACGCTGGTCTCGGGCACTCCTGCTATTTATGAACTCAGCCCCTACTCCACGGTGGTCGGAGGCAGCGGCTTTATTCTCAGCATTCTGGGAACCGGATTCAACAGCGGCAGCGTGGTGGTTTTCAACGGACAGGAAAGGCCCACCACCTATCCTGGTTACGGGAGCACGATCAATGCCACGATTCAGGCCGGGGATATTGCTACCGTGGGAGCGAAGCCGGTCCTGGTTAAAAACGGAAGCCTGGAATCCAATGTACTCTACTTCGACGTCATCGATGTTCCTGCAACCATCACCACTACCACCATCTTCAGCAGTACGACCACCACGCCCGACCAGTCCACGACGACCACGCTCTCCCCGGATCAGCTGCAGATTGTCCAGATCGATCCGGTAAGCGTTTATGCCGGCAGCGGACCCTTCACACTCAAGGTATATGGAACGGGATTCAACTCCGGGAGCCAGGTGATCTTCGGCGGAGTCGCCAAGTCCACTCTATTGGCTGCCCCGCTGGCTCTGTTTGCCCAGATCAACGGCGCGGATATCCTGGCTGCCGGATATCGGGCGGTCGTCGTGCGCAATGCGGACGGAAAAGAATCGCCATCGGTTGATTTCCTGGTTGTTCCCACCGGGGGGATCACGACGACAAGCACGACAACTTCCACCAGCACCAGTTCCACTACGACCATTACCGTCCCCGGTACGGCCCCGGTCATCACCAAGCTCACGCCGGCACAGGTGCCGCAGGGTATCGGAACCGCCTTCACGCTTAATATTTCCGGCGCCAACTTCCAGCCGGGCTGCAAGGTTTTGATAGCACAATCCGACGGAGCACCCTATATGGAACTCCAGGCAAACTACATCAGCTCCAATTCCGTTACAACTTCCGTACCGACTCTTTTCACGGACACAGCCGGTTTCCGGCCGGTCAAAGTACGAAATCTTGATATGACCGAATCCGTTGGGGTTGCCCAGCTGCAGGTGGTCGCCTATTGAGAATTCAGTCCATACAAGACCGGCATCACCAAATCCATGATTCGGGATCTGTTAACATAAGCCCAGAGTCAGTTGTAAGGTAAAATGCAACCTTTTGATTTTTTTAGGCATCTTTAATAATGTTTCCGGAACGGCTCCTGGCTTTAAGGAAACGAGTGCCTCAAGGGATTATTCAACGTAAAGGTTAGGAATGGTCGTAATGAAATCAAAGTATAAGCTTATGTATTTAAAAAATTTAAGCCATCCGACTCTGTTTTTTCTGCTTTGGGCTGTGCTGCTGGCTGGCGCCGTTCCGGCTCAGACGGACCCGGCACAGGAACCAACAGGCAGGTCCTCTGTGGAAAAACTGGAGATCAATCCGGGAACCCCCTATTCCCTTGAAAGGGTGATTGCCGAAGCTGGAACCGCTGCTCCCTTCGGGTACCTTGACCAGCCCACCAGCGGAACGACTACTTCCTCCCTGCTCAACGTATATGGCTGGGTGTACACCACCACCCCTACTTATCTGGTCGAACTGATTGTCAGCGGCACGGTTATGAAGTCGAATATCCAGCTCACAGTCCGGAGGGACGACGTCTGCAAGGCATTGGGAAATTACTCCCAGTGTCCTCTGGTAGGATTTTCCACCTCCGTAGACATTTCATCCCTTCCGGTGGGAGAGCATATGGTCAACCTGCGGGTGACTACTCCCGGCGGGGTCGGATACAACGTCAACAACCCTCCGGTCATCATTCGCAAAGTGGACACAGATATTTACGGCAGCGTGGAGGCTCCCGTTCCGGGAGCCTCCACCTACAGCTCCCTGTCGGTCTCGGGCTGGGCTCTGTCCAACAAGCCGATTACTTCCGTCAGCATCCTGGTGGACGGCGTTCCTTCCGGGATGGCCGCCTACGGTGCAGCCCGAAACGACGTCTGTGCTGCATATCCCGGCTATTCGGGCTGTCTTAATTCCGGATTCCAGGCGACAATCAACGTGCTCAATCTTTCGGTCGGCAAACACACGCTGCAGGCTCGGGTTCTGACTTCCAGCGGACAGCAAAAAGACATTCCTTCCACACCGATTTCTTTTAATAAGGTGGCCTCGGTTCTCTACGCCAACCTGGAAATACCTTCTGGAAGTATTGCGCCCAGCTCCGGACCCCTCTATCTGCAGGGGTGGGCCCTGGCTTCGGCGGGATTGAATTCCATCGATGTTTTTATCGACAGCATCCGCATCGGGTCCCTGTCGAACACCGTTTCGCGGCCGGATGTCTGCGCCGCCAAAGGGAATTTCACCGGGTGTCCTTATGTCGGCTTTTCCAACTGGGTAAGCTATTCCGGTCTTTCTCTCGGTTTTCACACCCTGCAGCTGCGGGTGACTGATAATGGCGGGGCCTCCATGACCCTTCCGGAGGCGGGCCCGCTTTCCTTTCAGGTAATCCCCACCACGACTACCACGACAACGACAACCACCACGACTTCGACAACGACGACCACCACTACCACCAACGCTTCGACCACTATCATTATTACCACCACTTCCATCGTGCCCAGTTCCAGCACCACTACCACTCTGACGTCCAGCGACCCTGTGGTGTTCAGCAGTTATCCGGAGTGCGTGGCGCCCGGCTCGGGGCAGATATCGAATTTTATTGTGCAGGGGATGCGGTTTACGGCCGACAGCGCGGTACTTATCGATACGGTGGAAATGGCGACCATTTATAACAGCCCCGGAAATTTGAGCGCCACGGTGCCTGCTTCGGTTACCGCCACCGCCGGGAGCAAAGCGGTCCAGGTGAAAAACAAAACGCTCAACATCACCTCCGGCTCCATCTATCTCCGGGTTACCTCGAACTGCAGCGCCACAACCACGGTGATCGGGTCGACCACCACCACCCTGTTTGTAACCACCACCACGACCACCACCACGACATCGGGGGTATCCACAACCAGCACTACTTTGCCGGATCTGATCATCAGCTCCATTGAGCCTTCGGTGATGATGCTGAACAGCGGCGAGCAGCATTTGAGGATCAGCGGCTCCGGATTCCCGACCGTCTACCAGGTCAACCTGCAGAATAATTTTCATCCCGACGTGACCGGAGGGGATGTTTTACCCGTTCAGATAACCAATTCCAGCCAGGGTACCGCGACCATTCCAGCAAACTACATTACCATGCAGGGCATCAATGGAAACGCGATTGATCCGGTCACCGGGGACTACCTGGTGGGCGTATTTTTAGCCTATCGCTACAGCAACCACCAGGTCCAGACCTCCAATGTGTACTGGCTGCATGTAAGGACCAAATAAGAAATGAATCCGATAGTTCCCCGGTTCCCACATCACATGCGAAAGGAGAAGGGTTTCATGATTTCCGCCCGAACCCATGCTGTTGGGTCCCGCAGGTGTTTTCTGGTTTTTTTACTGGCAGGTTTTGCCTGCGGCTGCAAAGTGGCAGAACCGACCAGGGAATCCCTGGACACGCGCGTCAGGCAATACTGGGATTACCGCCTGGCGGGAGACTGGAATCGGATTTATGGAATGATCTCTTCGCAGGAAAAAAAGAGTACCAGCAAAGAAGCCTTTCTGCGGGACAACCGCGATGCATTCCGTTCTTCCGGGTTTCAGATTGAAGCTATCGAGGTAAGTGGGATGAAAGGTGAAGCCACTGTCCGCCAGGACTGGAGAATGCAGCTTCCGGTCGGTGGGGGAGAAGGGTTGCAGAAGGGTTCTTCGCGGATGAAGGAATCCTGGGTCTTTGAAAAGGACGACTGGTACATTAATCTAACGCAAACAAGGGTTTTTGGGGATATGGACGAGAAAAAGTAACGGATAGGATTCATGGGTCATCCGGTCCTGAACCCCTTCGTAAAATTTAATTGCAACTTTTTACCAATTATCCCATCTTAACAGGAAGCTTGGGTAGGATTTTAGCCGGAACCGTCCTCTTGACAGGATGACAGTACCGATGCTAAGATTCAACCACTTTGAATTGCGCTTTTATCGAATGTTAGAATATTTAAACATTAACCTTTCTGAAAGGAGAACTTGATGAAGAAGTTTTTTGGTGCATTATTGCTCCTTCCTGTGCTCGTCCTCGTGATGGCTCAGTTTGCGAGTGCCCAAGATGCAATGTCCGTTATTCTTCCTTCCCCCTACAATTCCAGGGTAGGAAGCCAGTTGCTTTATTTCTTTGAAGATGGGGCTGCTTCCCGTACCGGTAGCACTTTCCTGTCCTATCTGACCATCACCAACACCTCGATCGATACCTACGTAGCGATCCACTATCAGTATTATCTGCCTGATTGCTCCGAGCATTTCAATTATGTGGATATTCTGACCCCCGGCCAGACCTACGTGATCACTCCTTCCAAGGTTATGACCACCAAGTTGAACCGCCAGGGACAGCAGGTTCGCGGCTATGCCACGGATAACCGCTACCTGATGACCGCTACCGCTATTGATGCTTCCAAGTATCCTGCGAATCATCAGGCGATCGCTTTCAACTACCTGACTGGTCAGATTTTCATCACCAACGTAGGCAAAGGTTCGACCTGGGGCACCAACGCCATCGCTCGTATGGCCGTTGATGCACTTGGTGCTCCGCTGCCTGCTTCTTCCTGCCCGATCAACTTCAACATGACCCAGCAGGGCCAGATGGTTCCTTATGCCATCGGTCAGATTGCTCCGATTCCGGCTGGCTGCGTTGCCGGTCACACTCTGCTTGGACCGACCAATGGCAAATGGTTGCAGATGTACCGTCCGAACCTGCTCTATGTGAACCATTTCTTCGAGCCGCTGGCTGTTGATCAGATCGACGCCGCCAAGAGCGCCTTCGGAAACCGCCTGACCATGGTGGCTTTCAAGGACAACTATCAGACTGCGACCATGTGGTTCAAGATCGAAACGGATACCTCCTCGGTAACCTCTTTCGTATTCGACAACTACGAGAACGCTCTGTCCGTTCCGCAGCGCGACATCAAGTGCTTGACCGAATGGACGATTTCCCCGCGCGGTGTTGCCGGAACTGCTGCCAACCAGTGGTATGTGAGCAGTAAGGACGGACAGGTCGGCGGCGATTTCCTGAGCTTGGCGTTTGTTGAACACGTACAGCTCGGTGGCTGGCTGAGAATGAGCGTTACCGCTATCGGCAGTGCCCAGGGCAGCCTGTTCGGCTGGATCTCCCAGGCTCTGGCTGCTTACGGGAACGGCGATCTGCTGATCGGCGAAGGCCGCAAGGATTCCAATGGCCTCCTCCGGACCGATTCTAACATCACGGCGACCGGTTCGCCGATTCTGATTTCGGTTCTGGCTGGTGCTGCGGAAACCCAATAGTTATACAGTTCAAGATTAGGAATTCCCATTCTTAATCGAAAAGGGGGCTTTTTTGAGCCCCCTTTTTTTCGTTTCTTGCTTTGAAAAACTCCCAAAGGATTAGAAAGAAAATCCCCATGCTTTCCCTGCGCTCTTTAATCATCCCTTCCCTCCTAGCGTTTCTCGGTATCAATGGGTGCGGAACAGGTCCGTCCTCTGATCCAATTCGTTCCGAACAGGATACGGCACAATGGAAATTGTCGGAAACCCTGCAGGTCAATCCGAGGGGTGACCATCCCCTGGAATACACCTACCTGCGCCACCCGGCGCTCGAGGCGGATGGGAAAGGAAATCCTTTTGTGGTCTGGACGCGCGGGGAAGCTGCCGGGATGGTTTTCCAGTCCCTGGTGCAGGACGGGAAGGCGTGGAGCGCTCCGGTTCCTGTTTTTTCTCAGAGCCAGAAATCCTGGGAGGACTTTCCCGCTGTCGCCGTGGATTCCGCCAAAGGCGAAATATATGTAGCTGGATGGCGCAAAGCGGTATCGACTCCTCTTGCGGTCGGCGGCGGGGGAAAGATCGATGTGTTTGCCAAATCCAAGGACGGCGGGAAAAGCTGGGAGAAAGAACGCTCCATAAGCAAATTCGGGGGCGCTTTTGCGCCGGATTTGGTATATGGAGGCAATGGAAAACTCTACTCTGCCTGGAAGGATGAGCGCAACCGGCTTTCGGATCTCTATTTCAATGCCTCACAGGATTCTGGCGATACCTGGCCGAAAGAAGATATCCGGTTGACCCCCGGCAAACCGGGGAATGGCGTATCGTCTTTTCCTTCCATTGTGCCCGGTGCCGGAGGCAACGTATTTCTAATGTTTTCTCATGCGGAAGAAGGAAAGAACTGCGCGATTCAGTTTTGCCGCAGTGAAGATTACGGGGTCACATGGAGTCCGGCCATGCGGGTCAACGACAACCCGGAAAACCACATGGATTTTCCCCAGATGACCGGGGACGGGGAGAACGGCCTGGCGGCGACCTGGCTTTACTTTTTGCCGGATGGCTTCGGAGCCATTTATTTCGATCGTTCCCTGGATGGCGGCAAAACCTGGAGTGCGGATCGGATTGTTTTCAGCAATCGGCCTTCCGGGCAATCCTGCCTTTTCATTAAAAACGGGCAAGGAAGAAAAATTCACCTTTTCTGGCTCAATGCCGAGGAAAAGGGGAATCACATCATGCACATGAGCTCTCCGGATTTCGGGGAGACCTGGCATTTGGGCGGAAATGAAAAAGGGAAAATCAACCCTGGGGATGGAATCCGCTCGGAGCAGCTTCGGGTGGCTGCCAAAGACGGCATTCTGGCTGCGACCTGGAATCAGTTCCAGGTCGACAAAAAGAGGAAGATTGTGGCCAACTATTCCCTGGATGACGGCAAAACCTGGCTGGATAGCAATGTGGTGCTGAACCTGAACTCGGAAGATAACACGATATATGCCAACCCGCAAATTGCCATTCATAAAGACAGGATTTTCTTTTTGTGGGCCAGAACGACGGATAAGAAAGTGGACCTGTTTTTCCGCTGCCTGACCGTGAAAAACAGGAAGTGAACCTGGGTTTCGCCTGGACTTGAATTCAGGGGGTCTCCCCGGCGGGAAGCTTCAAGTGAAAGCAGTGGACGGCATTATCCAACTGGACAACCCTCTGCGGTCCTCACTGGATCTTTCCCTTTCCAACGGTTGGATTTATCCAGATGGACCAAATCATGGGTCCGGAAGCGTTCCCGTTGCGGGCCCCGAATCGTTTGTACGCCTGTACAATTCGCAGTCCGCTCCGTGGCTTCTCACGATTCGAATCCGGGTTCCTCAATCCGGACTGACCGGCTCTTTCCTCTGCCTGGCTGACGACCGCCCCCTGGAAAGGTTCTACCTGGAAAATTGCCCCGATACGAAAGAGTTCTGTACTCCTCCTTTCTTAATCAGTTGCGGCGGTCATCAGATCCGGTTTCTTTTCGAGCAGGGGCTGGAAAGGCTTCCCGTCGAATCCGTGCATGTTTCCGGGCATCCGGTTTCCCATGAATATCTCGTGGAGAGCTTCCCCTTCGATCTTTTCCAGCGTTATGCGGGCGTCCGGGAAATCGTGAACCTTCTTTATACGCCGGATGTTGACCGTTCCCGAGTCAGCATCCTGGATTACGGCGGAGTTATGGGCGGAAGCCTCGGACACATGGGCAGCATAGCCGACTTTCTGCCCGGGTTCCAGGTGACGCTTGCCGATACGAGATCCTGTGATCTTCCCCATTTTGTTCTCCTGGAGGAGGGTTCGTTTCCTTTTCTTCCCGGTCAGTTCTCGACCGTCATCTGCCTGGATGTCCTCGAGCACGTACCCCCCGCCTGTCGGAAAGATTTTCTCCGGAAGCTGCTGGAAACCTCATCGGACTGGCTCATTCTCGGCTGTCCGTTTGCCGATCCTGCTCTGGAAGACGCGGAATCGGCTTTGGATCTGTTCATTCAGAATCAGCTGGGATATCGGCATTCCTTTCTGGCGGAGCACCAGCAGTTCGGTCTGCCGGTGCTCGAGGAAATCCAAGGCTGGCTGGAAGAGCAGGGAGTCCAATGCATATCGCTGCCCAACGGGTACCTGCCCCGATGGTTTTTCATGCAATCGGTCAACTTCTTCGTCTCTTCGCTGCAGTGCGATCAGCTGGCGGAAAAAATAAACCGCTATTACAACCGGTATTTTTTCCAATTCGACAAGCAGACTCCTTCCTACCGGCATATTCTGGTTGCAGATATCGGCCGGTCCGGCCGCTTAAACGGTCTTCCGTGGAAAGATTTCGTTTCCGCCGGGATCGGACAGATGCCCTCCCATTGGGCCAGTTTGGGGCAGGTGCTCCTCGAATTGCTCAGCCTGAACCGCATCGGAACGCTGCAAAAAGAAGCCGGCCGACTTTCCTTTTTACTGGCTTCACGGGAGCAAAATCTTATTCAGCAGCAGATTTACCAGAATATGCTGAAAGAGCAGCTGGATCTGGCCAAACTTCTTTCCGGAAATCTTGAAAAGGAACTGCAGGACGCACGGAGCCATTCCGCGAACCAGGAGATGCACCGGAACAACCTGGAAACCCACATCCGGGGCCTGGAAGAGCACGTTCGCGGCCTGGAGGAACATATTCGCGGCCTGGAGGTTGAGAGACATGCCTCTGAAATCCAAAAAGAGGAAACGCTGATAAGGTTGCATCAGCTGGAATTAAACAACCTGCTCGCCGAGCAGGAAAAACGGGAAACGGCCGAGCTTCGCCGTCAGGTTGAACTGCTGCACCACGAGATCTATTCTCCCACCTGGAAGGTTGTGCTTCGCACGGTCTGGAAATGGATCCGAAAAAACTTCCGTTCCTGAAAGACTCCCCTTACATGCCCCAGGACGTTTCCTTAGTCATCGTCAATTTTAACGGCAGGCATCACCTGGAAGACTGCCTGACTTCCGTTTATGAAAGCAGCTTTCGAAACTTTGAGGTTCTGATGGTGGATAACGGCTCCCGCGATCAGAGCTGCGAGTATGTGGCCCGGGAGTTTCCCCGGGTGAAAATCCTTCCTCTGGACTACAACTCCGGATTTTCCGTTGCCAACAACCTTGCGGTCCGCCAGGCGGGCGGGGATCTTCTGGCCTTTCTGAACAACGATGTCGAAGTGGAAACGTCCTGGCTGGAAGCTTTGGTTCAGGAAGCTGAAAAGGACAAAAGCTCTGTGGCTTTCGCATCCAAAATGAAGCTTTTCGATGTGCGCAAGGTGTTAAATGGGGTTGGAGGAGCGATGAACCGGATTGGCTATACCTGGGACCGGGGCATGTTCGAGCCGGATCATGGCCAGTACGATCAGCCGGAAGAGGTCTTTTTTGCCTGTGCCGGAGCCTGCCTGATTCGAAAAAAAGCCTATGCAGCGGCCGGTGGCATGGATGAAGATTTTTTCATGTATCACGAGGATGTAGATCTCTGCTGGACACTGTGGCAGCAGGGCGGGAGGATCCGAACGGTTCCTCAGGCCGTGGTGTATCACAAATTCGGTGGAACTTCTCTGCATACCATGGGCGCAGAACGCCGGGAGTATATCGGGGAAAGAAACAACATCCGCTCCCTGATCAAACATTACGAGCTGCCTAACCTTGCCCGTGCTCTTGCCTCTCTGTTGCGTATGGGTCAAAGCCCCGGCCGCAAGTGGATCCTCCTGCGCAATTTCGCATGGAATATCCGGAATCTTCCCCGGTCACTGGCGGAAAGAAAAAAGGTACAGTCTACCCGAGTCGCACGGGACAGGGAATTGTCCCGCCTGATTGACCCGCGCACCCGAGTACCCCTGGTCCTGCCCGATTATCCGATTGCCTCTGCGGCTTCCTTTCTTTCCACCAAAAGGGTAGTCCGCCAGGTTGCCATGGAAGAGAACGAAATCGGATGCCTGTCCTACGGCTGGTATCCTCTGGAAATGAATCCTTCCGGCCGGGGGAAAAGAGTACGATGGACCCAGCAGGAAGCCTCTCTTTTTCTCTGCGGTGGCAATGCACCGGGCCGGCTGCAGTTGAAAATCTATACCATGGGCGCCACTTCAGGCGTTCCTGCGGAAGGAACTGTTTATCTGAACGGCATCAGGGCCGGGCATTTCTCGTTTAACCGGGACGGCTGGGAGGAGTTTTTCGTGGAGGTCCGTCATTCCGATTTGTGCCTGGAAGTGGTGATCCGGCTGGAAAAGACCTGGTCCCCGGATCGGATTTTCCGAAATGGCGATCGACGCGAGCTGGGCGTGGCCCTTCAAAAAATCTGCTGGGAATCCGCCTGAAGGGACCATCCTCTCGCCAATCCTTACCAGCCGATCCATGCAAGAGTATCCATCCATTTCCGTTCTGATTGTCACCTGGAACGGGTGGCACCATCTGCAGGACTGCCTCCCTTCCATATTGTCCCAGGATTATCCGCGCGAGAAAATCGAAGTTCTGGTGGTCGATAACGGATCGACGGATGGTACGGTGGAAAGACTGGAGGCCGCCTATCCCCAGGTTCGGCTCATCCGAAACCAGGAAAATCAGGGTTTTGCCGAGCCCAATAACGTGGCCGCCCGGGAGGCCCGGGGGGATTTCGTTGCCCTTCTGAACAACGACATGCGGGCCGATGCCTCCTGGCTGAAAGAAGCCGTCCGCTGCCTGGATGAGGCCGCCGGGCGCATCTGCATCGCGTCGCGCATCCTCAGCTGGGACGGAAAGGCGATCGATTTTCAAGGAGGAGCGCTGCAGTTTCTGGGATATGCTGAACAGCTGAATCAGGGGAAATCCGCATCCGATTTCGATGCCGGAGCGGAGTCCGAGCTACTGTTCCCCTGCGGCGGGGCCATGCTGATCCAGCGTCGGGTCTTCCTGGATTGCGGCGGATTCGATCCTTCCTACTTTGCGATCTATGAAGATGTGGACCTGGGCTGGCGTCTCAGGACCGAGGGCTTCCGCGTCGTTCTGGCTCCTAAATCGCGGGTGTATCACAAGCTTCACGGCACTCTCAGCAAAGCCCGTGAGGAAAAAATGCGCTATCTGATGCACCGGAATGCCCTGTTTACCATTTTTAAAAATTACGGCGATGCATCCCTGGCCCGGATTCTGCCAACGGCCGTTGTCGCTGCCGTGCGGCGAGCTCTCTTTTTCTCCGGAGCCGACCGGCAATCCTTTTACCTCTGGGGGAAGCAGCAATCAGAAATACCTTCTTCCGGGATCCCTCCGGAGCACATTCTCTGGCAAAGCCGGGAGGCCATCAATCACCTGGTGGTGCTGGACGATTTTTTCAAGGCTCTGCCGGATTTGTGGATCAAGCGCGCGGAAGTACAGAAAAGACGCCGTCTGCCGGACGAGCAGATCTTTAGCCTTTTTTGCGATCCCTTCCGGGCCATCGTCGTGGATCCCGGCTACGAAGAGACCGAGTTGCGCCTGGTCGACCGTCTCCAGTTGGATGCTCTTTTTACAGATGCCGGTTCCATGCTGGAGACCCGGTACGGGAATCACATTCGCAGCCTGCAGGCGGAGTGGGACCGGATCGCCCGGGAAACGCGGGAGCTGGAAACGCAGAAGCGCCGGCTGGAGCTGGAGATAGAAGCGCTCGGCGAGCGACAGGCCGGGGAATTGCGACGGGAACCCGATCCGCCCCAGCCTCTGCCGTCCGGCCGCAAGTCCCTGCCGGCTTTATATGCCGAGTTTTTCCGCCACCTCCGGCAGTCCGGGTGGCAGGAGGCATGGAGGCAGACCCGCCGGTTTTTCTCCAGGCAATGGAATCGCCGCAAGCCATGAGCACTCCCACCGCCACTTCCTGCACGATTGAATGTGATACCCTGGGAAAGCTGTACCGCTTTTATCCCAATCCTCGAACGCGCTTTCTGGATGCCATTTTTCGTCGGAGCCATTACCAGGCATTCTGGGCTTTAAAACAAATTACTTTCTCGGTGGCCCGTGGGGAATCGCTGGGAATCATCGGTCAAAACGGGGCCGGAAAAAGCACGCTGTTGAAAATCCTGAGCGGCGTTTTGTTCCCTACGGAAGGCCGGGTGCAGATTGCGGGCAAGGTGACGTCCATCCTGGAGCTGGGAGCCGGCTTTCATCCCGAATTCACGGGACGCGAGAACATTTACACCTACGGGATGCTGATCGGCTATTCGCGCGACCAGATCCGGGAAAGAATGGATGAGATTATCGCTTTCGCCGACATAGGCCCTTTTATCGATCGCCCGGTAAAAATTTACTCTTCCGGAATGTTCGTCCGTCTGGCCTTTTCGTGCGCCACGGGCTTCGACCCGGATGTGCTGGTAATCGATGAGGTGCTGGCCGTGGGAGACCAGAGCTTTCAAAGAAAATGCCTGGATCGGATCATGGGCTACCGGCAGTCCGGCAAAACGATCGTTTTCTGTTCTCATAATATGTACCAGCTGCGGGAAGTCTGCGACCGGGCCATCTGGATTCATGGCGGAAAGATGGCCGGATACGGCGATCCCCGCCTGGTAACGGAAGATTATATCGATCACCAGATGAGCAAGTCACCGGCGGAGAGCCCGTCGACCGGCCATGAAGCCAAACTCACCGAAGGCTGCCTGGGGGTCCTCACCAAAGTGGAAGTTTGTGACCGCCAGGGAAATCCATCCGCCGAATTCCAGACCGGCGACCCGATGGTGGTGAAAATCTGGACCCGCTTCAGCCCCACCGTTTCCTGGCCTGCGGTCGGCCTGGGCATCAAGCGGGCCGGAGAACTGCAGTGCTATTCGATTACCACGCAGATCGACCAGGTACCCATGATTCCCTTAGGGGACGATCAGTACTACACTGAACTGACTTTCACGAACCTGGAACTTCTCAGCGGCCATTATTTCATTTCTGTAGCGACCGGGGACGGTCAAGGAATGATGGCTTTTGACATCTGGAAGGATTTTTACCCGTTTACGGTGATCCACAAAACCCGGGAGATGGGCGTCTGCCGCCTGGATCACCAGTGGAAGACTAAATAAGATCCGGGAAGTCCGGCTTCAGCCGTTTCAGTACGGCCATGCCGAGGCAAAAGCTGGCGGCTCCAAAGGCGGCCACATAGGCCCAGGAGGCCAGGCTGCCCGGGCTCCCCTCCAGAAACAGGGCCCGGCAGATACCGACCAGGTGGCTCATGGGATTCAGAGCCAGAATCTTCTGGAATTCAGCCGGAGCCTTATCGATCGGATAAACCAGAGGAGTGAGCCAGAACCAGACATTCAGGACGATTCCCAGAACCTGCGAGATATCACGAAAATAGACGTATAGGCTGGATAAAAGCCACCCTAAACCGACCATGGCTAAAAGCTGGAACAAGTAAAGGAGCGGCAGGAGAAGAAGGGATGCTCCCGGCATCCGGCCGCTTCCGACCAGAACGGCAAGAAAAATGCCGGTGCCTACCAGCTGCTGTATGAAACCGGAAAGGGCCAGGATGGGGGACAGAACTTCCGTGGGAAATTTCATCTTTTGAACCAGGTTGGCATTTTCCGGAATGCAGACCACCGAGCGCGAAAGGCATTCCTGAAAGGTCAGCCAAGGCAGGAGACCGCAAAAGAGATACAGCACAAAGCTGAAAGTGCTTGCCTCGCGGCCCATGGGCACTCGAAGAACGAGAGAAAAAATGACCGTATAAATGGCCAGAGAGAGCACCGGGTGAATGATGGTCCAGACAAATCCCAGTGCGGATCCCAGGTAGCGGATTTTCAAATCCCGTCGTACCAGCTCCAGGATCAACATCCGGTGGCGGAATAACGATTTAACCATCCACATCACTCGGCCCCTCCGGAGCCCATAGCATGGGGAAACAGTCCCACCAGTACCACTGGCTTGGCTGATGGCGCACCATGTCTTCCATTCGGCCTATGCATTTCTGCATGTCGGCTCTCAGGTTTCCGGTGGAGTAAATCGCTTCTTCCCATTGCAGGGTGAGTCGGTTCCATCCGGGGTGGTATTCTTTCCGACAGAAAATAAGTCCGCAGCCGGTTTCTTCGGCCAGACGGACGATGCCTGCCGGGAAAAGGCATTTTTTTCCGAAAAAATCGACGGCAATTTTTTTCCGGGAGAGTTCCGGGGGAACGTCCAGCAGGGCAATAACAATTTCATTGGCCTCCAGGCAGCGGATCACTTTTCTCAAATCCCCGGGGCCGGGTGAAAGATAGGGCCTTTGTAAAATCTTTTCCATCCATTGCTGTCTTTTGAAGGCAAAAGTCCTGACCACCGGGTGAAGAACATCGTTCACCGGATCAACCGGTCGGACGATAGCGCTGGTTTTGAATCCCAGAAGTCCGTGAATGGATGCAAAAAGGCAGACACTGGCATTGTGGGCGGAAAAAACAATGGCACCCTTGCCGCGGCTCAGGCAGCGGTGAATCTGATCCACCCCCTGGAGATCGACAAAATGCCGGATGCCGGTCAGGGTCAGGCGCGGCTGAAAGAAGGTTTCCTGTTCATCCATGCAGGGGCTGATAAAAAAGTCCCGGACCATTCTTTCCAGCTCCGGATCCGTACGTTCGGGGAAGGCCAGACGCAGATGCCGACGGGCTGCTTCCCGCACCAGGTGGCGGGAGCGATACCGGTAAGCCGCCCGGATCCGGGCCATCCGGTAAGCCCAGGCGGGCGGCATATAACCCCCGGCTTTCAGGATCACATGGTAGTCCAACCATTTCAAAAAGTGCCCGAAGGTCATCGCCGGACTATTTTTCCTTGAACAGGAATTTGGATCCCTCTTTAAAAATCTGCGTTCCGACCGGATAAGTCCGGACGCCGTACATGGGAGGATCCTCCACGATCTTCAGTCCAAAGGCAGGTAGGTTGCTTCCTTTGCTGATGTTCCAGCTGTCGACCCGGAAAAAGTGCGGGCTTTTTCTTTCCAGCTGAACCAGGCGGTTAAAAAGCACGACCAAGTTGGTGGAGCGCCGTATCACGGTTCCAATGGCAAAAGGATCCTTTTCGGAGTAGAGGAAAACCCAGGCGCAGCCGCCCAGCTTGCCGGTTTGCAGCTGGTTCCGGCTGTCTACCGGAACCCGTTCGATGCTGAAAATGGATTCGGAATCAAAATAGTACTGAAAGGTTCGGACCTGGGTCTGAAAAACCGGTTCCTGGACAAACACAGAGCTGCTGGCATGTCCCCCGGCCAGCAACAGCCTACGAATCTGGTAGATCTCGTCAAAACCGTATTTCGACTGCACCACCAGACAGCAGCCCACCAGGCTGCCGAGGACCAGCGTGGCCCCCCAGATAATCCATTTGGCTTTTTTCCAGAAGGCGGAAGAGAGTACCTTTCCCCAGGCGGGTACCGCCAGCAGCACCGTAAACGGCGTCAGGCCGACGAGGTAAAACGAGTATTTGGAGAAAAACAGAAACAGCAGAAGAAAGGCACCCGAAATCCACCGGAGCGGAGTGTCCTGTCCCTCGCCAAGGCGCAGGTGCAGGAGAATTCCGGAAACCAGCAGCAGAAAGCCCAGGGGAGACCAGGCCCAGAAAGCTTCCAGTGGAAGGGACAGGGACTGGAAGAGCAGAAAAGGGTTCTTCATCTGGAAAGCGGCCAGAAAGCTGTCCGCCCAGGAACCGGGTCCCGGAAGCGCCCACAGAAAATAAACAAGTGCGGGAATCCCGATTCCCAGAGCCAGATCTCCGCGGACGGTTTTGTTCCTCCATCCGTCTGATCCCCGAAATCGCAAAATCCGATATACCGCCCAGCCGGCCCCGGCGACCCAGGCGGTATAGCTGCAAAGGCAAGCTACGGCAAAGGCGATGGGCGGAACCCACTTGGAAAAAACAGAGACCGCGCTGCCGCTTTTTCGTTTTTGAAAGAACAGAAAGGCCAGAAGAAGAAAGCAGATCATCAGCCCGTCGGCCTGGATGTTTCTGCTAATCATCAGGCTTATCGGCAGAGAAGCGTAAAGGGCGGCCGCAGCAAAGCTGACAGGCAGGGAAGTAAGAGATGTACCGGCCAGAAAGAGCAGCAGGGTGCTTCCTGCGTAGGCGGTGATGGACAGAATACGGCCCGCGGCTGCCGGGTTCCCGGTGATCCTGGAAAGAAGGGAAATGAGATAGGGATAAAGAACAGGAGTTTCGAAATAGGGCGCTTTCCCGTCCAGGGAGGGATTCAGAAAAGACCTCTGTTCGAATTGCCGGGCTACCAGAAGGTTGGTGGATTCCAGAGTGGACTGGTAGCCTCCGACAGGTTCGCTCAGCCGGTAGGACAAAAACAGAAGGTGCGGGAGGAGGACCAGTGCCAGCGCGATCCACCAAAGGGATGCTTTCGATTTAAGCGGCATAGGAGTTCACCAGGATCCGATCAAAATTTCATGAAAGGCCGACCGTCAGACTTTGGTTTTCTTTTTCTTCGCGGTTTCGACACATTCCCGCACGGCGATCAGCACCGAAAGGCCGCGGTAATTCATTTCCGCAAGGAGGGTCTCACTGTTTTTTTGCGTTTCCCGGGGAAGGGCGGTGATGATTTTCAGGTGTTCCGGTTCCACTCCGAGCCCCAGGACGATTTTCTCCAGTCGGGAGGAAGGCAGGAGCTGGGGCTGCCCTCCCGTCATGGCTACGGCGGCATTGTCCAGAATGATCAGGGTCATGTTGGCATTGGCGGCAACGGCATCGATGAGCGGCGTGATTCCGGAATGCAGGAAAGTGCTGTCGCCGATGACCGCCACTACCGGGTGCAAACCGGCATCGGCGGCGCCTTTGGCCATGCTGACCGAGGCTCCCATGCAAAGGCAGCTTTCAATCGCCGAATAAGGAGGTAAAGCGCCCAGGGTGTAGCAGCCGATGTCGGATGTAATCGCGGTCTCGGGGTAGGTCTTCCGGGCGATCTGAATGGCGTGAAAGATATCGGCATGGGGGCATCCCGAGCAAAGTTGCGGCGGCCGGGGTGGCAAAGGACCCGCCAGGAAGTGCTTGACGGGCCGGGGAGGCAGGAGAAGTGCCTGGCGCACCGCATCCGGGGTCAGCTCTCCGTCTTCGCGCAGGCGCCCGGAAAGCTTTCCTTCGATGGCCACGGCCTGCGGAAGCAGGCCGCGCAGGGACCTCTCGATAAACGGATACCCTTCCTCCAGAATCAACAGGCTCTTCCGATTCCTGGCGAACTCGCGAATTTTTTCCATCGGCAGCGGGTAGGCGCCGATGTGCAGGTGTGCTGGAGGATCCGGCAGCTCTTTACGGCTTTCCTCGAAATGATTACGGGCGATGCCCGAGGTGATCACCCCCCAGCCGGCCTGACCCGGGTCGGGAGAAATAAGGTTGTAAGGGCAGCCTTCGCTCCACTCGAGAAGTCGGGGTTGCAGGTCCAGCAGCTTTCTCCATTGCCTGCGGGCGTTGGAGGGGATGAGAATCCAGCCGTCAACCTGCTCTCCTTTGCGTACCGGTTTTCGGGTTTCGCATTCCGCAAGGCGGACGGCGGATCGGCCGTGGGCCAGCCGGGTGACAAGCCGGACGAGAACCGGGATTTGCCAGCGCTCGGAGAGAAGGAAGGCTTCCCGGGTCATGTCATAGGCCTCCTGGGCGGAGGAGGGTTCCAGGCAGATGGTCCGGGCGAAATCGGCATAAAAGCGGCTGTCCTGTTCGTTCTGGGAACTGTGCATTCCCGGATCATCGGCCACCGCCAGGACCAGCCCGCCGCGAAGGTCGACAAGTGCCGAATTGATAAAAGGGTCGGCAGCGACGTTCAGGCCGACATGCTTCATGGAAACCAGGGATCGGCCGTCGGCGAAGGAGACGCCGGCCGCTTCTTCATACGCCGTTTTTTCGTTGGCGCACCAGAAGGCTCCAAAAGATCGGCCGTCGTCGGAGGAGGATAAAGCCCGCAGGCATTCCATGATTTCCGTTGCCGGCGTCCCCGGGTAGGAGTAAGCGGCCGTGATTCCGGCATGCACGGCGGCCACGGCAACCGCCTCATCCCCGAGAAGTAGCTTTTCCTTCATGATTTCCGCCCGGATTTGCGTTTCTTCGGTATCACAATTCAGTAGGAGCCAAGAACACGCAAAAATGTAGAAATTTCAGTCAAGTGATTAAGGGCGTTGCGACAATTCGGATCGGAAGTGTTCCCGGAAAAATCGACGTAAAAAAAATATTCCCATGGCTTGCCGTGCAGGGGACGGGATTCGATTTTAAGCAGATCGATGTCCCGGAGCGCGAAGACGCTCAGGGATTTGAAGAGAGCCCCCGGCACGCTGCGCAGGGAAAAAACGATGGAGGTCTTTTTGGCGTTCTTGGAGGGGCGCGGGTGCCGGCGCAGCACAACGAAGCGGGTGTAATTTTCCGGGTCGCTCTCGATCCCCTGCTGGAGAACCTGCATATCGTATAATTCGGCGGCCCAGGTGCTGGCAATAGCCGCCGCGTGGTGCAGTTTATTTTCCTTGATCCATTTGACGGCCCCCGCGGTGTCGTACGAGGGAACCTTGTGGAGCGACGGGCAGCGCGAAAGGAACTTTTCACACTGCATGAGCGCCTGGGGGTGGGAGTGGACCTCCCGCAGATCCGCAAAGCGGCACCCGGGGTGGACGATCAGGTTGTGAGTGATTCTCTGGGAAACCTCGGCGACAATGCTGAGCTTATGTCGAAGCAGAAGATCGTAGTTTTGGAGAATGCTTCCGGCCAGGGAGTTTTCCAGCGGCACGATGCCGCAGGACAGACTGCCGTCGTCCACCTTCTCAAAAACCTGCTCAAAGCTGGGAAGAGGCACGGTGCGGATCTTTTCTCCATAGATCCGCTTGGCGGCAATCTCGCTGTAAGCGCCCCGTTCCCCTTGAAAGCCGATTTTCATATGGCCCTGTCGAGGTCAGATACGTTCCGCCACCAGATCGCCCATCTCGACGGTCCCCACAGTCGGTTGCCCCGGCGAGGCGATGTCCGCCGTGCGGTAACCTTCCTCCAGGACTTTTTCGACGGCGGATACAATGCGGCCGGCTGCTTCCGGCAGCTGGAAGGAAAGTTCCACCATCATGGCGGCCGAGAGAATCGTGGCCAGAGGGTTGGCGATTCCTTTCCCGGCGATGTCGGGAGCCGATCCGTGGACCGGCTCATAGAGGGCTGTCCCGGTGCCGAGGCTGGCCGAGGGAAGCATCCCGATCGATCCGGTGATCACCGCGGCCTCATCGCTGAGGATGTCGCCGAAAATGTTGTTGGTAAGGACTACATCGAAGCGCCGGGGATGGGTGACCAGCTGCATGGCGCAGTTGTCCACATACAGGAAATCCAGCGCGACATCCGGATACTCCCTGCCGATGCGGGTGACCGTTTCGCGCCACAGCTGCGAGCTTTCCAGGACATTGGCTTTGTCGACCGAGGTCACTTTCCGGCGCCGCTTCCGGGCCAGCTGAAAAGCCGCGTGGGCGATGCGCTCGATTTCCGGAGTGCGGTAGATTTCCGTGTTGATTCCGGTTTTTTGAGGTCCGTCTTCAATGATTCCCCTAGGGGTGCCATAATAGATTCCTCCGGCGAGCTCGCGGACGATCACCAGGTCTACCCCTTCCACCACTTCCCGTTTCAGCGGAGAGGCCTCCACCAGCGGGGTGGATACCTTGGCCGGACGCAAATTGGCGTAAAGCCCCAGGTGGGCGCGTATTCCGAGAAGGCCCGATTCGGGGCGCAACCCGGGCCCCAGCTGATCCCATTGCGGCCCGCCGATGGCCCCGAGCAGAACGGCATCCGCTCCGGGGCATAAAGCCATGGTTTCCTTGGGAAGCGGTACTCCGACCGCATCGTAGGCCGCTCCGCCGATCAGGGCGTATTCGTAATGAAGGGTTAGTTGGTTCCGCTCCGCAACCCGGTTCAGAACCTTGATGGCTTCGGAGGTCACTTCCGGACCGACCCCGTCGCCGGGTAAAACCAGAATTCTGTAGTTCATAATTTGTATTTTGGAAAACGTAAATGTAAATGGGGCGCAAAGAAATCTACCATAAAAGAGAGGATAGAACCAGCGGCCGTTTCGACGGCCGGCCCTAAATCATTTCTTCGTCCGATTTCCTGGAGGAGCAGTGGTGCTGCCTCTCGTGAAGCGCCTTGTTCAGGGCATGGAGATAAGCCCGTGCGCTGGCATCGATGATATCCGAGCTGGCCGCCTGGCCGGTGAAGGTTTTGGCATCGAACTCCACGTGCACGTAAACTTCGCCCACCGCATCTTTACCGCGGGTCACCGAGTTGAGGGAGTAATCCAGGAGCTTTCCGCTCATGCCGGCAATCCGATCAATGGCTTTATAGGTGGCATCCACCGGCCCGTCTCCCGTGGCGGAGTCGATGAATATGGAATCTTCGCGCGATAGCTTCACCGTAGCTGTGGCGATGGTCTGATTGCCTCCGACGGTCTGGATATATTTGAGGTGGTAGGTTTCCGGAATGACCCGGATCCCGTCATGGACGATAACCAGCAGATCCTCGTCAAAAATCTGCTTTTTCCGGTCGGCGAGCTTGGTGAACAGGAGATAGGCTTTGTCCAGCTCCGACTTGCTCAGCTCGTACCCCAGCTCCTTGTAGCGCTTGTCCAGGGCATGCCTGCCGGAGTGCTTGCCCATGACCAGGTTATTGGTGGGAAGGCCGACGGCCTGAGGGGTCATGATTTCGTAGGTGATCGACTTTTTGAGAACCCCGTCCTGATGAATTCCGGCTTCATGGGCGAAGGCATTCTTCCCCACGATGGCCTTGTTGGCCTGGACCACCAGCCCGGTCAGGTTGGAGAGCAGCTTGCTCGAACGGAAGATTTCTTCGGTTTTTACGCCGCAGTTGAATTGCATGAGGTCTCCGCGCACATACAGGGCCATTACGATCTCCTCCAGGGAGGCGTTGCCGGCCCGCTCCCCGATGCCGTTGACGGTGCATTCCACCTGGCGGGCACCGTTCTGGATGGCAGCCAGGGAGTTGGCTACCGCCAGGCCAAGATCGTTGTGGCAGTGTACGCTCAGGATCGCCTGGTCGATGTTGGGAACGTTCTGCCGGATGGCGGCAATTTTGGCGCCGAACTCCGACGGCAGGCAATAGCCAACGGTGTCGGGGATGTTGATCACGTCAGCCCCGGCCCGGATGGCGGCTTCCACCACCTGGCAGAGATAATCGATATCGCTTCGGCCGGCATCTTCGGCGGAAAACTCAACTTCCGGGCATAGCGATTTGGCATAGGCAACCGCTTCCGCGGTCTGCTCCAGGACCTGTTCCCGGGACCTCTTCAGCTTGTATTCCAGGTGAATGTCGGAGGTGGCAATGAACGTGTGGATGCGCGGCCTGGCAGCATACTGCAAGGCCTCCCAGGCCCGGTCAATGTCTCCCCGGGTGGCGCGGGCCAGTCCGGCAATCGTGCATCCGCGAATTTCCCTGGCAATTTCCCGCACCGACTCGAAGTCGCCGTCGGAGGCGATCGGAAAACCCGCCTCGATGACATCCACGTGGAGCCGCTCCAGCTGATGGGCCATTTTCATCTTTTCTTCCAGGTTCATGCTGGCCCCGGGCGACTGCTCGCCGTCCCTGAGGGTGGTGTCGAAAATATAAATGCGATTGTTCATAAAAAGTTCTCCGGGAATAAGATTTTAGTATAAGAAGAATTAGGTCCAGGAAACAGGAATTCGTCATCCGTCAACGGGCCGCGCGGGGGGAGGACGGGGATGCGGCGCCGCCCGTCCCGTAACCTCGCAGAAAAAGCTCGGTAAATTGTTCGGTAAGCTCATCCTGGGAGACCGGGCCGCGCGGATTGTACCATTGATAAAGCCAGTTGATCATGCCCAGCAGGGCGAAGGCCCCGAGTTTAGGCTGGATTTTCCCGCGCGGATTTTTTCGGGCGATATCGGCCAGAATGTTTTCCAGGAAACGGATGTATTTTTTCTTGCGCTGATTGATCTGGTCGAGCGATTTGCCGTGAAGAGTCCGGTTTTCATGAAGGATCACCGTGATCTCATGAAACCGTTTCTGCAGGATCAGCTGGATATGCTTTTGAATCAGCCGGCGCAGCTTTTCTTCCGGGTCTGAAATTTCAGCAACCGGCTGGACGACTTCCCTTTCGAGCAGATCCAGTCCGTAGTTGAAAATGGCCAGCAGGAGCTGCTCCTTGCTGAGAATATGATGGTACAAACCCGCTTTGGTCAACCCCAGGGCAGCGGAAATATCGCTCATCGAGGTTTGAGCAAATCCCTTCTCGTGGAAAAGGCGGGCGGCCACATGAAAGATTTCCGGTCGTCTGGAATCGCCCCCGGCTGCCTCTTTTGATTTGTCTGTCATATCGTGCTTACCTACCGAACGGTAGGTAGATAATACCGCCCGGAATACCGGGTGTCAAGGGGAAAGAAACACAGTTCCAGAAACGGCAGGCCCTTTCGTTTTATTCCCGGTCTTGCTTTCTTGTGGTCCCTGTGTTTTTACAGGAAGACGGGAAGCACAGGAGGAAAATAGAAGATAAAAATTGATTTCCGGGTTGGCTCCCGTACGGGGTAAGTCCCAATCGGGACGGCAGAACCGCTGTCCCGTCCACCACTTTTTGGAGATGGGGTCAGAGGTGCCTTTTTTCCAGGGCCAGGTACCCCTGCAGTTCCTGCACCAGCGCCTGGAATTCTTCGGGAAGGAGCGATTGCGGGCCGTCGGAAAAAGCATCCTCCGGATTGGGGTGGACCTCGATAATCAATCCGTCGGCACCTGCGGCCAGAGCGGCTTTGGAAACGGGGCGGATGAGGCTGCGAATTCCGGTGCCGTGGCTGGGATCGACGATCACCGGGAGGTGGCTCAGCTCATTGAGCAGGGGAACGGCCGATATATCCAGGGTATTGCGCGTATAGGTTTCGAAGGTGCGTATGCCTCGTTCGCAAAGCATGACGTTGGGATTGCCCTGGGAGAGAATATACTCGGCGGACATCAGAAGCTCTTTGATGGTGGACATCATGCCCCTTTTCAGCAAAACCGGCTTCCGGGTCCGGCCGACTGCTTTCAGCAGTGCGAAATTCTGCATGTTGCGGGCGCCGATCTGCAGGACGTCGGCATAATGAGCCACCACATCCAGTTCATCCGAGGAGATAATTTCCGTAACGATCTTCAGGCCGGTTTCCTGACGGGCTTCCGCCATCAGTTTAAGGCCTTCTTCTTCCAGTCCCTGAAAGTCGTAGGGAGAGGTTCTGGGTTTGAAGGCCCCGCCCCGAAGCATCACCGCACCGGCCTTCTTGACCGCCCTGGCGGTGATGAGAATCTGCTCCCTGCTTTCCACCGAGCAGGGGCCGGCCATCAGGACAAATTGGTCGCCGCCCACGGTGATTTCGTCGATTTGAAGAACCGATTTTTCTTTTTTCAGCTCTCTTCCCACCAGTTTGAAGGGGCGCTGAATGGGGATCACGCTTTCCACGCCGGGAGCCGATTCCAGAGCCTGAATGTAGTCCCGGGCCCTTCCATCGCCGACGGCTCCGATTACAGTTCTTTCCGCACCGAAGATTGGGTGAGCCTGATAGCCGAATTCCTTGATCCGGTCACAAACATGCTCGATCTGTTCCTTGGTGGCATGGGGTTTCATGGAAATGATCATAGTCGCGGCTCCTTGCGTGAAATCTTTACCAGGGGAGGGAAGGTACTCCAAGCTACGTGTCTTTCAGGGTGTCGATCATCTGGGGGTGAATCAGGCCGTTGCTGGCGACTACCTGACCGGCAAACAGGTCGAAGGAATCCCCCCGGTAATTGCTGACTGTTCCACCGGCTTCCCGGACGATCAGAGCTCCGGCAGCGGCATCCCAGGGGGCCAGGTGAATTTCCCAGAATCCGTCAAACCGGCCGGCGGCTACATAGCAAAAATCCAGCGCGGCCGAGCCATCCCGGCGGACGGCCTGGGCGCGCAGGGAAAATCTCCGGAAATGCTCCAGATTGTTGTCCTGGCTGGTGCGAATGTCGTAGGGGAAACCGGTTACCAGCAGGCTATTCCCCAGGTCGCCGATATCGGAAACCCGGATACTCTTCCCATTGAGGTACGACCCATGGGATCGGACCGCATGGAACATCTCGTCCAGAACCGGGTTGTAGACAGCGCCCAGCATGATTTCTCCTTCCTGCTCCAGGGCCACAGAAACATTGAAGCAGGGATATCCATGGGCAAAATTGGTGGTGCCGTCCAGGGGGTCGACAATCCATCGGTAGACGGAGTCGCCGGCGTCGCTCCTGTTCCCCTCTTCGCACAGGTAGCGATGGCCGGGATAGCGCTTGCGGATGGCATGAACAATCAGCTCCTCCGAAGCCAGGTCGGCTTCGGTAACCAGGTTGACGCTGCCTTTCCACTGAATGTCGATTTTCCGCTGGAAAAAATCCATAAGCCGGCTTCCGGCGCTGCGGGCCGTATCGAGTGCAAAAGCAAGATGTTCCGGATCAAAAGAATGATGTATGGGCATAGATGATGGCCTGAGGATCGGCAATTGCGGGGAAAACCGGTCGGAAGGAGACCATGCGGATCACTCTTTTTCCTCCAGGGAAAGCACCTCCACGTCCTTGGGGATCTTGAATTGGAATAATTCCTCTTTGAGCGGCGGGTTTTCTTCGATATGCGAGAAAGAAAAGCTGTTCCGGGCGCCGGTCGGCTCCTGGACAATAATCTGCTGTACTTCAAGAGTTTCGCTCTGCAAACCCAGGATCAGGTATTCCACATTTTCCATCGGGCTTTTAGGAATAAGCTTTAGCCCTTTCCGGTTTTTGGGCAGAGGGTCTTCCGGTGGGACCGTTTCCAGAAGGAAGTCCCCGTCAATGCTGGACTGGTCCAGGAGAAACCCGAAGGCGGTATAGCGGATATCTTCCCGGGTCAGCTTCCGGGTACTGACCTGGCGATCGGCGGGAACGTAAAAATAGCTGTTTTTGCCGTCGACCAGAAAGAGCTTTTTTTCCGGTACGCTGTATTCCCAGCGCATCCGCCCCGGCTTCAGGATCCAGAGCACTCCCGATTCCTCCTGCTGAATCCCGTTGGCCTCATAAACCTGGTGAAAATCCACCTTCATGCTTTTTACCGACCGGTATTTGGATTGAAGCCGGGTGCCGGTTTCCACGGCCGTCTCGGCGGGTGCCGCGGCCGGGGACAGGGGAAAAGTCAGGCAAAGCAAAGTAACAATCGCGATTTTCATCCTGGGATGTCCCATTTGTAAGTGCCCATTTGTAAGTGTAAAGACGTACTATTCGGTGTTTATCGGCTTTGGCGTGGATGGTCGGGGGCTTATCAATTCCACGCAGGCCAGCATGAGAACGCCGACGGTGATGCAGCTGTCCGCCAGGTTGAAGGTCGGCCAGTGGTACTGGCGCCAGGAAACATCCAGGAAATCCACAACATAACCGTGATAGAGACGATCTCCCAGGTTGCCGATAATGCCGCCGAGAATCAAAGCCAGGCTGGTTTTGCTGAAAACGCTCTCGGAAGCGATCTGATCTCCCCAAAGAACCAGAAACAGGATACCCGCTAGGGAGATGCACGAAAAGACCGCGACTTTTAGCAGCGACTCTCCTTCCTGAAAAAAGCCGAAGGCTATCCCCGGGTTTTTAGCCAGAATTATCTGGAAAAATCCGGGAATGATGACCCATTCATCGGTGGGGCGCAGGAATTGCAGGACCCACCATTTGCTTGCCCAGTCCAGCAGGGCAAGCACACATGCCCATAGTATTTGAACCTTTTTCAAACGAACCGCCTTGCAATACGGAGCCCCCGTTCAGGAAATGAATGCGCGCATACCGGCAGGGTAAAGAGAAGTGTCTCAAGCTCCATTGACCGCTGCTATTATACCCGCAGACGAGCGGGCAATCAAACCGGTTATCGACGGCATCGACAGGTGCCAGGGAAAAACCGTGGCGCTTGGGTTAAAATGGAATACACCATGAGTGATGAATCCAAAGTAAAAGCGACCGGCTCCGCCTTTCGTGTAGAGGACCGTCGAATATCGACCCTCCTGCAGGAGAATCCGGATGCCTTTCTGGAAGAGCTTGTTTCCCTGCAGGCCGGTAATCAATTCCCTACTTTTGTGGAGGAGCTGAAAGCGAGATGCGAGACGGCTGAAAAGCGCCTGCAGGAAAAGATACAATGGATGGAACAGGAGATTTCCAGTACGCGGGAGAGAATCCTCCGGGACCAGGAAAAAAAGCTGGAAAACGAGAAGCAGTCCCTTGCCGCCCTTTTTCTGGAGGTTGCCGATCATTTTGAGTTGGCCCTCGGATCCATGGAAGGCAACGCCTGCAATCCGGCTGCCTTACTGGATGGCGTGTTGCTGATCCGGAACAGTTTTCATGCCAAGCTGCAATCGCTCGGAATTCAGCCGTTGGATCTGATCGGGAAGCCGTTCGATCCCAACCTGTGCGAAGCCCTGACCGTAGTGGAGGTTTCCCGCCCGGAAGAGGATGAACAGGTCGTACAGGTGGTTCAAAGCGGGTATCGAATCGGGGAGAAATTGCTGAGACCCGCCAAGGTTATTGTCGGGCGTTTTTCCGGGAGGTAAGTATGGGGATCAGGAATCCTGTGGTTGCCGGAAGGTTTTATCCGGATCATCCGGAAGTGCTGCGCCAGGAAATCCAGGGGTACCTGGGTACCGGACCCTGTCAAAGGGCTTTTGCCGCCATCATTCCCCATGCCGGTTATATTTACAGCGGCGGGGTTGCCGGGTGTGTCTATTCCAGCATGTCGATTCCGGATCGTGTCATTATTCTCTGTCCCAATCATACCGGCCGCGGCGCTGATTTTGCCGTCTGGCCGGAAGGGCAATGGAAAACTCCCTTGGGAGCGGTCCCGGTCGATGCGGATCTGGCCGCTCAGATTCGCGCCCGTTGCCCCTTCCTGGAAGAAAGCCGGCCGGCGCACGAGTTCGAACATTCCCTGGAGGTTCAGCTTCCTTTTCTGCAGGTTTTGCGCTCCGGTTTCACCCTCGTTCCAATTTGTATTCGGGATCTGAATCCCGGACGGCTGCTCGAGCTGGGCGACGCACTGGCGGAAGCGGTTCGCGATTCGGGCTGCCAGGCGCTCCTAATTGCCAGTTCCGACATGAACCACTATGAAACGGACGCCGCGACCCGCGCCAAAGATCGCCAGGCGATCGAACGGATACAATGCCTGGACGCCCTGGGTCTTCTGCAGACCGTGGCGGCGCAATCCATTTCCATGTGCGGGGTGGGACCTGCCGTTTCCGCCATCCAGGCAGCCAGGAACCTGGGGGCCCGGAAGGGCATTTTAATCCGCTACGCAACCAGCGGAGACACCAGCGGAGATACCCGCCAGGTGGTCGGATATGCCGGCATGATTCTGGTTTAAGAGACCTGGGGCCAATCGGGTCAGGCCGGCGGGTGGATCAGCAAGAGGTGCAGATCCATCACGTTGGTTCCCGTCGGTCCGGTGATAATAAGGTCACCCAGAGGCTGGAAGAAGTGATAGGAATCGTTCTCTTCGCGGAAGGATTCCAGCGGACGCGCGGAAATGCCCCGGTGGCGCTCGAGCGTGAAATTGTCGGCCATAGCTCCGGCGGCATCGGTCGGCCCGTCTGTCCCATCCGTACCCAGACTCACCAGCACTGCCGGTTGAGCCGTATGGGAGAGATCCTCCAGGCAGTTCAGTACCAGATCCTGGTTTCGGCCACCCTTCCCGTTTCCGGTCAGCTGCACCGTGGTCTCGCCTCCGGAAATAAGCATAAGGGGGGCGGGCAGGGTTTCCGGCCGCGATGCCAGTTTCCGTATCTTATCCATCAGGAACCGGGCATAGACACGGTTGTCCTGCGATACCCGGGTGGAGAGGATTTCCACCTGGTAGCCGAGCCGAACGGCTTTTTCCCGGGCGGCTTCGCAGGAGAGCAGGTTGCTCCCTACGATGGCCGCCGACTGCAAGCGAAGACATGGATCTCCCTGCTTTACGGTTTCCTGCCTGGAACCCAGACACCCTTGCGCAAGGTAATGGTGAACCCGCTCGGGAATTCTGTCCTCCAGGCCGTATCCCCGGACGATTGCCATGGCTTGCGAAAAGGTGCTCGAATCGGCAACAGTGGGTCCCGAGCCGATCACATCCAGGTTGTCGCCGGGTACATCCGAGAGTACCAGAGTGTGCATTTCGATCCCGGATGCGTGCCGGGCCAGCTGACCGCCTTTGATGGCCGAAAGATGCTTTCGGATACAGTTCATCTCATGGATGTTGGCGCCGCAGGAAAGCAGGAGCCGGCTGGTGGCGATGATGTCTTCCAGGGTCAAGCCGACGGCAGGCAGCTCCAGGAGCGCGGAAGCGCCTCCGCTGAGCAGGAAAATGACCAGATCGTCGCTTCCTGTTTCCTCTTTCAGCAGGCGAACCATCTGTTCGGCTGCCCGGACGCTGCCGGCGTCCGAAAGCGGATGGCCCGACTCAAGAACGGGAACGCCCTGTACCTCCACAGAATGCCCGTACTTGACGGCGACAAGACCGCCGGCCACCCGATTTCCGAGGATTTCCCTGGCGGCCTGCGCCATGAGGGCCGAAGCCTTTCCTGCGCCCAGGAGCCAGACTCGCCTCTCCCCATGGATCCGGGTGGCTTTCCCTGCGATGTGAAGATCCGCGCCGACCCACTGCAGGTGGCGACGAATGGCGTTTCCGGCGTCCGCTGCCCAAAGGGCCGCCTGGCAAACCTCCCAGGCGTCTTTTCGCATCTTGTCAATAACGGTTCTCATGGCGGCCTTTCCTAGGGAAATTTCAAGACAAGCTATTCTATCCTACCTGAAGACATTTTAAGGGATACAATTACGGAGACTTCCGCGTAGTCATGGAAAGGTACTATTCGTTTAACCGCTTTCTGATGGAAAGGCTAGGCTGCCGGGTCTATAAGGTATGCGTGGATGCCGGCTTCAACTGCCCAAACCGGGATGGCACCCTATCCCTTTCCGGCTGTTCGTTCTGCAACAATGACAGCTTTGGGCCGGGAAGGCGTCTGGCGGGCCAATCCCTGGAAAAACAGATCGAGGCGGGAATTCAGAAGCAGAGGGCCAGAACCCGAGTGGATTCCTACCTTGTCTATTTTCAAAGTTTTACAAATACCTATGCTCCTGCCGACCGGCTGAAGGAGTTGTACAGCCGTGCCTTGGGCTGCGAGGGAGTTATTGGATTATGCATAGCCACGAGGCCCGACTGCCTGGAGGACGAAGTCCTGGAGTGCCTGCAGGCTTTGGCGGAAAGACACTTCATTCTTTTGGAGCTGGGCCTGCAATCCAGTCATGACCGGACGCTGAGAGCGATTCACCGGGGCCATGACTACGGTTGCTTTGAACAGGCGGTCCGAAAGTGCCAGGAAAGGCAACTTGCCGTCAGCGCTCACATTATCCTCGGGCTGCCCGGGGAAACGGAGGAAATGATGCTGACAACGGCAGATCGACTTGCCGCTCTGCCTTTGGACTGCCTTAAAATTCACGATCTGCATATTGTGAAAGAGACAGCGCTGGCAAGAAGCTACCTTCGGGATCCTTTCCCTCTTCTGAGCCGGCAGGAATATATTCACCTTCTTTGCCGTTTCCTGGAAAGGCTCCCTTCACGGATCGCAATCGAAAGACTTTTTTCTTCCACTCCCTCCAGCCATTTGCTGGCTCCCGATTGGGCGGTAAACCCAGGCCGATTGCTGGAGGACATTCGAAGGGAGCTGGAAAACCAGGACACCTGGCAGGGGCGCCTTTTGGAAGAAAAATAAGGTGAAAATCGACATCTCCTGGCGAAAGGCTCTTTCGTTTTTCTTCCCGGTCTTCCCGTCTTCCTGTGATCCCGATCATTGCACAGGAAGACGGAAAGACCGGGAAGAAGGAAAACAGCAGCCAGGGTATCTCGGGTGTGGAGGAGGACTTTTTCCCGAACCGGCAGACACAAAAAAAGCCCCATCCCGGCTTTTCCCGGAATGAGGCTGGCTCAAAGCCTGCTTTTTTTCTGAAACCTATTTGGCTTGTTGCCCGACCATGGCTTGATATTTGCGGTAAGCCTCGATTGCCTTGTAGTTCAACCCCTGCTTCTTATACAGTCTGGCTTGAATCAGGTACAGGTCGCCCTGGTTTGCGGGGCTATGGATCACTCTGCAGGCTTTTTCCAGGATCTGGTGAGACAGGTCTACGCGACCTTTCACAAAGAGCTGTTCGGTAATTAGGGTAATGGATTTGATCAGATTCTGTTCCTGTTCGGGAGGAAACGGCAGGCTCAAAAGCTCTTCTGTGGCTTCCAGTGCTTTGTTGAACTGCCCGTCTTTGATAAAAAGCATGACTATCTCATGCTGTGCGTGCGCCAGCTCCAGGACTTTGCCGACGGATCTCCCTTCTTCCCTGAGGGTACCTTGCTGGGCTGACATCGGAAATGTCAGTAGCACCAGGAGGATCAACCAGATGCTCGGATGAATTCTTTTCTTGCTCATAAGCGACGACCTTGTAACGACAAGAACAGATTATAATTCAAGAAGTTAAATTGTCAAAAGGGTTAGCCCCCGAATTATTTTCTTCGGAAAGGACGAAAGGATTCTCGTCCGCTGCCGGATGAATGTCGGTGTTTCCGGACCACTCTTTATCGATCTGAATCAGCAGCTGCCACTGTTCGATGTGAGCGGTCTGGTCCCGGACTACCCAGGTGGAGAATGCCAGAAGAGCCAGGCCGGCTGCCAGAACCGCCGGTTTCAGGCGGTAGACGAAATTTCCGGACCCGGACACAAGCTGCTCTATCCATAGAGCAACCTGCTGCTTCCATCCGACAGGTGCATGCTGCGCATCCAGCCTTTTGCGCATTTCCCACCACATCCGCTGGGTGTCGATTTCAATTTCCGGGAGGTTCTCGAAGAAAAGCGCATCCAGTTGGCGCGTTTCATCGGAATCGGAAAAGGCTTGGTCTTTTATCGGATCCATAAATAATGAAAAAATTGAAAACGGGTTTATTGCTTTCCCTTACCGAGGTATTTCTTTAATTTGTCTCTGGCAATCACTCTGGCTCTGTGAATATCCGTTTTAACTGAGAGGAGGGATCGGCCGACGATCCGGGTGATTTCCTCATAGCTTTTTTGTTCGATTACGGCCAGGATGAAAACCTCTTTTATCTTAAATGGAAGGGAGGTCAGAACTTTCTGAATTTCGCTGCCTAATTCCGATTGAAGAACGGATTCCAGCGGATCGCTTTCCAGGTTTTCGGAGATCAGCTGGTTTTCCATCCCCGTTTCGTCATCGTTGATACTGAGCTCGCTTCCCCTTCTCTTCCTTAACCTTTGGTAAACTTCGTTTCGTGCAATCCGATAAATCCAGGATTCGAAACGGTCTGCTTCTTTCAGTTCCTGAATACGGTTGTAGACGATCAGGAAAACATCCTGCGTCACATCCTCTGCATCTTCGCGTTTTCCGGTAAGACGGTATACGAAATTGAAAATCCTTTTGACATACAGAGAATAGAGGGTCTTAAAACCGTCCAGATCTCCGTTTTGAATCCGGTGGACAAGCTCTTTAATCTCTTCCAAAAATCGCTACTTTCTTTTGCCACCATGCTCGGAGCAGCCTATGGAGTTACGCTGCCCATCCTCTCTGTTTTTCTGTATACCGTACTTCCAAGAAAACCCCGGACTCCATGTCGATTGTGGAAGAATTGTTCGTTCGGGCACATGAAACGGAAACAAGACCTGCAATCGCCACAACTTAAAGATGAAAGTCGAATCAAAAAGTTGCATTTTTTCTGCAGATGCTTCAAGAAAATCATCCAGAGGAATCCCTGAAAATTCTGCAACTTTCCCGCAACTTGCGCATCAACCTTTGGAGGAAAAGGGTAAATAGATACCCATGACAGGGTAACAAACATTTTTTACTTATTTTTCTTGACAGCTGTTGGATTTAGGTGGTATTTTGTAAACGTCGGTTAAGGAATGAGTTTTTTATTATCCTTTTCTTAAGAGTAATTAAGGGTAATTTGTTGAAGCAGTTTCTAGGGTTTTCGGGTTCGAGATCTACAAGGCTCTCTTTTCAGCCTCGGAGGGCATGAGGGAATTCCTTTGGAAAGTTTCCCTTAATACTTGAAAAGAAGGCTAATAAAAATTTAATTTATTATCAACGGAGGATTTAATGAAATTTAGGTTCTTTATTGCTTTAGCGGCTGTCGTCGTTCTTGGTGGGATGGCTTTCGCTCAGACCAGCCAACTGGAATCTTCCACGGTTCAGCTGGCTCCCATCGTTGCTACTCTTCAGGGTTGGGACACCGGTGTCACCGTTGTCAATACCACGGACAAACCGCTAGTAGTAACCAACTTCGTTTTCTACTCCACGACCGGTGAAGTAAAGACGATTACCGGAAAAACCACCACGGTTCCGGCTTATGGTCGGTTCTCCAAGCTTGCTTCCGAGATCATCGGCTTCGGGCTTAACGGATCGATGAAGTTCAGCGTTATTGGCGCTGGTGCAAAGAAGGCCAAGGTTTATCAGGCACTTTATTCCAATGACCAATCCACGATTGATACTATTTTGACTCAGGAATTGACCTCCCGTTAAGTGTTTTTCTGACTTACTATTAAATCGAATAGGGTAGCTGGAACAGCTACCCTATTTTTTTTTATGTACAAAGATAAGCGGATCGCGGTAGTCATACCGTGCCTCAACGAGGAAGAGGGCATAGCCAGGGTTTTGTCCCGGATCCCGGATTTTGTAGATGAAGTTCTGGTGGTGGACAACAACTCGACAGACCGTACCGGCGATGTCGCGGCGAGTATGGGGGCCCGGGTGATCCACGAAAAGGTGCGCGGGTACGGCCGTGCCTACAAATCGGGCCTGGCCAATGTGAATGCGGACATTGTAGTTACTTTGGACGGAGATCACTCCTATCCGGTGGACGCCATTTCTTACCTTCTGGAAATTTTTTTCCGCTCGGGGGTCAAGTTCCTATCCGCCTCCCGCTTCCCCATACGCTCCAAGCAATCCATGAGCATCAAGCACCGTCTGGGTAACAAGATTCTCAGCATAACGATGTCTATTCTTTATTTCCGCTGGGTTGCAGACTCCCAGTCGGGCATGTGGGTCTTCGACAAAGGCTGCCTGGACGTCATGCGGCTGGAAAGCGACGGCATGCCGTTTTCGGAGGAGATCAAGATCGAAGCCCTTCGGCGAAAGGATATCGGTTTTAAGGAGGTGTTTATCGACTACACCAACCGGACGGGAGAAAGCAAACTCGAGCCATGGAAAGACGGATTGGGTAATCTTCTGTTTCTTTTTCAAAAGCGGTTTTTCCCTAAGGCAATCCCGCCGCTGGCCCGGCCCTCTCCATCGGAACCGGGGTTTCCCTTGAACCGCCCGGATTGATTGCGGCTTTTGGAACTTCCGACGAACCTCCCTTCCCATCATGAGACCAGATGCCCCGCGGGACTGTCCGGCCTGCCGATCCAGCAGCTCCCGGAAAAAATACGTATTGCGGGATCATATTTTTCAGACCGCCCCGGGGGAATTCTGCTATCGGCAGTGCCGGAACTGCCGGACTTTATTTCTTGATCCCCTCCCCACCGAAAAGGAGATTGCCTCTTTTTATCCGGCCGATTACTGGTGGAGCGCAGAGCCGACGGGCAGGTTGCAGAGGCTGGAAACACTCTACCGCAATCTGGTGATCCGGGATCACCTGCGATACCTGGGATCGATCGGTCCCAAGGCGGGTGGAGAAAAACAGGAGCTTCTGGATATCGGCTGCGGTTCCGGCGCTTTTCTCGCGGCGGCGCGCCGTCGCAGCTACCAGGTGACCGGAATGGACTTCAGCCCCCATTCCGTTGCCAGCCTTGGCCGGCAGGGAATTCGATGCTTTCAGGCCACCACGGAGAATTTCGATTTCGAAGGAAGACGATTCGACGTGATTACCCTGTTCCATGTCCTGGAGCACCTGCGCGATCCGGCCAAATCCTTACAGTCGATTCTTCGACTGGCCCGGACCCACACCGTCTTTGTCCTGCAGGTTCCTTTGCTGGATAGTTTTCAGTCCCGGCTGTTTGGGCGGCGCTGGTATGGGCTGGATCCTCCGAGACACCTGACCCAGTTTACGCGGAAAGGCCTCCTGGCGCTTCTGGAGAGCTGCGGATTCGAAATCCAAAAAAAATGGCATTTTTCCCTCCGCGACAATTCACCTGCCATGGTTTCCAGCCTGTTTCCTTCCCTGGATCCTATGGCGCGAATGGTTGCCGCCAGGCGTCGCGGCAAGTCCGGCGGTGTATTCGGCGCGGCGGCGCTCCATCTTCTTTATTTTTCGATGGTCCTGGCAGCCACACCGCTGGCCCTCCTGGAAGCCGCCCTGAAGAAAGGGGGAACGTTCGTTCTTCGGGTGGGGTTCAGAGCCCCCTCCAAGGGTCCGGATAAGATATAATCAGCCGGTCTTTAAGGAAGTCGGATCGGGGTGTGAGGATGGTCAACCGGAACAAATGGATGGAGTGGGGCGTCTTTGGAATACTCCTGCTGATCAATTTCGGCGTGTATTTCAATTCGATTCGAGGCGAATTCGTTTTTGACGACATCACTCTGATTAAAACGGAAGACCGGATTGAAAAGCTCGAAAACATCCCCCGCCTGCTCAATCCCTTCAGCCCTTCCTACCTGACCTATCGTCCGGTCCGAACCATTTCCTATGCCATCGACCATGCTTTTTTCCGGAAAAATCCGGCGGGGTACCATTTTTCTAACATTATCTACCATGTCCTTTGCTGCTGGCTGGTTTTCCTGCTGGTCAGGAAGCTGACCCAAAACGGTGCAACGGCTCTTGCTGCCGCGCTGCTTTTCTCTCTGCACCCGGTCCATACCGAAGCAGTCAGCTATATCTCGGGAAGGCGGGACCTGCTTTCCACCCTGTTTTTTTTCCTCGGCTTCTACTGGTTTCTTCGCTATCGCGAGGAAAAGAACCTGAAACACCTGGTGGGTGTTTTTGCAGCATATGCCCTTGGTGTCCTTTCCAAGGAGATGGCCATCTCGCTCCCTGCTGTTCTTTTCCTTTTCGACTGGAGTCAGGAAATCAAGCGGCGGCATCAGGAGAAGCCGGGGGGAGGATATGGTCGTCGGCTGGCCGCCGGACTGCTCGCTGCATTTCGAAGGAACCTGCTGCTTTATGTGCCGATTCTGGCCATTGGCTTCTTTTTCGTAGCCTATTACCTGTTTATTACTCCGTCTTCCACCAACCTGAATGTCTATTGGGGAGGAAGCCCGTATTTCACCTTTCTTACCACTCTTAAAATCCTGCTGAAGTATCTTCAGCTGCTCCTTCTGCCGATCACCCTGATCGCGGATTATAATTCGGGCCAGGTGTTTCCTCTGGCGGAGAGCTTCTTCGAGCCGGCCGTGCTGTTCGCGGCCGCATGTATCCTGCTGCTTCTTCTGCTCTCCTTCCGGTGGTTTGCCGACCGGAAGTGGCAGGGTTTTTGCGGCCTCTTCTTTTTCATTACCCTGCTCCCGGTGTGCCACATCATTCCCCATCATGAGTTAATGTCGGAGCATTTTCTCTATTTGCCGTCCTTTGCTTTCTGTTTCTTTCTGGCGCTGCTGTGGAAAGACATTCCGTTGCCTCTCCCCCATTCGCGATGGGCCTACGCGATCCTGGGATTGATCCTGGTTCTTTACGCCATTCGCACCGGCCTGCGGAACCGGGACTGGCAAAATGAGTTTACCCTTTGGAGTGCCACTCTTCGGGACGCTCCGACTTCCCTGCGCGCCAATACCAACCTGGGTCTGGCGCATTTGAGCCGCAACGAGCTGGACCAGGCGATTTTCTACTTCCGTCAATCCCTGCAGATTCCGTCGAAAAAGGAGCTGGGCACCATCAGCCGGGAAAGAGCCTGGCAGAACCTGGGGATTGCTTATCACCGGAAGAAGGATCTGGAAAATGCCCTGTCGTGCTATCGGGAAGTGATCCGCCTGAACCCGTCGAACTATGTGGCTTATCTGAATGTCGGGGCCGTTTATACCCTGCAAAGGAATCATACCGAGGCGATCGAGAACTACCGGAAGGCCCTGCAGATCGCTCCGGAATCCAAGGAAGCTTTGCTGAATCTGGCACTGGGGTATGCGCAGGCCGCCGAGCATCGGGCCGCCATCGAAGCTTTCGAGCGGTTGATCCGCGTGGATCGGGGCACGGATTTTTCCGCCCGGGCGCACTTTAACATGGGCATGATTTATTACTACCGGCTGAACGATTACCAGAAAGCGTCCTTTCATTTTGAATCCGCCCGGAGGATGAATCCCGAAAAGTACAATACCGAAAAGTGGCTGGGAAAACCCATGGAAGTGACGCGAATCGAAACTCCCGAGAAAAAATAGCATCTTCATTTTACAGTTATGGAAAACGAAACGATACATTCGACCGACAGAGAGCCCCGCTCTTCCAGGGGCATTTCTGTGGTCGTGCCCTTGTTCAACGAGAAGGGGAGCCTGGAAGAGCTGCATGGCCGGCTTTCTGCCGTGCTGACCAGCCTGGCGCAGCCTTACGAAATCATTTTTGTGGACGACGGCAGCACCGACGGCTCCCTGGAAATGATTGAGAAAATTTGCTCCCGGGATCCGCATTGCCGCCGGATCCGCTTTCGCCGGAATTTCGGGAAATCAGCCGCGCTGCACGCCGGTTTCAAGAGAACGCAGTACGATATTGTCTTCTCCATGGATGCCGATCTGCAGGATGTACCGGAAGAGCTGCCGCGGATGTTGGAGAAGATAGACCTGGGGTACGACCTGATTTCCAGCTGGAAGCGGAACCGCCAGGATCCCTGGACCAAGCTTTGGGCCTCCCGCTGGTTCAACTGGTTCACCTGCATGGCCACCGGTGTCCGGATTCACGACATCAACAGCGGCTTCAAATGCTACCGCCGCCAGGTAATCGAGGAAATCAATGTCTACGGGGACATGCACCGGTACATCCCCGTACTGGCAAGCTATCGCGGCTTCAACGTCGGCGAAATCCAGGTCCGGCATGAGCGCCGGCGTTATGGCAAAAGCAAATATGGTCCCGGCCGATACCTGGGCGGATTTTTTGACCTGCTGACCGTGATCATGCTGACGCGGTATAACCGCAAGCCGCTGCACGTTTTTGGAATTCTGGGAATTATGCTGTTTACCTCCGGCTTCCTTATCGACGGCTATCTTTCGATCGGCTGGATGTTTCAGCATTGGATTGGCGACCGACCCCTGCTGATGCTGGGCCTGCTGCTGATGATCGTGGGCGTGCAATTCATTTTTTTTGGGTTGATAGCGGAGATGATTGCCTTCAGTTCGGTGGACCGCGACGATTACGCGATTGTCCTGGACACGACTTCTCCCAGTGAAAAGCGATGAGGAAAAAAACCGGAGGAAATGTACCATCATGAATATCCCGCTTCTCGATCTGAAAAGGCAGTATTACGGAATCCAGAAGGAAATTATGGAATCCGTCCGGGAGGTTTTCGAATCGCAATCCTTCATTCTCGGCAAGCGGGGGCAGGACCTGGAAAAAAAAGTCGCCGACTGCTGCGAGGTTCCCTGGGCTCTCGGCGTCGCATCCGGAACGGACGCGCTACTGATTTCCCTGCGGGCTCTGGGTGTGGGGCCCGGCGATGCCGTGCTCACCACCCCCTTCACCTTTTTCGCTACGGCAGGGGCGATCCACAACCTGGGAGCCATCCCCATTTTCCTTGACATTGATCCTCTGACCTTTAACCTATGTCCGGAAAGGATCACCGAATTCCTGGAGGGCCGGTCCCTGGCTCCGGGACATGCCGGCCAGCCGGCTTCCCTGTTAAAAAGCGGACGCGTCCGGGCCCTTCTTCCGGTTCACCTCTACGGACAAATGGCGGCCATGGGTGAAATCCTGCAGATCGGAGAGCGGTATGGCCTGAAGGTTCTGGAGGACGCCGCACAATCTATTGGCTCTTCCCAGACCGGGGGGGTGGGGCTTTTGCAATCCCGCCCGGCAGGCTCCCTGGGAGATGCCGGGGCCATCAGCTTTTTCCCCAGCAAAAACCTGGGAGGTGCCGGAGACGGAGGAATGATCGTAACCCGGCGCGAGGATCTTGCCGAGAGCGTACGCATGCTGCGGGTGCACGGCAGCCGCGTCAAGTACATTCATGATCAGGTCGGGTGGAACAGCCGGCTGGATGAGATTCAGGCGGCGGTTCTGCTGGTGAAGCTCAGCCATCTGCCGCGCTGGAATCAGGCTCGCCGCGACAATGCCGCCCTTTATCTGCGGCTTCTGGAAGAATGGGACCTGACGGAATATTGCCGGCCTCCCGCCGTTGCCAGCGGAAATTATCACATCTACAATCAGTTTGTGGTCCGGGTTCGCCGGAGAGATGAGCTGCGGCAGTTTTTAAGCGACCATGGGGTAGGTTCGGATATCTATTATCCGATTCCGCTGCACCTGCAAAAGTGTTTTTCTCACCTGGGTTATGCTGCCGGCGACTGCCCGGTGTCGGAGGAAGCTTCACGGGAAGTACTGGCCCTTCCGGTTTTTCCGGAGCTTACCCCGGAGGAGATCCGAACCGTGGTCGGTTGGATCCGGGAATTTTACCAGGGCCAGAGCGGATGAGTAACAGGACGGCGTGTCAGAAAAAGCCATCTGTAAAATCAGCATCCGGGCTCTCGCCGAATTTCTATTCCAGGAGGGAGATCTTGGCCCGGCAACTCCGGGGGGCAAGTCCGCGCAGGAGGGCAGGACCGCCCACAGGAGAATGCAGGGGCGGGGTATCGAGGGCTACCGTGCCGAAGTCGAGCTGAAACGTCTTTTTAGAGGCGAGCGGCTCGATCTGGAGATATCGGGCCGTGCCGACGGTGTTTACGAAAAGGATGGCCTGACCCACATCGAGGAGATCAAGTCCACTGTCCGGCCATGGGAGGAACACCCGCCGGAGGTCAATCCCGCTCATGCCGCCCAGCTCGGCATCTATGGGTGGCTCTACTGCCTCGACCGGGGGATCGGGAAAATCTCCCTCGATCTGGTCTGCGTTCATCGCCGCAGCGGCAAAGAGCGGATCGTTTCAACCATAGCCACGCTCCCGGAGCTGGAAGAAACCTACGGCGTGGCCGTGGCCAGCTTCCTGTCCTGGCAGAACTGCCACGAGGCCTGTCGGCTGGACCTGCTCGGGGAGCTGTCTTCCTTCGAGTTTCCCTATCCGGATTTCCGCCCGGGGCAGCGGGGTGCCGCCAGGGAAGTGTTCCGCGTCATTCGCGACCGCGGAATCCTCTTTTTACAGGCGCCTACAGGCATCGGCAAGACCATCGCCGTCCTTTATGCCGGCCTGAAAGCCCTGGGACACGACCATGCCGCCAGACTCTTTTTCTTCACCGCCAAGAATTCCGGAGCGGTCGCCGCCGAGAAGGCGCTAACCCTGGCAGCCTCCAGGCTTCCCCACCTGCGCTGGATCAGCATCACAGCTAAAAGCAAGATATGCTTCCTCCTTGGGGAGGGGAGCACGGAGACGCAGGAAGTCGGGCGGCCCCCTTGCCAGAGGGAAAGTTGCCCGTATGCGCGCGATTATTTCCGGAAAGCGAAAGTTGCACTGTGGGAGGTGTTCCCGCATTCCTGTTTCACCCGAAAGCAGGTGGAGGAACTGGCCCGCAAGTACCAGGTCTGTCCCTTTGAGCTGTCGCTGGATCTGTCCCTTTACTGCCACGTCATCGTAGCCGATTACAACTACGGATTTGACTATGGGGCCAGGCTCAGGCGCTTCTTCTCGAACGGGAAGACGGAATATGTTTTCCTGGTGGATGAGGCCCACAACCTGGTCGATCGGGCCCGTTCCATGTTTTCCGGAAGCCTTTCCCAAAGCAGGATTCTCGAGGTCCGGCGGGCCTCTTCGCCTCCGGAAAAGAAGATTCTTTCCATTCTCAACTCCGCCTTGCGGCAGGCAAGGAAGGAATTTCCTTCGGAGTTTCAGGAAGTGCACCGACGATTTCCTGCGGGCCTGGAAAAGCCGCTCGGCCGGGTTCTGGACGGCTTCGATGATCTTATGGAAAGCGGCGTCGCGCTCTCCGATCCGGCGGTGGAACTGTACTGGGATCTGAGCCGGTTGCGGACCGTGCTGGATCATTACGACGAGTCCTATCGAACCGTCGTTTCCGGCCGGCGACGGGATTTCACCCTGGATTTTCTCTGTATCGACCCTTCCGTCCAGCTTCAGGAAGTGCTGCAAAACCAGCGAGCTTCGGTCTTCTTTTCCGGGACGCTGACTCCCGTCGCGTATTTTACCCGGCTGATCTCACCCGACATGCACCCCGGATTTGTCGATCTGCCTTCACCTTTCCCCCCGGCGCATTGCGCCTACCTTTTGCGGGACACCCTGTCCACGCGATGGAAGTGCCGGGAAAAAAACATGGATCGCTATGCCAAGGCAGTCGAGGAAGCCTTTCTCGCGGTAGGAGGGAATCAAATTGTCTTCTCGCCTTCCTTCGCTTTTCAGGATGCCCTCCTTTCCCGGCTCCTCAAGACGGTGGCGGCGCCCGTATCCTGGGTATTCCAGCGGCCGAAGATGTCCCTGCAGGAGAAGAAAGAATTTATCGCTGCATTTCAGACACGCAACCAAGTGCGCGGTTTCGCGGTTTCAGGCGGTTCGTTCTCGGAGAGCATCGATCTGGTCGGCGAAGCTTTGGTCGGGGTTCTGATCTTCGGTGTTGGCCTCCCCCAGGTAAACGTTTACAACGATGCCTGCAAGAATTATTTCGAGGAAAAGTACGGCAACGGTTATGCCTGGGCATACCTGTATCCGGGTCTCAACCGCGTGCTGCAGGCGGCCGGCCGGGTTATCCGCTCGGAGAAAGACCAGGGTTTTGTCTACCTCGTGGACCAGCGTTATGCAACAGGCGAATACCTTCGCCTCCTGCCCTCCCACTGGAATTTGAAAAGAATATGCCAGCCGGGCGACTTCGTGCGCGGCCTGCCGGCAGGCCTGGTTCCCCGTTGAACGAGAGAGGGCGGAAAGGACAACGGACATCCGGAAAGTCCCATAAGGGAGTACCGGCTGTTGCCTGAATCCGCAGTTTTTCAGTGCCAAAACTGTGGCTTTTTCCACGAAACGGCAAAAAGCAGAAGCCAGATCAGAAGGGCAGCCAGGCTGATTGTTTTCCCCAGGAAAAAACGGCTGTCCTCCGGAAGCATGACTACCCGGTGGATCCCCGCTGGAACCGGTAAGGCGCGAAGCCCATGGGCATCAAGGACATCGACCGGGCGCCCGTCCAGAAGGGCCTGCATTCCGGGGTAATAGTTTTCGTTCAGCACCAGAAAGCCGGGCGCGGAGGCAGTAAAATCGACATTCTCCCGGCCGTCGATCTCCTGCCGATAAGAGGTGACCGGAGCCAGCTCAACCGCTTTGGGGTCGTTCATCAGGCGGGCGAGGGCTTCCTGAAGCTGTATTGCGTCAGGCGCCTCCAGCAGATACGCTCTCGGAAGGGCTTCCTGTTCGAGGAGAATGGCCCCCTTCCCCCGGACGCGCACCTTGAATTTTCCCGGCACCTTCTGAATCAGGTGGATACCGCTCTCTTCAGGCAGGACAAGGTATTTTGCACCTAAAAAGGACAAGGTGTTCAGGTTCAGCTGTTCCCTGAAAATTTCCCAGCCGGTGGAAAAGGGCCCGATACGCTTCTTCAGCTTCTGGTAGCTTTCGAGACCCATGGCATCGTATTCGCTGATCAGGTTGAAGCCGTACCAGGTACCAAGGTTCGGAGGCAGCATATTAGCATAGGAAAAGGTGCGCAGGTAATCCTCGGGGAAGCGTTCTGTCAGGTAAGAAACGATTTCATGAGACGGGTAGAAATTGTCTTCGCTGGTTACCGAGTTGTAGAAAAGGCCGTGAAGTCCCGTTTCGAAAAAAACCAGTAAAACAAGGAAGGTGGGACGGAGTTTTTCCGGCAGCCTGAAAATCAGAAAGCAGGAAATGCAAAGATTCAAGACAAAGATACCGGTGAATCCAATCTGCCATTTTTCCCGTTCAGAGGCGGGAACAAGAGTTGACGTCAGCGTCCGGCTTCCCAGAAGAAGTATAACCAGCACCCCGGCCAAAAGGGAAAGGGACAGAACGGTCTTCCGACGGCTGAGCGGTTCGGACTGCAGCTTCTCCAGACCGATCACTCCCAAGGCAACGGCTGAGAAGCCAAAAAGCAGCAGCATCCTCTGATTCAGGCTGACATCAAATCCCGGCATCCGTGTAATCAGGTCGAAAAGAAAGGGGGCCTTATAGACCATGGCAATGCTGAACAGGGCGACGATCCCAAACCAGCGTACCAAGCCATCCCGGTAATATCCGGCGGAAGCGCAAAAGGCCAGCAGTAAAAAGGTGATACCCACAAATCCCGAGGCGGATTCATTGTAGTTGGCAGTCGTCAGGAAGAATTTTTCCGTCCAGACCTGGTTGCCAAAATAATCCGGTATGAAATTCAAAAGAAAAAGCCACACGGACAGATGGGCTTCATTCGGGTGAGCGCTGCGGGAGGCCCAGGCGGAACTCAGTCCGAGGTATCGGAAAAAAGGCAGCAGCAGGATTGCGCTCATGCCTGCACCCAGCGACAGACTGAGCATCAATTTGAAGGAATGGCTGACCGTTGTACGGAGGGAGGAATGGGTGAGCCAGAGCCCGCGGAGAAGATACAGCCCCAGAAGGAAAACAATGTGGAAGAAGGTTTCCGGATGTCCGCCAAAAAGGGCGACGGCCAACGCCACGCTAAACCATAGAAGATATTTGGGTTGACCTGTTCGGAAATATCTTTCGGTCAGGAACAGGCCGCAGGGCAGGAGAAAAACAACATTCGTATGGGGCCACATCAGCCAGACCACGTTGAAGCCGGCAAACTGGAAAGCCAGGGCTCCCGCCAGAGCGATCCAGGGTCGGGCCTGAATTTCCCGGAAGTAGAGGTAGGAAAAGAAGCCGATGGCGAAAAGCTTGACAAAACAGCAGACCAGCAGGGCAACCGGAAAGGGCAAAATATAAAAGCAGTAATTGGCCGGATACAGAACGGCCGACTGCATATTGGCAAACAGGGGCAAACCCCCTCCGGAGAAAATGTTCCATAGCGGAAAACTTCCGGAGCTGAAAATCTCGGCAGAAAGCCTGGCCCACGGGTGCATCTGCAGGACCACATCGGAAAGCAGGGGATTGTGAGGTACCCCCGAACCGGTGAAAAGCCCCAGGCGCCACAAAAGGTCGGCCGGAGAGTAATACCCCCCGGGAATAAAGGCCGGGCTCAGAAAAATGAGGATGGCCAAGGATAATAAGGTAGAGGCAGCAAGCCGCTCTTTTCGATCAGGAAGCATTCCGGAAGCAGATGGGAGTATCATGAATCAACAAATCTTGCCCTTTTTATGGTACATTCTATAGCGGTATCAGTTTTTGGAAAAGGATTTGTTTAATTAATTTGGATGCTGGATATTAAGGATATCCTTCGTAAAGTTCAGAAACCTTTACGCTACTGTGGGGGAGAATGGAATGCCACCGTTCGTGATCCGGCCAGGGCAAAAGTTAAAATTGCCCTGGTTTTCCCGGACGTGTATGAGATCGGAATGTCTCATCTGGGGCTGAAAATTCTCTACCACCTGCTGAATCGGCAAGAAGATTTACTGGTAGAAAGGGTTTTTGCCCCCTGGAGGGATATGGAGGCGGAGCTGCGAAAGCAATCCCTGCCGCTTTTTTCCCTGGAGAATAAAATACCCCTGAAAGAGTTTGATATCATCGGTTTCTCTCTGCAGCATGAACTATGCTACACGAACCTGTTGAATATCCTCGACCTCGGGCAAATCCCCTTTCGGACCAGAGAGCGCAGCGACCGGCACCCCTTTGTGATTGCCGGGGGGCCTTGCGCTTTTAACCCGGAGCCCCTGTCCGAATTTATCGATGCCTTTCTGATCGGAGATGCGGAGGAGGCCCTGCCGGAAATGGTAGGTCTTTTTTGCTCCTGGATGGATCCAAATTCCAATAACGGGAAACGAGTTCCCCGGGACACCTTTTTCCAGTCAATACCCGGGATTCGGGGTTGGTATGTCCCTTCGCAATATGAGGCCGTACCGGATCCGGTTTCCAGGCGGGAAGTTATAGTTCCCCAAAAATCAGGGAAGGTGGAAAGTCGGCAGAGTCCTTACCCTATCGAGCGCCGGTTCGTTGCGAATCTGTCGCAGTTTCCCTTTCCTGAAGAGCTGCTCGTTCCGAACACGGAAATTGTTCATGATCGGGTAGCCGTCGAAATTTCCAGAGGTTGTATGGAAGGCTGCCGCTTCTGTCAGGCCGGGTTCATTTATCGGCCCTTGCGGGAGAGAAAGCCTTCGGAAGTCGTTCAATGCATCCTGAAAGGAATTGGTTCTACCGGCTATGATGACGTCTCCCTGACGTCCCTGTCTGCGGGGAGCTATCACTGCCTGGGGCCTCTGCTTGAAACTCTGATGGAGCGCCTGGAGAAAGACAAAGTATCCTTGTCCGTCTCCTCTCTTCGTGCGGATAGCCTGTCCGATACGCTCGCGCGCCAGATCGGGCGCGTGCGTCGGACCGGTTTTACCATCGCCCCGGAAGCGGGAACGCAGCGCCTGCGGGATGCCATTAACAAAGGAATTACGGAAACGGACATTTTGCAGGCGGTCACGAATGCAGTCCGCAACGGATGGCACCAGATCAAGATGTACTTCATGATCGGCTTGCCAACCGAGACATGGGAAGACGTGGAGGGGATTGTCCATCTGGCACAGAAGGTTATGGCGGAGATCCGCGGCAAGGGAAAAAGCCGTCGTCCCGAGATAACCATCAGCGTCTCCACATTTGTTCCCAAGCCCTTTACGCCATTCCAATGGGACCGGATGGAGGATTTGTCCGCTGTCCGGGACAAGCAGGACTTTTTAAAGGAATCGATCGGGCGCTTGCGTCTGCACTTCAAATGGCACGACACCAAGACCAGTTTTCTGGAAGGCGTCTTCAGTCGCGGCGATCGCCGTCTCTGCGGAGTACTGGAGGAAGCCTGGAAACAAGGCTGTCGGTTCGACAGCTGGACGGAAGAACTGCAAATGCAGCCATGGCATCAGGCTTTTCAGAACTGCGGGATCGATCCTCAGGAATACCTGGAGGCCATCCCTTTTGATTCCTCCCTGCCCTGGGATCATCTGAACATCCGGATTTCCAAACAACACCTTTTCCGGGAACGCTGCCAGGCGGATCAGTCATTGACTTCGCCTGCCTGCGGTCCGACGCAGGAAGATCTACAGGACGGTATTCACTGCAATCACTGCGGGCTCGCCTGTGCGATGGATCCCTACCGCAATTTGAGCTCCCGATGGCAGCAGGACCTTCAGGATTTTCGCTCCTCCCTGGCGGGATATTCCGACCGGGCGGGAGCGGCCATACCTGGTGGTGTCTTCCGGCGTTATTGGGTTCGCTATCAGAAAAGCGGATATTTCCGCTTCGCCTCTCATCTGGATCTGATTCGGACCATCTGCCGCACGTTGGATCGTAGCGGCTTGAATCTTCGACATACCCAAGGTTTTCACCCCAAGCCGTCTCTCGCTTTTGGTCCTGCCTTAGGATTGGGAATAGAGAGCACGGCCGAATGGCTGGAGCTGGAATTGGCGGACTCCTTCTCCGAAGAGGAGATTCTCGAGCGTGTCAATTCCAAAAGTCCGGCAGGCCTCCGTTTCCTGCAGTGGCGGATTATTCCGGAAGATGTTCCCGCTCTGCCGCGTTGGATTGACTCGGCGGAGTATCTGGCAGAACCGGATTCTCTGGCGGAAGGCGGCCTTCCCTCCCGGGCTGAATTGGCGGAACGGATCCAGTCTCTGCTGGGCCGGGAAAGCATCCTGATCTCCCGTAAAAAGGAGGGGCAGGTAAAAAGGGTAGAGATTCGACCAGCCCTGAGGAGCCTCTTTTTAACCGACCGGGAAGAGGCTCCCGTTTTGGGCTTTATTTTAGCAATGAACGGGGCTTTCTACGCCCGCCCGGAAGAGGTTCTGGAAGCCTTGCTGGGCGGGGATGCCGAACGCTGGCAGATCCGTCGAAACGCCTCCGGCCTGTCGAGCGGGCAGCATATCATTTCCCCGCTTGATTTTATCAACTCCCAATGGACTGGCGCTAAAGAGAAATTAAATGCAAAAAGAGCTAATTGTCAGCAGTAACCGATTGGAAACGAAAGTGGCCATTCTGGAAGATGGCCAAGTCATGGAATTATTCATTGAAAGGAGCGAAAACAAAGGCATTCTGGGAAACATTTATAAAGGGCGAGTCACCCGCGTGCTGCCCGGAATGCAATCGGCCTTCATCGATATCGGATTGGATCGCGATACCTTCCTGTACGTCACCGACTTTTTCGAGGAAATGGAGGAATATGAGCGCTTATATACCACTCCTTCCGAGGAAAGCGGCAGCGGCGCAGAGCGCCCGGACCGGGACCGATCCGACCGGGACCGTTCGGATCGCGGGTCCCGGAGGCGTGGTCGCGAAGAGCGGCCCAGGCAGCCCGAGCGGAGTGTCGCCCCGATTGAATTGCCGGAGACAGAAATACCGGAAGCCTTGACGGCTGCCCTGGAATCGGCGGATGAACTGCCGGGGGACGCGGAAGTAAGGGCTGCCCTGGAGGAGTGGTTTTCGGGAAGCCACCTGGAGCCCGGATCCGCCCCGCACGCGGCCGGCTCGCCTGAGGCTGCCCGGCCGGACCAGGGCCCGGAATCGCCGGGTGGGGCCGCATGGCCCGCGGAGGTCGCCGAAGCTCCCGTGGCCGGTGTGGAAACGGGCTCCAAGCTAGCGGTCTCCGCTGCAGCGCCGAGGCCGGATCCGGAAGCAACAGCCGATCTGTTGCCGCCTCCGCAGGCGGATGTCGATCAGGCTCCCCTTTCCCGCACGGAGGCGGCGGAGCCGGTCCAGGCGGCAGCCCTCCTGGAACCGGAGCCCTCGGAGCCTGCCGTCCGCACCGCAATATCCGGCAGGCGGCGAGGTGCCGAAAAAAGCGACGCGGCCGAGCCTTTGTCGGATTCCATCGAGCCCAGGGACCCCCCCGTCAGGAATTCCCGAGGCCGCAGGGGTTCCGCCAGCACTTTCAGCACTCCATCCGCCGGCGCGGAATCTGTTCCGGCTGCCGAAGCGGAAAAGGAGGTCAAGGAGGAGGATGACGCCTCGGTGGCACCCCCCAGTCGCGAATCGAACTTCGAATCCCGGCCGCCCCACCGCAAGCCCAGCGGCAATCGAAGGAGAGGGTCTTCCCGGCGGCGCAATCGCCCGGAAAAAGGGGAATCCGCCCCCCGCCAGACCATCAGCGACCTGCTCCGGGAGGGCCAGGAAATCATGGTACAGGTGGCCAAGGAGCCGATCGCCCGAAAAGGTGCCCGGGTTACTTCTTATGTTGCTCTGCCGGGTCGCTTTCTGGTTTACATGCCGACGGTCGAGCATGTCGGCGTTTCGCGTAAAATTGACTCCGAAGCGGAAAGGCAGCGCCTGCGAAGGCTGATGACGGAACTCCGCGCCGGCATTCCCGGCGGGTTTATCGTCCGCACGGCTTGCGAGGCCCGGACCCGAGAGGAAATCGAAACCGATATCAAATACCTTTTCCACCTCTGGGAAGAAATTCGCGTTGCTGCGGAAAAGGCCTCGGCACCCTCCCTGGTTCACCGGGAAATGGGGCTGGTCCAGAAAATCCTGCGGGATCAGCTGTCCGAAGAATTTCGTGTGATCCGGGTGGACGACGAAGAGGAATACGCGCGCATTCTGGATTTCCTAAACCGCTACCAGCCTTCCTTTATCAATCGGGTAAAGCTATTTACCAAGGACAACGATATTTTTGATGAGTATGGCGTCGCCCATGAGATCAACCGAGCCCTGGAATCCAAGATCTGGCTTAAATCCGGCGGCTACATCGTTATCAATCAGACCGAGGCATTGGTTGCCATCGATGTCAATACCGGAAAGTTTGTCGGAAAAGGGGATAACCTGGAGGAGACCATTACCAAAACCAACATGGATGCGGTCAAGGAGGTCATTCGACAAATCCGGCTCCGGGATCTGGGCGGAATTATCGTCATTGACTTTATCGACATGGAGGAGCGGAAGAACCGTCACCGGGTTATGGAACTTCTGCAGCAGGAGATCGCCCGCGACAAAGCTCCTTCCAAGGTACTGGAGTTCAACGAATTCGGCCTGGTGGCCATTACCAGGAAGAGGGTCAAGCAGTCCCTGGAAAAAACCTTCTGCCAGCCCTGTGCTTACTGCAACGGGACCGGAATGGTGAAATCCCTGACGACCACCTGTTACCAGATCCAGGCGGAGGTCCAGAAGATCCGCAGGCATATGGAAACGGACCGCGATGTCAGCGTACGGGTTCATCCGGAGGTCGCCCGCGCCCTTCGCGGCAGCGAATCCAAGGTTCTGGAAGAGATAGAGCTCCTGCTCGGACGCGAGCTGAGCATCAAGCAGGATCCAACCATTCATATCAGCCAGTTCGATATTGTCTGCTGATTTATTCGTAAAAAGTCGCAGGAATCCTGCGGGGATTCCGAACTGCAGCCCGGGGTGAGACGCAGTCGCAACCCCGGGCTGTGTTACGAAGTCCTAGGCAGGCTTTCTCTGCGGATGGATTCGCAAAAAGTCTTCCTCTTCACCGAAAGGAGCGGTACCCGGTTTTTACCGCCCCGCGATTTTCGATTCCCGGTACGTCATGGCAGAAGAGTTTCTCCTCGGAACAGGTCCTCTTCGGATTCCCTGGGGCGGGTTTCCTGCCACGTTTTGCCGTTAATCATCACCTCCGGCGGGCGAAGCCGTGCATTGTAGTTGGAGGACTGCGCGTACCCATACGCTGCAGCCTGCAGAAGGGCCAGTTCCTCTCCCGGCTTCATTTCCGGCAAAAGACGGTCCCTGGCCAGAAAATCTCCCGTTTCGCACAAAGGACCGACCACATCCGCTTTCAGGCGCGGACGCTTCGAGTTCAGCTGCAGGGGCAGGATTTCGTGCCAGGCCTGGTACAGCGTCGGACGAATGAGATCGTTCATGCCGGCATCCACAATATAGAAATGCTTTCCCCGGGTCTCTTTGCGGTAGAGCAGGCGGGTCACCAGAACTCCTGCGTCTGCCAGCAAATAACGCCCCGGTTCGAGCAGTACCAAGGCCTGACAGGAGGCAAAATGCCGGCGTACCAGAGACGCATAACGCGCCAGAGGAGGAGGGGTTTCCCGGTTATAGCGAACCCCGAGGCCACCTCCCAGGTCCACAGTCTGCAAAGCGATACCCTGGGACTTCAGATCCTGAAACAGGCGGGCCATCCGGGAGAAGGCTTCCTCGAACGGCGCGAGCTGGCAGATTTGCGAACCGATGTGGCACGCCAGGCCCTGCAGCCGGATTTCTTTCCACCGCCGTATTTCCCGCACCAGGGAAAAGACCTCCTGGAAATCGATTCCAAATTTGTGCCGGGAAGAGCCGGTGCGGATATACGGGTGCGTTCCAGTCTCCACATCCGGATTGACACGCAAGGCTATGGGGGCCACACATCCCGACTCGCGGGCGCAAACCCGGATCTGCGCCAGTTCCTCGGCGGATTCCACATTGAATTGGAGGATGCCGGTCCTGAGGGCCAGGCAGATCTCCTCTTTTGTTTTTCCTACCCCCGAATAGATCAGGTGATGAGGGTTGGCCCCGGCCCGGATTACGGCCGCCAGTTCCCCCCCGGAAACCAGGTCAAATCCCAGGCCCTGCCCGGCAAATGCCTGCAGAACGGCCAGGCTTCGGTTGGCCTTTACCGCAAAGCAGACCCGGTGGTTGATGGTGGAAAAGGCCTCCTGGAACCGCCGGGCGTTGCTCTGGAGAGCACCACGGGAATAAATGTAGCAGGGAGTACCTGTCTCCCGGGTAATTTCTTTCAAAGCCACCTCTTCACCACAAAGCTTTCTACGGCAGTAGAGGAATCCTTTGACCGCTATTTCTTCTTGTTTCATCTATCATCCTTTACGATATAATCAAAACCTGGAAGGTATTAGGAATGTTTGGCAGCAGAACGGGAAAATTCAAGATATCGGCGATGACAAAACTTTTCATCCTCCTGGGGGTGCTTGTCCCCGCATGGATAAGCATAGGTCCAGTTTCTGTTTCGGCGGAATCCCCCGCAGGGAAGAATTCCGCTTTTCCGAGTTTCCAGGTCCCCCCCGAACCCCAGGCCAACTACAAAGCCCAGGTCAACATGGTAAATATCGTCTTTACGGTGACCGACTCCAAGGGCGCATTTGTCAACAGCCTGGCAGAACAGGATTTCGAGGTTTTCGAAAATGGAGCCCCGCAATCCATTCTATATTTTAACAACTACAGCAAAGGCGGGGAAATTTCCATCACCATGGCGCTGCTGGTCGATACCAGCGGCAGCGTGAAAGACAAACTGGGACTGGAGATCGATACTGCCTTGGAGTTTCTGCGCAACGTGCTTCGGCCGCAAAAGGATCTGGCAATGATACTGCAATTCAGCTCCGAAGTGGAGCTGGTGCAGGACTTCACCGACAACCTTAAACTGCTGGAGAAAGGGCTGTCCTCCCTTCGGGGTGGCGGAGGTACATCCCTGTACGATGCCATTTTTCTGGCGGTGAATGAAAAGCTGCGGCATGAAGCCGGGAGAAAAGTCATTGTAATTCTTTCCGATGGTGCCGATAACCAGAGCAAGGTCAAGAAAGAGGAGGCCTTGCAGGCTTCCCAAAGGGCGGATGTGCTGATCTATGGCATTGGAGTCCGCGGAGCCGGCTATCCCGCAGATTTCGGAGTTCTCAAGCAGTTTGCCAGGGACACCGGCGGGAGATTTTTCCTGGCCAAGGTAAGGCTTGCGGAGCTCCAGCAGGCTTTTCGTGAAATCAACCAGGATCTTAAAAATCAGTATGCCTTGGCCTACTCACCCACCAATACGAAAATGGATGGGACCTTCCGGCGCACCGAGGTCAAGGCCAGGAGAAAGGGATTTAACGTCAAATCCCGCACCGGGTATTTTGCGCCCGAAGAAAAATAATTGAATTTTGTTCAATGCGTCGACAGATACAACAGGGAATCTTCATGCGTAATGCTTTTCATCCCTTCGGCTCCCTTCCCATCGCTCTGGGCCTGATGCTCAGCATGGGGATAGCGGCCGCTGCAGAAGCCTGCTTTCTGCAGGACCCGGCCGGTCCGGCTTCCTATTCCTCTCTGCCGATGTCTTCCTGGAAAGACGGGACCCTAATAAAAAGCGATGTGGCACCGACCGTTTATTCCTATGTGCAGGGACAACTTCACCCGGTCAGCCGGTTTGTCTTCCGGCAGCGTAAGTTCAAGAACGCAGATGTCCTCACGATTCCGAAAGCGGTGCTGGATCCGCTCCCGGTCGGCAAGCCGCTGCCTCCTCCGGACGGCATCCTGGTGCGGGGCGCCGCCCGCCCGGCCGTCTACCTGATCCAGGACGGGAAAAGATACTGGGTGGACCTGGACGTTTTCATTGCCAGGAAGTTTGACTTCAAGAAAATTCTGGTCATTCCGGACGGGGAATTGGAAAGTCTGGAATACAATGAACTGCCTTTTCCCAACCGGACTCTGCTGCTAACTCAGGGCGATCCGACCGTCTATTTGCTGATCGATGGAATCCTTCGGGGCATCAACCTGCCGGAATTCAACAAGTGCGGATTTCAATTCCGGGATATCATCCGGATATCCCCTACCAAGATAAAGCTCTTGAGCCGTGGGGCGGACATGGGACCAGCGGATTGTCCGCTGCCGTCGGAGGGAAAATGAAAGCTCAGGCAAACTCCCGGTAGGCCTCGATAATCCGTTTCAGGAAACCGTGCTGGTCGGTTTGCCAGAGGCGCAGAGAAAAGATTTCCACTTCATGAAATCCTTGAAATCCGGCTGCCTCCATCCAGTGCCGGATCCGGCGGATCGGGATACAACCTTCTCCCATCAGACCCCGGTCGTTTAACAGGTCCACGGTAGGGGTGCGCCAATCGCAGATATGGAAAGCAAAAAGCTTTCCGGCATTTCCGCAAAGTCCGATTTCTTCCTGCAGATCCGGATCCCACCAGAGGTGGTAGACATCCACGGCGACACCCAGCCAGGGGGAATCAATCTCCCGGCACATCTGCCGGGCCTGCCGGAGGGTGTTAATGGCGGAGCGGGAGTCGGCATACATGGGATGCAGAGGTTCAATCGCCAGCCGGATTCCGCCGGCTTCGGCATGGGGAAGGATCGCCTGAATACCTTCGGCAATCTGCCGGCGGGATTCCTCCAGGGGCTGACCGGGATCCGCTCCGCAAACCAGGACGATCAGAGGGGCGCGCAGCGCCTGGGCCTCGTCGATGACGCGCAGGTTTTCTTCAATGGCGGCCCTGCGCTTCGCAGGCTCTTGAGAGGGGAAAAATCCGCCCCGGCAAAGAGAAACAACGCTCATGCCCTCTTCGGCAATCTGTCGCGAAATTTCCGCGGGCCGGCGGTTTTGCAGCGCCTCCCGCCAGACTGTAATTCCCCGCACCCCGGCCGAAGAATAGTATTTCAGGGCTTCTTCGATCGACCAGGGTTTGGTGGTAATGGTATGGATGCAGAGCCGTGACAAATCCTTTTCTGTTTCGAAGGGCATGATCCGTACCTCCCTTATCCGGCGAAAAACCGAAGGTAGGGTTGATGGTGGATGATTCGATGCAGGTAAAGCGCCAACTCGCGAAGGTGATAGTCTCCCCACATGGAGGATTCCCCGCGCGGAATGCGGGATCCGGGAGGAAGGTAGTCCCAGCCGTTGGGCCGGTGGTACACGGAGTGCAGCAGCAGCCCCTGGTGGTCCGGATCCGAGGAAAGATACGGTTCCCCCAGCAGCGTACCGGCAATGGAAAGCCCGGCCTGCCAGTACCGTTCGGCCTGCTCCGGCCGGTCTTTCATGCGCAGATACCTTCCCAGCCGGAGCAGCCCCTGGGCGGCAATCGCGGCCGCGGAGCTGTCGATCGGCTCCTGATCGTTAAACGGGTCGGCGGGACGATGTAGATAATCTCCAAGGTTAGCCAGTCCCGGAGCTCCGGTGTCCCAGAAGGGAATCCCGTCGGCGGGCGAATGGGCTATATAAAACTCGGCGGTGACTCGGGCGGCTCCCTCAAAGCGCGGTAAAAGGATCTCCTTCCGGAAAAGGTCCGGCGGGGAAATTTCGAGGAAGGCTTCCTCCTGCAAAGAATCGAGGAACTCCAGCTGTTCGGCGAAGCCGAGCAGAATCCAGGCCAGGCCGCGCGTCCAGGTGGTAAAAGGGCTGTACCCCTGCTGGGAGTTGGGGCAGCGATACGCTCCGTTGTGAATGTCGAAGATCGACTCGTGGGCCACGCGCCCCGGCAGGTCCATGGAATCCCGGCCGGTACCGAAGTAGACCGAAAAGCGCCGGGTCGTTTCCGCATGGATCAGCAGCCGATGCAGAAGGTGGATGCGCTGATCCATCTCGCCGAGGAGGATGTGCCCCAGCTGATAGCTCAAAGCCAGGGAGCGCAAGGAGCGTATCGTGTCGGCAAAAAGCGAATGCGGGCCGTTGAAGGAGTAGATAAAGCCCAGGCCGTCGGGCAGGGAAGTCCAGCGGGCTGCCTGGACGGCACCCGAGATTTTGAGGGCCAGCTCATAAAAATGCCGCTGCCAGTGGTCTTCTTCGATGCGGCCTTCGCCCATCATGCGCCAGAGATTTCCGTAGGTGCTCACATTGTTGAACCCGTGGTCATGAACTCCCATATGGGTCAGATGGGGCGCCATGCGCCGCAAGGTGGCTTCCCGGCCCATGGCCAGAAATCGGGAATCTCCCGTGGCATCGTACTGCAAGAGAGCGGATCCGAACTGAAATCCCTGGGTCCATTCCGTCCACCCCCTGGCCGCATAACGCCCTGCAACGGTAAATACCGGCGCACCCATTCCGGGCTGCCAGCTGGTTTCAATGCTCCGGATCTTTTCGGCCGAGACATTCCAAAACAGGTTCAACCTGTCCTGCAGGCATTCCGGCGATAAGGACTTCTTGATGATCATGACTGCCTCCGTTTCCGTTCGATTCATCAGGGTATTCAAACCGGGCGCAGATTGCAAGAAAAATCGAATCAGGAGGAAAAGATTTCCCGCTATTGCCGGAATCCCCTTCTGTTTGCCTCCGGCTCGGATCCTATTACAACCCGGGGCAGAAACCGCTATAATTAGAGGTTTCAGAGGTAGAAAAAATTATGGAGCCTTCGATGAAACACACCACCGTCCTGCTGATCCGCCGGAGCCGGGAGGTGGTCATGGCCAGTGACGGACAGGTGACCCTGGGGAATATCGTCGTCAAATCCGGTGCCCACAAGGTCCGTCGGATCTATAACGATTCCATCCTTGCCGGCTTTGCCGGGTCTGCGGCCGACGGCTTTTCTCTGGTCAACCGGCTGGAGGCCAAGCTGGAATCTTATCGCGGAAACCTGAGCCGGGCGGCAGTGGAGCTGGCCAAAGACTGGCGAACCGACAAAATTCTCCGGCACCTGGATGCCCTGATGCTGGTAGCGGACCGGGAACGGGCCTATCTGATTTCGGGAAAAGGGGACCTCATCGAACCGGACGACGGAATTGCGGCCATCGGCTCCGGAGGCGCTTACGCCCTGGCAGCGGCCCGCGCTCTGACCGCCCACAGCAACCTTTCCCTGCGGGAGATCGCCATGGAGTCCATGAAAATTGCCGCCTCCATTTGTATCTTCACCAACGACTCCATCCTGATCGAGGAGCTCTAAAGAATGGTTTATTATATGCCTGGTATGGCGGAAGAAAAAAAGAGGCTGGATGAGCTCACCCCTCGGCAAATCGTGGCCGAGCTGGACAAATACGTGGTCGGTCAAAATGCCGCCAAACGGGCCGTGGCCATTGCCTTGCGGAACCGCATGCGCCGGCAGAAGCTGGCTCCGGATATTGCCGATGAAGTGGCCCCCAAAAACATCATCATGATCGGGCCCACCGGCGTGGGGAAAACCGAAATCGCCCGGCGGCTTTCGCGGCTTGCCAACTCTCCCTTCATCAAAATCGAGGCCACCAAGTTTACGGAAGTCGGCTATGTGGGCCGCGATGTGGAGGCCATGGTCCGGGATCTGGTCGAAATTGCGGTCGACATGGTCCGCAATGAAAAAATCCTGGAAATCGAGGAAAAGGCGGAGCTGAACACGGAGGAGCGGATTCTGGACCTTCTTCTACCCCCGTCCAAATTTGCAGCCCGGCCGGCCGCCGCAGAAGGGGAAGCCGGCGCGGAGGATCCGTATCAGGCCACTCGGGAAAAGCTGCGCCAGCAGCTTCGGGAAGGCAAGCTGGACAATCGTCTGGTGGAAGTGGATTACCAGGAGCGGCATGTCCCTTTTTCCTTCCAGCTCATCGAAGGGTCCAGCCTGGAGGAAATGTCCGTCAACCTGAAAGACATGGTTTCCAACATGCTTGGCGGAAAGACCAAGAAGCGGAAGATGAAGGTATCGGAAGCGGTGGAATACCTGATGCAGGAGGAGGAGCAGAAACTGGTTGACATGGAATTCGTCACCCGGATCGCCATCGAAAGGGTGGAGCAGAGCGGAATCATCTTTCTGGACGAACTGGATAAAGTGGCCGGGCGAGAGGGAGGCCACGGGCCGGATGTGAGCCGTGAGGGGGTGCAGCGCGACCTGCTGCCCATCGTGGAAGGGACAACCGTCAACACCAAATACGGCATGGTCCGCACGGATCACATCCTGTTCATCGCGGCGGGGGCCTTTCATGTCTCCAAGCCATCGGACCTGATCCCCGAGCTGCAAGGGCGGTTTCCGATCCGCGTGGAGCTGAAGCCTTTAACGGAGGAGGACTTCATCCGGATTTTGAAAGAGCCGCAAAACGCCCTGATCAAGCAATACATCGCCCTGCTGGAAACCGAAGGGGTTGCCTTGATCTTTGAGGAGGACGCCATCGGCGAAATCGCCTGCTTTGCCACCCAGGTCAACGAGCAGATGGAGAATATCGGCGCGCGCCGGTTGCACACCATCATGGAGGCCCTGCTGGATGAAATTTCCTTTGAGGCCCCCGACCTGGAGGAAAAGGAGGTCCATGTGGATGCGGCCTATGTTCGCAGGATGCTGGCCAATATCGTCAAGGACCAGGATCTGAGCCGTTACATACTTTAGTGTTTTTTGTCTCCAGGAAGAGATGCCTCCGGTCGTTCTGAAATTTTTCCGGCAGGGGAGGTTCCTGGCCGGGGCCGCCTGCCTCCTGATGCTGCCGGCTGTCGCCTCCGTTTCCTGCGCGCGGGTCGGAGACCCGGTTCCCCCGCAAATACCGATTCCCAAAAGGGCGACGGAGCTATCCGTCGTTCAGATCGGGTCGAACGCCCGGCTCCGGATTCCCAGGCCTAAAGAGAATGTGGACGGATCCGAGGTTCGCCAGATGCAGGAAATACGGATCTATCGTTTGATGCAAAATAAAGAAACGGCCGGCGCCTCTTCCGGCCCTGACTCCGGGCAATTCAGAAGCCTGGCTGCGCCGCTGGCTGTCCTGCCCAAGGGGAAAACGGCCTGGCCGGAATCAGAGAAATACCTGCTTTTTGACGATCCCGTACCGGTAGATCCCATTTCCGGCTTTTGGCCATCGATCCGCCTCTGTTATGCCGTGGAGTACCTGAACCGGCACAACCAGTCCGATGGATTATCCAACCTGGTTTTCCTGGAACCGCAGGCTATTCCCAAGCCGCCCTTTCCGGTTCGGGGCAGCATTCATGCCGACCATATCCTCCTGGAATGGGACCAGCCGACGGTCAATATCGATGGATCGGCACCGGCATGCTGGTCGGGGTATAAGTTGTACCGGTCCGCGGAAACTCCGCCCCGGTTTGATGTGCCTTTCCTACCGGATCTATGGAAGGAGAACTTCTTCCGCGATTCTCCTGTCGTTTTCGATCAGGATGTTTCCTATGCAGTTCAAGTGGTCGGCTGTGAGCAGTCCCATCGGGCGGAAAGCGTTCTTTCCGTGCCGCTGACCCTGCGTCCGACCGATCATTTTCCGCCGGCCACACCCGCCCATCTGGAAGCCTTCCGCCTGCCGGAAGGAATCAGCCTGCGCTGGGAAATCTGCGAAGAATCCGATTTCGCAGGTTATTGGCTGTACCGCTCTTCGGACCCGGCCTCCGTCGGTGACAAATTAAATACCCAACCTCTGAAGATCAACCACTACCTTGACGGGGAGGTGCGGAACGGAATCGTCTACTACTACCGGATTTCCGCTGCAGACCGGTCGGGAAATGAAAGCCCTCCCAGCCGATCCGTTTCCTGTTCCAGGGATGCAGCGCCATCCGTACAGCCATAGGGAGTGGAAACTCAAAAATAATTCATTAAGCCATAAAGTTCCGTTCAGGGAATTCCGACCCTCTATCTTTGCCCGATTTGTTCATACTTTACATATTGTATTTGGGTATATCTAGTGGTAAGATTGGGAGAATGAGCAATTTCGAAAATCCAAACCCAACAGGAAACTATTTTTCCAAAACAACAGGGTTAAGCTATGATTAAAAAACTGCTGGAAATGCTATTTATCCTGGTTTTCTCCTTTTCTCCACTTTTCGGATCGGGTGGCCAAGAGGGTCCCGGCAGCGACCTGGCAGCCTTGAGCAGTGGAAAATTCAATGCACCTCTGGCACTGATCGCATCGCAGGCCTCCATGGCCGGCAACCGTGCCGTGGAGGCGGCCGGATATAAAAACCTTCAACTTCTTTCCCGGCATTTCCAGATCGGTCTGAGCTCCGAGGAACCCGTGGTATCCATGCTGGTCCAGGTGGATGACGGGAATACCCGGGAACTGGAAAAATCGGGCTTTTTTGTGCACAGCATGGTGGGTGACATCGCTGCCGTTTCCGGACCGCTCAGCCGGCTCTACCTGCTCCCGCAGCTCCCCAGCGTTCTGAAGGCGGAGGCGGCAAGAGCCTACCAGCCTGAGTCGGACGTGAGCATGACGGTTACCCGTGCCAATCTTGTCCGCTCGCCTATCGTCAGCGGAGGATTCAGCGGACAGACCGGATCGAATTCCCTGGTGGCCGTTGTGGATACCGGCATTGATATTTTCCATTCGGATTTTCGAAAAATGGATGGAACCACACGGATCAAGGCGCTTTGGGATGTCAGCGACCAGTCTTTCGCCATATCGGGAGGGATTGTGGGGTCTCTTCCTCCGATGTTTACGGCTTCCGGGCGGCCGCTCGGTACCCTGTATACGGAAAGCCAGATCAACAACGCACTGAAGGGCATTTCTCCGCTTCGGTCTCAATCCCTGGACGGCCACGGAAACATGGTGGCGGGGATAGCCGCCGGCAACGGATTCGCTACGGGCAACGGGCAGGTTTCCCGGCAGTTTATCGGCATGGCCCCGGAGGCCGACCTGATTGTGATCCAGATATTTGAAAACGATGCCTTGTCGCAGTCGGTGGCTTTCGAAGACCGGCTGCTAACTGCCCTTTCCTTCATTGACCAGCAGGCCCGCCTGCTGAACCGCCCGGTGGCCATCAATTTCAGTTTCGGAGACCATGTCGGGGCCCATGACGGAACGTCGCTGATGGAGCGGGCCATCGACAGCCTGAGCGGCCCGGGCAAGTCGGGCCGCGTGGTGGTCAAGTCTGCCGGAAACGACGGCAGCCGGGCTCTTCACGCCGGAGGCCTGGTGGGAGCGCCCGGCTCTCCCAATAATACGATTTCGATAGGGGTAACCCAGACCGGTTCCGGCGAAATCGAGTTCGATTTCTGGTTTTCAGGAAAGGATTCTCTTCGGGTTACCATGGAAGGCGGCGGTTCGGACATTGCGGATCTCACCGGGTTGATCACTCCCGACTCGAAAAACGGAGATCGGGAGCTGTATTTTTCCACCTCCCGGATCGGTTCCTTCGTAATCAAGATTCAGGGAGCGAATATCGTGAACGGCCGTTTTGACGGCTGGATTCCGTCCCGCAACGCGGTGTTTACCAGCTACGTGGAAAAACTGGGCCGGCTCACTCTTCCCGGGACAGCGCGGAATATCATTACCGTGGGCAGCTTCAACACCAAGAACAGCTGGACCGACGTGGATGAAATAACCCATACCTATTCCACCATCACCATCGGAGCCCTGTCGTCCTTTTCCAGCGACGGGCCAACCCGGGACGGCCGAATCAAACCGGAAATTATCGCTCCCGGCCAGAGAATCGCATCCTCTCTGGCGGGAACGTTAAAACCCGGTCAGCCGGGGGATCCCAGTATTTTTGCGCGGCTCGATGTTCTGCGGGACGGAGTTCATGCCCTGAGCCAGGGAACCAGCTTTTCGGCGCCGCACGTGACCGGACTGGCGGCGCTCATGATGAGCAAGAATCCGCAGCTCGATGCATCGCAGATCAGGCGATTCATTACCGAAAACGGGATCCAGGACGACTTTACCAGTTTTCCGGCCGCTGCGGGATCGAGAACGGAAGTCGTTCCGGATTACCGCTGGGGCTACGGGAAGCTGGATGCCTACGGATCGATCACCACGGTTCCGGAACCTTCGACCGTTCGCTTTCTGGCCGATATTGAATCCCCGGCCCCGCAGGTGTCGGTGCCGGAAAACATGACCGTCACCGGATGGGTTTTGGCGTCCTACGGGGTTTCCACCCTGGATGTGCTCATTGACGGAGCGGTCTGGGCCGATTCCTCAGCGCTCACCTTTCTCCCCCGGCCGGAAATCTGCCAAACTCATGCCCGGGACCTGGTGAGTCCGGATTGTCCGGCCGTAGGCTTCCGGATTCAGGTCAATCATCTTCCCCTTGGCAACCACACGCTGGGCTTACGAATCATCGATCGCAAGGGCTTTTACAACAGCTCGGCTGCGGGACTCCGGCCGATTAAGGTGGATCTGACCGCCATCCAGGGCTGGATCGACACGCCGGCCGAAAACGGTAAGGTTTACAGCAACTTCCAGGTCTCCGGCTGGGCTCTGGCGGCGCGTGGCGTTCAGCAGGTGGACATTTTTATGGATCACGAAATGGTGGCGATCGCCACGGCCCATATGCCCCGCCCGGATGTCTGCAGCGTATATCCCGGAAGGGATCCCGATTGTCCGAATGTCGGATTCCGGGCGATGCTGGAAAAAATTCCGGTCGGCAATCATGTTTTAACCGTCCGCATTACCAATTCGGAGGGATTGTACAAACTGATTTCCTATCCGATCGAAGTTCTGGCGCCATCGATCACGGCGGCCATTGAACAGCCGGTAGCGGGTGCGAACATGGGGAGTCATGTTCTGGTCTCCGGATGGGCGCTTTCTCCTTACGGCGTTCAGACCGTCGAATTGCAGGTGGACGGGCGCACCTGGAGCTATGCCGCGCTTCGAGTCTATCGGCCGGATGTCTGTGCGGCCTTCCCGGGTGGCGACCCCAATTGCCCGAATGTCGGCTATACCGCTTCCCTGGTGGTTCTGACCCCCGGAGTGCACACCCTGACCTCGGTCATTCGGGACACCAAGGGCGGGGTAACCACGCGGCAGACCGAGTTCAAGGTGGCCATCAGCGGGCTGCTGGAAAGTCCCATGCCGCGAGACACGGTAGGAAGCTGGTTCCTGATCAACGGATGGGCGGGATCGGCGAGCCGCCTGGCGGATATTCGTGTCCTGCTGAATGGCAATGCGGTTCCCGTTACGCTGGGGCGCGTTTATCGGCCGGATGTCTGCAACGCCTTTCCCGGTCTGGATCCCGATTGTCCCTATGTGGGCTTCGTAGGACTCTTGACTGCGCCTGCGGGAACCTACACTCTGGCGGTGCAGGCGATCGATGGAGCAGGAAATATAGTGGAACTGCCCCCCGGAAGGCAGTACATTACCGTAAGCGACAGTCCGCCGACACCGTGATCCCTTTTCCCGATTCATTCTTCTTTGCGTATTCCTGTGAAACGGAATCAGGATCTGGCTTCCGACCTGCTCTCCTATGAGCGCCGGATCTGGGAAAAGGGATTTACCCGGATCGCCGGGGTGGACGAAGCGGGGGTCGGCCCGCTGGCCGGTCCGGTGGTGGCTGCGGCAGTCATCCTGCCTGTGCAGCTATGTTTGCCCGGGGTGAGGGATTCCAAGGTCCTTTCCCCCCTGCAAAGATCGAGGCTGGAGGAGGTCCTTTTACGGGAAGCGGTAGCCTCCGCCATCGGAACTGCCGAAGTGGAGGAAATCCGGGAGAAAAATATTTACCACGCCTCCCTGCAGGCGATGCGGCGTGCTCTGCTCCAGTTGCGTCCCGCTCCGGATTACGTTCTGGTGGATGCCCGCACCGTCCCGAACGTACCTTGGCCGCAGGAGAAAATTATCCGCGGAGACTCCGCGAGCCAGAGTATTGCGGCTGCCTCCATTCTGGCCAAGGAATACCGCGATCGTCTGATGGTTGCCTACGACAAACAGTATCCGCAGTACGGTTTCGGCCGTCACAAAGGCTACCCGACACCGGCCCACCAGAAGGCTTTGAGGGAGTTCGGGCCCAGCCCGATTCACCGTGCCTCTTTCCGGAGCGTGGAAGAATTTTCCGGGCTCTGCCAGCCCCTTTTCTACCCGTTGCAAACCGAGATTCGCCAGGCGGCAAGTTGTGTCGAACTCCGGAACCTTCGGCAGCGCTTGGAGGGGATGGCCTGCGAATTTTCCCTGCCGGAGCGCCGGAGACTTTCGGCTCTTCTGTGCGCCGCGGAAAGACGCTTAAAGAAGCCGTGATTTTTGCCCCAGAGCCAGGGACTTGAGGGAGAGCGATGACACTCCGTAGCGCGAAACCTCTTCCGTCCGGATCCAGGCATGTTCCTGGAATAAGGAATGCAGGGACGCCGGCCTTTCCGTAAGGCGGGCTACAAAAACGTCCGCCTGAATTTCGCGCTGCAGGATGCAGTGCCGCGTCTTCCCGGCCCGCTGCACCTGCCCGGCGCTCATGCCATAGGCCTGTTTTAACCGGCGGTGAAAGGAAGAGGGACTGTCCCGGGCGGCTTGCTTTGCGGTCAGGGAGGGAAGCTCCCACAATCCGGATACCAGGGCGCCCTCCTCCTTTTTTCCCAGAAGGATGCGCCCCCGGTGATAAAAGATGAAAATGTTCAGGAACTGCCGCACTTTTTCTGCCGGGGGGCCGCTCACCGGCAAAGCGGCCTGCCTGCCTGCCTTTTGGGCCAGGCATCCGGATTTCCAGGGACAAAGGGAGCATTTGGGCGACTGGGGCAGACAGCATACCGCGCCCAGTTCCATAATGGCCTGGTTGAAAGAAGCGCTGTGGGCGGAAGGAAGCAGAAAAGCGGCCATTTTCCAGAGCTTTTTCCCGGTGGCCTTCGACTTCCAGTTCTCCTCGATCAGGAAAAAGCGGCAGAGCACACGGGCGACGTTGCCGTCCATCACCGGTTCCGGAAGGTCAAAAGCGATGCTGAGAATCGCGCCGGCCGTATAGGCTCCGATTCCCGGAAGGGAGAGCAGGCCATCCCGGGTGCGAGGGATTTGTCCGCCATGCTGCCGGACAACGATTTGCGCGGCCCGGTGAAGATCGCGAATGCGGCGGTAGTATCCCAGTCCGGACCAGAACGGCAGGACATCATCCACGCGGGTGGTGGCCAGGGACTCCATATCGGGAAATCGTTCCATGAAGCGCAGGTAAAAAGGAATCACGGCGGCCACGCGCGTCTGCTGCAGCATGATTTCCGAAACCCAGATGGCGTATGGATCCCGCGTCTGCCGCCAGGGCAGATCCCGAGCCGATCGGGAGTACCAGTGCAGCAGTTTTTTCTGCAGGGAAAGGAGTCTGTTCCGGCTCCAGGAGAACGGGGAGGAGTTCTCGCTGGCGGATTCGTTGATTTGCGATCTGTTCTGGTCCATAATCAGAGCCGCACCGGCTTTTTCGATTACCACCGGCCCGGTCCCATACTATAACATGTGCCTCATGTGCCGGGGCAATCGGTGCCGTTTCTTGGAAAACCATGAGCAACCCTGCTTTGGCAAAACGAATTTTTCTGACCGGGTTCAGCGGGTCGGGGAAAAGCACTCTGGCGCCGCTGCTGGCGGCGCGCTTGGGATACGCCTGCCTGGATACCGATGCCGAACTGGAGAAAAAGGAAGGTCTACCCTGCGCGGAAATCATCCGCAGCAAAGGGTTGGCCTGTTTTCGATCCCTGGAGGAATCCCTTATCCTTGCCCTTCTGGACGAGGACCGATGCTGTGTGGTAGCCCTCGGCGGAGGAGCGGTCACCATGGAAGGGATGATTCCCCGATTGCGCCAGGGCGGCCTGGTGGTCTGGGTGCAGGTGAAGCTGGAGGAAATTCTGGACCGGCTTCGCTCTCAGAATGACCGTCCCCTGCTCCAGAACAAAAGCGTCGAGGAGGTGCAGCTCTTTTTCAGGCAGAGAGAAGCCTGCTATCGTCAGGCCGCTCACCTGGCCCTGGATCTTTCCGGCCTTCCGCCGGATTCCGGTGCCGACAGGCTCTGCCGGGAAGTTTATTCCCTGGTGCTTCCGGTCCCCGGGGAGGCGCCCCCCCGGCCGGCGTCCAATTGAATCCGGATCGGCTCCGGGGGTAAGATATATATTTTAAAGGAGCTTGCATGCCGATTTACGAATATAAATGCAGTGAATGTGGAACCATTTTTGAAGCGATCGTTTCTTCCCGGGGGGAGGGGGCTGTCGGCTGCAAAAGCTGCGGCAGCAGCCAGGTGGAGCGCCAGCTGTCTACCTTTGCGGTCAGCGCCGGAGGCTCCGCGCCGCAGCCCAGGCCCGGATCGGATGCCTGTATGCATTGTCCCTCGGCGCAGCAGGGAACCTGCCAGATGAGGCATTAATACACCGCGACAGGACGAAGAAAGCTTCTCCCGGTACCTTCTGCATAGTCCGCTTCTGCTATCGGCCGCCGAGATAGGGAAGAAGCTCCACCAGGCCGGAGAGGCGAACATCGGCGGAGCTTAAATCCTGGTGCAGGGTATAGCGGTTAGGGATCACAAAAACCCTTAGCCCGGCAGCTTTGGCGGCGGCAACCCCTGTGGCGCTGTCTTCGAGTGCGATGCATGCCGATGGGGGCAGGTCCAGCAGCTCCAAGGCGCGGAGGTAAACATCCGGCATGGGCTTTTTACGAGGTACGTCATTTCCTCCCAGAACCACGGAGAAACAGGAATCGATCCCAAGGCCCTGTAAAACCATCCGGGCGTGGTGGCGTGGCGATCCGGAGGCCACCGCCGCCCGGAGCTGTCTCTTCCCTATCTCTTCCAGCACGACGTCCAGCCCCGGATAGGGGGTGAGATTCGCGGGGCGGGAGATCAGCCCCTCATAAATGGATTCCCGCTCCCGTATCAGTTCGGCGACCGGCTTTTTCCAGGGAAAGCGCTCGGACAACAGGGCCGCATTCTGGCTGACCGGGATGCCGACGAAGCAGCGGCCATACTCTTCGTCATCCAGATGATAGGGAATACCGTGGCGCTGGAGAAGGCGGTTAAAGGCCTCCTGGTGCAGAGGCTCGCTATCGACGATCAATCCGTCCAGATCAAACAGGACGGCTTGTACTGCGGACGCCGGACGGTCTCGATCGGGGAGGGAATTCATCCTAGCGACGGGCCAGCAGCTCGATCAGGTGCAGCGTCTGGATCGGGAGCTGGCGCCGCCGGGCGCCGCCCCCGATGTTCATCAGGCAGCCCGCATCGGCGGCAATCAGGTACTGCGCTCCGGAAGCCTGAATATGGGCCAGCTTGTCTTCCATCATCGCGGTGGATAAATGGGGCAGCTTGACGGAAAAGGCTCCTCCAAATCCGCAGCAGACGGAGGAGTCGTTCATTTCCACCAGTTCGATGCCGCGCACTGAGCGAATCAGCTTGCGCGGTTCCTCCTGCAGGCCCAGCATGCGCAGCAGGTGGCAGCTGTCATGATAGGTAACCCGGTGGGGGAAGAACGCGCCGACATCTTCGGTCTTTAAAATGCGGACCAGAAACTCGGAGAATTCAAAACAGCGGGCGGCCAGCGATTCCGCTTCCGCCCGGAGGCGAGGGTCATCGGCAAACAGCAGAGGATAGTGATGACGCACCATGCTCGTGCAGGAGCCGGAAGGGGCTACGACCCACTCGCTGTTTCGAAAGATGTGAAGGTACCTTTCGGCGGCGCGGCGGGCATCGCACTGGTGACCCATATTGTAGGCTGGCTGCCCGCAGCAGGTCTGACCCGGCGGGAAGTCCAGGTCGATTCCCAGCCGCTCCAGGACCTGCACCATGGCTTGGCCCACCTGGGGAAAGAACTCATCCACCAGGCAGGTAATGAAAAGGCTGACCTTCACGGAAATATCTCCCGATATGAGTGTTATTCCTGCCGGAAATCAATGGACGCTTCGGCCGTCGGTGACATTGATCAGGCTGCCGATTTTTTCAATCCTGGCTTCCATGATATCGCCGGGCTGCAGAAAGACCGGCGGCTGCCGGAAAACGCCTACTCCGGGGGGCGTTCCGGTCGAAATGATGTCCCCGGGAACCAGGGTCATGGTCCGCGAGAGGTAGGAAACCAGGAAGGGAATCTTGAAAATCATTTCAGAGGTGTTGGAGGATTGCCGCTCTTCTCCATTGACGTGCATGGTAATCGACAGGTTGTGGGGGTCGCCGATTTCATCCAGGGTAACCATGGCCGGCCCGATGGGGGCAAAGGTGTCGCAGCTTTTGCCCCGCACCCACTGACCGTCCTGGCGCTGAAAGTCGCGGGCGGTGACGTCGTTCAGAATGGTGAATCCCGCGATATGCTCATAGGCTTTTTCCTCCGGGACTTCTTTGGTGTAGCGGCCGATGATCACCGCCAGTTCCGCCTCGTAATCCACCTGTTGGCTGTACTGCGACGGCAGAATAACTTTATCGTTGGGGCCGACGATGCAGTTGGGATACTTGGCAAAGACCACCGGAAACTCCGGCGGTTTTCGGCCGCCTTCGGTGGCATGATCGGCGTAGTTCAATCCGACACAAATAATCTTTTCGGGATCATGAATGGGCGCCAGGATCCGGCACTCTTCCGCCGGGTGGAAGAGGAGCTGCGGGTTGTCCGAGTTCCCCCAGTTGGCGATCGCTTCGGCGGTGGCATCGGCGGCTCCCGGCTGCAGGCAGAGATCCAGAAAACGGCGCATGCTGCCGCGGGGGAAATCCGATTCCCAGGAAAGTCTTTTAGCCAGACTGTCCATGACTCCTTCCATGTCCACCAGCATTTCCCCGCGGGCGATGCCCACGCTCACGCGACCCTTCCACTCAAAGCGAATCAGATGCATACTTTATTCCTTTTTTTGCTCGGTTGTTTTGAATCGATTTCAAAATAGTAAGCTGTGATAAACATATAACAGAAGAGGTCAAGCGTCCAGATGAAGCTGCATATCGTATTGGTCGAGCCGGAAATCCCTCCCAACACCGGAAATATCGCCCGGCTCTGTGCGGCCACCGAAACCGATTTGCATTTGGTCGGGCGGCTGGGATTTCGCCTGGACGACAAGCACCTGCGCCGCGCGGGACTGGACTACTGGCCCCTGGTGAATGTCTTCCGTCACGAGCGCCTGGAAGACCTGCTCGCCGGCCAGGATCCGTCACGCTTTCTCTTTTTTTCCCGGAAGGTTCCCCGGCCCTACACCCGGGCTCCCTTTGCCTGGGGGAGCTACCTGGTTTTCGGCAGGGAAACCCAGGGCCTGCCCGAATCCCTCCTGTCGCGCTTTGCAGACCGGAGTTTCTGCATTCCGATGTTCGGCGCGGTGCGCAGCCTGAATCTTTCCACGGCGGCAGGAATTGTCCTTTATGAAGCCTTGCGGCAGCTGAAAGGGTTCTGATCCGGGCGACCGGCAGCAGGGGGGATATAATTAGTCGGAGACAGGACAAAAGGACAGGAGTCAGGAGAAAAAATTGGAACGCCGGAAAATGGATGGCTGGGAAGACCACGACGCAGAGGGCGAAGGGGAATCGCCAGTGGAGGTTGTCTGGGGCGAATCGGATGAAGATTCCGTGCCGCCTCATCCGGACGACTCTTCCGCGGAGGGCGAACCGGCCGCGGAAGAAATGGAAGAGCCGCAAAGGGCCCTGGTCCGAATCGACATTCTGCAGAGGTACCTGGCGGATATCCGCCGGTATCCCCGGCTGAGCCTGGAAGAGGAGAGGGATCTGATTTCCCGTTACTTCCAGAAGCAGGACATGGAAGCCGCCCGGCAGCTCGTCACCGGCAACCTGCGGCTGGTGGTGAAGGTCGCTCTGGAATTCCGGCGCAACATGATGAACCTGCTGGACCTGATTCAGGAGGGAAACATCGGGCTGCTGCAGGCTCTGAAAAAATTCGATCCGGTGAAAAAAGTCCGCTTCAGCACCTATGCCACCTGGTGGATCAAGGCATACATTCTGCGGTTTATCCTCAACAACTGGAGCCAGGTAAGGTTTGCCACCTCCAACGAGCGCCGCCGGGTTTTTTTCAATTTGAACAAGGAAAAGCGCAAGCTGGAGGAAAGGGGCGTGGAGGCCGGTACCAAGCTGCTGGCGGAATCGATGCAGGTCAAGGAAGAGGACATCCTGGATATCGAACCGATGCTCAGCGGCGGGGATGTCAGCCTGGACCAGAAAATCTCCGAGGACTATGACCAGAGCCCGATAGACACCCTGGCCTCGCCCGATCCGCTGCCGGAGGAGATCGTTGCCGAGGATGAGTTTCAGAACCTGTTGAAGGCCAAGCTGGCGGCCTTTGGGCAGACGCTGGCCCCGAGGGAAAGGGCCATATTCAAGAGAAGGCTTCTGGCGGAGGAGCCGGCCCGGCTGCAGGAGCTGGCTAACGAGTTCGGGGTGACACGAGAAGCGGTGCGGCTGATCGAAAAGAAAATTGTCGGACTCCTGAAGATCTATTTGCAGAGCGAGCTGCAGGGACAGGGAATCCGGATATCCCTTCCTTCGCCTGCCGCCGCCCGGGGCCCGTCTGTCTGAAACAGTGGATTTTCGCCCCTGGCCATGCCGGCGATTGACAGGATGGCTCAAATCCTTTTAAAATAAGGCATTTCACCGCTGGGGCTGGAATTTATCGGAAACCGACAAAGGCAGGGGTATGGAAAGGAAATTTTTTCATTTTTACAAAGATTTAAAAGAGGTGCTGATCGATGGCCAGACAATCAAACATCGGGTCGAGGAGCTGGCCCTGCAGATCACCGAAGATTATGCCGACTGCCAGCCGCACCTGATCGGAATTTTAAAGGGAGCCAACGTGTTCCATTCCGATTTGATCCGGGCTATCCATCTGCCGGTGACCGTCGACTTCATTGCGGTTTCCAGTTACGGCAATTCCAGCCAGACCACCGGCGAAGTGCGCATTCTCAAGGATCCGGATGAAAGTCTGGCCGGCAAAGATGTGCTCCTGGTCGAGGATATCGTCGACACAGGGTTAACATTGAACTACCTGGTGGAGATTTTACGCAAGCGCGAGCCCAAGTCTCTGCGCATCATTACCCTGCTCAGCAAACCGTCCCGGCGAAAAGTGGATATTCACGTGGATTACATCGGATTCGAAATCCCTGATAAATTTGTGGTCGGCTACGGCCTGGACTACGGACAGCAGTACCGGAACCTGCCCTTCCTGGCCATAGTGGAAATTTAACCTATCACCGCATTGCGTCTCTTCCGCCACCAGACATGATTCCCCCGGACCTTCAGGAACTGCAATCCAACGGCGTGGTCGGCGCCGGCGGGGCGGGCTTTCCCACCTATGCCAAGCTGCTGCGCCCGGCGGAAGTGGTCGTGGTCAATGCTGCCGAATGCGAACCCCTGATGCACAAGGACAAGGAGATTTTGCGGCATTATCCGGAAGAAGTCATTTCCGGACTGAAGCGGGTCATGGGGCTGGCTCATGCCCGGCAGGGCATCATCGGTATCAAAAACAAATATACCGATGTCATCGCGCGGGTCGGATCGCTGGTGGGGGACTCCGTGCGGGTCCACGCGCTGGGGGACTATTACCCCACCGGCGACGAGTTCGTCCTGGTGAAAGAAACGGTCGGGCGCGTCATTCCACCCGGGGCTCTCCCGCTGGACGTCGGCGCGGTGGTCTGCAATGTGGAGACCCTGTGGAATGTGCACCATCGAACCCCGGTGGTGGAAAAGTTTCTCACGGTGGCTGGCGCGGTCCGCACGCCCTGTACGGTGCGTGTGCCGGTCGGGATTTCCTATGCCGAAGCCATTGCCGCTGCGGGCGGGGCCACCTGCCCTTCCTATCATCTGCTGATCGGCGGTCCGATGATGGGTATCCTGGAAACCGATGTGCAGCGGCCGGTAACCAAGACCTGCGGGGGATTCCTGGTCCTGCCGGTCGACCACCCGCTGGTGCAGCGAAGAAAGATGACCTACCAGGTCATTAACCGCATCGGCAAATCGGCGTGCGACCAATGTTCTTTCTGCACGGAGCTTTGCCCGCGCTATTTATTGGGTCATCCGATCGAACCGCACAAGGCCATGCGGGGCCTGGTGTTCACTTCCCGCGGGACCACCATGGTTCCCGGCACCGAGTTCTGCTGTGAATGCAACCTGTGTTCCCTGTACGCATGCCCGGAAGGCCTGGATCCTAAAAACGTGTGCGTGCAGTCCAAACAGATGATCCGCGCTGCCGGCAAGAAGCATCCCCAGGCCGGACAGCCTTGCCAGGTTCGTCCCATGGCGGAAGGGCGTAAGACACCTCTGCCCAACCTGATTCGCCGGCTGGGTCTGGATCGCTATGACAACCACGGGCCGCTGCGGCCCGGGGTTCTGGAAACCCGGCGCATTGTGCTGCCGAAAAAGCAGCACGTGGGACCGCCCGCCGAAGCGGTGGTCCGGCCCGGGGATCGGGTGGCCAAGGGGACTCTGGTGGCCGCTGTAAAGGAAGGGCAGTTGGGCTGCAGCCTGCACTCCTCCATGGACGGACGCGTGACGGCGATAGACCCGGAAATAATTGTGGAAGCCTGAAAAGGCGAGGGATGAGGTTCTTTCTATGATTGCGAGTCAATCCGCCATTGGGATGCTTGAGCTTTCCAGCATTGCCGCCGGTCAGGTTGCCCAGGACGCCATGCTGAAAGCCTCGGCGGTGAAGCTGATCCTGGCCCGAACCATCTGCTCCGGGAAGTACCTGATTCTGGTCGGCGGCGATGTCGCCGCGGTGCGCGCCAGCGTGGATGCCGGAATTTCCGCAAGCTCCGGCTTTCTGATTGAAGAGCTGGTCATCCCCAATATCCATGAGCAGTGCTTTCCCGCTCTGAGCGGTGCGGTGGATTTGTCTGGATTTAACGCGGAATCTCTGGGAGTGGTGGAGTCCTTTTCCGCAGCCAGCATCCTCGAGGGGGCCGATGCCGCTGCCAAAGCGGCGGATGTGCTGGTGTTTCGAATTCATGTGGCCATGGCGGTCGGCGGCAAAGGATACCTGATGCTGACCGGGAGTGTCGCGGCCGTCACCGCCGCGGTGGAAGCGGCTGCCTCCGCCGTCAGCCAGCGTGGCATGCTGGTCCATCAGGTGGTGATTGCAGCTCCGCGTCCGGAGCTGTTTGGAGAATTCATTTGAATCTTCTTCGGCGGGCGCCGGATACCGTTCCTTTCTTCCGGGCCGGATGGGCCAGGAGAAGGATCGGCCTCCTTTGCAACGCCGGGACCTGGCGCTGGGCAAGGTTTTTCCGAGGCATCCGCGGATGACTGCCGAACAGCTTTTCAGCGTTTTGAGCGGGGCGGTCTGGGGTCCGCCTACGCTGGTTTTTTTTCTGCTGGTTTCTTTTTACCTGACCTTCCGTCTCGGCCTGCCTCAGATCCGTTCTTTTCGCCGGGCCTGTGTGGCCGCTTTTTCCGTTGAACCGGGGCAGGCGGACCAGGGGGGTGAAATTTCTCCCTGGCGCTCCTTCCTGACGATGCTGGCCGGAGCGATCGGCAGCGGGAATATTGCCGGAGTGGCAACCGCCATCGCCACGGGAGGTCCGGGGGCGGTATTCTGGATGTGGATTGCCGGAGGGCTGAGCATGGCTTTGAAGTTCACGGAAGCGCTGCTCGGTTTTCATTTCCGGGTGAAGGACCCCGATGGCCGCTATTCGGCAGGACCGATGTACTACCTGCGCGACGGCCTGCGCTGGCCTTTTTTGGCAGCGGTATTTGCCCTGGTGGCCGGGCTGGCGGCGGCCTCCACCGGTCCCATGGTGCAATCGAATACCATCAGCACGGTGCTGGAATCCGAATTTTCCGTTCCCCGCTGGGTCAGCGCGGCGAGCCTGTTTGTGGCCGTTTTTCTGGTGGTGATCGGCGGATTGAAGCGCATTGCGGCCTGGGCGGAAAAGCTGGTGCCCCTGAAGCTCCTGCTGTATGTGGGCGGCTCCCTGTTGGTTTTTGTCTTTTTCCTCGACCGGCTGCCGGCCACCCTCCTGCTGATATTCCAGGCCGCCTTCAGCCCCCAGGCTGCTCTGGGCGGTTTTGCCGGGGCCGGCGTGTGGCAGGCCATGCGGTTCGGGCTGGCCAGAGGCGTTTACGCCAACGAGGCGGGCCTGGGAACCGCCGCTTACCTTTATGGGGTTTCCCAGAGCCGGCTTCCCGTCCGTCAGGGGCTGATTGCCATGCTGGACTGCTTCGTCATCACTTTTATCACCTGCACTACGACCGCCATGGTGATCACCGTTTCCGGCGTGTGGTCCAGCGGCTTACGCGGGGCTCCGCTGGTGGCTTCCGGATTCCATGCCGCCCTGCCCGGATGGGGCGGTTGGATTGTTGCCGTCAGCTGCACGCTTTTTGCCTATACCAACCTGATCGGGTGGTCCTACTACGGGGAAAAGTCCTTTGAGTTCCTACTGGGGCGCAAGGTGGCTCTACCCTACCGGTGGGCCTACTGCCTGATCGTGCCCGTCGGAGCGATTTCGACGATTGATTTGGTTTGGCTTTACGGCGATTTTTTGAATGGGCTGCAGGCCCTGTTCAACCTGGTCGCCGTCATTCTCCTGGCCGGAGAGGCGGTTTCCCTTTTCAAAAATGAAATAAAATGAAATAACCATCGGCGGCTGCTCCGTGGGGCTGGATTTTTATGAAAAAGGTCCTGATCGTCGACGACGAAGAAAGTATTCGCGATTGGCTGGAATCCCTGTTGCGGAGCCAGTTACGGGGAGAAGTAGAAACGTTCCAGGCGGAAAACGGCAAACAGGCCCTGGCGGTGCTGCAGTCGGCGGAGATCGACCTGATCATTTCCGATTTGAAGATGCCGGAGATGGACGGGGTTGAATTGCTGGCGCGGCTTACCACGGAACGTCTGCATACCCCGGTCATTTTCATTTCCGGATATCCCACCTCTTCCATTGAGAAGTTGCTTTACGAAAACGGGGCCATCAAGATTCTAAGCAAGCCTCTGGTTGCCGAAACGCTGCTGCCGCAAGTCAGGGAAAGCCTGGATTGGGCCGCCAACCGGGGCTCCATGAGCGGGATCTCGCTGGATAACTTCCTGCAGTTCATCTCCTGGGAAAGAAAAACCTGCCTGGTGGAAATTGAAAACGATTCGGAAGAGGAGCCGCCCGGCAAAGGGCATTTCTATTTCCGCAGCGGCGAACTGTACGATGCCTTTTACGGTGGGTTGGAGGCGGAAGAAGCCGTTTTTGCCATGCTGAGCCTGCCTCGTGTCCGGATATTCTTCCGGGAAATCAAGAGGGCCAAAGTCAGCCGGAGAATCCAGTGGACCTTAACCAGCCTGCTGATGGAGGGGGTGCGGCGGCGGGATGAATTGAAGGCCTTCGGGCGGGTGCTGGGCCCGTCCGAAGGAATGACCTCCGAAGACCTCCCCGGTTCGCAAAAGCAACCGTCGGAAGAGTCGGCCCCCCATGCGGCGCCGGAAGCGGAAGGCTCCGCTGGCTCTTCCCCGCAGGAAGAACCCGAGCCATGGGGAGGCATAGAAAAGGAAGGAATGCTGCTCGGCCAGCTTCCGGAGCTGCGGCAGCTGGAGGACCTCCTGGGGGCCGGCCTGTTCCGGGAAAGCCGGGCTGTCGATTTTTTAGGAATCGAGCGGCCGTCTCTGTCCGGCTGGGGAGCCGGCCTGCACGCCATCCTGAAAGAATGGCGCCAAAAAGATTCCCGGCACCAATTGGGCGGGGATTGCCTGTTCCACCTGCAGACCTCTATGGCCCACATTCTTGTCAAGAGGGTGGAGCGGGGTGAGATCGAAAGCGGGCAGGCCCCCTCCGGGATGGAGGACTTTTTTCTGGTTCTGGCCTTCCGGCCGGAGTGTAATCTGGTCCTGGCAAAAAGAAAACTGGAAAGCTTCGCGAAAAATCTGAAGGAGAAAATGTCCTTGTAGGCCCGGCCTGCATCGGTTGAGGCAGGGAAGGGGCCAGGAGAACATACGGGATGGAAACGGATCCTCCTTCTTGCATCGGTGGGAAATGAAATTATGAAATGGATGGAAACGACACATACCCGACTGAAGGGGAGCAAGCTGCTCAACCTGCCGGATGCTCCCTCGTGCCATGGAAAAGCCTCGGGAAGAGCTTCGGAGGCCTCCCGGCCGGAAGCCGCGGAGGGGACCGCTTCCAAAGCCAGGGATGCAGCCGTGGCGGGTGTCCATGGTCAGGAGGGTCGGCCGCCGGCCTCAGGCAAAATGTCCGGCAGGCCGGCCGAAGGGGAAAGAAGAGCCCTTATCCCAATTCAGCTGGCCAGGCTCAAGGAAGTCGACGGGTTTTGCGGTGCGGGGGTCTTTTCTCCCGCGGGCGAACTGGCAGAGGCCTGCGAGGGCAGTATGGCCAATCTTGAGGAAGTGGGAGCCATCGCCAACGAAATTCTCCTGAAGTCTCAAAAGGCCAGCGAAAACATGGGCCTGGGGAGGAGCGAACTGGTGCATATCCAGGCGGAGCGTTCCCAGGTGCTGGTCCGCTGCGTCGATGAAGCAGCGCACCAGCAGGCTTCGGCAGGGAAAGCCCACTTCCACATTTTGCTGGTCCTTGCGCCCACGGGCAATCTTGCTCTGGCCAAAATCAAGCTGAGCTCTGTGGCGGAAGAAATGGCCGCTTTGTTGCGCTAAAGCGATTGCCCGAAAAAGGGCGGATCAGCTGGGCATTGTGGAACCCAGGGGGAGATAATACAGGGAGTGGGTATCCGCCAGATACAGGTTGCCGTAGGCGTCAAACACCAGGCCGACCATAACCGGGCCGGCAATAAAATGCTCGATCTGGCCGAGCCAATCCAGCTTCCATACCCCTTTGGCTCCCAGGTAGGAAGCACCCACGTAAAGAAAGCCCTGATGATCGAACACCAGGCCCTGGGGGCGGCCTAATCCGCGGAAGAAAGGCTTGACCTCCCCGTTGGATTCGATGCAATAGATGGTGTCCTGGGAAGAGAGCGTCGGGCCGGAGACATAGAGGCGGCCATCGGGGCCAAAGGCCATGTGATAGGCGGAAATACTGGGTTCCAGGGTGGCATAAACCATGGGCGTACCATCCGGATCGAGGCGGATGATGGAGCCGCTCCGGTCTCCCACATAGAGGTATCCTTCGGCGTCGAAGACCAGACCGGTTGCCGTTCCCAGGTTGTCGGCGAACCGCTTGATGTGACGGTTTTCATCCACCTTGTAAACGATTCCATCCTGGCGGCTGGAGATGTACAGATCCCCATGGACATCGAACGCCATGCCGCTGGGGTTGATGATATCCGCGAGATAGGGCTCCTTTTCGTGTCCCATGGTGATTTTAAAAACGGAAAAAGGAACTTTTTGCCCGCGCGACCCGCTGAGCGTAACCAGAATATCTCCATAGCGGTCCATGATCGGATTGCAAACCGGATGGAGTTCATCAGCAATCCGCTGTCCCATAAGGAATGGAAAGGTTTTGGTCTGACCCTCGTCGGTCTTCAGCGCCACGCCGGAGCCGCTGCCGGTCCCGGCAATGCGGGCAATAACCCGGTTTTCCGAACAACTTACGGTTTCTCCCGGATCTCCCCCGAACAGTACCTCTCCAGGGGTTTCGATCGAACAGTCAAAACCGTCACATTGGATGACCACCTCGCCGCCGGGAATACCCATCGCGGGAGTCACTGTATTGATTCGCAAATCCATTTCCCTCTCTCCGGTTTTATAAAACCATTTTATCCGATTGAGTTCCCTGCTCAGGAAAATCGAATACCTAAGTATATTCCCATTTCGGGAGGAAAAGAAATTCAGGTGTTCCGGGCCGCGGCGCCGGGAGCTAAGACAGCCGGCGGAAAGCCCAGGCGGCACAATCCTGAACTTCCGGACTGGAATCTTTCCGGGCCTGGCGGAAGAAGGGTATAAAGGAAGGATTATTCTGGTTGCCCATGGCAATCAGCAGATTACAAAGAAGTCGAATCCTGCCCAGCCTTTGCAGGCTGGTCTGATGAAAAAAGCGGCGAACCTCACCATCCGTTGCGGCAAGCATTGTCCCCGGAGAGAAGGATTTCCAGGAATTTTCGTAAAAAGCTTTTCCCGGTGACCGTTCCGGGATTTTACGGTTTTTCGGACAGACTTCCTGGCAGCGGTCGCAGCCAAAAATCCAGCCCAGGTGCTGGGAGCGTTGTTCTTCCGGGGGGCTCTTCCTGCTTTCGATATTCCAATAGGAGATGCAGCGGCCGGCGTGGACGATACGAGGCTCCACGATGGCGCTGGTCGGACAGTTGTCCAGGCAAAGCCGACAGTCGCCGCAGCGGTCGACCAGCGGGGAGTCCGGCTCCAGGTCCAGGTCGGTCATGATCACTCCGATTACAACCCAGGATCCATATTCGGGAGTTATCAGCAGAGAGTTTTTCCCTATCCAGCCTAAACCGGCCTGGACAGCCCAGTATTTTTCCGCAACCGGCCCGTCATCGCAGAAGATTTTACAGGAGGATCCGGGGAAAAACGATCCGATTTCGCTGACGAGCACGGACAGTTTGCTCTTTACAATGGAATGATAGTCCATACCCCAGGCAAAGCGCGCCAGCTTTCCAAAGGGATGCAGGGGATTCCTCGGCCTTTCGCCCTGAAAGTAAGGAAGGGCTATCACAATCAGGGATCGGACAGCAGGGAAAACCAGCCGGCAGTCCAGCCGCTTGTCCAGCGATTTCTGCATCCACTGCATGTCCGCATGGAAGCCCCTGGCGATCCAATCCCGGACTTGGGGGGAATGAAGGACAGGTAAGGGGCGGCAAAAGCCAATCCGCTGAATGCCGATTTGGCGTGCTTTTTTCTCGAGGAAAGCACGAAAATTCACAGCCGGATGAAAAGAGAGGGAATTCACGGGGAGCCAGGAATCAGTCGTAGGAGGAAGCGGAATTGGAGTGCGGTCAATTCGTGAAAAGCTCCTTGAACATATCCCCTCTCTGGGGATCGGTTAAAAAAAAACGCTGGCCTCCCGTTAAGGAAGCCAGCGTTGATCTTTCAGCAGATTAAGGAAGGTTCTTCCCGGAGCGGGCGCCTCTTTATCCGCTTATCTTTGCATAGTTTTTAAGAAAACGTACGGGATTCACCGAACGGTCGTACAGGCGAACTTCGTAGTGCAGGTGAGAACCGGTGCTCCTTCCGGTCGATCCAACCAGACCGAGAAATTCACCGCGGGACACCTTCTGCCCTACCCGCACATTCAAACGGCTCAGATGCCCGTATCGCGTGGTAACGCCGAATTTATGGTCGATTACCAGAGTATTTCCATAGCCCAGGTACGGACCGGCAAAGATAACAACTCCGTCCGCGGGGCAGTTTACCCGTTTTCCCTGGGGTGCGGAAATGTCGACTCCCTCATGGAATTCTCTCTGATTAGTGAACGGATCGGATCGATATCCGAAACCGCCGGTCAGGTACCCGTTTACCGGCCATATATTGGGGGTATGGGCGCCTCGCAGAGCAAGATTCGAGAAATGATTCTGCAAATCCCGGAACCTTTTTTCGAGAAGACGAATTTCTTTCTCGTGGTTTGCCATTCCGGAACTGTCCTTGAGCGGCGTCCCCAGGGAGCTGTCCGTATTGCTCCAGGAATAGCCGCCTACGCCTCCAATGCCGGAATTAGTATCCTTGGACCCCAATCCGGAAAGAATGCTGACCTTCATGGAAGCTACTTCCAGAGCGGAAATTTTTTCTTCCAAACGACTGGAAAGAATCTGAAATTTCTGATTGGTTAATTTAATTTCCTTGTTTTCTTCTTTCAAACTGTTGAACGTCGTCATCTGCAGCGACATCCAAACATAATGATAAGCGCCATAGATGGTTGTTAGAAATCCAATACAGCTGAAACCTAATGCAATATATAGAGCGTAATGAGGAATGGTAAATCTTCGAATTTGAGCGCGGGCATCATGAGCAAATACAAAGGTGTATAACCGCTTCCTATGCATTCAACCTCCTACTAGTTATCAAATATTTCCAGCGCTTTTAGGCTAAGTGGTCCGCAGCCAATTTTCATAAAGCCTCTATTCGAATGAAACGATCCGAATCAGAGGAGACAGGATACCTCCTTTCTCGTTAAGAGTGAAGTGTATTTTAAAACACAAAAATCAGGTATGTCAATGAAAAAGTAGCGTGGCGTGCAAATTATTGGATACAAAATATTGAATTCACAGGATCGGAGGGGGGTGGAAAAAATTATAATTGCCTCCCGATCAGACAGTTGTTATAATTAATTCTGGATTATTGTGAAGTTTGGAATTTTTTGAGGTTCGCCATGAAAACTAACAGACGGATTATCTTTTTCGTTTTTTCAGTCGTGCTCCTTTCGGGTTTGGTAATTTCCGCGCAGGAGCGCGATACTTCCGGAACTTCTGCCGCCAGCGCTCCTGTCGCCGTGCAGGCTCCCAGTGCGCCGCAAAGTATCCCCCAGTCTTCCGGTTCTTCCGGTTCGTACTATGGCGGTTCTTCCAATTTCTCAAGCTCCAGGGATTCGTCCTATTCACCGATGCCTTCCGGTGGCGGATCCTTGCCGATCAGCTACGGAAGCGACCGTTTCATCAATAACCGCACTTCCTTTTGGAGCTATGACGGGTATTACCGCTCCATGCAGCTTTTCGACTTCCTGATGTTCAACTACGGAAGTGTATTTGGAAACCGATATTTTTCAAGATACTATACGAACAACGAGCCTATTCTCAATACGAAAGTAGCCTTCTACGCCATGCAGATTCCCCTGCATAATGCCAAACAGATGCTGGCCATTGCCAATCGTTTACAGGAAATGAGAGGCAAGTATGCAGCGCAGTCGGGAAAAGGATCGCTGCTGCAGGACGCGGATTTCAAATCATCGGTGCAAAAGATAAGGCAGCTGGCGCACCTCATCGAAAAATATCCGGCTCTCGAATACCTGGAAGTCAGGAAATCCACCAATCTGACGGAAAAAATGGACTCAAAGGATTTCGAGACCTGCCTCAACCAGATGGATTCCTTTATCCGCATGTTACAAAGCCAGTTCCAGACGATTATGGAAAGCGAAAGTCACGCCATGGTTTCCGTGGAGCAGCTTTCTCAGCCTTCGTTCATCTCGTTGGCCAAAGGAATCGAAAAGCTGGCCGCTCAGCTGGAAAAATCAAGGACCTAGGGAGAAACGAAAGAGAATTCATTGAAAGATTTGGCTTGGCCTATACAGCGGCAGGGAAGTTGCCCGTTCGGGCTGGCGGCAAGCCGGGCCGGTCTCCAGAAAGGGTCGTAAAGAGATCGGTTATTTAATGATCCAGTTTTTCACTGGGCCGGTGAATTGTATTCCAGCTTTATAGCATTCGGCGTTGTTGGTTTCCATCCATACGATCTGGACCACTGCCTCTCCCCGGAAGGTGTTGAAGGCCTCTATCTGGAGGTAGGCACCGATAGGGACCTTGTGGTGAATCAGGACCAATGCGCCGGATCGGCTCACATTTTCCGTATAAGAGTTTTCCGAAAATGAATTACCATTGGTATCGATACCGGTCAGTTTTACAGGGACTCTTAAATTTACCCTTGGCTCACGCCTTTTTTGCTCCCAATAGCTAGGCATAATCATTTATTCCTGAAAGTCAGAAAGTAGGGATTACCGCCCTATTTTAACTTGAAACGGCTCCACTTTTCATGAGAAAAAACCAATACTGGCAAACAATGCAACTTTTTGGAGGCCGTCCAACCGCGGCCATTAAATTGCTGGTCATTGTTTGCGGTGTAGCTTTTATCTTCCAGCAACTGGATTTTTTATCCGGTTCCGGTCAGCTTACCTACCTTTTAGGGCTTCAACCCTATCAGGTGTGGAATCAGTTGCAGCTCTGGAGGCTTTTTTCCTACCTCTTTCTGCATGGAGACTTTTTCCATATTCTCTTCAATCTTCTAACCCTGTACTTTTTTGGACCGGAATTGGAAAGACTGTGGGGTACGGCACGCTTTTACCGCTTTTATTTTATCACAGGAGTGGGGGCAGGGCTTTTCGTCACTTTTTCCCAGCCGTACTCTCTGGCCGTCACTATGGGTGCCTCGGGTGCGATTTATGGTCTTCTGGTAGCGTTCGCCGTCAATTTCCCAAATCGAATCGTTTACCTGTACGCCGTTTTTCCGGTGCGGGTAAAACACCTGGTGGTCGGGATTTTTATTATCGCTTTTTTCGCCTCCTGGAGCGGAGCGGGAGGGCGTATTTCCCATGTGGCGCATCTGGGCGGAGCCGTAGTGGGCTACCTCTATCTGAGAAGCTGGATCCTGATGGCCCGGTGGCACGATTTCTGGTGCAAAAGAAAGAGAATGCAAAGCCGTAAAAAATTTCACGTTTACTATCAGGACAAGCAAAAAGCACAGTTCCAGGACGATTCGAGCTCCAAGTTCATCCACTGAACCTATCCCTCCCCAAGCTGCCTTCCGGCCCTGGCATGGAAGGTGGCCTGCCACGCCGGAACCATTTTAGGCAATTGAACCGCCTTGCCGAATTCCCCACGCGGATCATGGATCGGGGCGAACCCAGCCCGGTCCGGCCAAAGATCGCCCGTATCCGATTAAACTTTTTTCGTTTCCTCACGTATTAAAGGATGGAAATGAACCAAACGTGCGGCTATGGAGTATGAATACGATGACGGGCCCTGCTATGAAAACCAATAAAACCGGGAACATGCCGGCCTGGCCGGTTCTTGCTTTCCGCAGGATGCGAAACTGGATGGTCTTTTACTGGGAGATCTTTAAGATTTCCATGAGTGCCATATGGGCGCATAAACTCCGCTCCGTACTCACCCTGCTCGGCATCATTATAGGTGTCGCTTCTGTCGTATGCGTGGGAGCATCCATTGAGGGTTTTCGGGTGTATGTCACCAGCACAATCACCAAGACGCTGGGTGCCAACACATTCTTCATTGCCAAGATAGCTCGTACCGGACACCTTTCGCGGGAAGAATGGGAAAAGCTCGTCCGCACGCATAAAAATGTCAAAAAAGAAGAGATGTTTGCTGTGGAGAGAAATTGTCCGGACTGTGCCACCGTGGGAATCCTGCAGAGGGGATGGGGCTCGTCGGATGTCAAAAACAGGTCCCAGGTATTTTACGACGCCAGCGTTCTGGGAGCCACTTCCAACATCAACCGCATTCAAAATATCGACCTGGAAGACGGAAGATTTATATACGAGAACGAAGTACAGCACTCCATGTTCGTCTGCGTCATTGGAACGGACATTCGGGACAAGCTGTTCCCCGGAGTAAACGCCCTGGGCAAGACCGTCAAACTGAAGGGGTACGACTTTTCCGTGGTGGGGATAGAAGCCCGCAAGGGAACCTTTATGGGGCAGTCCCAGGACAACCTCATATGGATACCGATTTCGGTTTATGAAAAGCTGTACGGCATCCTGCGTAATATTTCCATTCGGGTCAAGGCGCCGGACGAAGTCCGCCTGCAGACCGCTCAGGAGCAGGCCCGGGTAGCCCTTCGGGCTTTTCGAAAAATAAGACCCAACGCGGAAGATACCTTTGACGTCATGTCGCCCCAGGGTATCAGCGAATCCGTCGGGCAGTTTACGGGAGCCATTACTATGGTCGTTACACCGATCACTCTGATTTCCCTCCTGGTCGGGGGGATCGTAGTAATGAACATCATGCTGGTTTCCGTCACCGAGCGAACCAAGGAGATCGGGCTGCGAAAATCGATCGGCGCCCGCCAGCTGGATATTCTTTTACAGTTCGTTCTGGAATCGGTGGTTTTATCATCCCTGGGTGGGTTTTTCGGTCTGATGCTGGCCTACGGCATATCCGCAGCTATAACCCAAACCACTCCGGTGCCCATGTCCATTTCCTTCGGATACATTTTCCTTTCGCTGATCGTCTCGGGAGGGATCGGCTTGATTTTCGGCATTTATCCTGCCTATCGGGCGTCCAAGCTGGATCCGATTGTTGCCCTGCAGAAAGAGTAGGCTTGCCATGACCGCCAGACCCACTGGGACCTATCAGTCGACCAAAACCCACGTTCAGGCACTTTCCGGAAATTATCTGGTAAATCTGCGCCTGGCTTTGGATGCCATTGCCAGCCATAAATTCCGGGCATTTCTTACCGTTCTCGGCGTGGTAATCGGCGTTCTGACCGTCATTGTAATCGCTTCCATCCTGACCGGGCTGCGGCAGAACATCATCACCCTGGTGGAAGAGTACGGGGTCAACAATTTATTTATTTTTCATCGCTCTACCGGGATCCGTTTCGGACGTCCCCCCCGGGAAGAGCTGATGCGCAAGCCATTGACCGTTGAGGACGGTCTGGCCATCAAGGCCCAGTGCCCTTCCGTCCAGGAAGTAGCCTGGCAGGGCTTTCCGATCCGAAGCCGGGTAAAAATCCGGTACAAAAGCCAGGAAGCCAATTCCAACAGCCTGAATGCGGTCACCGCCAACTACGAACAGGTGGGCAATGTCATCCTGGCCGAAGGCCGGTTCATCAGCTATACCGATGATTTTCGCCGCGCCTCGGTTTGCGTATTGGGGGCGGATGTCGCCAAGGCGCTTTTCCCGGATGGCAAAGCGGTCGGCAAGGTTCTGGATATCAGCGGCGGCGCTTATACGATTATTGGAGTAACCGAAAAGCGCAAAGGCAGTTTTCTTGGAGAAAACGAAGAGGACTATACCACTTATATCCCCTTTCAGACATTTCAAAAACAGTATCCCAACGAGGACTGGCTGTTCATCATGGCCAAAGCTTTTAACGGCGAGCGCGAAAAGGCGCGGGACGAAGTGGAAGAAGTCCTGCGGCGGCGGCGCAAGGTTGCCTGGAACCAGCCCAACAATTTCGACATCAGCACTTCGGATTCCTTCATCAAGCAGTTCGATCAGATTACGGCCGCGGTGGGGATTATTGCCATCGCCATTTCCGGGGTCGGCTTGCTGGTGGGGGGCATCGGCGTAATGAATATCATGCTGGTCTCGGTGACGGAGCGTACCAAAGAGATCGGCGTACGCAAAGCAATTGGCGCCCGAAAAACGGATATCATCCTGCAGTTTCTGGTGGAGGCCATGTCCCTCACGGGCCTGGGCGGCATCCTAGGGGTCATACTCGCCGTTCTTACCGCCTGGATCGTGGGGCTGCTAATTCCCTCCCTGCCCACGGCCATACCGCTTTGGGCGGTATTAACCGGACTTCTGGTCAGCGTGATGATCGGGCTGCTTTTCGGTGTCTGGCCGGCGATGAAGGCGGCGCGGCTCGATCCCATTGAAGCCCTTCGCTACGAATAACCTTGGTCCGCGCTTCGTGGTTATTGCTGCTGCCGGGTCTTTTTCTCGTTCCGGCGGCAGCTGACCGCAATCCTCCTTCCACGGTGTCCCAGCCGATTCGGGTCCGTGTGGACCTGGTCTGCATCAACGCTCTGGTCCTGGACCCCCAGGGGCATTTCATCACCGGACTCACCCGCGATCAATTCATCGTCGAAGAGGAAGGCGTAAGGCAGTCCATTGTCCACTTCTCCGCGGTGGAAGAGCCTTTTCGCGTGGTGCTGGCCCTGGACACCAGCCGCAGCATGCAGGAAAAAATGCCGAGGATTCAGCAGGAAGCCATGCGATTTGTCGAGGGCCTGCGATCGGAAGACGAAGTGGCTCTGGTGTCTTTCGATGATCAGGTACAGTGGAAGTGTGAATTCACGCCGGACCGGACCGCCGTCCGGATGGGAATACAATCGCTTCGCACCGGAGAATCGACCCAGGTCTACGAAGCGGTGTGGGACACTCTTCGTCGCCTGAGGGAGAAAAGGGGCCGTCGTCAGGCTCTGGTGCTTTTCAGCGACGGAGTGGATACGGCAAGCCGCCAAAGTACGCGGAAAAATTCCTTGACGGAGGCGCGGTACGGGGATACGGTGGTCTATCCGATCTGCTATCATACCTTGCACGACTCCTTCGGGGATCACTCCAGCCCCGGCCTGAAGACGGGCCCCGGCATACCGTCCCCAATTCCGATACCCCTTCCTCCGGGAGTGGGTTCCTCGCCTTATCCCCGGAAGGAAGGGGAGAAAGCCTACCGTGAGGCCCGTCGTTTTTTGCAGGACCTGGCCCGTACGACAGGAGGGCGCTTCTATTCGCCCGATTCTCTGGAAAATCTGAGCGGATCATTTTGTCAGGTTGCAGCCGAGCTTCGCAGCCAATACAGCCTGGGATATATTTCCCGCAATCCCGAACGCGGCAGCAAGTTCCGAAAAATAAACGTACGGGTATTAGCGCCGCACCGGCAGGTTCGCACCCGGGAAGGATACTTCCCTCGGGTCGAAGAATAGCGGCCAGCCGGCCGTAGCGTGGACGACTCGCCGGTCATCGGAAGAGGACCGGCTTTGGTCTGCGCCCAACCGGGGGGGGGCGGAATTGAAAATTTATTTTTTAAATTTTTTTTTCGATACGAAGTAGGATTTGGGTTAATATTAGAAAATAGATTTCAAGTAAGGTAAACCACGGGGGCTTTTTCTCGGAAATCCATTGGGGAAGGAACAGGAGCCGGTTCCAAAGCATGAAGAAAAAAATGCCGGAAAACGAGCGCGGTGTGGCGAACGGAAAAAATCTCTGCTGCCCTCAATGTGGTACCAGGCTGCTTTACGATGCAGAGCGGGGCGTACTGCGGCGCTCTGTTCCCGGGGCATCCGAGGGAAAGGAATTCAGTCTCGAAAAGGCGGTTGCCGCACTGAAGGATGAGCAATCCCGCGCCGATGAGCGATTCCAGGCTGCCATGGCGGCCGAAGGCAAGCGCAAAGAGGCCTTGGCGGATCTTTTTGACAAATCTCTGAAAAAAGCGGGGCAGGACCCCAGTCCGCCACCGCGGCCATTCGATTACGACTGATGCCGAAAGGCGCTCACTTCTGCGCCTCCAGGCGTGGAGACAAAATCCTGGTTGGTGAAACATTTTATTCCGGGAAGGTAAGAGAAAAGATATGAAAAACAACGAAGAAACCACCAAAGAAGAGCAGGAACGGCTAAAAAGACCCTATCGCCGCTGGACGTCGGAGGATAAAAAGCTGCTCAAGAAAATTTTCCCAACCATGATGAATACGGAAGTAGCCAACGAGATGGGGCGTCCGTTGAGTAGCGTTATTTCGCAGGCTTTTAAAATGAGGCTGAAGAAGAAACCCACTTTCCGAACCCAGATCGGGAGAATCAACATTGCCAAGCGCTGGGGTTCGCCCAAGAAAAAGTAAGCGGCTTCCCCGGACCGAATATGCCGGCGGAAGCTATCGAAAACCGCCCGGCTTGCATCGGGGAGCGCTCCGCACAGAGCCATGGGGATGTGAGGCAAACCGTTAAGCAACCGTCCGCTTCCCGTCGCCGGAGAAGGGAAGCGCCTCCGTTACCTGGCAAGCGAGGGCGGAAAAGCCCCTTCAATCATTCATTCCTGACGGCTCCATCCAGGAGCCTTTTTACTTCCGCTGCGGATACTCGGTAGTGTGCATACTCCGGTGGCCGGAAGGTACGCCCCATGGAAATATGATTGCAGCGATACCTCATCGGACTTTCCAGGAGCAGCGCGCCACCGGCGTGCACTTCCCGAAAGGCTGCATTCCGGCAGATTCTGCCGATATTTCGAGAGGAGATTCCTCCTCCCGGCATTACCATAATTCGACCGGCGGCTTTTTCCACCAGCCGGGTGATGAGTTCCAGTCCCTCCAGAGCGCTGTTCTCCTGACCGGAGGTCAGCAGGCGGTCCACTCCCAAGGAGACCAGATCCTCCAAGGCCTGAAAAGGATCTGGCACCATGTCGAAAGCCCGGTGAAACGTGACGTTCAGCGGCCGGGACAACCGCACCAGCTCGGAAGTTCGCTCCCGGTCCACCTGACCGTCCACAGTCAGGATGCCGAGAACAATTCCGTCCGCCTCAAGCTCCCTGGCGCGCGCAATGTCGTACTTCATTACCTCGAATTCGAGGTCCGAATAACAAAAGTCGCCACCCCGCGGTCGGATCATGACCTGCAGGCCGATTCGTATGCTTTGGCGGACGAGAGCAATCATTCCAGCGCTCGGTGTGGTTCCGCCTTCGGTCAGGTTCGCGCACAGTTCCACGCGGCCGGCACCGCCTTTTTCCGCGGCAACAGCCGATTCAACGGAATCCACACAGGATTCCAGGAGGATCGATCGGGTGTCATTCCACATGAGTTCTCCGCCCCTTCAGCTTCGCCCGTACAATAAAGTAATACTTTTCAGCCTTTCGGCAACATCGTCGGAAAGCTGCTCCTGTCTTGCCCGCCATTTCCAGTTGCCGCTCGATGTGGCCGGCTGGTTCATCCGTGCCTCGGCGCCCAGGCCGAGGATATCCTGCAAAGGGAGGATGGCCCAGTCGGCAACGGAAGACTCCACGGCGCGGATCAGAATCGAATGGATGTCCCCTGCCGGCTGACAGGCCAGATAACGGCAAAGAAATTCCATTTCCCGGGTCTGATCTTTCGACGGCCGGCGTAGATCCTCCTGATGCAGGCTTTGCCACCATCCCTGGGTTGTATCGTTATCGTGGGTGCCGGTGTAGGCGACCAGCTTCCGGCTGAAGTTGTGCGGCAGGTGAGAACAGAGCGGATCGGCTCCCGCAAAAGCAAATTGAAGCACGGCCATACCGGGAAAACCGCACTTCTGCAACAGTTTTTCTACCTCCGGGGTGATCAGGCCGAGGTTTTCGGCGACAATCGGCAAATCGCCCAAGGCACGCTGGGCATAATCAAAAAGCTCCGACCCCGGCCCCTGAACCCATCGGCCGTTCACCGCGGTTTTTTCTTCCGCGGGGATTTCCCAATACGCTTCAAAGCCGCGAAAATGGTCTATACGAATATAATCGACTAACTCAAGTGCTTTGCGAATCCGCTGAATCCACCAGTGATAGCCTGTTTTCCTGACTTCGTCCCAGTGATAAAGGGGGTTGCCCCAGAGTTGTCCGGTTTCACTGAAGTAATCGGGAGGCACTCCGGCGACAACCGTAGGGTTGCCGGATTCATCCAGGTGGAAAAGTTCCGGATGAGCCCATACATCGGAACTGTCCGCGGCGACAAAAATAGGGATATCGCCGAACAGCTCCACCTCCTGATCCAAGGCATATTGCCGGAGAAGTTTCCACTGGCGTGAAAATTCGAATTGAATGAACCGGTGTAAGCGGATCTCTCCGTCGAGTCGTTTTGTCCAGTCCTCCAGGGCTTCCGGTTTCCTCCGGGAAATATTTTTTTCCCAGAGGGCCCACTGCCGCCCGCCAAAAACCCTTTTGAGGGACATGAAAAGAGCGTAGTCCTCCAGCCAGAAAGCATTGGATTCGCAATAGGACGCGTAAGCTGCCTGCTGCTGCTCCGTTGCCAGGGATTGAAACCGCTTGGCCGCCTTTCGGAAAAGGGCCATTTTCCAGGGTAAAACCATCGCGAAATCCACCCGGTCCGGAGAGAAGTCCGGAAGAGGAAGAAGATCGCAATCATTGAGGTAGCCTTCTTCCACCAGCTTTTCCGGGCAGATCAGCAAGGGATTGCCTGCAAAGGCAGAAAAGCTCTGGTAGGGAGAATCTCCGAATCCGGTGGGCCCGAGAGGGAGAATCTGCCAGAGCTTCTGCTTTCCGGAGGCAAGAAAGTCGATAAATCGGTAGCTCTCGGTGCCGGTGCCACCGATGCCGAACCGGCTGGGTAGTGAAGTGACGTGGGCCAGGATACCGCTGCTTCGGATCATTTTCATGCGAATCGCTCTTTTTGCTGAAACATGAAGACATATTTTATCGTAAGGGGAAAAACCGCGGGGATGTTTCTTTCCGCTTTTCTTTTTATATAATATTAATATATTAGTTTTCTAAATCCTGCCGATGGCTTGATTCGGATCTGCTGAGTGGTTTCCTTGTTTGTTTATTATTTTATTAGTTTTATTAATTGGCTGTGGTTCTACAGTTTGTCTGGATAAAAGAACGGGGACGAGGTAAGCTATGGGTCCCGTCTCTTCGCACCGGGTGACCGGGAATTATTTTGAAACCAACAGATGGGGCCGGCGTAAATCTTAATGTAATGGGTTCGGAGACAAAAGAAGAAATTATGAAACGAATGTCCATTTTTTTGGTGTTTCTTGTTGCTACGGGGTTACGGATACCCTCTTCGGCTGCCGCTCAAAATCCGCAGCCCCCTGCTCCGGCTGCGCCCAAGGCGGCGGTTGCGCCGGTTCAGAAATCACTTTCCTTATTTTCAGGCCTGGTTCCGGGCGTGGATATGTTCGCCTCCAGCCGGGAGATTTTGACTCCCTTTATCAAACCGCTTTCGGAAGGTGTGGGGAGGCTGAAAAGTCTGATCGGAGAGGATCTGCCGAAGGGTGCGTTTATTCTCTGTAATTCCGCTGCGGAAAAGGACTCGGTCTCGGATGAGAAATACATTCGCCTTGGTTACCGCTGGGTTCTTACGGAGCTCACTCCGGAGGCCACGCGCCAGCAGAGACTGGAGATGATCAAGGCAAGATTTGCGGCGCAGGGAATGCCGGTTCCCGATGAAGTCCTGTCGCGCATGAACAGCTCGGATCCGAAAGAAAACGAACGGAACCTGGCCCGGCAGGCGTCCCGGGTGGTAAGCCGGACCAGCCTGGCGGCGGTAAGCGTTCTCTTTCAGCCCGATAAGGTATTTCGCAGCTCCCGAATTGAAGATCTTTCCCGTTCGCCGCTCAGCGACTGGCTCGATATGGGCCTTTCCAACTATGTTTCCGGCAGCCAGCTTAATTCTGTCGGCTGGGTCAAGCAGCGTATAGAAGAGGTGTATCCTCTGGAGGACCTCCTGCAGATGAATGAGCCATTTGTCGCACCTTCCGCCTCTTCCGGCTCCGGTGGCGGCGGGGGCATGATGGTCATGCAGGGAAATCGTGGCAGCGGTGGGGCTTCCGGCGGGAGTGCGAGCGGTTCGCCCCCGGCTGGAATGGCTTCTTCCGGCGGGGCGGGAACTCAGGTGCGAGTCTTCACCGGAGGAGGACCCGACGGTGGTGGCGCCGGAGGCGGTCGTGGCGGCGGTCGAATGCAGATGCCCCAGGAAATGATCGACAAGATGAATTTTGACAACCAGGCCACGCTGGTATTTGCTTATTTTACCGAGGTTTTGGGGGTCGAAAAAATGAAAACCCTCATCAACCTTTCGCGCGAGGGGAAGGATGTGGGTCCGGTTCTGGAGCAGTCCGGCTTTTTCGGCAAGCCCTTATCGGAGATCGAAAAAAGCTGGCTGGAGTGGGTCAAGACGCAAAAAGCACCGGAAGGCGGTCCCTTCCGGATGATGTAATCCGATTTTATTATCTATTTGTAGCGGTTATGAAGGTATTAAAACGTTCCTTTATTTATTTGCAGGCCGGTGCGTTGGGCCTCGGTTTGCTGCTTTTTTGTCCTTCTGTTTCGGCGCAATCCACCGCAAAAAACGGGACGGTAGCTCGTACTTACGAGGTAAAGACGGTACCTCTGAAAAGTACCTTGATTTTTACGGGCGAGGTAAAAGCAAAACGTTCGGTGGAAATAGTATCTCCCCGCGGCCGGGAGCGGTTCGGCGGTACAGTATCCTATCTGCCCACGGAAGGCTCGGCAGTTAAAAAGGGAGAAAGGCTGGTGGAATTCGATACCTCCGATCTTTTGACCAACCAGCTGGAACGGCAACGGACCCTGGATGAAGCAAAAATCCGGCTGGAAATGACCAAGGCGGACTTACGCGCCCAGCAGGCAGACCTTCAAACCGCGCTGGAAGCAGCGAAAACGGCCGTAAGCGTGGCCAAGCTTTACTCCGGAATTGAAAAGGAGCTGCTGCCAGCCAATACCTACCAGCGGTATCAGCTGAATCTGGAGCAGGGTAAACTCGCCCTGGAAAAAGCCCAGCAGCAGATGGACAACTTCAAGAAAAGCCGCGATATTCAAATTTCGATCTCTGAACTCGAAGTCACAAAAGCCGGGATCGAACTGGAGCGGCTGCAGAACGATATCGACAAGATGACCATTGCTGCTCCACAGGACGGCCTCGTCATATACGGCGACAACTGGATGAATAACCGCAAGGTGCAGATCGGGGACTCCCTGTTCCCCGGGCAGACGGTGGTCAGCCTTCCCGACCTTTCGGAAATGCAGGTGGTTTGCGATGTATATGATATGGAAATAAAGCAGGTTCTTGCCGGCTTGCCTGCCGTAGTTACCGTGGATGCTTTGACCGGCAGAGCGTGGAACGGCACGGTGGAGTCTGTTTCCAGCATTGCGGTCCGGAAGAGCTTTGCTTCCAAGCATAAGGTTTTCAAGGTGGCCATCCGATTCCTGGGAGGCGACACTTCGATTATGAAACCCGGCATGACCGCACGTGTGGAAATCCCCGTTTCGATCCGCGAGCAGGTTCTGGCCATACCGCGTGAATTTGTCTTCGTGGACCAGCGTGGCAGCTACTCCGTCCGTAAATCGGGCGGAGCGACCGATGAAAAAAATGCGACGGTGGTGCCTATCCGGACCGGGGAAGCCACAGCCCAGATGGTTGAAGTTTTGGAGGGTCTTACGGTGGGCGATATTATTTCCTTAAATTAGTCATTTCTTCGTAAATTTTGACTGGTCGGGGATTCCAACATGCTTTCTTGTAATTCATTTTATAGAAAAATACTTTGCCTGCTTTTTCTCCTGGCGGTCGCAGGTGCCGGTTTGCTTACTTCCGGCTGCAGCGAAACGACCGCGCAGACAGGTCCCTCTCTGGGAGCGAAGGATCTCATCTCGCTGGAAAAGGTGGACTATCCTGTATTGGTCATGGCTTCCGGGATTCTTCAGGCCGAGCGGAACGTAAGTATCACCCCTCCTAAAGTTCGTCAGGTTCACAGGTTCCGGATTTCCCGAATCGTGGATGAAGGAACGGAGGTGAACGAAGGCGACTTTCTGGTGGAGTTCGACGCCTCCGAAATCGACCGGACGCTGCGGGTCCAGACTGCCAACTACCAGAGAGTACAGCAGGAGTACCAGAAGAAGCGCTCCGAGTTCGAAGTGCAAATGGGCCAGATGAGACTTCAGCTGGAGCAGGCCAAGGCGGACCTGGACAAGCTGGAGAACAAGCTGAGCCAGCAGATGGAGCTGGAATCGCGAATCCAGGTGGAAGAAACACGCCTGAACCGTGATATGGCCCGCAAAAAGTACCAGTTGCTTCAGGAGAAAATAGCTGCTTCGGAGGAAGCCGGGCGCCTGAACCTGCAGTTGTCCCGCTCCAACGAGAACAACTATAAGGAGCACATCGACCGCTCCCAGGACGCCATGGATTCCATGGTGGTGCGGGCCCCTGTTTCCGGCATGGTTATTTTCAGGCGTGACTGGAATGGCGAGCCCCGTAAAGTCGGGTCGGATGTCTTCATAATGGACACGGTGATCGATTTGCCGGATATGAAAACCCTGCAAGTCAAGGCAATGATTGACGAAGTGGACGCCAGCAAGGTGAGCACCGGCATGATGACCAAGGTGCAGGTGGATGCCGTGCCCGGCCTGATCCTGGACGGAGAGGTCTCCACTGTCAGCGACATTCTCAAGCAGGCTTCCTATGACCGGCCCCAAAAGGTTGCGGAACTTCTGATCAAGCTTAAAAATATGGATGTCAATAAGCAGGTCCGGCCCGGGATGAGCACCAAGGCACAGATCCAGGTCAACATGCATAAAGGAGTGATTGCCATTCCCCTGACGGCCATTTTGGGAAGGGAAGGCCGCTCTTATGTGCAGGTGCTCGGCTCGGATAAGAAGAAAACGGAGTTTCGCGAGATCCAGATCGAGTATAGCGATGCGATGAACGCAGTGATTTCTTCCGGCGTGCAGGCGGGGGAGACAATTCGCAGCAAGCCCTCCTGGGTCGCAAAAGGCTGACGATACCCGGTCCGGCCGGATGTCGGTATGTGAACAGAGATCATTAATTCGATACTTTACCGGTAACTATTATGAAAGAAATGGAACGGAAGAAAGCCCCAGGCGCGAAACGCTCTGCAAATGTGCGGGTGATCCGCTGGGTCCTGGGCATTGCCCTTATCGCCACCCTGATCGGAGTCGGGGCTACCACTTTTCGAACGCGGGTAGTGGAAGCGACTTCCACGCTTTTCTCCATGCAAACTCCGGACCCCATACCGACGGTTACAGCCAAAAAGGTTCCCTTCACCTTGAAACTTCCGGCCATCGGGGAGATTATCGGTCTGGAAACGGTACCGGTCCCCACTCCGCGGGTTCAGAACGGGGGCCTCAAGGTTGCCTGGCTGATTCCGGAAGGAGCCTTCGTTCAGGAAGGTACGGTCCTGGTCCGCTTTGACAGCACCGATGCCCAGCTGAATTTGGAGCGGGAGCAGGCGATCCTGGAGTCTACCGGCAAGAAAATCGGTCTCCAGGAAGGGACCGTAAAGACCAATGAAGTCATTATGTCGCTGGATCAGAAGGACGCCCAGTCGGAATACGACTTTGCCATCAATTCCATGCCCCAGGATGAGGATATTTTTTCCAAGTGGGAAATCATCGAAGCCAAGATCAATGCCGGGGTGGCGAAAGAAAAAATGTCCTTTATCTCCTCCAAGCAGAAGGTCAGCCGCCGAACCGCGCGGGCGGACATGCAGATTCTGGCCATCGACAAAAACAAGTCCGTCAACGAGATCGAAATTGCCAAGAACACCCTGAACTCCCTGGAATTGAAGTCTCCCAAAGCAGGCCTGGCTCTGTACCGCCGGGACATGCGCCGGGACCCTCAGGTCGGCGATTCCACCTGGCCGGGTCAGGTTCTGGTGGAAATCGTGGATCTCAGCTCCCTGCAGGCCCGGCTTTGGATTCTGGAAGTGGATGCGGCCGGCCTTAAGAAAGACCTTCCGGTCGATATTCATATGGATGCCATACCTTCCCGGGTTTTCGGTGGAAACATCCAGCAGGTAGCGGCTCTGGCGCAACCTTTGGAACGCAATTCCCCCCTGAAGTATTTTGAGTGCCTCGTTCTGGTGAAAACCGACATGGAAGACCTCAAGAAAATCAGGCCGGGGATGGCATTGAAAGCCGAGGTAATCACCAACCAATACGATTCGGTTTATGTGGTGCCCAACAGCGCCGTGGAAACCAAGGATGGGAAGTCCCAGGTTTTTGTCCGCAAGGGGAAGGATTTCGAGGCCCGGGAAGTGAAAATCGGGGACCGAAATCACGGCCAGACCGCGGTGCTGAGCGGGCTTCAGGAAAATGAAGTCCTGGCGATGCGCAACCCGTTTGAGGCGCACAAAGTGAAGCTTCCCGATTTCTCCAAGGGAGCGATGCAGCAGGGTATGGGCGGAGGGCCGCGCGTCATGGTCCGGATGCACTGAAGGGTCTTTTTCCTGCGCGGCCGCTCGAGAATCGTTCCAGATTCCGTTCCCAGTTCCAATTCATAAGAGGACTTCTTAATGTTTTTAACCGAAAGCCTGCGTGTTGCCTTCAGCAACCTCATCCGTCGTAAACTCCGCTCTCTGCTTACCATGCTGGGCATGATTTTCGGGGTAGGAGCCGTGATTGCCATGCTGTCCATCGGAGCAGGCGCGGAAGAGCAGAGCCTGAAGATCATTGAAAATCTGGGCATTCGCAATATCATTATTCAGGCCAGGGAGTTTAAAACCGCCGAGCTGCAGCAGATCCGAACCGAGTCCCTGGGCCTTACGCTGCGCGATCTGGAAGCCCTTCAGTCGGTCCTGAATCCCCAGCCTCTGACCTCTGCCAAACGCGTGGTGAAGGCGTATCAGGTTTTGTCGGAAACCTCGCGCAGCGATTCCCGCATCCTGGGAGTCAGCGCCCCTTATTATCGGATTATGAATCTGAAGCTCATCCAGGGCGCCTTTTTTCTTCCTTTTGATGAGCTGAGTGCCAGTCAGGTCTGCGTTCTGGGCATGAGCGCCCGCCAGAAGCTCTTTGGATTCGGGGAGGCCATCGACAAGCGGGTCAAGATCAACGACCAGTGGTTCAAGGTGATCGGGGTGCTGGCGGACGCCAATATCGAAAAGCAGGAGTTTGAAGGGGTCAAGGTTCAGAATCCCAACAACGATATTTACGTACCCATCACCACGGCGATTAAAAAGTTCGAAGTGGACACCCTGGAGGACGAGCTGAACGAGATCATTCTGCAGGTGGCTCCCAACGCCGATCTGCGGGAGCAATCGGCCACGGTCTCCAATCTGATGGCTGCCATGCACCGCTATGTCGATGATTTTTCGCTGGTGGTTCCGGAGCAGCTCCTGGACCAGAATCAGAAAACACAGCGGATTTTTAACATCGTCATGGGTGCTATCGCCAGCATTTCACTCCTGGTCGGAGGGATTGGCATCATGAATATCATGCTGGCTTCCGTCCTGGAGAGAACCACGGAAATCGGCCTGCGACGGGCCATCGGAGCCCGCAAGCGGGATATCCGCCTGCAGTTCATGGTGGAGTCCCTGGCCATCAGCCTGATCGGCGGTCTAATCGGAATCGCCACCGGCTACACGATATCCCAGATGGTGGCCATCTTTTCCGGGTGGAATACGATTATTACCTCCGCCAGCGTCATTGTCAGCTTCGGAGTAAGTTCCATGGTTGGGCTGGTGTTCGGCTTGTACCCGGCGATCCAGGCTTCCAATGTGGATCCGATCGAATGCCTGCGCTACGAGTAGAGACCCGATCTGCCCCTTGCCGTTTCGACCGGCTCTCCCGTTCCGCCCACAGCCGGTGAAGAAAAGGTTGGTCTTTTCCTCTGCATCGGCGGCCATTGCGGGGATAGCGGCCGGAACATGAGCGAGGGCCCCGCGACCCTGCGGGTGGGAGGGAAGGTCCGGAAAGAAAGTGGAAAGAGGAAATCTCTCCTTTCTCTTGATTTTAGCGGTAAAATATCCTTTGATTGCAAGGAGCGGATAAGTCTGTTCCCGGGGATATTCCAATGAACGAAACTTTTTTTCAGGAAAAGCATTGCAGCAAAGTCCGAACTTCGGTCGGCGAACTGCAGCTTCCCTTGGAATATCATGACGCAGAAGCCATGGCCAGCCTTTTTCCGGTGCCGGTGGCCGGCCTTGCTCCTCTTCTTCCTGCCGTCGACTGGCAGCCCTTGTTGATTCGACCCCAGATCGCCCTGTTGGGGATCGCTTTCCTGGAATTCAAAAAAACCAGTATAGGGGCTTATAATCTGGCGGCGATTTTTATTCCCTGTCTCTGGAAACCGAGCCGGAACCTGCCGCTGCTTCCCTTCTATTTTCCGGACTGGTTTTCCAATCTCTCCGCCTTTATTTACCAAATGCCTACGACGATGGAGTTTGCAGCCCGGGCCTGCTCCGAAATCTGGGGTTCTCCTCTTTTTCTGGCCGATATCGATTTCGAGGATTATGATTTCTACCGCGTCGGCCGCCTGGCCTGCAAAGGGCAGTCGATTGTCCGCATTTCGCTCCAAAAACCTGCCCTGCAGCGATTTCAAAGAAGAAAGTACCCCCTGCTGAATCGCAAGAACGAGTGGGGCCTGAAGGCCAGGGCTTCCACGCAGGGCTTGATGGGGGCGGTCAAGACGCCGACGTCGATCGAGATTCAGTTCGGCAACCACCCCCTGGGGAAGCAGCTGGAGGCTTTGCGACCCGGCCCTGCTTTTCGCAGCTATTATTATCCGAAGCTTCAGGGAATGTTGGACTGGCCTTCCCGCGCCTATCCGATCGTGCCGGTCGAAGGCGCATGAGTTTCCATTTTTCCCCTTCATCAACCGTCTAATCCAAGGGTGTCCTATGGCCGAGCGGCAAACTGCGAATAAGAATGAGCAAGGGAACCAGTCGTATGTGTCCAGCCAGACCAGCATGAAGGAATTCAGCCTGAAAGCGCTTCTCTTCGGCCTGGTGCTGTCCGTCATCCTGGGTGCCGCCAATGCCTATCTTGGCCTGAAAGCGGGAATGACCATCGCCGCTACCTATCCTGCTGCCGTGATCGGAATGGCTCTTCTGCGCCTGCCGTTCTTCCGGGGAACCATTCTCGAGGAAAACATGACCCGCACGGTGGGTTCGATCGGGGAGTCCGTCGCCGCCGGGGCCATTTTCACGATCCCCGCCTTCCTGGTTGCCGGAGTCTGGACCGATTTCAATGGAACCGATAAGTACTTCCAGTCCACGGCCATCATGATGCTGGGAGGCCTGATCGGGATTCTTTTTGTCACTATTTTGCGAAGGGTGATGGTGGAGGATCGCGATCTGCCCTTTCCGGAGTCGCAGGCCGCGGCGGAAATCCATAAAGCCGGCCGGGCCGGCGGTACCGGTGCCGTATACCTTTTCGGGGCGGGCGTTCTGGGCGCCGCCATCCAGGTTCTGAAGCAGATGAAGCTTTTTGCCTCTTCCTGGGAAAAATTCATTCCCTTTACCAGGGCCGAGGTCAGCCTGCAATCGGCTGGGGTTCTGAAAGGGAGCGGAGGCGCAGTCCTTTCCACGCCCGGAGTGAGCCCGGCCTACATGGGCGTCGGCTATATTATCGGACCTCGGCTGGCCGCTCTGAACTTCAGCGGCGGTCTTTTATCCTGGGGGCTGTTTGTTCCCTTACTTTTGTATTTTACCGGTCCTTCCCTGGAGTCCACGTTTCCTCCGGGAGCCGGCGAGGCCACCTGGATTGAAAAGGCGAATGCCGTCTGGTTCAATGTCGTGCGCCCCATCGCCATTGGGGGCATGCTGGTCAGCGCCTGCTACACCCTTTGGAAAATGCGCAACAATCTGATCAACGGGCTGAAGCGTTCGGTCAACGATGTCCGCAAAGCTGCCTCGGGGGCGGCCGAGATCAGCCGGACGGAAAAGGATCTGAATTTTCGCTGGGTTGCCGGTGGGATTCTCCTTCTGGGATGTCTGACCTTTTTTCTTTACAACTACTTTGCCAAGGATGTAGGGGCCGCCCTGGCAGCGACGGTCATCATGGTGATCGCCGGCTTTTTCTTCGCGGCGGTTTCCGGCTACCTGGTAGGCCTGATCGGTTCCAGCAATAACCCGATCAGCGGCCTTACCCTGTCCACGGTTGTGATTGCCGCCATCCTCATGGTGGTGCTGGGCCAGAAGGGACTGCCCGGGGTGGCGGCCGTTCTGGCGGTAGCCGGGGTGATTTGCGTTTCCGCGGCGGTAGCCGGTGAAATGCTTCAGGATCTGAAAGTGGGTCATATCCTGGGCGGAACCCCCTGGAAAATGCAGACCGGAGACATTATCGGCGTTCTGCTGGCCTCGGCGATCATGTATTTTCCGCTGTTTATCCTTCATCAGGGAGATATCAACATGGGCGGCAGCGGATTCGGGGGCAAGAACCTGCCTGCTCCCCAGGCCAGCCTCATGGCCCTGGTCTCCCAGGGGATCGTGGGAGGCCAGATGGCCTGGCCGCTGATTATTGTCGGGATGTTGATGGCCGTAGGGTTCATATTGATCCAGGTGAAGAGCCCCATGCTGGTTTGCGTAGGCATGTATCTGCCCCTGGAAACCACGTCGGCCATTTTTCTGGGAGGTGTTGTCCGCGGGATCGTGGACCGGCTGGCGGAAAAAAGGAAGCTGAGCGAAGGCCAGAAATCCCTGGTGGAAAACAACGGGACCTTGCTGGCCTCCGGGCTGATTGCCGGAGAAGCACTGGTGGGGCTGGTGTTTGCTTTCCTGGCCTTTCGGGAGATTCCGGTTTACGAATTTTTTTCGTCGCCCTCTTTTGCCGGGAGCCTGCTGGTATTTTTCTTAATCGGACTGGTGCTGGTTCTCGTCCCCTTGCGGCAGGCCGGCAGCTCCTCTTCCTCGCGCGTTTGAGCTGCCTATGCCGGAATTGCCTGAAGTGGAAACCGTAGTCCGCTGCCTGCGGCCGCTCCTGGAGGGCAGGCAGATCAAGACCGGCAAGGTCTTGTGCCCCTCGATGCTATGGAAAAACCCGGCGGTTTTTCTCCGGAAAATTCGTCGCCAGGTGATTACCGACCTGCAGCGCAAGGGAAAATATATTCTCTGCCACCTCTCCTCCGGAGATCTGCTGGTCATCCATCTTGGCATGTCCGGTCGGCTGTATTGCGCCGAGCACCAGACGCCCCTCGCCAAACACACGCACCTGATCCTTTTTCTGGCCGATTCCACCCAGGAGCTTCGATTCGAAGATCCACGACGCTTCGGCAAGGTGCTGCTGCTGGGCGCCCGCGATAAAAGCACCTGTCCGCAGCTGGAATCCCTGGGGCCCGATCCCCTGCAGATTTCCAGCCAGGAGTTCTGCCAGGCGCTGGCTTCCCGAAAAAGGGAAATCAAGGCCCTGCTCCTGGACCAGCATTTTCTCTGCGGAATCGGAAATATTTATTCGGACGAAGCTCTTTTTTTGAGCCGGCTTCATCCCCGGCAGCCGGCTCATCGGATCCCCCGGCCCCAGGCCAAACGCCTGCACCAGGCCATCCGCCAGGTTTTGACCCGGGCGATCCGCGCGGGTGGATCTTCCATTCGGGACTATGTGGACGGCCTGCGGCGCCCGGGACAGTTTCAGCTGCAATATAACGTGTACGGGCGTACCGGAGAGCCGTGCCGGAAAGAAGATTGCTGCGCCGCCATCCTCCGGATTACGGCCGGCGGCCGGTCGGCTCATTTCTGTCCCCGTTGCCAGGTGCTTTCGAGGTAATCGTTTGCCCAGGGAACTCCCTGGATTATAATCGTTATAATATACGGCTATGTGCGGGATTGAGATCAGATCCATCGAGAGCTTTGAAGATTATGAGCGCTGCGCCGATCTTCAAAAATTGATCTGGAAGTTTGAGGACCGCGATCTGCTCCCTCCGCGGCTGTACAAACTTTATTCGTTCCTGGGCGGAAACGTTCTCGGAGCATTTACGGGGAAAGAAAACCGGCTGATTGGATTTACCTTGGCGCAACCTTCCTTTCATGCCGGAATTCCGTCCTGGCACTCCAATCTTCTGGCGGTTCACCCCGATTTTCAGAACGGTGGCGTGGGGTGGCGGATGAAGCAGGCGCAGCGCCAGGACGCTCTGAAAACAGGGATTCGCCGAATCACCTGGACCTTCGATCCTTTGCAGGCCCGGAACGCCTATTTCAACCTCAACCGGCTGGGGGCCTGCGTCCGGAGCTACATTCGAAACGCCTATGGCCCCGGTTCCTCCAGCGCCGTACACGGCCGGCTGGGCACCGACCGCGTTCTGGCCGAATGGGATCTGGATCATCCGGGAGTGGTGGCCCGCATGGAGGGGGCGCCGGATTCTGTCCGTGCCTTGCCCGCCGCGGAATTGCCGCCGGTCCTGCTGCAATGGAGGGCGCACCGCAAGTCGCCGTGCCTGGATGCCCGGCTGCCGGACCGCGCCCTGCACCGTTTTTGCCTGGAAATACCCGGGGATTTTTCCGGACTGCTGCAATCCAATATCCATCTCGCCCGGGAATGGCGTCGAAAATTTCGGGTCCTTCTGATGTCGGCCTTTTCGATGGGCTTCGAAATGAACCGTGTGGTGCGCATTCCCGGCGAAGAAACTTCCGGCCCGCTTTCGAATTCCTGGCGGACCTTTTTTATTCTGGAATCATGCTGAAATTCGAGCGCTTGGAAATAAGGGAAATCACCCTGCCCCTGGTTCATTTTTTTGAAACCAGCTTCGGCCGGACTACCGTCCGTCGCATTCTTCTGGTGCGGCTTTTTGGCCAGGGGGCGGTTGGGTACGGCGAATGCACTGCCCCGGAGGGTCCGTTTTTCAGCCATGAAACCACGGGTACCGCCTGGCACATGTTACAGGACTTCCTGGTCCCCATGCTCTGGAAGAGAAAAGTGGACCGGGCCTCGCAGGTGGCCGCGCTTTTCGACCGGGTCCGCGGTCACCCCATGGCCAAAGCGGCCCTGGAAACCGCGGCCTGGGATCTGGAAGCGAAACTCCATGGGATTCCACTTTCGCGCCTTCTCGGCGGTACGCGGCAAAAAATCGCCTGCGGTGTTTCCATCGGGATTCAGGACTCGCCGGCGCAGCTCCTGGAGAAGATCGCCGTGGAACTGGCGGCCGGATACCAGCGCATCAAAGTCAAAATCAAACCCGGATGGGATACCCATATCCTGGAGAGGATCCGCGAAACGTTCCCGGCGATTCGCCTGATGGCGGACGCCAATTCGGCCTATACCCTGAACGACCTGGAACACCTCAAGGGCCTGGACCGCTTCGACCTGATGATGGTGGAGCAGCCGCTGCACCATGCCGATCTGCTGGACCACAGCCGGCTGCAGCAGGAGCTGAAAACGCCCATCTGCCTGGACGAGTCGATTCTTCAGGCGGAAGACGTCCGCAAAGCGCTGGCCCTGGACAGCGGCAGAATCGTCAATGTCAAACTGGGAAGGGTGGGCGGTTACAGCGAGGCGCGGAAGATTCATGCCCTGGCCAGGGACCGCCAGGTCCCGCTGTGGTGCGGCGGCATGCTGGAGAGCGGCATCGGCCGGGCCCACAACATCGCCCTTTCCAGTATGGAAGGGTTTGTTCTTCCCGGAGACGTGTCGGCCAGCCGGCGGTACTTTGCGCGGGACATCATTACGCCTTGGGTGGAGGTGGACCGGGAGGGATTCATCGCCGTGCCGGAAGGGCCGGGAATAGGCTTCCAGCCGGACTGGGACTACATCGATTCCCTGACCTGCCGCCGCATGGAATTTGCTCCCCCTCCGGAATACCTTAATACTTAACCAGTTCCAATACTTACTGCCATGTCGGACAAACAATCCTTTATTCCGCCGAACGATACCAGCATCGATCCCACGCAAATCGATTTTTCCAATATCCTGAAGGAAGGATTTCACTATACGGATCTGCTGGGACCGGCCCTGAACCAGATTTTGCGGATGGTGCACGCGGACAGCGGCTTCATATATCTGCTGCCTACCACCGCGCAGACCGGGGTAACCCATTGTTTTTCCGGTCTGGACCGGGCGGCTTTCAATTCCTACCTCAACCACCCGGGCTGGGGCAAGGATTCTCTGGCCGGACTGGCGCTCAAGAATCTGCGGGTTATGATGCGCAAAGGTACGGAAGCCCACTTCCTGGTCGAAAGAATGCTGCTGGCCGACAGCGCCAACTGTATTCTGATGGCCTGCCCCATCCAGCTGAAACAGCGCGGTCTGGGAGTAGCTCTGGTCATCCGTCAGAACCAGGAAGTGTTTTCCTACCATGAGGCGGAAATCATGCAGGGCGTTTGTGCCCATATCGCCATCTCCCTGGAAAATGCCCGCCTGTTCGAAATCCTGCACCGCGGAAAAAATGAATGGGAGCGGACCTTCGATGCCATCCTGGACCTTCTGGCGATCGTTAATCCCCAGGGCCTGATTGTCCGCGCCAACAAGTCGCTGGCTTCCCGGATCGGCGAACATCCCCGCCAGCTGATCGGCCAGAACTATCACAAGGTCTTTTACGGGGAATCCGGCCCTCCGTCCAACTGTCCATTGCAGGCCACCCTGGACCTGCACTCCGCATTCGCCGAAGAGATAGCCCATTCTTTCATGCATGCCGATTTCCTGATTTCCACGGCGCCGCTTTTCAATCACAAGCAGGAGTTCCTGGGTGCAGTGGTGCTGGCGCGCGATATTTCCGAACGGAAGCGCCTGGAGGGAGAGCTTCGCCACCAGCGGGATTACCTGAGCAACATCCTCCGGAATTCCCCGGATGCCATAATTGCCGCCGATTTGAACGGAAATGTGTTGGAGTTTAATCGCAGTGCGGAGCTCATGACCGGGTATTCCCGGACGGAAATGCTGAACCAGCCCTGGCTGCCGCAGTTTTTCTCCGCGGAATCCCAGAGCTTCCTTGCCGGTTTCCTCTCGGAGCACCAGGATATCCGCAACCACTCCACCCAGATTACCGTCAAGTCAGGCAGTCAGCTGGAAATAAACCTGACCCTTTCCTACCTCCGGGACCAGAACACCCGGCCGGTGGGGACGGTATCCATCTGGAAGGACGTCACCGAGCTGAACCGGCTCAACCGGCAGCTGATCCAGGCGGAAAAGCTCTCCTCCATCGGTGAGCTGGTCGCCGGAGTGGCCCATGAGCTCAACAATCCCCTGACTTCCATCCTGGGCTTTACGGAGCTGATCATGGAGGGGCAGACCGACGAGCAGACCCGCAAGGATCTGGAGAAGGTCCGCAAGCAAAGCCAGCGCATGCAGCGCATCGTACAGAACCTGCTGCGGTTTTCCCGCCAGTACCCTCCGGAAAAATGCCTGATCAACCTGAACGAGGTTCTGCGCAGCACCCTGGAGCTGAAGCAGTACGAGCTGAAGCTCAGCAACATCACCATTCAGGATCAAATGGGCCAGGAGCCGCTGGAGGTTCTGGCGGACCCCAACCAGCTGGGGCAGGTCTTTTTAAATCTGATCAACAACGCGCATCACGCCATCCAGGATACCGGGGCGCCCGGTACGCTGACCCTGTCGACCCAAGTCCGCGGATCCATGGCGGTGGTCGCCATTGCCGATACCGGCACAGGCATTTCCAAGGAAAATATGATGAAAATCTTCGATCCCTTTTTCACTACCAAATCGGTAGGCAAGGGAACCGGCCTGGGGCTCAGCGTCAGCTTCGGTATCGTGCGCGAGCATGGGGGAAACATCTACGCGGAAAGCAGCCTGAACCACGGCACTTCTTTCTTCGTGGAGCTTCCGGTCGGGAAAACGGAAGGCTAGGCGGCCGCTATCCTCCGGCGGCGGCCTGTCCCAGGTACCCGCTGTAAGCGGCCAGCATGGTGGAAAGGAGCAGCAGCAGCAATCCGACCGCCAGCAATCCGCGGGTTTTGCCGCTAGTCTCCTTCCACTCACCCAGAAACATGCCGAGCAGGGTGCTGAACAGAATGGCGCTGGCCATCAGCACCGCCCAGCCGATATAGGCCATCCGGCCCATGGCCGGCTCCCCGGTCTTGAAGAATATGAACTGCGAACACCAGATGGCGCCTGCCAGCCCGGCGAAGAAAAGATTGGCCGGCAGCGGCGCGTCCTTGCGGACATAGTCCCGTAGGGTTTTGTTTTTAAAGTTGAGATACAGGCACCAGGAGAAATTGATCAGAAAACCGCCCAGCAGGACGACCACCAGGACCGGTATCCCTTTCCAGGTGGAAGGCGTGGCCGGCTCCAGGGTCTGGGCCAGTTTTTCGATCTCCTTGCCTCCCTGCAGCCCGAAATTCATGGCCGAGCTCATCAGTCCGGAAAAGACCGCCACCAGGAGACCTTTTTTGAAATTGTATTCCGCAACCGCCTTCTTCTTGATTTCTTCCGCCAGCTCGCTTTCCTTGGACATGCCGGCCATTCCCACCAGGATGATTCCCAGCAGGGAAACCAGCACTCCCCCCAGCGAGGCGTTGGCCGGCCCGCTGCCGTAGAGCCGGCCGATGTTACCCTCGAGAATGGGGGGGACCAGGGTTCCGGCGGTGGAGCACAGGCCGCAGCCGATGGCCAGGCCCAGCCCCACGCCGAGGTAGCGGATCATCAGACCCCAGGTCAGGCCTCCCACACCCCACATGGCTCCGCAGAGCATGCAATAGAGCAGGGTCTGCCCCGGAGCCTGCCGCAGGACGGACAGCAGGTTGGGAGAGGTGCTCAGCCCCAGCACCCACGGCACCGCAACCAGTCCGGCCACCGCGTAGACCAGCCAGTAGCTTTCCCAGGCCCAGTTCCGGACCTTTTGAAAAGGCAGGTAGAAGACGGCGCCGGACAGCCCTCCGAGCATGAAAAGAACTACTCCCAGAGCGGGATTGGAGAATTCATTTGCAGCCTGATCCATGAGTCGAGACCTCCCTGAAAACGCCTAGCGCTTGGCCAGAACTTCATTTTCGTAGCGCTTGACTTCGGCCAGCCATCCGCTTCCATCCGGCACGCCGCAGCGCAGGCAGTGCTGATCCCAGACGGCGCGGAACGGCATGGTCTTGCTCTCCTCCATCAATGCCAGGCGCGAGGTGTAATCGCCTTCGGCTTCCAGCTTCTTCATTTGCGGATAGGGCGCCAGCAGCGCCAGAAGCAGGGCCTTGAGCAGGTTGCGGGTTCCGATGACCCAGGCGGCGATGCGGTTGATGCTGGCATCAAAATAGTCCAGTCCGATACGGATCCGGTCGAGATAGCCTCCCCATACGATTTCCTGACCAATGGCCTGCAGGTCGTCGCTGAGGGTGACCACGTGATCGCTGTCCCAGCGCACCCCGCGGCTGACATGCAGGGCGATTTCCGGCAGGAAAGTCAGCACGGAGCTGATTTTGTCGGCGATCCCCTCTGTGGGGTGGTAGTGCCCGGAATCGAGAGTCAGCAGGACTTTGCGGCTGACGGCGTAGCCGACGTAAAATTCGTGCGATCCCGGGGTGTAGCTCTCCGCCCCGATTCCGAAGAGCTTGGGTTCCACCGAGTCGACGTTGTATTTCGGCTCGATCTTGACGGCGAAAATTTCATCCAGCGATTCCGCCAGGCGCTCGCGGGGTCCGCGGCGATCGGCGGGCGTATCCTTCATCCCGTCCGGAATCCACAGGTTGGTCAGGCAGCCTTTCCCCAGGGCTTTGCCGATGGAAGCGCCGATCATCCGGCAGCAGATGCCGTGGCGGATCCAGAAGCTGCGGATCGCCTTGTTCGGGTGGGTCAGGGTCAGCCCGCGATCCACCTTGGGGTGGGAAAAGTAGGTCTGGTTGAAATCCATGCCGATCTTCAGGGATTTGGCCCAGGCAATCCAGTTTCCGAAGTGTTCCACTTCCAGCGCGTCCCGATCGGCCCGCTTTCCGCCCATTTCCGCGTAGGAGGCATGCAGGTTGAAGCGATGCTTGCCGGGGATCAGCGATACCGCCTTTTCGTAATCGGCCCGCAGCTCCTGCGGACTCCGGGCTTTGCCCGGGTAGTTACCGGTCACCGCCAGACCGTCGCTGAGCGAGCCTCCGGCATTTTCAAAACCTCCCACATCGTCACCCTGCCAGCAGTGCATGGAGACGGACACGCCGGACAGCTTCTTGAGGGCGGCTTCCGTATCCACTCCGGCTTCGGCGTAGCATTGTTGGGCCAGGGCGTAGGCTCGTTCCAGATCTCTGGTTTTCATAAGATGACTCCACCTTTACATTTTGAATATCGTTATGTCTGACTTCATGAGGTGTTTGCATTTTACCTCAGATCCCGTTTTTTCTTTTGGTGGCCGGCTCCTCCGGGAGGCCGGTCCACAATCCGGGCAGAGCCTCCTCTCTCTGGGATTCCTCCAGGCGCTGCAGGTATTCTCCGCGGGAAATCTCTCTGGCTCCGCAGCGGGCCAGGTGTTCGGTATGAAACTGGCAGTCGATAAACCGGATGCCGCGCCCGAGGCAGATCTGCACCAGGGCGTACAGGGCGAACTTGGAGGCGTTGCTGCAGCGGGAAAACATCGATTCCCCGAAAAAGGCCCGGCCGGTGGAAACGCCGTACAACCCGCCGGCCAGAAGGCCGTCCTGCCAGGCTTCCACCGAATGCGCCCATCCCGCCTGGTGAAGAGCGGTATAGGCTTTTTGCATGTCCCGGACAATCCAGGTTCCCCTCTCTTTGCGGCGTGGGATGTGGGCGCAGGCTTCGATCACCTCGGCGAAGGCGGTGTCGGTTCTGGCCTGAAAGGTTTCGGAGCGGATCACCCGCTGCATGCGGCGGGAGAGGTGAAGCTCCTCCGGAAACAAAACCATCCGCGGGTCCGGAGACCACCACAGGATCGGCTCGCCGCGGGAGTACCAGGGGAAAATCCCCTGCCGATAGGCATGCAGCAATCTCGCTTCCGAAAGGTCGCCCCCTGCGGCCAGGAGCCCGTCCGGCTCCGCCAGGTCGGGGTGAGGGAAGACGGGCTGGCGCGGAAGCCGGAAGAAGGGCACGCTCACTCCGCGAAAAACTCGAAAGCCAGCTTCTTATCCTGGAGGTCGACCCGGACCTGGCCGCCATTTTTCAGCCTGCCGAAGAGAATTTCGTCGGAGAGCGGGTCCTTGATTCCGGCTTGAATGACCCGGTCCAGGGGGCGTGCGCCGAACAGCGGGTCGAACCCTTTTTCCGCCAGCCAGTCCCGGGCGGCGTCGGAGACGGTCATCCGGATTTTTTTGGGGTGCAGGGAGTCTTCCAGAAGCCGCAGGAACTTGTCCACGATCTGGAGCATGATCGAGCGGTCCAGGGCAGCGAAGGAAATGGTTTCATCCAGCCGGTTGCGGAACTCGGGGGCGAAAAGGGACTCGATGGCCTTCTGCCCGCGTCCGGCGGAGTCTGTGAGGGAATCCCCGAAGCCGATCGCCCTCTGGGACATTTCCCGCGAGCCGGCGTTGCTGGTCATGATCAGGATTACATTGCGGAAATCCGCCTTGCGGCCCGTGTTATCGGTGAGGGTGGCGTGGTCCATGACCTGCAAAAGAATATTGAAAATGTCCGCGTGGGCTTTTTCTATTTCATCCAGCAGCAGCACGCAGTGAGGGTGCTTGCGGATCTCTTCGGTCAGAAGTCCGCCCTGCTCGAAGCCCACATATCCGGGCGGAGCTCCCACCAGCCGGGCTACGGCATGCTTTTCCATGTATTCGCTCATATCGTAGCGGCTGAAAGGAACGCCCAGCAGAGCGGCCAGCTGCCGGGACACTTCGGTTTTTCCCACGCCGGTCGGTCCGGTAAACAGAAAGCAGCCGATCGGTTTTTCCGGGTTTCCCAATCCGGCAAAGGAGCGCTTGAGCGCTTTGACCAGCGATTCGATCGCCGGGTTCTGACCGAAAACCACCCCTTTCAGTTTTGCTTCCAGCGGGGCCAGCTCCTGGTTCTCCTTCTGGGCCGGGGAGGAAACCGGAACCCGGGCGATCAGGGCAACCACCTTCTCGATGTCGGAGGGCAGCACCTGGCTGCGCTTCTTTCCGGCCGGGGCCAGGTGCAGGGAAGCGGCGGCTTCATCGAGAACATCCATCGCCTTATCCGGCAGAAACCGGTCGGTGATGTAACGGGCGGAAAGCTCCACAGCCGCCCGCAGGGTGCGGTCGGGGATGCGAACTCCGTGGTGCTCCTCGTAGCGGCTGCGAAGCCCCTGCAGGATTTCCAGGGTTTCTTCCCGGGTCGGCTCGCTGAGAACGATTTTTTGAAACCGGCGGGAAAGGGCGCGGTCCTTTTCGAAATGCAAACGGTACTCTTCATGGGTGGTGGAGCCGATAAAGCGTATGTCCCCGGAGGCCAGGAAGGGCTTCAGGATATTGGATGCGTCCATCGATCCGCCGCTGGTGGCGCCCGCTCCCACGATGGTGTGAATCTCGTCGATAAAAAGGATGGCCCGGTTCAATCGCAAAAGCTCCTGGACGACACCCTTGAGGCGCTCCTCGAACTGGCCGCGATACTTGGTCCCGGCCAGCACCGCGCCCATATCCAATGCATACAGCCTGGTTTCGGCAAGAATCGGGGGTACCTTCTGCTGCTGGATGGCCAGGGCCAGACCTTCGGCCATGGCGGTTTTCCCGACGCCCGGTTCGCCGACAAATACCGGATTATTTTTCGTCCGACGGCAGAGGACCTGCATGCAGCGCCTCAGCTCCTGGGAGCGGCCGATGAGCGGATCGATTTTACCTTCGCGGGCCCGGGCGATCAGGTCCATGCAATAGCGACCCAGATAGCCCATAGCTCCGGGCGATTCCCGGTGGTCGCCCCCCCTTTCTTCTTCGTCGCCCTCTTCTCCGGAAGAAGGGGCAGGGAAGGGAGAGGAATCCGGTGGCGGCTGGTCCGGTTCCAGTCCGTGCGACAGGCACTGCAGGACATCGAGCCGGGTGGCTCCCTGCTCCTGGATGAAAAAAGCGGCGTGCGACTTGTCCTCCTGCATCAGGGAGGCAAGGATGTCCCCGGCATCCACTTCCGCCTTTTCCGCAGCTTGTACCTGCAGCACGGCTCTCTGGACGACGCGCTGGAAGGCCAGGGTTTCGATCGGCTCGGGATTTTCAACTCCGTCCGCCACCTTCTCCATTTTTTCCGCGAAATATTTTTCGAGCCGGTCGCGAAGCAGCTGGGGGTTTACCCCGCAGTGAACCAGAACACGGGAGCTGAGCTCCTGGTGCAGCAGGGCGAACAGCAGGTGCTCCAGGGTCAGGAAGGCATGGCGGCGGTTTTTAGCCTCACGGTAGGCAGCCAGCAGAAGGAAATGGATTTCTTTTCCTGACATCCTCAAACCTCTTCCATGGTGCAGAGAAGGGGAAAGCCGACTTTCCGGGCGAAGGTTTCCACCAGCCGGACCCGGGTTTCCGCAATTTCAAAAGGATAAACGCCGCATACTCCGACTCCGGTTTTGTGCACCGCCAGCATGATGCTCGTCGCCTCGGAAGCGGTTTTATGAAAGATTTTTTCCAGCACTTCGATGACAAACTCCATGGTGGTGAAATGGTCGTTGTGCAGCAGCACGCGATACAGCCTGGGTTCGCCGAGTTCGGCGGCCACATCCGAATCTTCCTTCCCTTGCTGCTGGAATTTTTCCTCAGTCATGCCCACCTCCCAACGGCATCATTCTAATCCGACCCGCAGCACGCTGGCGATTTCCCGGAGCCAGGGCTGCTGCGCCAGCGTTTCCAGGAGGCGATCCTTGTTGCCTTCCCGGGCAGGCCCGGTCTGAAAAATCAGCTCTGCCCCCTCGCCGCTTCCGGCCCGCACCGCTTCCCGAACCTCAACCTGGTATTGCGAAAAGAGGTTGCTGGCAGAGGCAATTACGTCCGGATGGTCCTGGACGCACAGGCGAATCCGGAAGGACGAAACCATTTCTTCCTTCGGCAGGAGGTCTGCGGCAACCGGAGCCGGCATGCGGTAGGCGGTCCGGTTGGCCAGGGCCAGAATATCGGCCCAGACGGAGGAGGCGGTGGGAACTCCTCCCGCGCCGCGCCCGATCCAGGTAAGCTCTCCGCAGCCGTCGCCGAGCACGTGAACCGCGTTGAACACATCGCTGACCGTAGCCAGGGGGTGGCCCTCCTCCAGGATTACGGGATGGACCCGCATTTCCAAACGCCCGCCGGTCCAGCGGGCCATGGCCACCAGCTTAATGACTTCGTTCCTCTCTATGGCTTGTTGGATGTCCCGGGGAGAAAGGGCCGAAATCCCCTCCAAAAGGGCTTTTCCGGGGGAGGCCTGGACCTCGAAGGCGGTAGCGGCCAGCAGGCAGAGCTTGTAAAGGCTGTCGTAGCCGTCCACATCCGAGGAGGGGTCCGCTTCCGCATATCCCAGACGCTGGGCTTCCGCCAGCACGGACGGAAAGTCGGCATGGAACCGGTGCATGCGTGAAAGAATGAAATTGGTAGTGCCGTTGACGATCCCGTAAACCGCCTGAATCCGGCTGGGGAGCAGTGAGCTGCGCAACGGGGCTATGACCGGGATCGCTCCGGCGACCGCCGCCTCGAACAGAAGAGAGACACGGTTTTCGGAGGCCAGGGCCAGCAGGTCCCGGCCGTGCCTGGCCAGTACCATTTTGTTGGCGGTAACCACGTGCTTGCCCGCCTGCAGGGACTGGGCTATTGCGCTTCGGGCCGGTTCCTCCCCCCCGATCAGCTCCACGACGGTTCCGATTTCCGGATCGGAAACGACGTCCCGCCAGTCGGAAACGCGCTGGAATGCGGAAAGGTCCTGCGGGCAGCGCGTAAAATCCAGATCGCACACCGTCTTCAGCTGCACCTTTTCCAGGCTCTGCCGGTCGAGGTGCTCGCCGTTTTGCTGATAAATGCGGATCACTCCGGAGCCTACGGTACCGGTGCCGATCAAGCCGACTTTCATGTTTTCTCTTTCTCCTTTCTTCTTCCGTTTGCGTGGGATTTTCTAAGGATTCCAGCCGGGAAGGGAAACATTTGCCTGGTAATTGGACTGGTTGCACTGCGGATTTCGTTTCGGCCGGAAAAGTCGTCCCGCCCTGGGACTGTCCTTTTGGGTGTAAATCCAGATTTCGTATGGGTCCCAGACCACAATTTCGTCCCGGCAGTCGCCGGTCAGATCCAGGACCGCGTTGCAAAGCTCCGGGTGCCCGTCGGCCGGGAAGTCCGCCACCTTCCTTCCCATCCCGTCCCAGAGCCCTCCTTCCCGTGTGGAAGCGCTCAGCACAAAGAATTCCGGCGGACTTCCGGTCCAGTTGACGGGCAGCAGCATGCTTCCCTGCTGGACAGGCTCGATGCTGTGGTAAAGATCGCCCTGGGCGTTGAAAAAGTGAAGAGTTCCCTGGTTTCCCCAGAAGTTGATGGTTACGGTTTCCAGGCCGGCCAGGTCGGTGCGGAGCTCCGCGGTGGTCGGATTCTGCACATGCCCCAGGTAGTGGTGTTTCCGGCGCCTGCCCTGCAGGTCCGCAAAGTAGATTCCCTCATCGCTCGCTGCGCAGAGGATGCCGAGCTGCGGAGGATCGGTCCAGGGAAAATTGACGATGGCCACCCCGTCGGCATGGTCCTGCAGCTCCTTGTCGAAGGACCAGAGGAGCCGCCCGTCGTGGTCCAGCAGGGAGTATCCTGCAGCGATTTCTTCTTTTCCGTCGCCGTCCACATCCGCGGAATAGGGATAGTGGCCGGTATTCAGGTTGTGATGCCACAGAAGCTTCAGCTGGCGGTCATACGCCCAGAGATTGCGATAGCGGTCTTTGAGCAGGAGGTTGCCGCGGTATCCCTTTCCTTCCAGGTCGCAAAAATAGAGGCTGTCGCCGAGAATCGGGGAGTAGCGGTTGTCCGGCTGTCGGCTGGACAGCTCCGGAGTGGAGGTCTGCTGCCTGATTTTACCGCTGGCTCCGTCCGCAACAATCAGTTGCTGGTTCCGGCAATAGATAACCTCGTTGCGGCCGTCGTTATCCAGGTCATGGATCTGCATGGCCACATCGTTGGTCAGCTGATCGCGCCAGGCATCCGGCTCGCCCTCCTGCCAGAGGATTTTTCCTTCCAGGGTGAGGGCGGTCAGGCATCCGACTTCGCTGTGGCGGTCCTTGGGTCCGTGGTGCAGGACTTGCCCCACCAGTATGTCCGTCCGGCCGTCCCCGTCCAGGTCCCCGAAGCGAAGGTTGCGCCCGACCCCGAACCCTTCGATGGGTATTTTTTTCCAGAGAGCCATGCCGGGAATTCCGTTTCGCAACAGCCCAAGCTCATTGGCCTCCTTTTCCTTCGCCAGTCGCCAGGCTCTTTCCTCTTCGACGGAGGCGGTGACCTCCACTTTGGCGTAGACGGTGGGGATATCGGCCAGCAGACCGATCTTTCCCTCGGCAAAGGTGGCGTCCTCAGCTTGCAGCACGAGCTGATCTCCCAGCCAGGCCCGCAGGTGAGAGCCCTTTACCTGAACGGCGGCCCGCAGAAGGGTCGATGCGGAGTACGGGAAATCCTTTTGCGCCAGAACCGTTTCCTTCAGGTGATGAAACCGGTCCTGGTACTGCACTTTCTTCAGCAGAACGGAGCCGCCGGCAACGCCAAAAAAGTAGTAGCACTGGTCGTTCCGGTAACGGAAAACCATTCCGCTCTGGGCTTGATCCGACAGGGGATAAAAATGCACCTGCAGCCGGTAGTCGCGCCACAGCGGATCTCCGGCGATCAGGATGGGATGCGTATAGGCTTTTTCCGCCGCACTGCTGGTATAGGCCTGCTTCATGGCCGGCGAGCCGGCGTGTTCCACAACGCGCCAGGCCCGCTGGGATCCGTCGCTCTTGAAGGCGGATACCACCCAACCGCCTTTGGGCGCCAGCGCAGGAAGGTAGTGATATTCCGCGTGGGCGCCGACCACGCCGGGGGAAAACATACCCGGCGCCAGAGAGGAAAAGCCGTCCTGGAAAAGAACGGCCGTTTTTTCCGGCTCCGCCGCCCTGGCGGGGGAAGCATAAGGAAAAGCGGCAAGCCAGCACGCGGCGGACAGCGCCAGGAACGGCTTTTTCCGTAAAGCCTGCCTTCGCGGCAGGCATCCCTTTTTTTCGACCGGGTCATTCATGATAGCGCCTCAAAAAGTGGTTGACGGGTGCGGTTCTGCCGTCCCGATAGGGACTTGCCCCGTGTTGGAGCCAGCCCGGCAATAAATTGCCGGGCCATAATCTTGCCGTCCCTGATGGGACTTTGCCTCGGAATAAAAGTCCTGTCCCGGTTTACGCGCGGCCTCCCAAGGTCATGGCGGAGCGCATAGGTACAAAATCCGATATTTCGCTCCGTGTGGCAGACACGCAAGTCCCGTAAGGGACGGCAGATTATAGCCCGGCACGTGAGTGCCGGGTTGGGTCGGGGGTAACCTAAGTCCCATCGGGACGGCAGAAGGTAAAAATACATATTTTTTGCAGCTTCGTCATTCATATCTGCCTCAAAAGTAGTAACGAACATCGTGGATAGAAATGCAAAAAGGAAACGCCTGCTTCGGGCGGGAAACACGGGACTAGAAGCAGAGAGTTCCGTTGGCAATCAAATCCCTCACGGTCCGGATATCGCTGCTGATTACCCGGTCTTCGTTCAAAGGCGGCACGTTGGCCCGGATCGCCTGGTAGGCCCTGCGGGTGCCCAGGCCCGGCTGGGGGTTCCCGGGTAGCTCCAGGAGGTCCAGGGCCTGGCAGCCCGCCAGAAACTCGATGGCGAGGATATTTTCATAGTTGTCCAGAATATCCGACAGCTTTAATGCCGCGTGCATGCCCATGCTAACGTGGTCTTCTTTGGCCCCCGAGGTGGATATGGTATCCGCACAGGCCGGGTGGGAAAGCACTTTGCATTCGGAAGCCAGTGCGGCGGCTGTGACCTGGGCCATCATCAGCCCGGATTCCAAACCGGCGCCGCGGCTCAGAAAGGCGGGCAACCCGCTCAGGTCCGGGTTGATGAGCCGCTCCAGGCGCCGTTCCGACAGTGTGGCCGCCTGGGTAAGGGCGATCGCCATGAAGTCCAGGGCCAGGGCTACGGGAGCTCCGTGGAAGTTGCCGCCGGACAGGACCAGGTTCTCCTCCGGAAAAATCAGGGGATTGTCCACGGCGCTGTTTACCTCGGTCTGCAGGACCTGCCTGGCATAGCCGAGCGCATCCCGCGCGGCACCGTGAACCTGGGGGATACAGCGGAGAGAATAGGCGTCCTGGATCCGCCGGCAGGAATGGTGCGACTCGGCGATGCCGCTTTCCTGCAGGAGGCTGCGCATGTGATCGGCACTTGCCTGCTGGCCCGGATGGGGGCGCGCGGCCATCAGCCGCGAATCGAATGCGGTCGGGGTTCCCATCAGCGCTTCCAGGCTGATGGCGCCTGCCAGGTCGGCAGCCTGCAGGCAGCATCCGGCACGCTCCAGGCAGAGGGCCCCGATGCCGCTCATGAAATGGGTTCCGTTTATGATGGAAATCCCTTCCTTGGCTTCCAGAACCAGAGGGGTAAGTCCTGCCCGGTGCAGGGCGGCACCGCCCTCCATTTCCGCCCCTTCCCGGGTGGCGAGGCCTTCCCCGATGAGTACCAGGGCCATGTGGGCGGACGGGACCAGGTCTCCGCTGGCTCCGACAGAGCCCTGCCGGGGCACAAGGGGGCATATGCGGTGGTTCAGGAGCCCGAGCATGCAGTCCACCACCTCCGGCCGGACTCCGGACAAACCCTTCGCCAGAGTATTGGCTCGAACCAGAAGGGCGGCACGAACCTGGGGTTCACTCAGTGCCGGTCCCACGCCGCAGGCATGGCTGCGGATAATGTTAAGCTGAAGCCGGCTGCTGTGTTCCGCGCCGATGAAGTGATCGCTCAGCTTTCCTATTCCGGTGGTAACTCCGTAAACCAGGTCCTGGTTCCTGATATGGCTTAGGACGGCTTTGCGGGATTCCCGCATGGCCCGCCGGGAGGAGGCGGCCAGGCAGACTGTCTGAAAATCCTCGGCAACGGCGCGGATGGCCGGCAGGGTGAGGCTATCCCCTTTGATTGTCAGGGGTTTTAGGGCTTTTTCCATTTTTAAACTCCAACAGGATCCGTCCGGCACATGGCCCTACTACTTTATCATGCCGTTTTTTCAATAGCAAAATACAGGGTTTGGAATCGCGGCGGTAAATAGGTATAATTGGTTTTAGTCATAAGATTTGGGTAGGCAAGGAATGAAAAGGAATATCGAAATAATCATTGCTGTCGTGGTTTTGGCAGCCGCTTTTGCGGGCGGAGCCCTGGATCGGAAAGTTTCGGCCGGATCGGCCCCGCAAAAATCGCAGACGGCACAGTTTCTGGAAAACTATACCGAGGCGATTCAGCTCATCCAGAAAAATTACGCCCAGCCGGTTCCCGTGGACCGCATGGTCTACGGTTCCGTCCGCCGCATGCTGCAGACCCTGGATCCTCACAGCAATTTTTTTGATCCTCGCGAGTTTTCCAACATGCGGGAGGAGCAGCACAGCAAGTACTCTGGTCTGGGTATTCGGATTCGGGCCCTGGTTCCCGGTTCCGGCCGGGTGGTCATTTATGAGCCGCCCGACCCGGGCACGCCTGCCTATCGCAAGGGGCTTCGTGCCGGCGACGTCATTTCCAAGGTGGAAGGGGAGAGCATCGACGACTGGACCACGGACGAAGTAATCAGTCACCTGCGCGGTCCCAAGGGCACCAAGGTCCGTATTTCCATTGACCGGCCGAGCATGGACCAGCCGCTGGACGTGGAAATTACCCGGGAGGAAATCAAGCTGTTCACCGTGCCCTACGGTTTTTTCATTCGACCGGCAATCGGCTATGTCAAAATAGACCGTTTTTCGGAAACCACCTCCGATGAATTGAGTGAAAAGCTGAGCGACCTGGGAACGAAAAACCTGAAGGGATTGATTCTGGACCTTCGCGACAATCCCGGCGGACTTTTACAGCAGGCCATTGAGGTGGCGGATCCTTTTCTTTCCAAAAACAAGGTCGTGGTCAGCACCAAGGGCCGGGACGACAGCACCAAGAAAAATATTGTGGCTCCTGGTGCCATGCAGATCAACTGCCCGCTGGTGGTGCTGATCAACCGGTCCAGTGCCAGTGCTTCGGAAATCGTGGCCGGTGCCATCCAGGATCACGACCGGGGTCTGGTGGTGGGAGAGACCAGTTTCGGGAAAGGCCTGGTTCAGTCGGTATATCCGCTGGAAAACGGGGCCGGGCTGGCCCTGACAACGGCAAAATACTACACGCCGAGCGGCCGCCTTATCCAGCGGGGGTATACCGGGGATACCGTCTTCGAATATTACTATTCGGCCAGAACCAACAAGAAAGAAAACGGCGACAACAGCAAGCGTGAGGTGGCCTTTACGGATATCGGCCGCAAGGTTTACGGCGGCGGGGGGATCAATCCGGATATCACCGTGGAAGCGCGCGAGCTCACCCGGTTCGAGCTCATCCTGACCACCAAGGATGTGTTCTTCGAATACGCCCGACACATTAAAAACGGAGAGATACCGGCGGCGCAGCATATCCAGATACCCAAACAGGTGTCCGATGAGCCTCTGAAAATCGATGAAAGTCACAAGGAAGCCATCAAAAAGAGTTTCGAATTCACCCCGGCGCTGGTGGAAGACTTTAAAAAATTTCTGCAGAGCAAGCGGATCGATTTCACAGAAGGGGAGTTTGCGGAAGGCCTGGATTTTATCAAGCGTCGGGTGAAGCAGGAGCTTTTTATCTCCTGCTTCGGTCTGGAAGACGGATTCAAGGTTGGCATTGAAGGCGATCTCCAGGTTCTTAAAGCCCTGAGCCTGTTGCCGGAGGCCGAACAGATGCTGCTTTCCGCTAACTATCAACAAAAGGCTCACTGAGAACCCCGCACCGGAGTTCTTACCGACCCAGACGACTGCTTATGCGGGCCGGCAAAATAGCGCATAGAACCATTTTTTTCTTTTTGTTGGGACTTGCTTCCTGCGGCTCTTCGCGCGAAGTTGTCGCTCCTCTTCCCGCCCCCCCGCCCGCGGTGGCCGCCGCTTCCTCCGGGACCGCCAGCCAGGCGCCGGCTCCTTCCCTTCCTGCGGCGGAGCCGACCGCAAAAACACCTGCGGTTTTGTCGGAGGAGGAAGTGCAGCGCAAAGCGGACCAGCTGCTCAAGCGGGTGGAAGCCTTGAGTGCCCAGGCGCAAAACAAGCTGAAAAACGAACAGCTTCCCCAGGCCAAGGTCGATTTTGAAACCGCCCTGGATCTGATCCTGAGTTCGGGGATCGATTTGCGCAATCACCGACAACTGAAAAAGAATTTTGATGAGGTCTTCAATTTCCTTTACCAGCTGGAAGCGCAAATGCCGGCGGAAAACGGTACGGCGGAAGCCCAGATCGCCGAAAAGGGACAGGCGGTCGGCAATGAGGGCAAGGAGGAGACCGACCAGGAAGTGAATGGAGAGCAGGCGCTGGAACCGGCGGCTATCGATGAGCTGGAAGAATTGAACCTTTTCCCGATCACCATCGAACCCGATCTGCGCGCCCGGGTCGTGGAGGACATAGCCAACACTCACTACGATATCCCCGTGGTGGTCAATGAAGAGGTGTTGCGGTGGCTGGAATACTTCAAAACCAAGGGCCGTCGAATCGTGGAGCTGGGACTGAGACGTATCGGGCTTTACCGCGACATGATTCATTCCGTTCTGGCGGAAGCCGGGCTTCCCAAAGATCTGATTTATCTGGCGCAGCAGGAGAGCATGTTCAAACCCCTGGCTCTCAGCCGCTCCCGGGCCCGCGGCATGTGGCAGTTTATTGCCGGTACGGGAAAGCTTTATGGTCTGCGGCAGGACATCTGGGTGGACGAAAAGCTGGACCCGGAAAAATCCACCCGGGCCGCCGCCAGGCATATCCAGAAGCTTTACCAGATGTTCGGGGACTGGTACCTGACCATGGCGGCTTATAATGCCGGAGAAGGCAGAATCCAAAGAATCATCGAGAAAACGGGGCTTACCAATTTCTGGGACCTGGCTGACCGGAAGCTGCTTCGGCAGCAGACGGCGACCTATGTTCCCTCCATTCTGGCTTTCATGATCATCGGCAAGCACCCGGAAAAGTATGATTTTTCCATCGAGCCCCTGGAGCCGATCCAGACTCAGAAAGTGACCGTACCCTCTCCGGTCGACCTTTCTGCCGTGGCCGTTTCCCTGGGAATGCCCCTGCAGCGCATCCAGGAACTCAATCCGGAGCTGCGGCGCAAGGTGACTCCGCCCAACCAGAAGACCTATCAGCTGAACGTTCACCTGGAAATTACCGCCGAGCAGGCCGAAAAGCTGGCTTCGCTTCCCCTGGCCAAGAAAACCCTTATGGTGCTGGAAACCCAGGGCCACCATAAGGTCCAGCCGGGAGATTCGCTGTGGACCATTGCCCGGCACCACGGCGTCAGCGTGGATGCCCTGAAGGAGGCCAACCACCTGACCTCCAACCGACTGAAAATAGGGCAGCAGCTGACCATCCCCGGGCGGCCGGAAAAGGCAGCCCCGGCTCGGATGGCGGCTAAAACCGAAAAAAGCAAGGAGCCGGCAAAAGCCGCCGCAACGGCCCCTTCTTCTTCTGCGACTCCCTCTTCCGCTGCGTCCAATGGCACCAAAACCCTGGTTCACCAGGTCCGCCGGGGCGACAGCCTTTATATTATCGCCCGCCGCTACAAGACCACGATCCAATCGGTCCGGGAGTGGAACAATCTTAATACCGATTCCCTCCATCCCGGCGACACGCTTTTGATTTACCTCCCCTAGCCGCCGGATGAATAAAGTTATGGCCGGGAATGACGAATACGCCCTTCTGGCGGAGTGTTACGACAGCCTGTATGCCTGGCGCCTGGAGGATGTGGTTTTCTACCTGGAGGAATCCCGTGCCGGACAAGGCCCGATTCTGGAAGCCGGCTGCGGCACCGGACGGATCACCCTGCCGCTGGCCGAGCTGCACCCCGGCTGCCACGCAATGGACCTGTCTCCTGCCATGCTTGCGGTGCTGGAAAGAAAGCTGCGGGCCCGACCCGACCTGGGCGTCCACCTCCATTGCGGTGACTTCCGCACCTTTCATCTCGACACCCCGTTCCGGCAAATCCTGATGCCCTTCCGGGGTCTTCTGCATCTGCCCGACCAGGAATCCCAGCTGCAGGCATTAAGGAATCTCCGCCGCCACCTGGCTCCCGAGGGGAGGCTGGTCCTGGATGTGTTCGCTCCGAGCTATAAAATCCTGTCCTCCGACGGGCCGGGTTCCTTTGATTTGCCCGAGGTTGCCTGGGGTGACGGGCGGATCCTGCGCTGCTCCGATACCCTGCAATTTGATCATGCCCGCCAGTACATTCACGTCGAAAGGCGCATGCGCCTGGTTTCTACGCAAGGGGAAACGGAAGAGCGTGTAACCGCCATGACCCTGCGCTATGTGTTCCGCTTCGAGATGGAGCTGCTGCTGAAAGCGGCCGGATTCCAGGTGGAAGAAGTTTACGGGGGCTTTGACCGGCGCCCGTACGATTATCACAGCGGCGAAATGATTTTCATGGCCCGGGCTTCCTGACCGGAGCCGTTTCCCGGGGCGTTTTCGGCTCCATCAACTGGCAGCACATTCCGGAGTTTTCGAAGGCGACCTGGCTCGGAATTTTCAGGGATCGGAACCCCATGGCGCGGCAGCCGTACGGCTGTCTCACCTCGTAGGTAAGGTAATAATGCCGGCAGGACAGGCATATGTTTTTTGCGCCCGGCCCGCCGGCTCCGGTCTGGTTTTTCATGCCCGGCTACCTCTTGCGACAGAAGATAGCTACTTCACCATGACGTGCATGCGGTAGAATGCTCCACGGCCGCAGGTCGTTACGCCGTTATTTTTCAGACACCCCAGGTCGATGTAATAGGCTCCGGAGGTCTGGGCGGCATATATAAGGGGGCTGCGCAGATTATTGCCGCCGGCATTGGCCACCTGGGTGCCCTGGCTGTTCCTGAGAATGATGTCTGCCCCCAGAGAGCAATTCAGGTACTCGTGAATCATCATCACATACAGAGTCTGTCCCGCTTCGAGGCGGATCGAATACATATCAATATCCCCGGTGAACTGCGGGTCGAGGGGATTGGCCATGGTGCCGATAATCTCCATGGGAAGGGACAAAATCGGCTGTGAGGTATTGTAATCGCCGTTGGGCTCCCGGTCGTACATGATCCCGTATCCCAGATTCGATTCCGGCTGGACGGCAACGGTGGAAATGGTATTGCTCTTTCCCGATGTCTGGCGGATGGCGACGGCGGCGATATTGACGTTGCTCGAAAGCCGGATCCGGCCATGGAACTGGGATCCGAAGGAAAAGCCGCTGAAGACCTGCGACACGAAGATCGCCTTCTGGCTCATGGGGTTGAGGTCGATAAAATTCTGGGCGGCCTGAGCTCCGTTCTGTGAGAAGAGGGTTGCGGTGATACGCGAAGAGGATTGCAGGCTCGGGTTGATGACCGCAAATCCGGTGTCGATATTCGTTCCGATGGTGGGCTCATCCCGGGTGACGGTCGAGTAAAAGGAAAATTCCGTGGCCAGGGGGGCCGCCAGCACGCCTCCTTCCGAGGTGACCCGGCCCCCTTCAAATACCTGGAAAACGGCGGAAACCACCACCGGGAAATCAGCGGTGACCATCGCCCAGCCGACCGCCAGCGGGTCGGAGCCCTGGGTATAGATTTCCAGGCTTTCGCCTCTTTTCAGGGTAAACGTCTTTTTGGAAAACGTCCCCCCCAGATCCGTGCGGTCCTGGCTGGCCAGCTTCACGCTCCAGGCGGCGCCGCTCTGCTTGAAAAAAGACAGGGTGATCAGGTTGTCGGTGCCGGAAAAGATGTTGCTGAAAGTAAAGGAGGTGGAATAGGCTCCGCCGGAGTAGGAGCCGTCGGCCACTTGCGGGAAAAAGTAGTCCGATCCCTGCCCGTCACGGCTTTGGGCAAATGCCGGGAAGTTGCCGAGAAGGAAAAACAGCGCCAGAGCCAGCGAAAAGACCAGGGTAATGCGTCGCATAAAAGATACTCCTTATACGTTCCTAAGTTCGTGTTCTTCTACTTCCATACCATATAACCGGGCCCATTGCCAGTGCCGGGCATAATTTGCCTGGAGGTGGGCATACAGGGCATAATCTCCGCTGCCATGAGTACCATTGAAGCAACTTCCAAGGAGTCTCCGGCAGGTCAGGCCCCGTCACCCGGGACGGTGGCCTACGAGCTGGAAGGGTCCCTGTACCTGAATGTCACCCGCTCCTGCACGGCACGCTGCCGTTTCTGCTACCGGGAGGAATCTCCCCGCATCGGCCCCTATGATTTGGCCCTGGTCCGCGATCCCACCGCCGAGGAATTCCGTGCCGTTCTGGGGAATGCCGGCCGGTACCGGCAGATTGTGTTCTGCGGTTTCGGCGAGCCGACGCTCCGCCTGGCGCTGTTGAGCGAGATCGGCCGGGAGCTGAAGGGAAAAGCCCGGTCGGTTCGCCTCAATACCAACGGGCATGGAAACCTGATTCACGGACGAAATATCGTACCGGATCTGGCCGGCTTTTTATCCGCGGTCTCCATCAGCCTGAATGCGCACAACGCGGTTCTCTATGAGGAGCTGTGCCGGCCCTCTTTCGGCCCGGATACGTTCCAGGCGGTACTGGACTTCGCACGGAAATGCGTCGGATCGATACCGGACGTGGCTCTTACTGTGGTCGAGCACCCCCGGGTGGACCTGGAGGAGTGCGGCAGGATTGCCGCAGCGATTGGGGCAGCCCTGCGGGTTCGCCGCTATTACACCCACATCCAGGACACGCAGCGCTATCTGCCGGACAACGGCTAAAGGGCGGGCGCACAAGTTTTTGCAGGATTCAGTTGAAAATATTCACGGTTATTGTTATCTAATTGCAGTATAGTGTCAGAGTATCGAGGGATGGTCGATACAATATTATTCTTTTTTTTCTAACGGAAGGAGTACATTGTGAACAAGAAGATTCTGCTCGCCATTGCCGCCATTTTGTGCCTTGGATTAGGTATCGGATTGACGGTATCCGCGGCGGGTCACGAGTATGTGGGCGCAGCCAAGTGCAAGATGTGCCATAAAGTTCAATCCACCTCCTGGGCAGCCACGAAGCATGCCAAGGCTTTTGATCTTCTTAAGCCGGAGGAACAGAAGAACCCGAAATGCATCGAGTGCCATGCGACCGGAAATGTCGCCGACCACCCGAGCGTGCAGTGCGAAGCCTGCCATGATGCCGGCAAAGACTATATGCCTATGAAGGTCATGAAGGATCCCGCCGCCGCCAAAGCGGCCGGATTGAATGCCAAGCCCGGCAAGGAAGTCTGCGTCAAGTGCCATGCCGCCAAGAGCCCGACCGGCAATCCCAATGCCAACTTCAAGAGCTTCAACTACGAAGAAGCCGTCAAGAAGGGGATCCACGAACACAAGCCGAAGGCCTAGCCGAACGGTTTTTCTTTGGGCCGGTTCTTGCCGCTTGCGGAGAAGATCCGGCCTTTTTTCTCTCTTCCGCCCGGCACCGGAACGCTTTTTATAGTTATGCCACCATCCCCTGAAGACTTTCCCTGCGATGCAGAGCAGGAAAAATATCATGAGCGGAAGATGCGGGCCCTGGGTGCCGTGGTCAGTAAAATTTCCCATGATTTGAATAACCACCTGACCGTCATAAACGGCTTTTCGGAGCTTGTCCTGCTGCAGCTCCAAAGCCTGGACCAGCCGAGCGGCAATGTCGAGCAGATTCTTCGTTCGGCGGGACAGATTGCCGACATGACCGGAAAATTTCAGGTCTTCAGCCGACGCGCTCTGCCCCACGATGAGCAGATCAGCCTGCGCCGGTTCCTTCTGCAGTGGGAATCCGATTTCAGAACTTCCCTCCCCGAAGGGATCGAATTGATCCTGGACCTTCCTGAGGATTCCTGCCGGGTGGCGGTGGAAGGCGACGTTCTGCATGAGATTTTAAGGATTCTGGCGGCGAATGCCTGTGAGGCTATGGCTGCCGGGGGACAGTTGCGCATCTGCGCTGTCAGGCCGGAACCGCCGGATTCGGGGATTCTTTTAACGGTCACCGACTCCGGACACGGCCTGGAAGATGCAGCCCGAGAGCATTTGTTCGAGCCTTTTTTCACCACCCGGGAAGGGCATAAGGGCTTTGGCCTTTTTACCGCCTACGGGCTGGTTCGCAGGGCGAAGGGCTCCCTGCGGATCGGAAGCGAAAAAGGCCGGGGGACCAGGGTTACCATCCGCCTCCCCGAATGCCGCGAATCCTTCTGACTTGTTCCTTCCTTTCCCGCCGTTTGTGAGCCGGCGAACGATCCTTGCCGCCCGGCCGTTTTCCTGCCTCCCTCGGCTCCGTCGTGGTAAACTATAGGCTTTTATCAGCAATCATCGATCATAGGAGCCGGCGACGTGAGCAAGATGAATTTTGTTCAGATGGAGAGGGATGTCCTGGGTTTCTGGAAGCGGGAAAACTGTTTTCAGAAACTGGTGGAAAAGAACCGGGGCAAGCCGAAATGGTCTTTTCTGGATGGACCGATTACGGCCAACAACCCGATGGGGGTGCACCATGCCTGGGGCCGGACCTACAAGGATATTTTCCAGAGATACCACGCCATGCTGGGCCATGAGCTGCGCTACCAGAACGGGTTCGATTGCCAGGGGCTCTGGGTGGAAGTGGAAGTGGAAAAGGAGCTCGGCTTCAAGTCCAAGCGCGATATCGAATCCTATGGGATTGACGCTTTTGTCGAGAAGTGCAAGGATCGGGTGCGAAAGTACGCCGCCACCCAGACGGATCAGTCGATCCGCCTGGGCTACTGGATGGACTGGGATCACTCCTATTACACCATGTCCGATGAAAACAACTACACCATCTGGCAGTTTCTCAAGCGCTGCCACCAGCGCGGCTACGTTTACCACGGCTTCGATGCCATGCCCTGGTGCCCGCGGTGCGGCACCGGAATTTCCCAGCACGAGATTTCCAACGAGGAGCGGCCCGAAGTGGTTCACACCTCTCCCACGGTTCGCTTTCCCCTTTTGGGGCGGGAGCGAGAGTACCTGCTGGTCTGGACCACCACTCCCTGGACCCTGACTTCCAACGTGGCCTGCGCGGTGCACCCGGAAAGGAGCTACGTCAAAGTACGCCAGGAGGATTCCGTTTATTACCTGATCCGCGAGCGGCTGGAGGCGGTGATGAGTGCCAGGGGACCGATGGAGGTGCTGGAGGAATTTCCCGGAGAGAAGATGGTGGGGTGGAAATATGCCGGGCCCTTCGATGAGCTTGCGGCGCAATCGGGGGTCATTCACCGCGTCATACCCTGGACGGAAGTCAGTTCCCAGGAGGGAACCGGCATCGTGCACATCGCTCCGGGGTGCGGAAAGGAAGACTACGAGCTGGGCAAGGAGCACCAGCTGCCGGCCATTGCCCCGATCGATGAAGCCGGCATTTTCCTGGATGGATTCGGACCCTACACCGGACAGTTCGCCCATGATGTTCCCAAGGCGATCCTGCGCTCGCTGCGCGAAAAGGAAATTCTCTACCGCAGTGAGGAATACCGCCACGCCTATCCGATCTGCTGGCGATGCAAAACGCAGCTGCTGTTTCGCTTCGTCGACGAGTGGTACATCCGCATGGACGAGCTGCGCTACCAGATCATGGAAGCCACGCGGAAGACGCGCTGGATCCCGGAAGTCGGGCTGCAGCTGGAGCTGGAGTGGCTGACCAACATGCACGACTGGATGATATCCAAGAAGCGCTACTGGGGTTTGGCCCTGCCCATTTTCTGGTGTCATTCCTGCAACCGGTTCGACGTGGTCGGCGGGCGGGAAGAGCTGCAGCAGCGGGCGGTGCGGGGCTGGGAGCAGTTTGACGGCCATTCGCCGCACCGCCCCTGGGTGGACGCGGTGCATATCGATTGCCCGCATTGCGGACAGCCCACCGCCCGGGTTCCCGACGTGGGCAACCCCTGGCTGGATGCCGGCATCGTGCCCTATTCCACCATGCATTACAACACCGACCGCGCCTACTGGCAGCGCTGGTTTCCGGCCGACTGGATCTCCGAAAGCTTCCCCGGTCAGTTCCGCAACTGGTTCTATGCCATCCTGGCCATGAGCACGGTGATGGAAAACCAGCCTCCTTTCCGCCTGATGTTCGGATACCGGCTGATGAAGGACGAAAAAGGGCAGGAAATGCACAAGAGCAAGGGAAACGCCGTGGAGTTCAACCAGGCGGCGGAGCAGGAGGGGGCCGACGCCATGCGCTGGCTGTTTGCCTCTCACTATCCCGAGCACGATCTGTGGTTCGGGCTGCACAAGGTCCACGAAGCCCGGCGGCAGTTCCTGGTCCTCTGGAACGTTTTCGAGTTTTACCAGACCTATGCGCAGATCGACCGCTTCGAGCCCCGCGAGCCGTTTCTACCGGTGGAAAAGCGCTCCGAGCTGGACCGCTGGATCCTCAGCCACCTGGAGCAGCTGGTCCGGAGCGCCCACGAACATTACGAAGCCTACAGCGTCCACCTTTTCATGCGGGATACTCTTTCGTTTATCGACGCTCTCTCCCGCTGGTATTTGCGCCGCAGCCGGCGGAGGTTCTGGAAAAGCCGCAACGATGACGACAAGCTGGCTGCGTATCAGACCCTTTGGCAGTGCCTGTCCACGGTCGCCCGGCTGCTGGCCCCCATCATCCCCTTTGCCACGGAACATATCCACCAGCAGATGGTGCGGCCCGGACGCCCCGGCGAACCGCTCAGCATTCATCACGCCGATTTCCCCTGCCGAGGGAGCTTCCCGGTGGACGATGTGCTGCTGGAGGGGATGGACGCCGTGCTGGAGCTGGTAGAGTTGGGCCATGCGGCCCGCAACAAGGCGCAGCTCAAGGTTCGCCAGCCCCTGGCCCTGCTGCGCCTCTGGGTTCGGGACGCAAAAAAGGCGGACCGCATGCGACCCTACCTCGACCTGGTGCGGGAAGAGCTGAACGTCAAGGCCATCGAGCTGACCAATTCCGAACCGGAGCCCTACACCCTCGCGGTGCGCCTGGATGCCAAGACCGGCAAGCCCAAATACGGCCGCCAGTTCCGTGCCCTGGAGCAGGCTCTCGAAAGGATGGATCCGGCCCTGGTTGCCGAGACGGTCCAAAAAGGTGGCGAGCTGCAACTGGATGCGGAAGGGCAGGCCTATGGTGTGGCTGCCGAAGAGATCCTGGTGGACAAGAAAGCGCTGCCCGGCTGGGAAATCGCCGAGGACCACAACATGCTGGCGGCCATTTCCACGGAGCTGACCGAGGAGCTGCAGCGCGAGGGAGCGGTGCGCGACCTGGTCCGGCATGTACAGAACCTGCGCAAGAAGATCGGGCTGGATGTCGCCGACCGGATCGTCCTGGAGTACACGGCCGGAGACCTGCTGGCTGCCGCCGTGGAAAGCCACGGCAACTACCTGGCGGAGGAAACCCTGGCGGTCGAGATTCAGCGTAGGCCCGCCGCCTCAGCCGAGGCTCACGCCATCACCCTGGGAGAGGAAACCATCTCTCTGGCCATTACCAAAGCCGGCTAGCAGCGCTCTTCATGGCTCTGTTGCCGGGCGGCCGGGCGGCCGCCGGGGCACGAACATGCGGACCAGCTCCTCGTTTCGAAGGGGTCATCGTGTCGGGAGGCCTCTCAAGGCGGGCATTCTGGCGCTGTGCGCCGGCCTGGGTTACGCGGTGCTGTTTTTTTCGGAAAAGACCTTGGGGCGTGATACTTCTCCTCCGGTCCTTCAGCCTTCGGTAAGCGGCACTCCGGGAGCCAACGGCTGGTATACCGGCAACGTTAGCCTGTCCTATAGCGTCTCCGATCCTGAATTGCGCATCACCAATAAGTCGGGGTGCGACTCCGTTTCTCTCACTACGGACACGGCCGGCACCAGGTACACCTGTTCGGCAACCAGCAGCGGCGGCACCTCCAGCCAGTCGGTGGTTCTGAAAAGGGATGCCGTGCCTCCCAAGGTCACGGTAACCACGCCGGACATCGGAGCCACTTACCAGCAGGGCCAAACCGTCAAGGCCGACTATTCCGTGTTTACGCTTCTGCCCCCGTTTAACACCCTGAATTCCCAGCTGGTGGTGAACGGCAAGCGGGTCAACTCCACAAACAGCGCGGGCTTCCAGCTGAGCTATGAATCGATGCCGGATCCGGCCAGTTCGGGCAACACCTCCCGTCGGTATAAAACCAATTTCTGGGATTATGACCGCCCTGCTCAATACAAATAGAGGGGAAGATCAGGAAGGAAGGAAGGAAGGAAGAAAGAAGCAATCCCCACATTTCGGCTGGGGAGAGGGCCTTCGGCGGCTTTCAAGGAGCCGGAAGGGAAGGCAGCCTGGTGCGGCGCACGCGGCCGATCCAGATCCGGTAATCCGGGGCGAAGTGCCATTCCAGCAGTGGGATTTTGGGCTTGGCACTGGAGGAGCCGCGGATCATCAGGCGGTCTTCCGCGCGCATTTTCCTGGCCCAGACGTCGAACGAATCGTACAGGGTGCGCATCTGGATGTCGAAAAGAACGCTCCGGTCTTCGGGGAGCATGAATCCGGCCTCAAAGCCCAGGACATACCGCCACGGCGCATCAGGGTTTTTGTAGAAGGTCCGGTAGAAGACGCCGGGCTCGATGGAGTAAATGATACCGCCGCTTCCGGGCAGCCACTCGGCCAGGGATTTGTCCTCTCTGCCGAGTAGCGGTTCGGCGATGTTTCCCGTCCAACGCTCCTCCAGGTCGCCGGTGAAGCAAAGAAACAGAGCCAGGCAGAGCAGGCCGGCGAAGGCCAGCCTTCCCCACGATGCGTATCCCGATTTCCAGACCAGACCGGTGTGGATCCGGGCAGCCATCCAGATCATCATGGCCGGGAGCCCCCAGTCCAGCCAGAACCGGGCGGCCCGGAATCCGAGAATCCAGCCGAAAACTCCCAGCAGGAAGCAGGGATCGAGAAATCGGGACTTTTCCCATCGGCCGGTCAGCTGCTTTTGAAAAAGCAGCAGGATGGCCAGTGTCAGAAGAAAGGAGACATCGCCGCCGGAAGGCCGGGCATCCCTGGCCAGGAGGCGAATGGGTAAGGAGCTGTTGTAGGAAAGGGCGATCTGCCGGGCCTGCTGGCCCCAGAAAGCCAGGGGTTCGCCGGACAGCCAGGCGGCAAGGGCACATCCTGCCACCCAGCAGCCGGTCAGGGCAAGGCCCTGGCGAATCCTGCCTGCCGTGAAGAAGGCAGCCACCGGCAGGAGATAAAGGAGGTAATCCCCCTGGATCCATACCGCGCTGGCGAAAAGAAAAACAGTAAAAGCAGGGCGGAGACGGCCGATGCGGTTCGCCGGAGCCCAAAGAGAGAGCAGCAGCACCAGCGATGCGGCAGCGGCCAGGCTGGGGCGTCCGAGCATCAGGCGGGAAACGAAACCCGGGATGGTCACCGCACTGAGGACCATCATCAGCGCTACCGCCTCCGGCCGGCTGCGGCAGGCGAAGAAAGAGAAGGAGAAAAGCAGGAACATCGCGACAGCGCCGGCAGCCACCAGGGTATCGGCCGTCGGATGGAACGTTCGGAAAACCGCTTCCAGGAGGGCATGCCAGCCTCGCTGGTGGTCGATGGTCAGCTCTTTCGGCATGACCAGGATTTCCTGCCAGCTCTTTCCGGAGATCGCCTTGGCGGCGTGGCTCAGGGCTTCGTCCGGCGGCAGAAATCCGAGGCGGAGGATGCCCAGGGGAATCAGGCCGAGGGTAATAAAAACCAGAGCCCGCACCAGCCGGGGAATCCACGCCTCCCATCCGGCGGAGGCGGGAATGTGTCGTTGCGGATCCATGCGCTTTGCTTTCAGCCGGGCCGCTCAATGCCTCTGCTGCCGGCCATCCGGGAGTCTCACCGGGGGGAATCCGCCGGTTCGGTAAAAAGGGAAAATTCCGAAATGGCCGGGCAGACCGGGGCCCGGGTGATTCGCAGCCGTATGCGCCTGGCGACCACCTTGGATCCCTTCCATAACCGGCAGTTGCCGATTCCTGTGCCCCGGGCGAATTCGTGCCAGGACCCTTCCTGCCAGGCGTCCAGCGCAAATTCCTCGACCCGCTGCCCCAGGGGCAGGTATTCGCGCAGGCGGACCACGTTGAATTCCACCGGGTGCTTGAACTCCAGAACGACTTCCGGCCGGGTGGTCCGGTCGTCCGTGCTCCAGTAGGTATCGCGGCGATCATCGACCAGGTTTGCGGCGGCAAACCGCCGGTCCCGGCCGCGCACCCCGCTGGCTTTGACCCGGGCTTGGCTCGCCAGGTTTCTGGTAAAGGTTGCGGAGATGATTTTCTGGAAACCCTGCAGCGAGCGGACATCATTTTCGTGCAGCAGGCCGCGGCGGTCCGGGGGAAGGTTGAGAAGGAAGGAGGCACCCCGCCCGACGCTCTGATAGTATAGGTCCACCAGCTGCTGCGGAGTTTTTACCCTGGCATCTTCCGACGCATGGTAAAACCAGCCGGGCCGTATGGAGACGTCGCATTCCGCGGGCAGCCAGTCCGTTCCCGGCCGCTGCCCGCGGGTCAGCACCTTGGTGTCCGCCACCTCGCCCGGGAAGAATTCCGCGCGGTTCAGCGTCGCCCAGCAGGGATCGCCGGCTATGCCCCGCTCGTTCCCCACCCAGCGCACGTCGGGGCCGCCGTCGCTGAACAGGCAGGCCAGCGGCTGAAGGCGCCGCACGAGGTCCCAGGTGGTGTTCCAGTCATAGTAGGTGCGGCGGTCGATGATGCGCTTTTCGCGTGCCCCCCCGTAGTAGCCGTCTCCGCCGTTGGCGCCGTCAAACCAGACCTCGAAGAGCGGCCCGTATTGCTCGAGCAGCTCCTGCAGCTGGCTGCGGTAATACCGGATGTATTCCGGCCGCCCGTAGTCCCGGTGATTGCGGTCCCAGGGCGAAAGGTAGAGACCCATCTTCAGCCCCTCCCGGGCGCAGGCCTCGGCCAAAGCGCGAACCACGTCCCCGCGGCCGTCCAGCCACGCGCTGTTCTTGACCGAGTGCTCGGTGAAGCGGGAGGGCCAGAGGCAGAATCCGTCGTGGTGCTTGGCGGTCAGGATCAGGCCTTTCATGCCAGCCTCCCGGGCGGTGCGAGCCCACTGACCGGCATCCAGCCGGGAAGGGTGGAATACGGAGGGGGACTCGTCACCGTATCCCCACTCCTTGTCGGTAAAGGTATTGACCGTAAAGTGGAGGAAGCCGTAAAACTCCATTTCGTGCCACTTCTGCTGGCGTTCGCTGGGAATCGGCCCAAAAGGCGCTGGCGGGGCAACCGCAGGACCGGCTGCGCCGGCGATCTCCGCCAGCAGCAGGAAGGCTCCCATCAGAAAACAGGCTTTTCGAATGCAAATCATATTCTCTTTCTCCCGTCCGGACCTCCCCGCATAAGGAATTTTCCTCCTGCCGGTCGGTTCCTGCAGGATCGTAAATTGAACGCCGACGCCAAGTCAAGATGCCCGGCTTTCCCTCCGGACCATGGGAATTTCACATTTGCTTTGTAAGGATCATTGAGCTTCGGGCGCGCCTTGAGTATTATTGCAGGATAATGGACTTAGGGTACGCATAAACAGGAAGACGAACCAAAGGAGAGATTCGTGGCCTTACACCCTCTTGCTGGAAAACCCGCTCCCCGCGATGGCTGGATCCATGTTCCCCGGCTGATTTCCGCCTACTATACCGGAAAGCCGGACCCGGCTGTCGCTGCGCAGCAGGTGTCGTTCGGAACCTCGGGACACCGGGGTACCTCCCTTACCGACAGTTTCAATGAGCATCACATCCTGGCGGTTACCCAGGCTGTTTGCGAAGTGCGCCGGCGGCGCAATGTCGTCGGTCCGCTGTTTCTGGGTAAAGACACCCATGCCCTTTCGGAACCGGCTTTCGCCACCGCAGTGGAAGTTTTCGCGGCCAACGGCGTGGAGCTCATGATCCAATCGGGAGGCGGCTACACGCCGACACCGGTGATTTCGCACGCCATTCTGTCCTACAACCGGGGGCGCCGCGAAGGGCTGGCGGACGGGGTGGTCATCACCCCTTCGCACAATCCTCCCGAAGACGGGGGCTACAAATACAACCCGCCCGAAGGGGGGCCGGCCGACACGGAAACCACTAAAACCATTCAGGACCGGGCCAACGAGCTGATGGCCGGCGGGCTCGGCGAGGTGCGGCGCATCCCGTACGCGCGCGCCCTGCGGCAGCCGACCACCCACAGCCACGACTACCTGCCGGCCTACATCGGAGAACTGTCCCAGGTCGTGGACCTGGAGGCGGTGCGCGAGTCCGGCCTGCATATCGGCATCGATCCCATGGGCGGCTCGGGGGTGGCATTCTGGGAGCCGATTGCCGAGGCCTATCGGCTGAACCTGGAAGTGGTCAATCCCTACCTGGATCCGGCCTTCGGCTTTATGACCCTGGACTGGGACGGCAAAATCCGCATGGACTGCTCCTCGCCCTATGCCATGGCGAGCCTGGTGGGGCTTCGGGACCGTTTCGATATCGCTTTCGGCAATGACACCGATTACGACCGGCACGGAATTGTCACCCCGGAGGCCGGGCTCATGAATCCCAACCACTATCTGGCGGTGGCTGTCGGCTACCTGTTCCAGAACCGGCCCGGCTGGTCGGCCGGCGCCGCCGTCGGCAAAACACTGGTGTCCAGCTCGATGATCGACCGGGTTGCGGAGTTCGTCGGCCGCCGGCTGCTGGAGGTGCCGGTAGGCTTCAAGTGGTTCGTGGACGGCCTGCTCGACGGCAGCCTGGGCTTCGGAGGAGAAGAAAGCGCCGGGGCCTCCTTTCTGCGGCGTGACGGGACTGTCTGGACCACGGATAAAGACGGCTTCATCCCGGATTTGCTGGCCGCGGAAATCACCGCCCGAACCGGCCACGACCCCAGCTGGCACTATCGACGGTGGGAAGAGCGATTCGGCCGCGCGGTTTACGAGCGGATCGATGCCCCCGCCCAGCCGGAGCAGAAAGCCAGGTTCAAGTCTTTGACCGCGGACAAAATCAGGACCGAGCTCCTGGCCGGAGAGAAGATCGAGGCCAAGCTGACTCATGCCCCGGGGAACGGGGCTTCCATGGGCGGATTGAAAATCACCACCGCCAGCGGCTGGTTTGCCGCCCGTCCCTCGGGTACGGAAAACGTCTATAAACTTTATGCCGAAAGCTTCCGGGACCGGGACCACCTGCAGCGGATCCAGTCGGAAGCGCGCTCGATTCTCGATGAGTTCTTCGCTTCCTGATCAGGACGCCGCGACAACTTCATTTCCAGGAGATCCTTATGTACGGCAAACGCTTTGATGAAACCGGCAAACAGTCAGGGGCCCGGATAAGGCTGGCGGTCACTCCACCGCGAAACGTTTCCCAGTCGATCAACGGGCGCATCTACCGGACCGCAGTGGGGGAGGAGGCGATGCTGGCCGGCATGCCCAAGGAGCTGTTCCGCAACTATCCGCTGAAGGTACGTCATACCCACCGGCGGCTGAATGCGGTGGTTCTGGAGATCCCGGCGAACCGGGCGGAGGAGTTCCGGGCCTCTCTCGATTCGGCCGGGCTGGCGTACGAGCCGGTCACCCGCGTGTATCCTCTGCTTAAGGAAAGCGTTCCCATGATCGGTGCACCCTTTTTCTGGAAGGCCGGGTTTACGGGAAAAGGGGTTCGCGTGGCGGTCCTGGATACCGGGGTGGACCGCCGCCACCCGGATCTGAAGGATCGCATCGTGGGGTTCCGCAATTTCACGCGCTTCGGGACAGAAGATTCCGTGGGGCACGGGACCCATTGTGCCGGCATTCTATGCGGCGGGGGAAGCAAATACCGGGGAGTGGCTCCCGGGGTGGAGCTGCTCTGCGGCAAAGTGATCGACGCGCAGGGGGGGGAAAGCGACGACGTTATCGCCGGGATGAGCTGGGCGGTTTCTCAGGGCGCCCGGATCATCAGCATGAGCCTGGGCGGCCCCGGCCATCCGGGAGACCTGATGTCCCGGGAATGCGATGCTCTTGCCAAAGAAGGAGTCATTCTGGTGGTCGCCGCCGGCAATGAGGGTCCGGCGCCGGAGACGATCGGTTCTCCCGGATGCGCCCTTTCGGCAATTACCGTCGGGGCGGTGGACAAGAACGGGCAGCTGACCTTTTACTCCTCAAGAGGGCCGGTGCGGGCGGGAAGAAAGAAGGTTCACAAGCCGGACCTGCTGGCGCCCGGCGGCGGAGTGGTGACCGAAGGCCGGCCGAAATGTATGTTTTCCACGGGGATTACGTCCGCCAAGAGCTCTTCGATGAGTCCGGTACCCTGCGACCTGGCCAAAATTTATACGCGCATGTCCGGCACCTCCATGGCCACGCCCCATGTCGCCGGGCTGGCGGCCCTGCTGCTCCAAAGAAATCCGGAGCTGAAGGGCCCGGAGGCTCTGAAAAAGGAGTTCAAGAAATACTGCCGCTCCCTCGGGCTGAGCGCCGACGAGCAGGGATTCGGCCTGGTTCAGTTCGAGGAAATCCTGGTTGCATCTTCGCGTCGCCGCCTCTGACACAAGCCTTCCTTTATGTCGTACAATATAGGCAGGTGTATAGGCTCAGGCAACTCGGAGGTGCACAATGAAACGGACTCTTATTTTTCTTTTTCTGCTCGGCTGGGCCGCTGTTGCGGCATTTGGTGAGGACCGCTATGTTCTGCGGCTCAAAAGCGGCGGCAAGGTGATCACCAACCGCTACTGGGAGGAAAAAGGCCAGATCAAGTGTCAGAAGGGGGACATGGTGGTCGGCTTCAAAAAGGAGTCGGTTCTGAGCATCGAGAAAATCAGCTCGCCGGGGGAAAGCTCCGATGACAAGGCGTCAGGCGACACCGCTGCTGCGCCGGCCTCTGCGCCCGCAACGGAGAAAACAGTCGCGGAACCCGGTACCTCCGCGGACGCCTCCGCCTCCACCTCCACAACAGGCGATGATCCCAAGGCCCTGCAGGCTGCCTACCTGGGCAAAAGGGATGTGCTCCAGTCGAAGATCGACGGCGCCCTGGAAAGATTCCATCAGGCTTCGGCCGCCGGGGACAAGGAAGGAAAGCAGAGAATCCTGGACGAGGTGAACGGACTTTCCAAGCAGGTTTACGATATGGAAGAGGAGTTGAAAACCCGGAACAAGGGAACTCTGCCCGCCTGGTGGAAGCCGGAAAAGAAGAGCCCTCCGCAGAACTGACGAAGCGGCAGGAAGTCTGCCTTATTATGTTCTGTCGTCCCGATGGGACTTGCCCCGTGCCGGAGCCAACCCGGCAATGAATTGCCGGGCCAAAATCCTGCCATCCCTAACGGGACTTTGCCTCGGAATAACAGTTCTGTGCCGGTTAATGCGGGGCAAGTATTCCGTAACGAAATCCGCTTTTCCGTTCCGGGCGGCACCCGCGCAGGTCCCGCACAAGACGGCAGAGCCGGGCCGGCCCTAAATTCCTTCCAGCCAGGTAAGGACCCGCAGAGGAATGTTAGTGGCCTGGTAGGCGCTGATGCAGTTCAGGATGTTGATGCCGCCGCCGACAACGTTGGTGTCGCCGACCACCGAGCCGCCGGCCATGACCGCTCCAGTTACGTTCTTCTCCCCGCTGCCGGTAAAAAACAGGGTTCCGGAGGTGAGCACCATTCCATACCAACGGAAACCGCCGCTGATTTCCAGGTCTCCGTCAATCATCAGGATCCCGCAGCCGTCCACGCCTCCGGAAAACCGAACGGAAGAGTTGTTGGTGTTGTAGTAGACAAGGTTATAGCTGCTGCAGGTCATGGGGGACTGCTGGGTGGCCCCATCCACCGGGTCTCCCCAGTTGTCGGAGATGGAGGGGCCGGAGATCGTGCCGCTCTGGTTATAGCTGAAGTTGGCAGAACCTTTCATGGCATTGATCATTTCCTGCATGTTCAGATTCTGCCCGTTATACGAGATGGGCGGGTTGCCGTCAATATCCGGGCTTCCGTTTTCCCGGATGTTGTTTCCGGAGTTGGGGAGGGTGGTCATAACTCCAGGAATGGCGGCCCCCCCGCAACTGTCAACCCCGTTGATGAAGGTGCTGGTCCCCTGGATGGTCGTCGGTGCCTTGACATAGAGCGCCGAGACAGGGGCAGCCGGCATCACGGGGGTGACCTCGATCTGCAGGGTTTTCTGGGCGTTCTGGGAAACGCCGTTGCTGGTGATCAGCAGGATGTTCATCCCCACGGTGGTGTTCCGTTCGGACACCCCGTCCCCGTTGGCATCCCCCCAGAGGAGCAGCTGGTTGGCGGAATTGGTCTGAAAGCGGACCGAGGCCGTGTAGTTCATGGCGGTCTGCAGGCTCGGGGTCAGGACATGGGAGGTGTTGGCGGTGGAATAGCCCAGGGAGGCGGCCCGGGTTGCCGTACCGATATAGGCATTCCAGGTGGTATTAGGCGTGGAGGGAATAGCGATCGGGGTCGGCGCATTGGCCCGCAGGCGCTCGCGGGCTTCCTCCAGGCCGGCTTCCGCGGCGGCAAAGGCCACGGTCGTACTGCGGTAATTGGCGGAAATACGGGTGTCGGTATTGGTGAAAAGGGCCCCGGAGGCTCCCAGCAGAACCAGGATGCACAGCAGGATCAGGGATAGGGGCAGGACGAAGCCCTCTTCTTTCCTCGGTTGACTCTCTATCGTGCCCATTGCGGCTTTACCTCAATCAGTAATAGGAAAGGTTTTTGGCGGCGACGACTTCGTTCAGTGTGGTGGTTCGATATCCCCCGTTCTGCGACCAGGAGGGATCGGCCGTTGCCGTGCGGCAGGTCAAAGTGATGCGCACGGCGCGGATGTTGGCAGTGGTTGTGGTTGCATTTCCATCCTGGTCCAGGTAGTTCACGGTAAAAACGGTCACCGAGGTCAGGAACGGCAGGAAACCGGCGTTATCGTTGACGCTGCGCGACAGCACCCGGGTGCTGGAGTTGAAAGTATAGGTGATGTGCTCGTTGGTGTCGGCGGCATCGCCGTCTCCGTTCAGATCCTGGTAAAGATTGAGGGTCGCATTGCTCGAATTGTAAGGTATGCCGTTAAATGTCGTGGCCCGGGTCGGGTTGTATCCGGCGGTCCGTATCTCCCGGGCAATGACATCCATCCCCGCCCGGGAGTTTTCCGTAAGGTCGGTCAGGCTGGCCTGCACCGAATAGGTCTTCTGCTGGATCTGAAAAGAGGCGGCAAGAGCCGCCAGAACGATGGCGGAAATGCCGATGGTGATCATGCATTCAATCGCGGATAATCCGGCCTGGCGGCTGCCTTGCATGGTTTCCCCTCTCCCCATCCTACTGGCTGATGATGGTTTGCAGGATGACGTTGTGGCGGTTGTTGTCCCACCAGACCACCACCTGGATCAGCCGCATGTTGGCGGCTGCCGGGCTCCCCACGCCCAGGATGGAGGTGACCCGCCGGAGGGCGCTGGTGGGGCAGCCGCTGGGCGGCGTTGAGGTGGTACTGGTGTATTCGGTCATGGTAGCCGGATCGATCCAGGTCCGCAAGGTGGTGCCGATGGCCGGAATCTGGTTGAAAGGCATTCGCCGGTAGCTTTCCATCTGGCTTTGGCCGAAGGTTGTGGCCAAGGTGATCCGGCTGCTCAGAACGTTGTTGGTAACCACCAGGGTGGCCAGAGGGCCCAGGGCCAGCAGCCCGAAGGTCAGGATCACGATCGAAACCATTACTTCGATCAGGCCGAAGCCGGACTCCTTTTTATTCGAAGTGGGGTTTTGCATGAGACCTCTCCTCCCTGGCTACTGAATCATGACCTTGCCGGCGGCATTGACCGACAGCGACCGGGTTTTTTGAGAATTGGTGATGGAAACGGTTCCGGTCGTGGTGGCCGTGCCCCGCGGCTGAAAGACCATGGTAGCATTGCTGGCCACGGATACATTTTGGAAAGAATCCTGCACTGAATGGGAAACGGTTTCCCCGGTGTCGCTGGCGCCGTTGCGGTTCCGGTCGGTCCAGATGGTGTAGGCGGCCTGTCCGCTGGTGAAGGTTACGGTGACCGGAGCGCTGCGTTGAACCGCCTCCATGCGCGCCCAGTTCAAGTCCGACTGCACCTGGCGAATCGCACCCATTAAATTGGAGTCGCTGCGCCAGGTAGTAAGACGAGGCAGGGCCACAGCACCCAGGATGAGGAAAATGGCTACAACAATCAGCATCTCCAGGGCGGAAAACCCGGAACAGCGCTTGTGCCTTTTGTTGAAATCAGCGGACATACGTACCAGACCTCAAAATTCCTCTTCGGCTAGTTTAAAAAAAACCTGAACGGATGTTTATGACCTTACTCACCTATTTTGAACTATTTGTGAGAAATGGGGAATAGGCTCCTCTTTTTCAGGCTGCATCGTACGTATGCCGAGGGCCGGACTCGAACCGGCACGAGTGTTACCACCCGAGGGATTTTAAGTCCCTTGTGTCTGCCAATTCCACCACCCCGGCGCTTAGGGGATGTAAGAGCCTCCCACGCCATTCGGCTTCCTACATAAAGTGGAGGCGGCGAGCGGATTCGAACCGCTGCATAAAGGTTTTGCAGACCTCTCCCTTACCACTTGGGTACGCCGCCTGATTATTCACAACCAGAGCTTCCTTTTCAGAATATAATGCAAATCCGGGGTCCGGCGCAAGGGGCAATCCCGATTCCGCTCCATAAAAAAGGCGCCCTCCGGGAGGGCGCCTTGCGAGAAGTTTCCGGGATTGTCCCGGCGTATTACTTCTTGACGGTCTTGCCCAGTTCCTCGATCAGCGCCTTGGCGGTGGCCAGATTTTCCGGGTTCTTGCCGATGGCCAGGTATTTCTTCATCATTTCCAGACTCTCGGCCTGCTTGTTCAGCCCGATGTTGACGATGGCCAGCTGGTAGTAGGCTTCGGCGTAAGTGGCATCCGATTCGATGGCCTTCTGGAACGCCTCGGCTGCTTCCGCCGTCTTCCCGGAGTTGATCAGGGTGGCTCCCAGGTTGTAGAAGTTGACCGCGGACTGCCCCGGGTTCAGGCCGGCAGCCTTCTGAAAGGATTCCTGGGCTTCTTTTACCTTGCCGACCTTTCCGTAGATTACGCCCAGGTTCTGGTGCAACCCGGCATCGTCCGGCTTGATGGCGATCGCCTTCTGGTAGGATTCGATCGCCTTATCCGCCTGGTTGTTCTTCAGCTGCGCGTCGGCCAGGTTGGCCCAGATGTTGGGCTGCTCCGGGTCTTTTTCCAGGGCCTTCTGAAAGGCGTCGATCGCTTCCGGAAACTTGTTCTGGCCCGCCAGGTCCAATCCCTGGGTGAAAAAGGCCTTCACTTCCTCGCTCTGCTTCTTTATTTCCTCGGCCTTGCCGCTCTGTTCCTTGGCCTTGGCAAGCTCTTCCTTGGTCATTTCGAAGGGGAGCTTGGCGCTCATATCGCCCGGCTTGAGAACAAAGTCAAAGCTGGTATCGTCTCCCAGCCGGGGCTGGATTCGGTCGATATAATCCGGGAAAAATCCTTCCTTGCGGACCACGATCCGGAAAGTACCGAAGGGCAGGCCGGTATAAACATATTTGCCGCCTTTGTCGGTCTTGGTTTTGTAGACACGTGGGACGTCGGTTCTCTGGATTTCCACCGCGGCATCTTTCAGGACGGCACCGGAGGCATCCTTTACTTCCCCGCGGATCGTGCGGATCTGGGCCCAGAGCGGACCGCTTCCCCAAAGCAGGACGATCGCGGTAAGCAGGAGTGCGGCCAGGATCCGGCCGGATTTGGTTTTACTTGCAAGCGTCATGAAATTCGATCCTCCTTTAAGAAGATAAGTGTCCCTCCTTCCGGGTTCAGGGAACCGCGGACTTCGGGACGGGAATGATAAATACTCAATGTCCTTAATACTAAAAATCAAATACGATGTTTCGTTTTTTCGAAAAGGACGAAGGTAATTTCGCCAAGGCACAATTTTCTCACACCTTTAGGGCGATTTCAACCGCTATTGCCGGCGCCGGGCTCTTTGTTCTCCGTACGCAGAAAGAACCGGCGGACTTCTTCCAAATCCTGGGTGATGCGGCAGGGCGGGAGGTTTTCGCGGAAGTGCCTGCCGTAGGGGCGGGTCAGGATACGGCGGTCGAACAGAGCCAGCACGCCATGGTCGGATCGGCTGCGGATCAGACGGCCCAGGCCCTGCTTGAGCTGCAGGATGGCTTCCGGAACCTGGTACTCCAGAAAAGGATTGCCGCCCTCCCGGCGGATCTGTTCCAAACGGGCTTCCAGCAAGGGATCGGTCGGTACGGAGAACGGCAGCTTTTCCACCAGCACGCAGCTCAGGGCATCCCCCTGGACATCGATGCCCTGCCAGAAGCTCTGCACTCCGAGAAGGACGGCATGAGGCGTGCGGCGGAATTCCGCCAGGAGAAGATCCGCCGGCTTTTCCCCCTGCAGAAGGAGAGGGTACGGAATCCGGCCCAGCAGCAAAGAGTGGACGGCGCGCATCTGTACCAGGCTGGTAAAAAGAAGAAAGGCGCGCCCTTGGGTAATGGATAAAAGCTCAATGGCCCTCTCCGCCATCCCTTCAGCGAATCCTTTTTCGCCGGGAAGGGCCTGGTCGTCCGGGATGTAGAAAATGGCCTGCTTCTCCATGGCGAACTCCGAGGGAAGAATCATTTCCTCGGCCTCCCGCAGGCCCAGTCGGCGGCGGACAAAGGAAAAATCCTCGGAGGCCGCCAGCGTCGCCGAAGCCAGCACCACGGTCCGGTCCTGGTCAAAAAGGCATCGGGAGAGGATGGGAGCCATTTCCAGGGGGAGGGCCTGCAGGGAAAGGCCGTGAGAGTCGGCTTCGCAGCAATAGATACAGGTCTCGTCCTCCCCGGCCAGGATGCCGGATAGATTCTGGTGCAGCTTCCGCCACCGCTGGGCCAATTCGGCCACCCGGTCGGCTTTGCCCTGAAAAAGCGGATTGCGGCCGGTATCCCCGGCCTCCCTTTCCAGCTCGAAGGCCGCCTCCCGGTCGTAGGGGAGGGAGTGCTCCGAAGGGTGAGCGGGGTAAAAGCGGTGCAGGCCGGGCCGGGAGGGGGGGATGCGGTGCGATTGGAAAAAGGATTTCGCTTTTTGAAGAAAGACCTCCGTGCGCAGGCGCAATTCCCGCCAGTCCGCACCGAAGTCTCCGGCGGCCATTTGTGCATCCCGCCACCATTCCTCGAAGGCAGGAAGTCCCACCGTGACGCTGAAAAACTGGGTGGCTGTTTCCTCCACCCGATGGGCTTCATCGAAGATCACCACCCTGTGCTCCGGCAAAACACCCTCCGCCCCCTCCTGTTTCAGGGCCAGGTCGGCAAAAAAAAGATGGTGGTTGACCACCAGGACATCCGTCCATCCTGCCTTCTGGCGCAACAGGGTGACGAAGCAGTCGGCGTAGAAGGGGCACTGCTTGCCGAGGCATGTTTCCTTGCGGGCATCGAGGTCGGGCCATTCCGGGGACCCGCGGAAATAGCCTCCGGCCTCGGAAAGGTCGCCGCTTTCCGTCGTCTGCACCCAGGACCGCAGCCTCCGCATGCGGGAGGCATGAAAAAGGGAAGGGGACAGCTGCAGGTCGTTCCATTTCTTCAGGCATAAATAGTTGCTGCGCCCTTTGGCCAGCAGATAGGAAAAGGAGGCAGGGAGGATTTTCTTCAGCAGGGGCAGGTCCTTTACCACCAGCTGGGATTGAAGGGCCTTGGTGGCGGTGGATACGATCGCCTCCTGCCCGGAAAGAATGACCGGGATGAGATAGGCCAGGGTTTTTCCCGTGCCGGGGCCCGCTTCCACGCAGAGGTGGCGGCCGGTCTGCAGTGCCCTCTCCACGGCTTCCGCCATGCAAAGCTGCGAGGGGCGAAACTCGTAAATTCCCAGGAACCGATGGAGTTGCCCGCCCGGACGGAAAACCTGGTCCAGGCTGGGGAGAGAGGAAGCCATGCCTCCTTCCTTTCCTTTTCTTAAGCGCCTTCCCGCTTCCCGGGAAACCGCAGCTCTTCCTGCCGAAGTGCCGGAAGTCTAGGCAACGGGAAGGTCCAGGCTTCTGCGCTCCGCATAGAGGGGAAAGGCTTCGGTCAGCTCCCGGACCTTTTTCCTGACTTCCTCCAGGACGGCGGCGTTCTCCGCCGAGTGCAATACCTTGCTGATCAGGCGGCCCACACAGCGCATCTCCGCTTCTTTCATCCCGCGCGTGGTCAGAGCCGGGGATCCCAGGCGAATGCCGCTTCCCACCATGGGAGGATTGGGGTCAAAGGGAATCGTGTTCTTGTTGGCGGTGATGTGCGCCTCCTCCAGCAGGCTCTGGGCGGACTTTCCGGTCAGGCCCAGGGGGGAGACATCCACCAGCATCAGGTGGTTGTCGGTACCGCCGGAAACCAGGCGCATACCCTCCTGCACCAGGGTGTCGGCCAGGGCGGCGGCGTTGGCCACTACCTGGCGCTGGTATTCGGCAAAGGCCGGCTGCAGGGCTTCCTGCAGGCATACTGCCTTGGCGGCAATGATATGAACCAGAGGCCCGCCCTGGTTGCCGGGGAACAGCAGCTTGTCCAGCTCCTTGGCCTGCTCCTGGCGGCAGAGGATCATTCCCCCGCGGGGGCCGCGCAGGGTCTTGTGGGTGGTGGTGGAAACGAAGTCCATATGGGGTACCGGGCTGGGGTGCAATCCGGTGGCCACCAGGCCGGCGATATGGGCGATATCGGCCAGGCAGAGGGCTCCGACCTGGGCGGCAATTCCGGCAATTCGTTCAAAATCGATCTTTCTGGGGTAGGCGCTGGCTCCGCAGACGATGAGGCGCGGTTTTTCCTTTTCGGCCAGCGCGGCCAGTTCCTCATAATCCAGGAGCTCATCCTCCCGGCGCACTCCGTAATCCACGATGCGGTACATGCGTCCGGAAAAATTCAGGGGGTGGCCATGGGAAAGGTGGCCGCCATGGGCCAGGCGCATGCCGAGCACGGTGTCTCCCGGCTTGCAGGCGGTCATGTAGACGGCAATATTGGCCTGGGTTCCGGAGTGAGGCTGCACATTGGCGTGGTCGGCGCCGAACAACCGCCTGGCCCTCTCTATGGCCAGGCTTTCCACCGTGTCGCAGTTTTCACAGCCTCCGTAATAGCGGCGCCCCGGGTATCCCTCGGCGTATTTGTTGGTAAAAACCGAGCCGGCGGCTTCCAGAACCGCTTCGCTGACGAAATTTTCCGAGGCAATCAGCTCCAGGCACTCGTGCTGGCGGGATGCCTCGGCTCGTATCGCTTTAGCCACCTCAGGATCGGTCTGGGCCAGAGCTGTCCAACGGGAAGTCATGGTTCATTCCTTTCGACGAAGAAAGTCATTGGTTCGTGTCCGCCTGCTGTTCCAGGGCGGCGATCTTATCGACCCTTTTTTTATGGCGACCGCCCTGAAAGGAAGCCTGGAGCCAGGCCTGGAGGATGCCGGCAACCTTATCCGGGGCAACATACAGCTCCCCCATGGCGATCACATTGGTGTTGTTGTGCTGGCGGCTGAGCACCGCCTGCCCTTCCTGGTCGCAGGCGACCGCCCGAACCCCGGGAACCTTGTTGGCGGCAATGGCCATGCCGAAGCCGGTCCCGCAGAACAGCACTCCCAGCACCTCTTCCGGGTGCCGGGCTACTTCCGTAGCGACCCTTGCGGCAAAGTCCGGATAGTCGACGGAAGTGCGGGCGTCCGTTCCATAGTCCTCAAATAGGATCTTTTGCTGCTGCAACCATCTCTTGGCAGCTTCCTTGAGCGCCAGGCCCCGATGGTCACTGGCAACCAGTATTTTCATAGGTCTCCATCCCCAAATCGATGAAAGGAAATGCTTTGTTCCTTGTCGTGTATTTGAAAACCGCTATATGCTACCATAAAAACCGGTTTCATTTCAGCATTCCCGCAGAGAAACAACCGTCCCGCTTCGGCTGCTGTGGGGGAGAAAAGGCTGCGGCAAAAGCATTTTAGCAATATTCTGTGATGAAAAGCTCAAGTTTCTTTCGTTCCATACGATAAGGTACATCGGAAAAGGAAGAAATGGTGATTTAGCTCCATGCAGGAGGCTGAAAATATGAGTATACAACCCATAAACACGAACTTGGTTCCGGCCGTCAATCCCACGGTAGAGCATTTGAAGCCGGTATCGGTCCCGACGGTGGAAATGCAATCTATGATCCCCCTGGTGAAGCCGACAGAAAAGGGGGAGGTTACCAAGCAGAGCGATGAAAAGGATCAAAAGAACAGTGCTGAAGATCAGGGCAGCAGCGATATAATGGACACCTTGTTCCAGGATACCGAATTGAAGATATCGGTTTCCAAGGAAGGCCAGACTTTCGTGAAAATTATCGACACGAAAACGCAGGAAGTCGTCAACGAAATCCCTCCGGAAAAGCTGGCTAAAATCCTTTCCGAGCTGAGGAGGGTATCCGGGATGCTTTTCAACCGCAAGGCCTAGTCGAACGCAAAATCCTCCGAGTGCGTAAAGACGGGCCTCCTTTCCGTGTGCCCGGCCGGGTTTTCACCCGGCCGGGCATTTTTTTTCCCTTTCCCTGCCTCAGTTTGCGGAGCAGCTCAGCCGGGTCACCTGTCCGCCCAGCACCGGCAGTCCGTGAATGGGCTGTCCGGTGCGGTTGTAAAATGCGGAGTAGGGAGAAATGCTGACGAAATAATCGCCGGGAACCATTCCCGGTTTGGGGAACAGGCGGATGCGGAACAGTTCGCCATCCGGTATGCCGGCCTTATGGCCGCTCTGTATCGGGGTGATGGAGACCGTCCAGTTGCCGGCGACCGGGGTGGTGGAGCGCATCGACTTCTGGGAAATGGTCAGGAAGGGATAGCCGGGAATCAGATCCAGTGCCGATCCGGGAATGACCAGGGGCATGTTGCCGGGGTCATTGGGCGCGAGGTACTGCTCGTGGAAATAGTCCGCCGGATAGCTTACCTCGATGGCCACGGAGCTGACCACGGAGGTCAGAGGCTGGGCAAAAAAGACAGGCATTTCCACATAGGGGGCGCAGCTGCTCAGAACGGTGTCGGCGTAAACCACCGGGTGCGCCGGCCCGAGCGTGGTGGTGGTTACCGGGGCGGTGGTCGTGGTGGTGGTCGTGGTGGTCACCGTGCTGGGAATGGCGCATGGCACCAGGGAAATAAAGCCGTTCTGGATGGCCAGATTGCCCGCCGGATAGCCGGAAACGGTAAAGAACTGCATGCTGTTTGGCACTACGGCGATTTCATAGGCCCCCGGCAACGACCAGGAATGAGGGAAGAAGCGGATACGCATCAGCTCGCCGTTGGGCAGCTTCATCCCGCCGATGGCGCCGTCCGGGAATATTTCGATTTTCCATCGCCCGGAAACCGGGACTCCCTGGGACACCGCCTGAGAGGCAAAAATGTGAAAATGCCTGCCCCACTCGCTCTGCAGGGAGAAGCCGGGGAAAACTCCGGGCCGATTCATCTCCTGGTTCGGACCGTAAAAGGCTTCCTGGAAGATACGGGTGTCAAAGGCGATTTCCAGGGATGCGGAGCTGATGTCGGAGGATTCCGGCTGGGAAAAAACCACCGGCATTTCGATGTAGGGTCCGCAATCGCTGACCGAGGGCAGGAATGCCAGATTGGGTCCCGTTTGCCGCTGCATCTGCTGAGCGGCATCGGCCGCAGACGCGGAGCAGGCCATTGCCATCCAAAACAGAAAGGGAAGGACCAAACACCTGGTAGGATAAGACGCCCGGATTGAATCTTTTTTGCTATCTCGAGATGCCGCCATAATGACCCCCAGCCAAAAAAATAATTCAGCCATAACCTGGCTGTTCATCCTTGTCTCTCCTTTCAGGGAGAGAAAGATCCCCTTGCGACGGAAAGGCGTGAAAAAGCGCAAAGTCAGCCTGCCGGCCAAGAAGAAAACCTAATTTGTTTTGGGCACAAAAATTCCCTTCCATATTATAGCGCTTTCCCGCGGAGACGTAAAATGACCGGAAGATAATTCGTAGGGGCCCGCCAACGGCCGAATTCCCCCGGCGAGAGACTCTTTCGCTTTTCTTTCCGGAAGGCCGCAATCCCGTCTTAAACAACGGCACCATTAACAGGCGGGTTCCTCCATCGGAGGGATCGGCTGGTAAGGCTATTGGGTGAGGGGTGCGCGCCGCCGGATGGGACGCTGTCCGGGTCCGGCTAGTCGCAGATGCCGCAGCGCCGGCAGCCCGGGATGCCGGGGCACGGCGGAGAGGCGCTTTCGTCCAGAGCTCTCTGGCGCTCCGCCCACAGGAACTGCGAATCCAGTCCGGTGTCGAAGACGTTCCAGGGAAAAAATTCGTCTCTGGCTTTTTCCCGTCGCAGGTAGAAGTTTGGATCCACGCGGGTTTCCGCGGCAGCCCGGCTCCATTCCGCGGTCCTGCCGTTCATCCGGGCAATCCAGGCGCCCAGCCGCCGGTCACCCAGGGACAGCAGGGCCTGCAGAACGGACATCCTGGGGGATTCCGCTTTCACCGTGAGATTGTCGATGCGGCTCAGCTGCTGCTGAAGAAACCGGAGCTTCTGCTTGAGCGGCCGCTCTTCCTCCACCGAGCACCACTGAAAGGGGGTGTTGGGCTTGGGTACAAAAGGGTGAAGGTCCAGCGAGATCCGGCCGATCGACTTGACGGCTCTGCGCCTTTCCCGCATACATTCCTGGATGGCGCGGACCAGCCCAACGATTCCCTCCAGGTCTTCCTGGCGTTCCGTCGGCAGTCCCACCATGAAATAGCATTTCAGGTTCAGAACTCCCTGCCGGAAAAGCCGGTCGCAGGTATCCAGGATCTGCCGGTTGGTGATGCTTTTGTTGATCACCCTGCGCAGCCGGTCCGTTCCTGCCTCCGGAGCGATGGTCAGGGTTTTTTCTCCGCCGGCCAGGAGATCGGCGACCCGTCCGGAGTCGAGGTGATCCAGGCGCAGCGAGGAAAAGGAAACCTGGTATTCCAGCTCCTTCAGGCCCTGGAGAAGTGTGTCCAGCTCCGGGTGGTCGCAGACGGCCGCGGAAACCAGCCCGATTTTATCGGTGTGCGGGCGATAGGCGCGAGCCAGGGACAGGATGTCGTCTGCCCCGCAGGCTCGCGGCGGAAGATAGTTGTAGCCTGCCCAGCAGAAGCGGCACCCGCAGGCGCAGCCGCGGGAAATCTCCACCAGCAGCTTTTCTCCCAGCTCGGCCTCCGGAGTCAGAATGACCGAGTGGGGAGGGGGACGATCCGCCGGATGGGCGCCGGAGCGCACCCGTACCGGCGCCGGCGCGCTGTCCGGCTGCCGGCGCCGATATCCGGCCAGCCGGCCGTCCGGGTGGTATTCGGGAACCCAGTCCAGCGGCCGGTAATAGCCAGGCTGCCGGGAAAGGGACCCCAACAGCTCTTCACGCGAGCGGGATTTTCTCATGCAGTCCGCCAGGACGGGAATCAGGCACTCTCCCTCCCCGAGGGCAAAAAGGTCAATGAAGTCGGCGATCGGCTCCGGGTTCAGGAAAACGGCGGCCCCCCCGGCCAGTACCACCGGGTCGCTTTCACCGCGCTCTTCCGAGCGCCAGGGGATGCCGCAAACTTCCAGGAACTGCGGCAGGGAAAGATAATCGGCCTCGAAGGAAACGGAAAGCGCCACAACCGGAAAATCCTGGACCGGGGTTTCCGATTCCAGGGTGATCAGCTGCCGCCGGCTTTTTTTCAGCTTTTCCAGGTCGCTGCCGGAGGGCAGAAAGGCGCGCTCGCAGGCCAGGTCCTCCTGCCGGTTGGCCAGACGGTAAACGGCATGAAACCCAAGGTTCGACATGCCGATTTCGTAAGGGCTGAGCGAGGCCAGCGCCATGCGGAACGAGCCGGCGGGAGCGCGGAGCATCGGCCTTTTTTCCAGGGATCGCCATTGGCGGAAGGTGGGGGACAGAGGGTGCATTCAATCCGTCGGGATTTTCGAATTCATATTGTTTTTCGAGACCCAACCTACGGCTGCGTCGGTCCTGCCCCTTCCCGTGTTCCCTTCACCTCATAAACCTTTCCGGCATAAACTACGATAACATTTTCTCCGAGAGAAAAAAAGCGGGCCAGGGCGGGGGTGACTTTCAGAGCCTGGAAGAATTCCTCGCTGCCGAAGTCCAGCCGGATCCGGGGCAGAGAAGCGCCTTTTTCCACTTCGGAATCCACCCAGGCTTCCTCTTTCCAGAAAAACGTCCTGTCTCCCACCACCCTGGTTTTGCCCGGAGAGGATATTTTCTCGCTATCCTTCATCCCCTGCAGCGCCTGGCTGGCCCATACCGCGCCTTCTCCGCTCTGCGCCGCAATCTGCGGCGCCGCCAGAGCCAGCTCTTTTCTCGCCTCGGCGGGACGCATGGCCCTGTCCGAGACGCCCCGGCCGAGGCTGTCGGCGGGAGATCCGGCCGATCGTCCGGCGGGGAATACCGGCCTCCGGTCGCCGCGACCGTAATCCCGGTCTTCGGCGGCCAGGTAGGAAGTGTAGGGGGTAACGAAACCGTACTTTCTGGCCAGGCGCACGACTTCCTCCCGGAGTTCGGCCGTCTCGCCGTTCAGCCGGATCTGATCCAGCAGGTAGCCGACTTTGCGGGAAGCCCACAACCGCGGCAGAAAGTCGGCCTCCCCGCCTTCTTTTCCACCCGGAGAAAACTCATGGCGGAAAGTCCTTTTTTTCCCCTGGTACTGGCCCTCCAGGCTAATGGCGAGCCGTCCTTCGCCCGAGGTGCGCCCCAGAAGGCTCAGCTGGCTCCCCTTGAACAGATCGGGCAGCTGGCGCGGATAGGACTCCGATACGGAAATCCCCGAAAACGTCAGCTGGATTTCGGACAGCACCGGGTAATTGATTTTGTCGAAGAAGGAGGAGACTTTCACCTCCAGGTCCTCTTCGGGGGCCACATAGTCCGGCGCCCCGTGGTTGGCGCCGGCCAGCTGGTCGAGCAGAAAGGTGTTCACGTCGTAGCCGACTCCGAAGGTAAAAAGGCGCACGGCGCCCTGGTTCTCGGACCGCACTCTCTCCAGGATGCGCTCCACGGCCGTCTCTCCCACGGTGGGCCGTCCGTCGGTCAGGAAAACCAGGTAGCGCGGACGGGATTCGGGCGGACGGTAGAGCCGCAGGGCGGAGGTGAGAGCGTCGAAAATATTGGTTCCTCCGGCCGCCCGCATTTCTCCGATAAACCGGATCGCCTTATCCTTGTTGGCCGGGCTGGCTTCCAGCAGTTCCGGCGCAAAGACGGATTCCTCGGTGGAGAAGGGGACCAGGTTGAACCGGTCGCCAGGGGGTAGGGTGCGCACGCCGTACTGCAGCGCTTCGCGGACCTTTTCCATCTTCCCTTTTTCGTTCATCGAGCCGGAGATGTCCGGCACAAAAACAATATCCTTGGGGCTGATCTCCCCGGCGGAAATGGAACTTTTAGGGGACAGCAGAAGCAGGAAATAACCCCGGTCCTCTGTGCCCCGGTAGGTCAGCAGGGACACCCCGAACTCCTTTTCGGAGAGCTGGTAGTACAGCAGGAAATCCTGCTCCGGCCGCGCTTCCCTGCTCTCCAGGCCGGCCACGGCCTGGTTTTCTCCGTGACGCTGCACGGAAATGGCGTGTGTCGGGGAGTAGATATTCCGGATGGGAATCGCCGACTGAATGGAGATCCGGCCGGAGATCTCTCCGGCCGACGGGGATCCCTGCCGAACCCCGGCTCCCAGCGGATAGGAGAAGCGCACCAGACCGGCGTCCGCGCGCAGCAGCTGGGTATATTCCAATTCGATTTTCTTTTCCCCGTGCGGCGGAATGGGGAAAATGCGGGCTTCCACCAGGTTGCGGCCCGCATATTGAATCAGGCCCGGATCCCGCATCTCGCGCAGGATCGAGTCATAGATGCGCCGCGCCTGATCCTGGTCCAGGATGGTGCCGCGCAGCTTTTTTTCCCCTTCGTAGACCACCAGGTCGCTGACCGAGGCCTCTTCCGCCAGAGGAAAGAGGAACGTGCCTTCCAGCACCATCGGATTGGGATTATAAAAAACCTGGGTGACCCGGGTTCGTGCCGCCTGGTCGCGAAAGACGGCGTCGAACTGGATGCGGCGCGTTTCCAGGGCATGCGTGCGGAAGGGCGGCGGCGGCGGGATCGGTCGCGGCAGGGGGACGACAGGTTCCCGCGGCGGTCGGACAATCAGTACACCCTGGGGCCAGGCGGCAGCGGCCATCGAGAAAAACACTACGATTCGCACGGATTGCAAAATTCGATTCCGTCCCATTTTCCACCTCCCTTTCCTTGGATCGACCCGGAAGAGTATATCTCTGTCGTTCCTGCCAGATTAGACGCGGGAATTAGACGCGGGTTCCACTTCGGACGGCGAAATCACGTATAATTTACTGCGAAAGGTGCGGAAGCGAGCTACAACCAAAAGGAAGCGCATGACTATCAAGACCATTTTTTCGCAGACCTGTTTTGTCCTGGCCCTGTTCGGGGGGATCCCTGCCGCCCGCAGCCAGGCGGCGGCCGAGCCGCCCAAAAGCGGATTTTCCGATAAAGCCTCCCTGAAAATCATGCAGTCTGGAAAAGAAATTGGTAAGGAGGCTTACCAGATTCAGTCCGTTCAGGGGCAGTGGAAAAGCACTGCCGATATTTCCCTGGAGCCCAAAGGGCAGCCTCCGGTTCAGCTGCATGCCGAGACCAATCTGGATGAAAACTATAAGTTCGTAAGCTACGAAGCCCAGAGGGTGGGCGACGGGCCCAAGATGAAAATCCGGGTCTTTCTGGAAAACGGCATCGCCATCTGCGAGGAAAAGGGGAGCTATACCTCGGAAACCGATCCGGTCAAGGTGGAGCCCGACTTTCAGCTGCTCGACACCAACGTCTTCCATCATTATGCCCTGCTGGCCATGCGCCTGGCGAAGGATCCCCAGCTTTCCCGTATCCAGGTGCTCATCCCCCAGGAGTCGGTGGCCGGAGATCTGAAGGTCAAGACCGTGACCAGGGAAATTCTGAAAACCGGCAGAAACCGCGTGCCGGTCCAGCGCTATGAGCTGGACTCCGGCCAGATCCAGTTGACCCTTTGGGCCGATGCCGACGGCCGCCTGTACAAGATCCTGGTCCCGCAAACCAACGCGGAGGTGGTTCGCCTGGAATAAGCCCGGAAAGCCAATCCGGGCGAGGTAGGCCGGGGGAATCAAGATTGACGGCGGAGGCGAAATGATTCCGGACAAAGAAGCCTTGTGGTGGAGTTCGCTGGAGGGCGATTGGCTGGAATGCCACCTTTGCCCCCGGAACTGCCGGATCGAGGAGGGAGCTTCCGGTTATTGCCGGGTGCGCCAGAACAGGAGCGGCTCTCTTTTTGCCCTGGCTTACGGGCGCCCGGTTGCGGTGCATGCCGATCCCATCGAGAAAAAGCCGCTGTATCATTTTTATCCGGGATCCTATACCTATTCGCTGGGTACCTTCGGATGCAACCTGGGCTGCATGTTCTGCCAGAACTGGTCCCTGTCGCACGTAGCCCCGAACTGGGGGAATACCCTCAAGGTTCCTCCGCAGGACGTGGTGCAGGCGGCCCTGCGATCCGGCTGCTCCAGCCTGGCTTTCACCTACAACGAGCCGACAGTCTGGGGAGAGTACGTTCTCGACATATCCCGGCCGGCCAGGAAAGCCGGACTGAAGACCGTCATGGTGACCAACGGCTATACTTCCCCGGAGGCGCGGGAGGAAATTTACGCCGAAGTCGATGCGGCCAACGTGGACCTGAAGGCTTTCTCCGAGGACTTTTACCGCCGGCAGGCCGATGCCCGCCTGCAGCCCGTTCTGGACACTCTGGTCTGGCTGCGGAACAAGACCGGAGTCTGGCTGGAGGTGACCTGCCTGGTCATTCCCGGCCTGAATGACGACCCGGAAATGATCCGGCTGCTATCCGGCTGGGTCCATGACCATCTCGGTCCGGACACCCCCCTGCATTTTTCCGCGTTCCATCCGAACTACCGGCTGCTGGACCGCCCGCCCACCGCCCCGGCCATTCTGCGCAAGGCGGTGGATACGGCGCGAAACAGCGGGCTGCGCTTCGTTTACGAGGGCAACGTCGAGGGGGAAGGAGCGCATACCTGCTGCCCCCGCTGCCAGAAGCTGCTGGTACGCCGCTCCTGGCACTGCGTCACCGAAAACAGCCTGCGGGGCAACCGCTGCCCCTGCGGAGAAAGCATTCCCGGGCGGTACAGCTGAGCCCGGGGATCAGGACTCTTTTTTCTTCGGCGTCGGAACCCCTTGGGGGTGGCAGTCCTGGCACTTCACGAAATGGATGTTGTTCCGCGAACCGGGATCGGCAAAAGTAGTGTCCATGGTTTCCACCGGACGGTTGCAATTGGAAAGCCTGGGGTGACAGGTGGCGCAGGATGCCCGGGTGGTCTGGCGATGCTTGTCGTGGCAGGAAAAGCAGCTCAGCCCCTCATGTACCCCGGTCGGAGTGCGGTCGTCGCCGGAGCGCACCTGTCCCGCGGAAAGCGGCGCATGGCACTGATAGCAGAGCGCCTGGCGCGGATCGGGGCTGATGGCCACGGGCCGATTCCGATCCTGCATCCGGGGAAGAGGCAGCAGGGATACCGGAACCGCCTGCCGCGAGCGGCGGTCGAATAACCCGACCGAAGGACGCACCGGCTCCTGGAAGCGGGCCGCGGGCGGGGAGCCGGTCTGCCACCGGGCCAGGAGTCGTCCGGGGCGATGCATGGAGTGGCAGGTGGTGCAGGGAATGGCCGGCTGGCCGGCCAGCTCTTCCTGGCGCAGGCGCCAGGGACCGCGGGCGGAGGCGGGCTCCAGCAGATCGCGAATGCCCCCTTCGAAGTGCATGCCGTGGCACCGCAGGCAGTCGTCCACCGGCGGCTCTTTCCGGTTGTGCTCGGCGTTCAGGAAAAGCCGTTCATAGGAAACCGAATGGGGCCCGGCGGACCACTGGGCGAATTCCTGGCGATGGCACCCGGCGCAGCGAGCCTGCATCTCCAGGAAATCCGCGGTGCGCAGGCGGAGCGGCTCGGGTACGTTTCCCAGCAGATGGTCGCGGACGCGCAGAACATTGGTGAGATGAAAGCGGAAGCTTCCCGAAAGAGCCTCGCCGTGACACGAGGTGCAGGGTATGTTCCGGTGGGAGGAGGAGAGCCACTGCTCGTACTGGTGTCCCATTTCGTGGCAGCGGGAGCAGGCCGCCCCGCCCCCGGACTCATAGAAAAAGCTGATCGCCGGAACCGCCAGGCAGCCGGCCAGGACCAGGAGAATCAGCAGGGAAAGGATCTTCATATGTTTCTCCCCAGCTGGGTGCGGATATGCTCGCCGGCCCGGTATGCCAAGGCCATGATGGTGAGCACCGGGTTGAAGCCTCCGTTGGTTACGTGAACGCTGCCGTCCACCACGTACACGTTGTCGCAATCGTGAATCCGGCAGTTCGGGTCCACCACCGAGGTTTTGGGATCCGGTCCCATGCGGCAGGTGCCGGCCTGGTGCTGCCCTCCCGACAAGCCCCGGCCGGAGGTCCGCCGCCAGGTTTTAACGGCACCGGCGGCCAGCAGCCACTCCTCGGCGCGCTTCGACATGGCATCGCTGATTTCGATGGTGTGGGCATGCCGGAAGCCGGACATGCGAGCCACGGGAATGCCGAACCTGTCTTTGACTTCCGGATCCAGCTGGATGCGGGCGTCGAAAACAGGCATCTCCTGGGTCGGGCCCTGCACGGCGACCAGCCGCCGGTACGCAGAGCGCATGAACTCTTTGTGTCCGGGGCCCCATCGGGGAATTTCCGCCGGTCTCTGCCCGACGGCCTGGATCGGCAGGCGGATGAACTCATTGGCCAGCATGGCTCCTCCGGTAAGGCCGGGATTGCCGTGATTGAAATCGCAGATGGCGATGGAGGCTCCCGGGCCGAGGTCGTCGTAGGTTTCCTCGGCCATGAGTCCCAGGCAGCCGGTATAGGTGTGGCCCTGCAAGTTGCGCCCTACCCAGTCGTAGCGGTTGCCGAGCCCCTTTTCGTGGGGCGCGGACCGGGACAGCAGCAGCAGCCGCGCCGATTCGACCGCTGCCGCGGAGACCACCACCACCCGGGCCGGCTGTTCCTGCATTTTTCCGGCGGCATCGATATAGCGGACTCCCGTGGCGTTTCCTTTGCGGTCGGTCGGAATCTCGCAGGCCGTGCATTCCGTTCGCAGCGTGCAGTGGCCGGTGGCCAGGGCCGTCGGCAGCACGGTGTTCTGCGTGCCGCACTTGGCGTCCAGCTCGCAGGCGAATCCGACGCACCAGCGGCACCGCATGCAGGCCGTACGGCCGTTGTAGGGGACGGAATTGCGCAGCATGGGAATAGAAAAAGGATGCCAGCCCTTAGCCCGGGCCGCTTTTTCCAGCAGGAGGTGCTCCCGGGTGGGCGGCAGGGGCGGCATCGGCAGGGGCTTTCGGCGGGGTCCCTGAAAGGGATTGCCGGAAAGGTCGCCGGAAACCCCGATTTCCCACTCCGCTTTTTCGTAATAGGGCTCGAGGTCGTCGTAGCGGATCGGCCAGTCTTCCAGGGTGGACCCGGCAACGGCTCCGTATTGCGATTTCATGCGGAAGTCGAGCGGGTGAAATCTCCAGGCCATGGCCCCGTAAGACAGTGTCCCGCCGCCAACGCAGGCGGCATTGTTGTTGTAGCCACCCTCGTAGGGCTGGAGAACGCGCGCCTGACCGGCGAGGTCCACAAGAACCCGGGGATGCCCCTCGTCTTCCGGGCCGAACGCGTTCCCCAGCAGGCTGGTTCTCTGGTTGCGGAGATCGTCCTTCAGACAATCATAGGGAGCGTAGTATTTTCCCCGCTCGAGGAGAACCACCGTGAAGCCGGCGACCGCCAGTTCCTTGGCAACGATCGGACCGGCCGCCCCGGCTCCAATGATGACCGCATCGACTTTGCTCAGGCTCATAGGGTTTCTTTTCCGGAAGAGGAATTCGGTTTTTCGTTTTCCACCAGGGCGGCCTCATCGCGATGTCGGCGGCCGCGTACGGGAACCGCCGGGACGCCCAGCATCTGCCATGAAACGTAGTCCCGGTTTCCGCCATGCCTGGGATTTCCGTAAAAACCCATCATGGTATAGGAAAGGACCAGCTCGAAAGCCGCCTTTCCGCCGTCATCCGGGAAAGCCTCCCGGGAAGCTTTCCCGGCTTCCATCTGTTCCAGGAGCGCGATCTGCCTTTTGGGCTCCAGCTCATAGAACGGTTTGGCGTAGGCCAGAAAGGCACCCCGGTCGATCCCCTCCAGGGCCGATTTCCAGGGCTGCCGCTTTCGCTTCAGCCATCCGGCCAGCAGGCGGTCGATAAAGTGGACCACACCGGCTTCCCTGGCGCCGGCATCCTGGTCTGTGGGAATCAGGCGCTCCACCCAGGCTTCCAGGGTGCGGGCTTCTTTTCCCGAGAGCACCCGAAGGCCGGGAGCAGGGGAGGTTCGGGAACAGGAGGAGGCGGCCGTCAGGGCCGCAATCGTCAGAAAATTGCGTCGTTTCACAGGAAACCACCTCTAAGGAAAAAGGGAAAACCGGAAGGAGAAAGGGGTTGGGCTCACCGATTTCTCGCGCTAGGAAACCGCCGTGGAAAATTCTTCCAGAATCCCTTTGGTTTTGGAAACCAGCCGGGCCACCTCTTCCGGTCCGAAATTCAGAAGGGCCTGGAAGGGATCGTCTTTTTCCGGTTCCGGCGAAGGCTTTTCCGATTCGATCAGGTGGGCGATACGGTTTCCCAGCACGACGCTGCGGGTCAGCGGGTCATCGGGGATGGGAAAAACATGGTGTTGGGACACGGCGGCAATCAGATTGTCCGGCAGCCCCCATGTCCTACAGGCGTTTTCGCCTACGGCAACATGAAAGGCATCAAAGGCGGATTCGATCAGGCCGGCCGGAACAGCATGCTTCCTTTTCCTCTGCACATCGGCGATCAGGTTGAGAATGACCAGCTTGCCCGTATCGTGAAAAAGGCCGGCCAGGAAGGCTTCCGAAGCAGGTCCGTTCTGGTGGCTGGCAATCTCCTGGGAGCCGACGGCGGCAGCGATCAAATGCTTCGTCAGCGACTTCACCAGGGATTCGTAGTGCCGGATGTGGAATACGCGGTTTCCCATGGCTTGAGACATGGAAATCCTCTCGACCTCCTGTAGCCCGATGTGGGCCACCGCCTGCGCCAGAGTGGTACATTCCGAAGCCGCCGCATAGGCCGGGGAATTGGCCAGCCGGAATACGGCTTTGGCCAGCCCGGGGTCGACTTCAATCACCTCCAGGTAATCCACCAGCGAAGAGTTGATGTTGTGGGATAAAGCCAGGATCCGGTGGGCGCTCGCCGGGAGGGTCGGCAGAGAGTACTCCTTGAAATAAATGGCCCGGGAAAGATAGTAGCGGAACAGCACTTCATCGGCGCTTGCTCCCGGAAAAATACTGCCGATACGACGGAGGATGGACTCTTCGTCTGCCTGGTCTTTTATTTTGGCCAGGGTGTCGAAGTCCACCCATCGGTCCTCCCGAGGAAAAGAAGCGATGGGGGACTCTGTTTTGCAGGGCGGGGCAACCGTAACTGCCCCTTCCGTGGGAGCTAGCGGCCGGCCGGATGAAAGCGGTGCGGCAGGGGGCCCGGTTTCCGCCGGTCTCGGGATGGGTCCTTTTTCGACAGGGTGCTCTTTTTTACACCAGAGTTTTTTCCACCAGCTCATACGATCATTGCCCGAATCGGGCCTGGACTCCCACAGAAGGTTACGGGATGCGCTTCTCCACACTTTCTCCGGGTGTAGCCCCTTGCCGCACGGCCGAGAAAGAGCGCACCCTGAGGCAGCGTCACCCTTACGGCCAAGGCAGCGACGCTATTTTCCTTGCAGGAAGCGGTCTTTAGCCGCACCGCAGATAGGACATTTGTCCGGAGCGGATCCTGCATGAGTATACCCGCAAACGCTGCAAATGTAATAGTCGTAGGCTTCCGTTTCTTTTCCCAGGGTCGCCAGGGCCTCCTGATAAAGCTTTTCGTGCCCCTTTTCGGCCTCCAGAGCCATTTCGAAAGAGCGGGCGGCTTTCTTATCATCTGCGTTCCGGGCTTCGCCCAGGAATTCCGGATACATAGTGTTGACCTCATAATGCTCTCCGGCAATGGCCGCTTTCAGGTTTTCGGCCGTGCTCTGGACTCCTCCCAGCACCCGGAAGTGGCTGTGGGCGTGAATCGTTTCGGCCTCGGCAACCGCCCGGAACAGCCGGGCGACCTGGGTATACCCCTCTTCTTCTGCTTTTTTCGCAAAAGCCAGATATTTGCGGTTTGCCTGGGATTCCCCGGCGAAGGCGGCTTGCAGATTCTCAACGGTTTTAGACATGGCTTTTTCTCCCTTTTTTCTAAAAATAAGTATGTTTGTAGTAATGTAAACGAATTATACTGGAAAAAATCTTTTCCGGCTTGGGAGCTAGAAAGAGAGCAGGCACTGCCAGATGAACGTATGGGCCAAGGATTCGTTTTCTTCCCAGATGCGTCGGAAAAGAGCTTCCTCTCCCTGGATCGGGGGGAGCTCTTTTTTTCTCTGCTCCCAGGGGACGCACACGCCCGGAGGCACTCCTTTCGGCGCCGGGATTCCGGCTTCCCGGATTTCCAGCGCGGGAGGCGCGGCGGGCCGGCCGGGAGCCGGATCGGGGGAGGATGAGTAGGTGCCGTAGTCCCGAAGAAAATCGGTCATGGCAGCGATGTTCTCCACGCTGGTGTCGTTCTGCATGATGGCGCTGGCGTCGGCGATGTATCCCCCGTCGGCGGCGACCTCGTCGACCACCTTGCGGCAGAAATCACGGACTTCCTGCGGGGACCGGTAGCTCAGCAGGTAGTTGGGAATTCCGCCGCTCAGGCAGAATTTGTGGCCGATCCGGCGGTGCACTTCGAAAAGGTCGGCCTGGTCGACGTGATAAAGGATGCAGCCGTCGGGGAGCTCGGCAAAGCGGTCGAGATGGGCATTCCAGTTTCCTTCGGCATAAAACATGGTCTGGTGTCCCCGCGCCCAGAGAGCCTGGATAATCGGCTTGATGGTAGGCCAGTAATGGGTGTCAAACCACTCCTTGCGGATGAAGGGCACACAGCCGCGGTGCATCCAGTAGCCGATGGGCACGTTCTTCTCCGGATCGGCGGTGGTCCAGGCGACGTGGAAGAGGTGCGGGATCAGGGCCTCGCAGGCGGCCCGCACCTTCTGCGGCTGCTGGATCATATCCATGGTCAGCCCGATGTAACCGCGCAGCTTGTCGGCGATGATGTCAAACGGAGCCTTGAGGATGCCGGCGATGGCGGAAACCGTGCCGCTTTCGCTCCGCAGCCGGGCCACCTGGGGGCCGAAAGCATAGAAGTATTTCATCATCGCCATGCCGCCCTTGACCAGAGCCAGGTTGTGGCGGTAGCCGGCCGGCTCGCCGGAGGGGCGAATGCTTTCTGCCACGCGGGGCAGCCATACGTCGTAAAGAAAAGCCGTGGGGTCGTCGATCAGCCGGTCGTACTCGTCGGCCTTCATGAACTCCTGGCCCTCGGGAGGCTCGCGATACTGGAAGCCGGTATCGGCGGGGACGTGCAGCCCGGGAACGCCGTAGTATCTCAAGCCGATGGCGTCCGTGAGCCCGGTCCAGACGTAGACCATGTTGGCCACCACCGCATCCCAGTCAAAATCGCGGGCGCATACCCGGACCGCCTCGAAGGCTTTTTCAAAGTCGTGGGTCACTTCCTGGCAGGTGAATCCCGCGTATCGGGCGGCGAACTCTGCGGCAAACGGGCGAATCGGCACCCGGTCGGGTTTGCCATTCCGCAAGGCGGTGGTGTATCGCTTCAAACGCTCCTGGTAAAGCAGCTCTTTTTCCATTCGGGCTCTCCTGTTCCTTTGGCTTGCATTCGGGTCGCAGCGGAAAATTTTTCGCAGCCTAGTGCTTTTTGATGCGGATGGCCCGAAACTCGATGGCGTAGCCTTCCGCTTCCAGTCCGATGTAGCCGGACGGGTAGCCGCACTTGTCCCAGACGATCGACACTTCGCCGTTTACCGTGAGGGTCATAACTTTTCCCTGGCACTGAATTTCCACGGTATTCCACTCTCCGGCCGGCTTTACCAGGTTTTTGGCCTGGTCGCGGGTGTTGAACCGTTCGTTTTTTCCCCCGGTGGGGGTGACTCCGAACAGGTATCCTCCGGAAGCGTCTCCGATCTGGGCCTGATGCCAGATGGTGGCGTCGGCGTTATTGCGCACAAAGATGCCGCTGTTGTACTTGGCCGGCGCCGGCAGCTTTACGTAGCGCCACTCCACGTGCAGGATAAAATCGGCGTACATCGCCTTGTTGTAGCGCAGCCAGTCGTGGCCTCCCTTGCCCGAGCAGACCAGGTACCCGCTTTTCTGGTCGATGGACCACTGCCGCTCCGGGCTGAGAGCCGCCGTCGGCGGGATGGGGTGAACCGACCAGTCCTTCAGATTCTTTTTGGGGGTGATGTCTTTCCACCCCTTGCCGTCCGCGGCGGACAGGACCGAAACCCAGGTCAGGGAAAAAACAATAACCAGGGCAAAACCGACCAACCGTTCTCGATGTCTCTTCATTAGGGCCTCCTGGAAAATAAATATTAGTTTACCAGACTTTCAGTCCTCCGCCAGGCTTCTCCCGTTCAAATCTCCGGAGACCAGCGGCAGGATGCACACCGCCCAGCCCTTGGGAGCGGACGCGGGGGCCGGCAGCACGTGGGGAATGGCGCTCATGATCTCGCGGTTCCATTCCCCGTCGGATCCGCGCAGCAGGATCGGGAAGTCGACCACCCGCAGCATCGGCAGGTCGTTGAGGCTGTCTCCCAGCCCGATGAAGCGGATTCCCGACATCCAGCGCAGGAACAGGGACATCACGATGGACACCGCCCGTCCTTTGTCGGCGCGCCCTTTGATATGGTAAAAGCGGTTCCCCTTGGTGACCCGGAGGCCCTGCTTGCGGATTTCCTTGATGAACTTCTTTCTCAGGGCCTGGTCCGGGGTGAGAAACCAGAAGGGTTCATCGAATTCGCGCCGCCGTGCCAGTTCGACCTTGTCGTCGGAAAGTCCGGTGACTTTCTTCATTTCCTCTACGGAAAGCTTGCTGAACTCACCGATTTCGCAGCCGGAATAGAGGCGGGCCTGGTGCAGGGCGGTGACCAGCAGGCCGTGCGGCTCTCCCAGTTCGATGGTCCACTGTCCGCCGCGCTCTCCCTGATGCTCGATCTCGAATGGAAAATAGTTTTTTTCCATGCAGATGATCGCGCCGTTTTCGGCAATAAACGGATCGCGCAGCCCGAGCTCCCGGCGCAATGCGTCGATCTCCGCGCGGGTTTTGCTGGAGCAGAAAACGATCGGAATATGGGCCTGGCGGAATTTTTCCACGAAGGGGCGCGCGGGTTCGTAGCTGTAATCCACGGGATCCAGAAAGGTGCCGTCCAGATCCGTGAAAATGACCCACTTGATTGGCTTCATGACAAAGAGCCAAAACCCAGGGTCCGTCGTTCCGGACGGCCCGGGGGATCGGAATGACTAGTCTCCGTCGATAACCCGCCCGAGACCGAAGGCGCGGTTCAGAATGGAACCTTCTTCGCTGCTTCCCCGGCCCATGGAGGGGATCGCTTTGTAAATGCGATCCGCCAGGCGGCTGAAGGGCAGCGACTGCAACCATACTTTCCCGGGGCCGGTCAGAGCGGCGTAAAAAAGGCCTTCTCCTCCGAACAGGGCGGTCTTGATCCCGCCCACAAACTGGATATCGTACTGCACCGAGGGCTGCAGGGCCACCAGGCATCCGGTGTCCACCCGCAGGGTTTCCCCGGCCGCCAGATCCAGCGGCTGAACCGTTCCCCCGGCATGGGCGAAGCAAAGCCCGTCTCCCTCCAGGCGCTGCATGATAAAGCCTTCCCCGCCGAAAAGACCCACTCCGATTTTTCGCTGAAAGGCGATCCCGATGGAGACGCCGCGCGCCGCACAGAGGAAGGAATCCTTCTGGCAGATCAGATGTCCTCCCAAGGCCGCCAGGTCCATCGGCAGGATGGTTCCGGGATAGGGGGCCCCGAAGGCCACCCTCTGCTTGCCGGAGCCTTGATTGGTGAACACCGTCATGAAAAGGCTCTCTCCGGTGAGCAGGCGTTTTCCTGCTCCCAGCAGGGTGCTCATGAAGCCGGATCCGGATGGGCGGCTTCCGTCGCCGAAAATGGTTTCCAGCTGAATTCCGGGTGTCATGTACATCATGGCTCCTGCTTCCGCAACGGCACTCTCACCGGGGTCCAGCTCGATTTCCACAAACTGCATCTCCGTTCCGAAAATGCGGAAGTCGATTTCATGGGCCTGCCGGCCCGGCACGACCGGAGGGAGCGGGGCCCGGGTCGGGTCCGCAGGAAGAAAAGTGCCGAAATCCGGAACCTCTTTCAAAGGAGTCCAGTTTCCCATGCCCGCAGTGAAGAGCAGGGTATCTTCGTTGATGGTCCCGTTGCGCAAATTAGCCAGGATTTCTTCCCGGGATACCGGGCCGGCCTGGTGCCCCCCGATGACCATATACCATGTTTGCATTGCAGCCATTGATTCCTCCTAAAGGAAAAAGACCTCTTTTAAGTCTGCCCTTCCAAACCAAAGCGAAAGTTTTACAGTGAAGTTCTTCCGGAATCAAGCTTTCTGTCGCGGAATATCCAGCGGGCCAGGGGGGAGCCGGGGCGGGGCCTGAAAATAAGATGTAAAAAAGTACCTTCCGTTTCGGCGATTCCGTTTTCCGCCAGGGATGCGGGGGGGAAACCCGGTATCCATATCAATTGAGTGCCGCTCTGCACCATGGGCACGATCCCGCGCAGCTCCAGGGGAACCCGGGCGTCGTTCCATAGTCTCTTCACGGTTCGGTGCCGCCGCACGCCATAGGAGTCACCCGGCCGCCAGGATCGAAGGATCAGGGGCCCCGGGGGCGCCGGCACGGCCACCGAAATCGTTTCCGGGCGGCTGCCTGCGTTCCTGATCCGTCCGGTGGAGGTTTCCGCTTCCATGGACCAGCTGCCCTCGGGCGACACGGCGAGGCCGGGTATATTCAATTCCAGAACCCAGGGTGGTTTCGCCGGCTCGGAGCGGCTGGAAAGGATCAGCCGGTCAAACCGGCGGCGGGCTTCCAGGCCTCCCGGTAAAAGGGCTCGCCTTCCGCTTTTCCCCCTTTCTGCCAGGTCCAGCACCTGCATCACGTGGGCCAGAGTCATCCCGCTGGAGCCTTCCTCCTGTTCCTCCAGGGCGGCCAGGACCATGCGGCGCTGCAAAGCAGGGGGAAGGCCGGCAAGTTCATCCGCGCGGCAAGAAAAGCCGTCCGGAGACCGGGAGCCTATCTTTTCTGCGGCTTTACGGGAATGGTGCTGCAAGAAGGCTTCGTCCTCCCGCGCCAGGAGGGCCATTTGCGCCAGGGCCCGTACAATGCGAGGATTGAATTCTTTCTGGAGCATGGGAATCAGCTCATGCCGGATCCGGTTGCGGGTGAAACGGAGATCCCGGTTGGAAGCATCGGTGCGGAACGAGTAACCCTTTTCTTGCAGAAAGGCCAGGATCTCGTCCCGGGTCACTTCCAGCAACGGGCGGATCCATAGGCCGTCCCGGCCGGGCGGCATTCCGCCCAGGCCACGCAGTCCGGAGCCGCGCATCAGGTGGTGCAGGACGGTTTCCGCCTGGTCCTGCTGCTGATGTCCCAGGGCGATGCGGTCCATTTCATGCTCACGGGCCATCCGGGAAAGAAACTGTTGCCGCGCCCATCGTCCTGCTTCTTCCAGTCCCAGCTTTTTTTGCCGGGCCAGGGAGCAAACGTCGAGGCGTTCGATCCGGCACGCGGCGTCCAGTGACCGGGCCAGCTTCTCCACGAATTCGGCGTCCTGTTCCGAATCCTTCCCGCGCAGTCCGTGGTCCAGGTGGGCGACTCCGATGTGGAGCTGCCACGAATGGCGAAGGGCGGCAAGAAGGTGAAGCAGCGCCACCGAATCGGCGCCTCCGGATACCGCCACCAGGACCCGGTCTCCTTTTTGCAGGAGTCGGTGCCGCCGTATAAAGCGCTCCACTTTGGAAAGCAGAATCATTGGTCCCACACACGATGCGATCAAGCCTCTAAGTGTACACCCGGACGATTTTTCCGACCAGACTTCATCCCGGTTGACACGTTCGCGTGAGCGGTCATATAATTTGGTATTGGCAGAAAGCAATACCAAGGTTAAAAAATCAAAGAAGGGCGGTACCATTAAGCTATTTCTGTCTTGCAGACTATTATGAGAAGGGCAGCAGCAGTTTTGTTTCTGGCAGTTTTCACCCGGCTTTTCGCGGAGGATGCGCCTTTGCGGCCCGGGGCGGTGCAGGGCCAGGTCACCACCGACCAGGGATCTCCGCTGGCCGGGGTTCAGGTGCTGGTTTCCTACAGCCTCGATTTCAGCAGTACGCTCCTGGCGGCCACCACCAACAAGCTCGGCGAGTTTTCCCTGGCAGGGGTGTTGCCGGGGCAATATTTTTTGCGGGCCACGCAACAGGGCTACCAGCCGACCATAAAGGCGCCGGTAACCGTTCAGCCCGGGAAAATCACCCGGCTGAGCCTGAGTCTGCAAAACCTGATCCATCCCGGGAACCCGGATGACCCCGCCAACTGGGACTTCAAAACCGTCCTGCGCAGCGCCCAGGGCCGGCGGATGGTTTTTCGCGAAAAGGAGAAATCCTCGCCCTCCGAACCGCTGAGGCTCCCGCCCACCAGTCCCAGCGGGCTTTTCGGGCAGGTGGACCGTGCCCAGCAGTCTTATCAGCGAGCTGCCAGCGTAGAGTTGTCTTCCTCGAGCTCTTCCGAAGCGGGAGACAACTTTACCTTTCCTTCCTCCGCCTTGAGCGGCATGAAATCCAACATCGGTTTTTCGGAACCGATCGGGACGGATTCCCGGTACATTTTTGCCGGTCAGATCAATTCGGGCTACGATTCCTGGTGGAAGATCAAGAACCAGGTGGACCTCAAAGTGAGCGAATCCCAGGTGCTCACCATGGCCATTGACTTCTCCCGCCTGGGATACACGGCGCCCCGAATCGGCACCCTGCTGGACCCGAAGCATTCGCTCAACAAGGATTCCGATTTCGTGAACAACCAGAGCTCCTTCCAGTCCCTGACTCTGGGAGTAGGTAATTCCTGGAAATTCTGGGAACCGGTGACCCTGGTTTACGGAGCGGATATGGCTCTGATGAAAGGGGGAGGGCAGGCCACCCGCGCATTCGTGGTTCCCAACCTGGAAGTCATCATTCAGCCGACGGACAAAACCGCCTTGCGGGCGGTGATCTCCGGAAAGCAGCTGACGGAAAACGACTCCGTGGTTCTTGCCGAGAGCGAATCCGTTTCGCTGGCCCAGCCGTTCCGTCTGTCAAGAGTTTTTGACAGCGTTTCGGTGGGAAAATCGATGCATTTCGATGTGTCCCTGGCGCGCAAGCTGCCCATGCAGACCAACCTGGAACTGGGGGCCTTCAAGGACCGATTTTCCGGAGATCCCCTTCCGCTTCTGGCTTCCTGGAAAGAAAGCACCGATGCCGGCGAAGCCTTTCCGTTTTACATGGCCAGGGAAAACAGCAATTCCGAGGGAATGCGGGTTGTCGTAAATCGGCAGTTTCTTGAGTTTCTCCGGGCTTCCATTGCCTACGTGTATGGAACCAGCCCGTCGCTGAAGGGCTTTGACGTGCTGATCACCGGAGAAGCTATTCCTCAGCAGGGAGTCGCCAAGGCTGCCTCGCAATCGGTCACCACCCGGTTTGACGCCGATCTGACCCAGACCAGCACAAGGGTTTCCACTTCCTTCCGATGGGTTTTCGGGACTCCCCTGGTTCCGCTGGATCCCTTTAACGATTACGAGAACCTGGGAAACAGCAACTTTCACTTCTCGATTCGCCAGGTGATTCCTATGCCCAATCTTCTGGGTGTTTCGGGAAAGTGGGAGGTTCTGGTGGATATGCGCAACCTGCTGAAATCCGAAGACCCCAGCCTGCAGCTACCCCAGGGGAAGCTGTTTATTTTAAGGCAGCCGCGCACCATTCGCTTCGGAATCTCCTTCCGCATGTAGCCGATTCAACTCCCACCACTGCCTTACTTCGTGGAGGGAGGAGGCCACAAGAAAAGCCTTCTGTGACGCCGCCGCCGAAGGCGGCTTCATATCCGGTACGAGGATGACGGGCATTCCTGCGGCAAAGGCGCTCTCCAGTCCGGCCTCGGAATCTTCCAGAGCCAGGCAGGTAGACGGTTCCAGGCCCAGGCGGCAGGCGGCCTCCAGAAAAAGGTCGGGGGCCGGCTTTCCGTGCCGGACCTGATCCCGTGAGACGATGGCCGAAAAAGAGGCGGCTCGCTCTCCGAGAGCCCGGAGAACATCCGGTCGGTCGCTGGAGGTGGCTACCGCGCAGGGGATGGCGGAGGCGCGCAGCAGGGCGATCCATTCCTCAAAGCCCGGCTTGGAGGGGATGCGTTCCCGCTGCAGCAGGTTTTCCCAGCAACGGTGCCAGCGGGCGGAAAACTCGTGTACGGGAAACTCCGGGCCCCATTTGCCGGCCAGGAGGCGCTCCGCTTCCGCATTGGGAATTCCTACGAACTGCGCATAGATTTCCTCCGTGATTTCGTAGCCCAGCTCCCGGGCTGCTTCCTGCCAGGCACGGCAGTAAAAGCGTTCGGAGTCCAGAATGAGCCCGTCCAGGTCGAATACGATTCCCTTCGGGTCCCACGGTACCTTTAATTCCCTGGCTTCCATTGAAGATAATTCGGGCGATACGGGTTCTGCCAAGCCTAAAGGCCCGCTGCATCCCAGAGATTCCTGGTTTCAATGATCAGGGAGGCAATTTTCCTGTTCACCTTGGCAAAATACTCATTGGCTTTGGCCTGATCGAACCGCACGTAGCCCTGACCCGCTTTGTACAGCATGATGGAAACCGGGGAGGGATAGGCCGAATAGGTTCCCGGTTCCGGAAGCGGCGCCGCCAGTTTGTCGGTGTAGCGTTCCGGATGAACAAGTTTGGGATCGATAGCCTGAATAAAGGCGTTCTCGTTCCAGCCGGCATGGCCGCCATCCTCGCCGAATACGGATAAGGTAACGTCAGAGGTATAACTCCACCAGTTGATGACCAGGGTACGCACTTTCATCTTCTGTCCCACTTCCAGGGCGACCTGGTTCAACACGTTGGTCTGGGCTCCTCCGTGACCGTTGACGACCACAATATTTTTGAAGCCGATGCGGGCCATGCCCGTTAATACCTCCCGGGCATATCCGCGGTAGGCCTCTTCGCTCATGGAAAAGGACCCCGGGTAGGCGTCCAGGCTACCCGTTATGCCATAGGGTATGACCGGAGCAACCAGGGCGTTGACCTCTTCGGCGATTTTTTCCGCGATGGCCACCGGGGCCAGGATATCCGTTCCGTTGGGGATTACCCCGTGGGCCTCATAGGTCCCCGTCGGCAGAAGAACGGTATTTACTTTTGAAGGGACGCATTCCCTGAATTCCATCCAGTTGATGGCGGTCATCGAGCGGGTGGGCAGGGAAATTTTGGACTGGGCAAAATGCGCCGTCGTGGCGAATCCCATAAGGGCCAGACAGATAATAACTACCTTTTTCATCTCTTTTTTCTCCATGGCACAATAATACCTGATTCTTTGTGATTTATTTACAGCTCCGTTCTTGACGGAACACCCTTCGCTCTCTATAATCGTAATATCCAAAGCAATCACCTATGGATCATACAACCATTCATACACACAGGAGGTCATGATGAAAAAAATGAAAATGGTAGTGTTATTGCTGATTGCCTTAATAATATGCTTCGGAGCCGATCTCCGATGCCAGACTCCCGAGCCATCCCAGGAAGAATATGATCTGTTCCAGAAAGCCTCTCAGGAAAAGGATCTGGCGGTCAAGCAAAAGCTGCTTCTGGATGCCATTGCCAAAGGTCCGAAAACAACTTTGGATCCCAACATTTCCTACGAATATGCCAAAATCTACGCCGATTACCGCGCCAAGGGAAGCTGGCAGCCGATGGCCGACGCCGCCGAAAAGTTCCTGAAGTCCCGGCCGGGCGATCAGCCTTCCATCACCGCCGCCAGCGAGGCATATCAGAAGCTCGGCAACCCCCAGAAGCTGGTGGCCTTCGGAACCCAGCTTTACAATGCCGCCCCGAACACCAGCACGGCCTACTTTGTAGCCAAAGCGTATCAGACGCTGAAGGACGGGCCCAATTTTCTGAAGTGGTCGGAGCGCACTCTCAAGCACGATCCGAATAACATCGAAATGCTTTATGAGGTCGTCAACATGTACCTGCAGATGAACGACCTGGTTCAGGCCTCTACCTACGGCCAGCGTCTTCTGACGGTCATACAGACCGCCAAGAAGCCGGACGGCGTCGATCAGGGCCAGTGGGATCTGAAGATCAGCCAGCTGCGCGCTTTTGCTCACGGCGCCGTGGGCGAGGCGGCCTACTCCAAGAACGATGTTCCCACCGCCCTGAAGAACCTGGAGCAGGCGGTCAAGTACAACAAGAAGTACGACTTTGCCTATTACCGCCTGGGATTCCTTTACTGGAAAGCCGGCCGGGTGGACGAAGCCTGCATGTCGTTTGCCAAGGCGTTCGTCCTGGACGGACGCGTCGCTCCGGATGCCAAGAACCAGCTTTATACCTTGTACCAGACGACCAAAGGCAATACCCGCGCCGTTCCTGCCCTCATCCAGCAGGCCCGGGAAGCGGTCAAGTAAATTTTTTCCTCCAAACGCATGAAATATCACTTGGGAAAAAGAGGACAACGCTATGAATAAATTAAAAAATTTCTGTTTGTTTTTGTCCGCGGCGATGCTTGCCGGATGGCTGTTTTCGGCCTGCTCTTCCACTCCGGATATGCAGATTGAAGCGGCCTCGTTTTCCATGAAGGAAATGCAGAACCTCGATGGCGACCAGTATGCGGTCAAGGAGGCCAGGGAAGCCCAGGCCGCCTGGGACCAGGCCCAGAAGCTTCTGGCTGCCGGCAAGAACAGCGATGCCAAAATGTTTCTGCTGAAAGCCAAAGGGCAGGCGGACATTGCCATCCGCATTTCCAAGTCCGCGCGCGAGCTCAAGAGGAAGGAAACCGACAGCTGGAAGGCCACGATTGACGTGCGCTACGAGGCGCTGAAGAGCCGCTTCCAGGAGAAAGCTGCTTCCTTCAAGCCGGAACAGAAAAAGGAAATGGAAGACAACTTCGCCAAGATCGAACAGATCAAGGTGGAGCTGGCCAAGGAGCTGGAAGGCCAGCACTATTACAAGACCGCCGATCTGAGCCACAAAATCATGGGCATCGTCAATGAAGGCGAAGCCCTGCTGAAGGAAGTGACCACCGGAGTCAAAAAGTAAAGCACCGCCTTTCCCGTTTCTTTTCCGAACCGGATCTTCTCCCCGGAGCGCCTTGCCGCACAAGGGCTCCGGGGCCTTTCTCCCTCCTTATGAGATCGGGCGTTTTTCTGCCTTTCGCCAGGAAATCCAGGAGAAACCGGGGTTTTTCAAGTCGTCCTCTTTCCTGACGAAGGGGCAAAAAGTCCCACATTTTCGAATTTCCGTTGGGGAAAGCCCTGAAATGGCTTCGTAACACAGCCCGGGGTTGGCGCGCTTCGCGCCTACCCCGGGTAGGGACACCCGCAGACGACAACCCGGAAAGGGTTGCGCAAAATCCAGCAACACCAGGTGTTTGCGCAGCCCTTACAGGGCTGATTTTCAAAAAAATCCGCCTGCCCGGGGTAGCGCCTATGCGGCGCAACCCCGGGCAGTGATCCGGAACCCCTTTCGGGGTTCCAGACTTTTTACCGCTTCATCATTCCTGATGGTTTCGTGAAAAATCGATTTTTTGGAGTCCGGTTCTGCCGTCCCGGCCGGGACTTTTGCCTCGGAATGGCCGTCCTGTGCCGGTTTACGCGGGGCTCCGCAAAGCAATGGCAGAGCGCAACGCTGCGCTATCCGCTGTTCCGCCCCGGGCGGCACACGCCCAAGTCCCATCGGGACGACAGAACCGGAGCGGTCCTTCTTTTGCGTAGCCTTCCGGGAACCCGTCCTCCGGAACAATTGACCTTGCCCATCGTATAATTGCCATGGTTGTTTACCGGGATCAGGAAAGGATCTGTCTGTCACGGAGGTGGAATGAAAAAATGGAGCCTTAAGGCGGGAGCCGGTTTCCTCGGGTGCCTGCTGTTGCTTGGTGTTTGCGAAGCTCAGGACCTGGCTGCCTTTGAAAAAGCGGTCACGGAACACAAGCTGGCCAACGGACTGACGGTCCTGTTGCTGGAACGCCATAGTGCGCCGGTCTTCAGCTTCTACACCCTGGTCGATGTGGGTGCCGTCCAGGAAGAAGACGGGCAGACCGGGCTGGCGCACATGTTCGAGCACATGGCTTTCAAAGGGAATCAGAAAATCGGGGTGACCGATGCCGCGGCCGAAAGCAAAGTTCTGGAAAAAATCGAAGCATCGTACCTGGCCTACGATGAGGAACGGCGCAGAACGGTCGGGCGGGACGACAAGCGGGTGGCCGAGATGGAAAAAGCCTGGCGCAATGCGATAAAGGAAGGGGAGCCTTTTGTCGTCAAGAACGAATTCGCGGAAATCGTGGAAAGGAACGGGGGAACCGATCTGAATGCCGGCACATCCTACGAGGAGACGACCTATCTTTATTCGCTGCCCAGCAATCGGCTGGAGCTGTGGGCCTATCTGGAGTCGGAACGTTTTATCAAGCCGGTGATGCGCGAATTTTATACGGAGCGCGACGTGGTGATGGAGGAACGGCGCATGCGCACCGACAGCTCGCCGATCGGGCGACTGGTCGAGCAGTTCCTGGCTGCTGCCTTCGTGGCCCACCCTTACCGGCGCCCCATTGTGGGATGGCCTTCCGATCTGGACAGCTTTTCGGCGACGGACGCCCGGCTGTTTTTCGAAAGGCATTACGTCCCCGCCAACATGACCATCGCCCTGGTGGGAGACGTCACCGCAGCCGAAGCGCTGCCCCTCCTGGAGCGCTATTTCGGACGGCTGCCGGCTGGTCCCCGGCCCGCCCCCCTGGCGACCCGGGAGCCCGAGCAGTTTGTCGAGCGCCAGGTCATCATGAAAGATCCTTCCCAGCCCTTTTATATCGAGGGGTACCACCGTCCCGATTCCCTGGATCCCGATAACGCGGTTTACGATGCGCTTTCCGATATCCTATCCGCCGGCCGGACTTCGCGGCTGTACCGGGCCCTGGTGCGCGATCAGAAAATCGCCGTGGAAGCGGCCGGTTTCAGCGGCTTTCCCGGGATCAAATACCCGCACCTGTTTGCCTTCTACGCGGTTCCGGCGGAAGGGCACACTTCGGCCGAGGTGCGCCAGGCAATTCACCGGCAGATCGAAAAGCTAAAGCAGGAAGAGCTCTCGGAGGACGAAATCCGCCAGGTCAAGGCGCGGGCCAAAGCCGCGCTGATCCGCGGCATGAGCAGCCATATCGGCCTGGCCCAGTCGCTGGCCACGGCCGCGGCCCGGTTCGGCGACTGGCGGGAAATGTTCCGCCAGGTGGAGCGGATGGAGAAGGTGACCGGGGAAGACATCCGGAGAATTGCCCGCCAGGTTTTTACGGACCGCAATCGCACGGCCGCATGGATAGAAAGCGAACTTCCAGGGAAGAAATCCTAGAAAGGGAATCCAGGAATGAGATTGAGATCCCAACGAAATAATCATGGGTCCCTGATTGCCCTGACGGCAGCAATCGCCGCCGTTCTGCTTCTTGCCGGCAAGGAAGGTTCTGCCTTGGCTCAGTCCAAGCCGCCCTCTCCGTCCAAGGCGGTGGCCACAGACTGGAAAAAGATTCCGGTGCCTCCGTTGCGGGAGTTTTCTCCGCAAAAGCCGAAGAGACTGGAGCTGGCCAACGGCATGGTGGTGTTCCTCCAGGAAGACCGCAGCCTGCCTCTTATCTCCGGCTTTGCGCGCGTCCGGGGAGGGTCGCTGGAGGAGCCGGCCGGGAAAGCCGGGCTGGTTGCGGTTCTCGGCCAGGCCTGGCGGACCGGAGGAACCCGCAAGCGCACCGGCGACGAGCTGGACGATTTCCTGGAAATGCGCGCTGCCAAAGTGGAGACGGATGGCGGCACCGACGGGATGTCCATTCAATTTTCCTGTCTGAAGGAAGATTTTGAGGCCACTTTCCTTGTCTGCCGGGAGCTCCTGCAGGAGCCCGAATTCCGGCAGGAAAAAATCGACATTGCCAAGGAAAGCATCAAGGCCGGGATTTCCCGGCGCAACGACGAGATCATGGAAATTGCCGACCGGGAGGCCGGAAAGCTGGCCTTTGGCGCGGATCATCCGGCGGCGCGGCAGGTGGAATTCTGGACCCTGGCCTCCATTGTCCGGGAGGACCTGGTGGCCTGGCACCAGAGCCATGTGTTTCCGGACCGCATCCTGCTCGGCCTGGTCGGAGACTTCGATGCGGCCGCCATGGAATCCAGGATCCGCGAGGCTTTTGAAGGATGGCCGCGCGGTTCCGCCTACCGCAAGCCGGAACTGGCCTGGCCGCCGACCCGACCGGGGATTTTTTTCATCCCCAAAGAGGACGTGAACCAGAGCGCCATTCGCCTGGTGCAGCTGGGAACGCTGCGCAACAACCCGGACTATTACGCCCTGACCGTGATGAACGAGATTTTTGGAGGCGGCTTTTCGTCCCGCCTCTTCTCCCATGTCCGTTCGAAGAAGGGATTTGCGTATGAGGTTGGCGGAGGAGTGGGCATGGGCTGGGATGCGCCGGGAATCTACCGCCTTTTCCTGGGTACCCAAAGCGAAAAAACGGCCCGGGCCATCGACGCCCTTTATGAAGAAGTGGACCGGATGACCCAGGCGCCGTGCACCGCGGAAGAGCTGAAGCTGGCCAAAGAGAGCATCCTGAACTCTTTTATTTTCCGCTACGACTCCCGGGAAAAAATCCTGCTGGAGCAGATGAACCTGGAGTGGCACGGATACCCCTTGGATTTCACCGACCGGTTCCGCGCCGGCGTGGAAAAAGTCAGCGCCGAGGATGTGGCCCGGGTGTCCCGGAAGTATCTCAACCGCAGCGGGTTTGCGGTTCTGGTGGTGGGCCGGGCCAGGGATTTTGACCGTCCGCTGTCCGGCTTCGGAACGGTGCGTACGCTCGATATCGCCATCCGGAACGAGCCCCCGGCTTCGGGATCCTCGCTTCCCGAAATTCCTACCGCCGGCCTTGCGGAAGGTAAAGAAATTGCCGTCCGCGTGGTGAATGCGCTCGGCGGACAGGAGCGCCTGAAGGAAATCGCCGCCACGCGCATCAAGGGGGCCAGAATGCTGAAAACCCCACAGGGAGACTTTCAGGGCGATACGGACGTTATCATTCAGTACCCGAGCCGGATGGTGTCGAAGGTGAGGATGCCTTCCGGCGAAATCACCACCGTGGCTACCGGCGAAAAGGCTTTCATGATTATGGGTGGGATGGTTCGGGATTTTTCCGCCGGCACCAGGGACTCCATCCTTAAAGAGCTGGGCCGCGATACCCTTTTTATTTGCCAGAATCTGGAGAATCCGCGTTTCTCCTTTGCCTTGGCTGGCCGGGAAAAGATCGGCGATTTGGAGGCCGTCCTGATCGATGTCGATGCCGGCGGCACGCAGACCCGCTGGTTTGTCGATCCCGAGACCTTCCGCATCGTGCGATCGAGCTACCAGGGACTGGGGGCTTCCGGGCCGGTTCACCGGGTGGTGGATTATGCCGATTGGAAAAATTTCCAGGGGATTATTCTCCCGGCGCGATACACTTCAACGGAAGACGGCAAGGAGGCAGGATGGACCGAAATCCGGGAGGTGGAATTCAATCCGGCCATCGAACCCCGGATGTTCGAAAAGCCGTAAGGTTGCAGAGCGAGCGCTGGTCTAAAAAGCATAAACCCATAAATAGATAGCCATATTTATGGTAAAATACCGGGATGAAAACCACCATAGAAATATCCGATACCCTGTTCCGGCAAGCCAAAGAGCACGCAGCCCGGGAGGGCATTCCGCTACGCGAGGTTGTGGAGAGCGGCCTGTGGATGTCCTGCATAATAAGCCGGTGGCCCACCGTCGTTTCCGCCTGAAGACCGTCACTACCAAGGGGCAGGGCCTGGCGATCGACGGGGATTGGGCAGCCGTTCGCTCGCTGATTTATGAAGGGCACGGCGGATGATTGCGGTTGATACCAATATCCTTGTCTATTCCGTGAGAGAGGACTCCCCTTGGCACAAGACAGCGCTTCGTTGTGTGTGCCGGTTGGCGGAGGGAGCCGCTCCCTGGACCATACCGTGGCCCTGCATACACGAGTTTTTGGCAGTCGTCACCCACCCCAGGATCTATCGTCCGCCTACGACCCTAGAGGATGCCGTCCTTCAGGTGGAGTATTGGATGGAAAGCCCTTCGCTGCAACGGATCGGTGAAGCACGGGATTATTGGGGGCAGCTCAAGTCCTTGCTGATCGCAGGGAAAACCGTTGGTCCCCTGGTGCATGACGCCCGGGTTGCCGCCATCTGCCTGGATCACAGGGTGAAAGAGTTCTGGACTGCCGATCGGGATTACTCCCGCTTTCCGGGCCTGCGAGTCCGGATTCCGCTTCTTCGCTCACCCGGTGTATCTGCCCGGTGATCCGGACCGCAGACCGGATGTTCGAAAAGCCGTAAGGTTTCAGAGCGAGCGCTGGTCCCGGTCGCGGAACTCGCGCTCCCAGGGCCCGGGATTCTTTTCGATATCGAGCAGGAAGCGGTCCAGCCGCGCGACCAGCGGGTCCCGGTCGCGCGACAGGGTACCGCGCAGGGCCAGAACGTTGGAGATGTGATCGCTCCGGAAGACGGTGCGGTCCAGGCTCAGTCCACAGAGAAAGAGGCGCATTTCGCGCAGGTGGCCGAGGTAGTCCAGGGGACGGTAATCGGCGCCAAACAGGCTTCGAAAGCGGTTTTCGCCGAGCGGAAAGCGGAGCACCAGCGTGGACAGGTGCTCCGGCCGGGTTTCGTTCACCACCCGGGCAGACTGCTCGGCATGCTGCCGGGATAAGGTTTCTCCGCCCAGGCCGATCAGGATCATGACCGAGCGGCGGATTCCGGCCTGAGCGGCATGGTTCAATCCGGAAATGATCGTGGCGGCCGTCTCTCCTTTTTGAATCCGTTCCAGCAGGCAGTCGTCCCCGGATTCGATTCCCACATAGACCAGGTTCAGGCCCGCTCCCCGGATGGCCGCCAGCTCTTCCACGGTCCGGGCTGCCAGGTTCCTCGGGGAGGCGTAGGCGGAGATCCGCTGGGCGGCCGGGAGGTACTTCCGGATCATCTCCAGTATCGGCAGAAGGCGGGACGGTGCCAGAACCAGAGGATCGCCGTCGGCCAGGAACACCCGGCGGGTGTCGGGCCATAGGCGCGCGGCCTGCTTCAGGTCCGATTCGATTTCTTCCAGGGAGCGGACCCGGAATCGCTTGCTCTGGTACATTTCGCAGAACGCGCAACGGTTCCAGGAGCACCCCAGGGTGATTTGCAGAATGAACGAGGAGGCCTCGCTCGGCGGGCGGAAAACCGGCTCGTGGTAGTCGATCGGCGAAAAGGGGAAACGCATGGTCGCACCTCTATCGGTTGGCCAGTTCCAGCGCCACGGCTACTCCGAAGCGGGCGCTGTCGGCCAGCATCTCCGGGTTGATCCGGTAAATGGTATCTCCGGCCTGGTGGTAGAAGAGATGCGGTCCGTTGGATGCCAGGCTGACGACCGGTATCCCCTTCAGGAAAAAGGGAGCGAAGTCGCTGCTGCGAACGCCAACCGCGCGGATTTCTCTCATCTGCAGGGCAATCTGCAACCGCGCGCCGGCCGTGTCCAGGATTTTTTTCAGTTCCACCGGTTCGCCGCCATAGCCGCAGCCCAGGCTGTCTCCCTCTCCGGTCATGTCGAAATTGATCATTCCGGCAAATTTCTTCCCCTGGTAGGGCTCGTTTTTCACAAACCATTGCGAGCCCAGCAATCCCATCTCTTCTCCGCCGAAAAGGGCAAAAAGAATGGACCGCCTGGGGCTATGGCCCGGTAACGCCAGGACGCGGGCCGCCTCCAGGACCGTGGCGCTGCCGCTGGCATTGTCGTCGGCACCCGGAAATAGCGCGCCGGAATGCTTTCCGCAGTGGTCAAAGTGGGCTCCCAGAACAATCCACTCCTGGCGCAGCTGCGGATCCGTACCTTCGATAAAGGCGCCGATGTTATGTCCGATGCCTTCCGGAAAGTAGCGGGCCTTGACCTTGAGCAGGGCCCGGGTTTTCAGGGCGAAAGAAAGCGGCCGCTGGTAGCGGAGCAGGTCCCGCCGCAGGTCGGCGGAAGTGAATCCTTTTTCGGAAAGAATCAGATCGGCGGCCGAAGTGCTGATTTCCAGGGGCAGGAATCCGGCGATCCGGTCTCCGTTGGGGTTGGCCTGCACTTCATTGTAAATATAAAAAAGTCCGCGGGCACCTCTTTCGGCCGCCTGTTTCATCCGGGTGCGGTGCTGGTCATGTTCCGTGAAGCCGTCGCGCGACGGATCGGGAACGCCGCGGAAACAGATTACAAATTTGCCGCGCGCATCGACTCCGGCATAATCGTCGTAGCCCAGCTCCGGGGCATGGATTCCCCAGCCGGCGAAGACCAGCTCCGCCTCGGCTTCCCCGCTGTCGGAGAACAGCAGCGGCAGGAAATCCTTGACCGGATCCAGGGAGAGCTGCTTCCCTTCGGCCCCCTCCTTGCCAGGCGTCTTCAGGGTGAGCTCGGCTTGCTCGATCACGGAATAAGGCGAGGGATAATCCTGCAAAAAGGATTTTCCGCCAAACAGGGGCTTGAGGCCCCATTTTTCGAACTGTCCGGCGGCCCATCGAGCCGCCGCGGTGTAGCCCGGGCTGCCGGTCAGCCGCCCCTCGAAGCGCTCCCCGGCCAGCGTGCGGCAATAGCCGTAAGCCAGCTCGCCGCGAACCGCGGCAACCGGGTCCTGGCCCCGCAAGGCGTTGCACGCCAATCCCGTCACCAGCAGCCATGGAACCAGCAGGCTTTTGTGATGTGTCATTGGTGAGTCCCTCCCCGACTTCTTCTTTTTCCTTGCTTCTGTAGTTTTGGCAGGATTATCATATAATACTTGCTCTGCAATTTTGTTTAATATTTGTTTCGTCCGATTTCAGGGAGCCATTATGACCGAAAGAGTTTACAATTTTAATCCGGGACCCGGCGTTTTGCCGCTGCCCGTTCTGGAAGAAGCCCAGCGCGACCTGCCGGCCCTGCCCGGCGTGGGAATGTCCATCATGGAAATCAGTCACCGTTCCAAACCCTTCGAGGGCATTCTGGCCGAAGCCCAGGCCCGGTTGCGAAAGCTTCTCGCCATTCCCGACCATTATCATATTCTCTTTCAGCAGGGTGGGGCTACCATGCAGTTTTATACGGTTCCCCTGAACCTGCTGGGCGGCGGGGAGCGGCCCGCAGACTATATCCTTACCGGCTCGTGGGCCCAGAAAGCCTACAAGGAAGCCAGGAAAGTGCCCGGAGCCAAAATCAACGTGGCCGGCACGACCGAAGCGGAAAACTTCTCCCGTATTCCCCGTCCGGAGGAGCTGACGCTGGATCCGAATGCCGCCTTCGTGCACTACACGTCCAACAACACCATTTTCGGCACGCAGTGGAAGGCGGAGCCGGAAACCGGCGGGGTTCCCCTGGTCTGCGATGCTTCCTCCGACATCCTCAGCCGGCCGATGGCGGTGGAGAAGCACGATCTGATTTATGCCGGCGCCCAGAAAAATATGGGACCGGCGGGAGTTACCCTGGTGATCCTGCGCGATGCGGTGCTGCCGCGCATTCCCAAAGGATTGCCGGTCATGCTGGACTACGGAGTACAAGTCAAAGACAACTCCCTGCACAACACCCCGCCCTGTTTTGCCATTTACATCGTCAACCTGGTCTGCAAGTGGCTGCTCGAACTGGGCGGGATTCCGGCCATCCAGGAGCACAACCGCAAGAAAGCCGACCTGCTGTATGAGGCCATCGACCAGAGCGGCGGCTATTACCGCGGGACGGCGGCGACCGACAGCCGCTCGCAGATGAACGTCACCTTCCGGCTGCCGAGCGAAGAGTTGGAAGCCCAGTTTGCCAAGGAAGCCACCGCGGCCGGGTTTAACGGCCTGAAGGGGCACCGCTCTGTCGGCGGAATGCGCGCCTCCATTTATAATGCCTTCCCGATCCAGGGGGTGGAAGACCTGGTCGCTTTCATGAAGGAATTCGCCCGGAAAAACGGGTAGGATCCGCAGCAGGGGCGCCTCTCCGGCGCCCCTGCTTTTCTGCTTTTCCCGCCATGCAGATAGCCGCCATTGACGACGCCCGACAGCTGTTCGTTTCCCAGGCGATCAACGACTGGGAATTGATCGAAGAAATGCAGATTCATGTCATCTTCGATCTGGAGGGCGGCCTGGACCACGGTGTTTCCACCTTCCCGGGGTCCGTGGTTTACGTCTACTTTCCGATCCTGGACGATCCTCCTCCGGATCCGCTGACCCTGGAAGCCCTGGCTGCCATGGGAGCGCAGATGATCCAGGCCGGCCGCCGGGTTCTTTCCCACTGCGGGATGGGGCTCAACCGCTCGGCCCTGCTGGCCGGGTACATCCTGCTGCACCTCGGCTGGGACGGCCCCGAAGCCGTGCGCCGCCTGCAGGAAAGACGGCCCGGGGCCCTGTTCAATCCGCAGTTCTACGACCTCCTGCTCCAGCAGAAAAAGCGCAGCGGCTAAGCTTTCTCGCTCCCGCCTTGGCAGGGGAGCCCAGGTGCTGGCGCGGCACCGCTCCCCGCTGCAGCTCTTTGCCGCCAAGCCTTCCAGATAGGATTTGACAAGAACGGCTCTCGCGAGTAATCTTTTCTCTATCATACAATGTGTCAGTCGGCAGTGGCGCCGTTGCACCGTTGTTCCCTTGCATTGCATTTTTTGTTTTTGATTTATTTCATCTTTTTGTGGGAGAACGGATGAAAATGGGCTCCGCTATTCATTACTTGCGCAGATTCGTGTGCGCGACGGCCACGGCGCTGATGACATTTTCATGGGCTGTGGCGGGGAACAACTTTTGGACGAATCATGGACCGCGAACACCGGAAATAAGTGCAATTGTCCTTGACCCTCTGACGCCGGGTACTTTATACGCCGGCACCTATGGCGGGGGACTGTTCAGGAGCACCGACGGCGGCGGCAGCTGGCAAAACCTGTTTGCCGGCACCAACGTCCGCTCTTTGGCGATCGATCCGGCCAATCCGCAGGTGCTTTATGTGGGGCAGTGGGGCGGTCTCCTCCGGAAGTCGACCAATGGCGGGATTTCCTGGTCGGACCTGCCGTCCGGCACGACGGGAATTCCCAGTACTTCGGGCATCGAATTCATCCTGATCGACTCTGCCAATTCGCAGACGATTTACATCGGAATGGGCGGGGATGGAATTTATAAAAGCACCAATGGAGGCAGTACCTTCTCAGCGGCGAAAACCGGCCTCACCCTCACGAATGTGACTACCATAGCCATGGACCCCGGCAATCATCAATTGCTTTATGCCGGGACATACGCCGGCACATCGGCGGGATTGTTCAAAACCACGGATGGAGGGGGAAGCTGGGTGCTGTCTCATGCCGGACTTCCCGTAGCCAACAACGACATTTATGCCGTTGGAATCGATCCTTCCAATTCGCAAATCCTCTATGTATCCACTCACGGAGCAGGGGTTTATAAGAGTACCAATGGAGGAGCTGCCTGGACAGCCGTCAATAACGGAATATCCCATTGGGACATGCGCGGACTGGTGCTGGATCCTGTTTCTCCCCAGACTCTTTATGCGGCGACCTGGCGACAGCGAATCTTTAAAAGCACCAACGGCGGAAGCAGCTGGATCCAGTCTGGAAGCGGCATTCCGAACTACGCCGCCGCCATTTACACCTTAGCGATCCAGCCCGGATCAGCGCAAACCCTTTATGCCGGCAGTGAGGGGGGCGGCGTCTTTAAAAGTACCAATAGCGGCTCCAGTTGGGACTCTGCCAGCACCGGAATCAACCATTCCAATACGAATGCTCTCGCCTTTGTCCCGGGGTCACCGCAGACTCTTTATGCGGCTGTCCATGTGGCTGGACTTTTCCGAAGCCTGGACGGAGGGACTTCCTGGGCTCCATACGGATCCCCGGAGACTGGCCTAATTACCGATACTGCGGGATCGATCGCCATCGATCCCAACAACAGTCAGGTTATGTATGTGGGAACCGGCTGGGAGGGTGTATTTCAGACGACTAACGGCGGAGCGACCTGGATACAAAAAAAGAACGAACTTCCCAGCAGTAATATCCGATCCCTCCTATTGGATCCCGCCCAATCGCAAACACTTTACGCCGGCACGCGCGGCAATGGCGTTTATAAGACCATCAACGCCGGTACCAACTGGGCCTCCGCTTCTAACGGAATGACCGACTCCAATGTCAACGACCTGGCTTTTTCTCCGGCAAGCAGCCAGACGGTCTATGCGGGCACGGACACAGGAATTTTCAAAAGCACCGATGGAGGCGGCAGCTGGAGCGGCTCCTCCGGCGGCTTGCCCACCAATACCTGGGTGAATTCGATTGCCCCGGACCCCTCCAATCCCAATACGCTGTATGCGGGAGTGGGCAATCCGCAGGGCGTCTGGAAAAGCACCAATGGCGGCACGACCTGGTATGCCAGCAGCAGCGGTCTGTCGGCAGGTTCCGTCTGGCGAATCGCGGTGGATTCCCTGACGCCATCCACGCTTTATCTGATCGGCATTAACGGCGCCTTTCTTTCCACCGACAGCGGTGGCTTGTGGACGCCGATCAATAACGGTTTGGGGCCTTCGGCAGACAGGAGCCATAATTTCGGATTGCTCGTTTTGCCTACCAATCCGAGGACGATCCATGTGACCTACAGCAACCTCGGGGTGTGGAGCATGACGCGCACCCAGGCCGCTTCCGCCCCGCTGCAGCTTGTTGAGGTTCGGCCCAACCAGGGGTGGAACGACGTGCCCAACGAAATCACCCTGGTGGGCAACGGATTCGTGGAGGGAATCTCCGCGGCTCTTCTGAATACGGCTCAAAAGGCTCCGGCAGCCTCCGGGGGCACCACGGTCCTGGCAACAACCTACGTCAGCGCGACGGAGCTGCGGGCCACGGTGCCCGAGGGGCTGGTGCCGGGTACCTATGCGGTGAGCGTCACCAATCCGGACAACCGCAGCGTAACGCTGCCGGCGGCCTACACCGTGCTGGACAGCCTGAGCGGGGCCATCGACGATCTGTACGGCTACAGCTACGAGCTCTGGACCAGTCCTGCCACGCCGCATGTTGGCACCGCGGGGGCCATCGGGCTGCTGGTGCACCGCAACGGGGGCAAGAACGTGCGGAGCAACATTTCCGTTGACTTCCGCAAAGGGGACTGCGGCAGCGGGGCGTCGATGGGCAGCGGCGCGATCGCCTTTCTGTCTCCGGACAGCACGGAGAGCACCAACGGGGTACCGTGGACGCCGTCGGCCATGGGGGAGGTGACGATCTGCGCGGTAATCGATCCGGGGAACACGGCGGCCGAGAGCCGGGAGGACAACAATCAGGTTCTGCGAACGGTCAGCGTTCTGGGAGCCCTGCCCGATAACACGCCGCCGCACGTGGACAGCTTCCGCGTGGCCCAGGGGGCGGCGGCCACCGGCAGCCTGAGTATCAAGCTGGATGCGGCGGCGAGCGATGCATCACCCAGCTCGGGGTTGGCCTCGTTGTTTTACCAGGAGTTTGAGTACAACCAGGGGGTGAAGAGCTGGATCCCGGTGCAGCAGTCGGGGTGGGTGCCGTACGCGACGGCCAGTTCGAATTACGACTGGAAGCTGGTGCCGTTTGTGGGGATGCATGCGCTGCAGGCCTGGGCGATCGACCAGGCGGGGAATGTATCGGTGTTTCCGTACAAGGGGAGCATCAATTACACGCCGCCGACCGACAGCATCCGGCGGCAGCAGGTGCGGATCTACCGGCAGAGTCTGACGGTGGGGCAGACGCTGACGGTGACGGTGACTCCGGTTACGGGGGATCCGGACCTGTACGTGTGGGCGCCGGAAAGTGCCAAGGAGCCGCCGTGGATCAGCAATTTGTCGGTGGGGATCGACCAGGTGGTAGTGGCGGCGCCGGTGGCGGGGGTGTACCAGGTGGAGGTGCACGGCAACACGGCGGCGCAGTACCAGCTGATGATGGGGGTGGCGGCGGTGGCGGCGAGGCGGGCGATGCCGGATCCGATGGGGGGCATCGATCCCGACAAGGAGCAGGCGGACCGGCCGGTGCTGTGGCCCTCGGAGGATCCGGGCAGCCAGATTGCCGCTCCTTCCGCCAGCCTGGTTTTCATCCGTCTTCCCCTGGTGCTGCGCTGAGCCCGCGGGATTGAGAATGGAATACCCGATCCGGCTCCCTTGGGTCTTAGGATAGGAGGCCAGGAACGACATAATGGCGGCCTCTTCCCCAAGCAGCAGCCGATCCCGCTCCCTCCATCCCGGGGGAAGTCTGGGGCCTTATACCATTATCGAGTGCCTGGGAGTCGGCGGCATGGGAGAGGTTTACCTGGCCCGGGACAGCAAGCTGGGCCGGGAAGTGGCTATCAAGGTGCTGCCTCCATCCCCCCGGGGCAGCGGCGAGCTGCAGATCGCCCGCTTCGAGCGTGAAGCGCGAATGCTGGCCGCCATAAACCATCCCAACATTGCGGCCATCTACGACATCGCCGAGTGGAATAACGTTCAATTCCTTGTTCTGGAATTCATTCCGGGGAGAACGCTTTCCGACCGAATCGGCTCCGGGGCCGTCCCGTGGCGGGAGGCGATCCGCATCGGCCGGCAGATTGCGGAAGCTCTGGGTGCGGCGCATGCCAAGGGCATCATGCATCGCGACCTGAAACCTCAGAATATCATGATAACTCCCGACGGCCTGGTCAAGATTCTGGATTTCGGACTGGCCAAAGGCTCCCGGCCGGAAGCCGGAAGCGCCGGGAGGTTGGAATCCCCCACGCTGAGCGGCCTGGATGCCGCGGAATCCCCCACGCTCGAAAACTTCGAAACCACCCCGGGAACCATCCTGGGAACTCCGACCTACATGAGTCCGGAGCAGGCTCGCGGTCAGACGGTGGATCATCGAACCGATATTTGGGCGTTCGGCTGCGTGCTGTTTGAAATGCTGTCCGGTAAAAAGGCATTCGACGGGGAGACCATCACGGACCGGATTGCCGCTGTCATCGCCGGCGAACCGCCCTGGGTTCAGATTCCCGAAGGATTGCCAGAACGGATCAAGGAATTGCTGCGCCGTTGTCTCACCAAGAATGTCGGGGAGCGCCTGCCGGATATGAGCACGGCCGGCGCCTGGATGGAGGAAGCGCTGCTCTCCTCTGCACCGGAAAAGGGGGGGCAATCTGCCAAGGTGCGTTTGCCAGGGAAGGCGATCCTCTATGGTCTGCTGTCCCTGGTCCTGCTGTTGTTTCTGGCGACAGCGGGGTACTTCTGGGTGTCGCGCCCGAACCCCGCCGGGTCCTTCCTGCCGGACCAGAAATTCCTGGTCGTTCTTCCCTTTAAAAACCTGGGAAACCAGGAATCGGGTCAGCTGGGAGAGGGGATGGTGGCAGTGCTCAGCGCCCGGCTGGGTCAGACGGGAGGTATCCAGATCGTAATGCCCAGCGATGCCTTTAAAGTATCGGACCGGGAGGAAGATCCGTTCCTGGCTGCCCGGGATGTGGGGGCCAATTTGCTGGTAGGCGGATCGGTTCAGCGCAGCGGAGATCGCATCCGGGTGACCTATTCCCTTTGGAATGTAAAGCTCAAAAGGGAAATCCGCGGCAACGCCATCGATGGAAACGCCTCGGACCTGTTCGGCATCCAGGATCGCCTGGCGGACGAGGTCACGAGCTCGCTCCATATCTCTTTCGCTCCAGGCCAGGCCGCGCGCAAGCCGGCCGGACTGGAATCGGCCCTGGCACAGGAACAGTACATCAAGGCGATGGGATATCTGCAGCGCTATGACCGGGAAACTTCCGTGGATCAGGCCATCGAGCTCCTGAAAGGCCTGAGCGCGGAAAAACCGGATGCTGCCATGATATGGGCCGCCCTGGGCCGGGGATACCTGGTCAAGTACAACAAAACCCGCGACAGGAAATGGGTGGAGCTCGCCGATTCGGCCTGTGCCCGGGCACGGAAGCTGGATCCCGACTTTCCCGATGTGGGGGTTACCATTGGCGAGCTGCGGCTGGCTGCCGGACAGGCCGAGGAGGCGGTGGCCTCCTTCCGTAAAACCCTGGAGGTGCAACCGGGACACTACGCGGCTACCCTGGGCCTGGCGAATTCCTATGCGGCGGCCGGGAGCCGGACGGAAGCGGAAAAGACCTTTCAGCGAGCCATCGGCCTTCAACCGGCCTACTGGGCCGGGTACAGCAAGCTTGCTGCTTTTTATTACAATAGCGGCAATTACCCCCGGGCTGCGGAAATGTTCCGCCGCGTAACCGAGCTCTCGCCGGACAACGCCGTGGCCTTCGCCAACCTGGGCTCCACCGAGCAGCTGATGGGAGATTTTTCGCAGGCTCTGGTCTCGCACAGGAAATCGCTCGAGCTGCAGCCCACTGCTTTGGCTTATTCGAACATCGGTACCCTGGAGTTTTATAGCAACCATTTTGAAGAAGCTGCCGAGGCTTTCGAATCTGCCACCCGATTATCACCGGATCACTATCAGATGTGGGCCAACTTAGGAGACGCTTATCGTTGGACCAAGAACGGGCAAAAGAAAGCAGCAGATGCCTACGCCCGGGCGACAATCCTGTGCTTGGGCGAACTGAAAGTAAATCCAAAATCAGCTCGAGTCCTGATGGTACTTGCTCTTTGCAGGGCAAAGACCGGGAATTCGAAGGAGGCTGAGATGTATGCCAGAAAAGCTCTTTTGCTGGAGGCCAATCCGGAATTTTATTTTAATGCGGCCATTATTGCTCATATCGCACAAAACAACGAGCTAGTATTTGATTGGCTTAAAACAGCAGCCCGGAAAGGCTATCCTCGAATTTACCTGGCCCGGGATCCGGAGCTGGCAAACCTGAGAGGCAATCCCGCTTTTCAGGAGCTCCTGAATGAAAAATTGAATCCTTGATCCTTTTTCCGCTGGACCCAGGGAGGTACAACAAGTGGCCCGCGGTTTCCTTCCCCCTTGGAACGGTTCCGTTAAGCGGGCTTGGCGGGAGGGGAGTCTTTCTGTGCCAGATAGCAGGCGGCGATCCCGCCGGTCCAGGACTCCACGCTCAGCGGTGTCAGTCCGAAGCGCTGCAGGAGGGCACGTATTTCCGCCGGGCTGGAAAAAAGGTGAACCGAGGCGGGAAGGTAGCGGTAGGCCGCCTCGTTGCCGGTAACCAGGCCTCCGATCCGGGGAAGAATATTCCGAAAATAAAAGCGGTAAAGTGCGGGGAACAGGATCCCCCGGGGCATGGAAAACTCCAGCACCGCCAGGACGCCGCCCGGCCGCAAAACCCTGGCCAGCTCCCGGATTCCCTCTTCCAGGCTGGCGAAGTTGCGAATGCCGAAAGCCGCGCTGACCAGGTCGAAGCGGCCGGCGGGAAAGGGGAGCGCCAGGGCGTCGGTTTCCACCCAATGGAGAGGGTAGGAGGGCGACGAGCGGGAGCGCCCTTTTTGCAGAGCGCGCAGCAGCATGAAATGGGCGAAATCGGCGCCGAACACCGGACCAAGAGCCGAGAGCTCCAGGGCCAGGTCTCCCGTTCCGCAGCACACATCCAGGATCTGCGGGATATCCCCGCTGAAATGCCTGGACAGCCGGCGAACCAGACGCTTTCTCCAGAGGCGGTCGACACCCAGGGAAAGCAGATGGTTGGCAAAATCGTAGCGCCAGGCGATGGAATTGAACATGGCCCGGATGACGGTTGCCTGTTTGTCTACCATGATGAGTGGCTTTTTGCGGTTGGGGAAGGGCGGAAAGGCGGGAAGACCGCCGGATCCTAGGGACGGGTTGCCATCTGATGTCGCAGAAGGGCCTCCTGCAGGGCGGAAAAATCATCGGTGCAATGAATGAAAACCCCGCCGATCTTCTCCGGAAGGACCCAGCGCAGAGACCCGCCGGAGCGCTTCTTGTCCTGGCGCATGGCAGCCAGCAGTTCGCCGGCGGCCATTTCGGGAAGCGGCGGGAGACCGAAGCGGCGCACCAGCTGCACCAGCCGCTCCGCGTCGCCGCGGGAAAGAAAGCCGAGATCGCAAGCCCAGCGGGCCGCAAAGATCATTCCCCAGCCCACCGCTTCTCCGTGCTTGAAGCGGCGATAGGCGGTGACCGTCTCCCAGGCGTGCCCCAGGGTGTGGCCGAAGTTGAGGATCATCCGCAGGCCGGATTCGCGCTCGTCCTCCGAAACCACCCTGGCCTTGATGGCCGCACAGGCCTGCACGACGTGCCGCATGGCTTCCGGCTGGCAGCGGATCAGCGGATCCGCCGACTTTTCCAGATAGGAGAAGAGTCCGGCATCGGCGATCACCCCGTATTTTACGGCCTCCATCAGGCCGGCGCGCAGTTCCCTTCGGGGAAGAGTGAGCAGACAGGACGGGTCGATCAGCACCAGCGCGGGCTGGTGAAAGGCGCCGATCAGGTTTTTTCCCAGGCGATGGTTGACCCCGACCTTTCCGCCGATGGAGCTGTCAATCTGGGCCAGCAAGGTGGTGGGAATCTGCACCAGCCGGATTCCACGAAGGTAGGTAGCGGCCACAAAGCCGGCCAGGTCGCCGATAACCCCTCCGCCAAAAGCCAGAACCAGGTCGCCGCGGCCCGCCCGGCTGCGGATAAGCCGGGAATAAAGACGCTCGGTCTGGTCCAGGCATTTGGTGCTTTCTCCCTGCGGGACCTCCAGCCATTCCTGGTCCCAACCGGCATCCTGCAGTGATTTCTGCAGCACATCCCCGTGAAGGCGGCGGATCCGGGGGTGGGTAACCACGAAGGCCCTTCCCTGCAGGCGGTTCTGCCGCATGGCTTCCGCGGTCCGGGCCAGCCGGCCGTGACCGATGAGAATAGGGTAGCTTCCCTGCGGCAGCTTCAGCTTGATATTCGTCATTGTCAAATTCATCCTGTTTGGTTTAAATCAATGATACCATTTCGGTCGAAAGGGATTTTCCGACCGGGCGGTGCGCTCAGGGAAATATCGGCAACCATCGAGGGCAGAGGAAGGGATGAGTCAAGCTGCGGCCAATTATTTGTCTCGCAGGATAATAGGTTTTTCGCTTTTCCTGCTTTTCCTGCTTATCGTCGGGCGGGCTTCGGCCCAGCGAATCGAAGACCCGGACCAGCCTGGGCAGAAAACGGAAAAAGCTCAACCTGAAACCGGAAGTCGGCAGATCGAAGACGACTTGCCCCGGGCTCCAGCCGCTGCGGCGCCTTCCGCCAGGGACTGGGCTTTTGCCCGCGAATTTTCCCCGGTCTTTTGCCAGGATTTCGGTCCCCTTTTGCCCGGAATTTCCGCTCCTGCCCCGCCGGCTGCCAAAAGCAAATCCGGTTTTCCGCTGGCCCACGCCGATTATATTACCCGTGTCGATTTCGACGGCAACTGGATCGCGGATGACAACTGGCAGAATTTCGAATCCCCGGCAGCGGACTTCCGCGCCGCTGTCTATTTTTACGGAGTCGAGACGGAATCCCACTATTTTCTTTTCTTCTGTGTTTTTCATCCCCGGGACTGGGGTTCGATCCATGAAAACGACCTGGAAGGAGCCCTGGTTGTCGTGGAAAAAGATACGGCCGGGTCGGCCGCGCTGGGTCGGCCGGTTTATATGGAAACGCTTTCCCACAACGTTTTCCTTAAATACCACCATTCTTCGCTGGGAACCCATGTTCCCGGATCCCTGGGAAAAATGCTGGCGGAAGGAAACCACCCCATGGCCTACATCGAGCCCCGGGGGCATGGCATGCACGGCCTGACCGAAAGTCAATCCCAGAGGATGAGTCAGGGCGACAGCTTTGTCGTGTACCGGAACCGGAAGTCGGGGGAGCATCCGGCAGACAGCGGACTTAAGAATGTCGGCTACGAACTGATTCCGCTGTCGACTTCATTATGGGTCAGGGCCCAGTCGGCAGCGCCGGGAGCCCGCCTTTATTGTCAGAACCGGTCGCTCGGCCCCTATCGACTTTCGACGAGGATCGGCGAGCGGGTACAGACCGTGGAAAAGCATTTTCCCGGCATCGGTGTCTCCCTGTGCGGCGATAACGGCCGGCCCAATGCGGCTCACCCTCCCTGGGCCTGGTCGCTGGACGGGAAATGGTTTTTCCAGCCGGCGGAAACCATCCGCAAGGATTTTCTGCTGAAGGAGGTTTCCTTTAGCACGGTCTACATCCACCACCCCCTCCTGGGGGTCGTTCGGAATCCGGCCTCCCCCTGATCCCGGAAAGTGGCGAATTTTGCCTCTTCCGGAAGCGGTTTGCCGTTCCGCCTGCAGTTCAGCCTTGACATGCTTTTACCGCAAAGATTATTATGCCCATGGCGACCGGCCTCAATTTTTGGCATAATAGCAGGCGCGGTTCTTAACCGTAGAAGGCAGCATTCCCATCATGATTTCCGCAGCAACGAAGGAAAAGGTAGAAGCGTTGGCTTCGGCGTTTCCCCAGCGCCGATCCGGGCTTATGCCCGCTCTGCATCTCATCCAGCAGGAGTCGGGCTACATTTCGCCGGAGGCAACGGTATTTCTGTCCCAGGTTTTTGAGCTCAGCCGGGCGCAGATACACGAAACCATCACCTTTTATCACATGTTTCGCACCCGGCCCGCCGGCCGCTTCATTTTTCAGGTCTGCACCAACGTCTCCTGCATGCTGCGGGGCAGCGAAGAGATCATGCAAACCCTGTCGGAGATTCTGGGAATTCAGCCGGGGGAAACGACTCCCGACGGACAATTTACACTGCAGGAAACGGAGTGCCTGGCGGCCTGCGGGGCCGCTCCGGTCGTTCAGCTCAACGAGGAATACCTGGAACACGTCACCTGCCGCCAGATCCGTGAATTGATCGCCGAGCTTCGGAAAGAGTCCTGAAGGTTCAACCCATGGAATTCATTCTTTTCCTGATCTTCAGCTTTATCTGCATTGCCGCGGTTCTGAACATGCTGTTTCAGAAGGAGTCCGTTTATTGCGCGCTCTCCCTGGTGGTTTGCATGGCGTCTCTGGCCTGCCTGTATCTGCTTCTGCAGGCCCCCTTTGCCGCGGCCATACAGATTATCATTTACGCCGGGGCGGTCATGGTGCTGTTTCTTTTCGTCATCATGCTGCTGGACCCCAGGAGCGACAGCGGGTCGGGCCGGCCGCGGCGGATGCTTTTTCTGGCCACGGTGCTGGGAATTTCCCTTTTTGCTGCTTTGGCCGTTTTTCTGAGCCGCTCCCAGAGCTTTCTGAATTCGGGGCACCCGAAACCGGCTGCCGGTCAGATAGGAGCCGTGGAGGTCGGGCTCGCCCTGTTCCACCGTTACCTGATTCCGTTGGAGGCCGTAGGTATACTTATTTTAATGGCTACCCTGGGAGCCGTTTTGCTGGCCAAGAAAAAAATATGACCGTTCCCATCATTTACTACCTCGGCTTAAGCGCCCTGCTGTTCGCACTGGGATCCGTGGGATTGCTCCTCAAGCGCAATCTCCTGGTGCAGTTCATGTGCGTGGAGTTAATGCTGAATGCCGCCAACCTGGCTTTCGTCGCCTTTTCCCAGGGGCGTGCCGATGGCTCCGTCATCGTCTTCATCGTCATGGCTGTGGCGGCGGCGGAGGCCGGAGTCGGGCTGGCCCTGGTGGTGGTTCTTTTCCGGAATCGAAACTCACTGGATTCCGAAGATTTCCGTTTGATGAAGGGGTAAGGGCCAACGATGAGCGACTGGTTTTGGATCATCCCTTTCTTTCCGCTGGCCGGCTTCCTGGTTCTGGGGCTCGTCGGCCGGAGGCTCCCGGTTGCCGCCGTTTCGCTGACGGCCTGCGGCAGCGTAGCTCTTTCCTTCGTCACCGCTCTGTTTTCCTGGCAGGCTCTTCTGCGTCAGCCGGACGAGGCGCGCTTTTTCTCGCAGCGCCTATTCACCTGGATTGCCGCGGGCAACTTTCAGGCGGATTTCTCCTTCGGCCTGAATCCCCTTTCCATGGTCATGGTTCTGGTTATTACCGGCGTCGGATTGCTGATTCACATCTACTCCACGGGGTATATGCACGGCGATCCCGGGTATCCCCGCTTTTTCGCCTACCTGAACCTGTTCCTTTTCGCCATGCTTACCCTGGTCATGGCGGAAAATTACCTTCTGCTTTTTGTGGGCTGGGAAGGGGTGGGGCTTTGCTCCTACCTGCTGATCGGTTTCTGGTTTGAAAAGCCGGCCGCCGCCTCTGCGGGAAAAAAGGCTTTCCTGGTAAACCGGATCGGAGATGCCGCCTTTCTGCTGGGGCTCTTTTTGCTGTTTTACCAGTTCGGCACGCTGGATTTTCGCGGCATCGAACATGCCCTGCACTCCGAGCCGCTGCACTTCCCGGTGGAAACAGGCCAGATCGGCACGCTGACCCTGACCGCGCTTCTCCTCTTTGTCGGTGCGGTGGGCAAAAGCGCCCAGATACCGCTTTATGTCTGGCTTCCCGACGCCATGGAGGGTCCCACCCCGGTCAGCGCCCTGATTCACGCCGCGACCATGGTCACCGCCGGCATCTATCTGGTGGTGCGCAGCTCGGCCCTGTTCACGCGGGCGCCCCTGGCTATGGAAACGGTGGCCGTGGTCGGCATGCTTACCGCCGTCTTCGCCGCCACCATCGGGCTGGTGCAGCGGGACATCAAGCGGGTCCTGGCTTATTCCACGGTCTCCCAGCTGGGATACATGTTTGCTGCCGTCGGCGTAGGGGCTTTTGTCGGGGGAATGTTTCACCTGGTGACCCATGCCTTTTTCAAGGCGCTGCTGTTTCTCGGCGCCGGGAGCGTAATTCATGGCCTGCACGGGGAGCAGGATCTCTTCCACATGGGCAATCTGCGGAAGCAGATGCCCCGGACCTTTGCGGTCATGCTGGTCGGCATGCTGGCCATCGCCGGAGTTCCCGGGCTATCGGGTTTTTTCAGCAAGGATGAAATCCTCTGGAAGCTTTTTTCCTCCGGCCACACCTGGCTCTGGATCGCAGGACTGGCCGGCGCCGCCATGACCGCTTTCTATACCGCCCGGCTGATTCTGCTGGCTTTCGGCAGCCGGCCGCACGGCGAGGAAGCGCACGGACATGCCGCCCACGAATCGCCGGCGGTCATGGTTGTGCCGCTGGTCATTCTGGCTTTGCTGTCGATCGCCGCCGGCTGGATCGGTCTGCCGGCCTGGCTCGGGACCAACCACCTGGAGGAGTTCCTGTCTCCGGCGCTCGCCGTTCATGCCGAGGGGGCGCATGGCGCCGGGTCCCATTCCACCGAAATCGCCGCCGCCGCCCTTTCCTCCGGCATCGCTCTTCTTGGAATCGGAGCGGCTCTTCTTTTCTATTTCTACCGCCGCCTTGATCCCGACGCCCTTGCCGGACGCTTTCCCTTCCTGTATCGCCTGCTCCGCAACAAGTACTGGGTGGATGAGCTTTACCGTGGGGTCTTTGTCCAGCCCTGCCTCTGGATTTCACGGCGGGTCTTCTGGCTCTATTGGGACCAGGAGGTGATCGACGGCCTGGTAAACGGCACCGGACGAATTCTCGCGGGTGCAGGGAATATTTTACGCCGGCTGCAGAGCGGGTCGGTCCGCGATTATGCCGCCTGGCTGTGCGCGGGGGCGCTGACGGTTCTCCTGTATTTATTGATCGTATGAAAATTCCATATCTGCTCGCATTGCTCACCTATCTTCCTGCGGCCGGCGGGATCCTGGTCCTGCTGGTCAACGGAGCGCAGGAGAAAGTCATCCGCTGGTTTGCCTTTCTTCTGTCCGCCGCGGTGTTCGTGCTGTCCCTGCTCCTGGTTGCATCGTATCCGCTGCCGGCTGCCGGCTACGTGCTGGAGGAGACTCTCGGGTGGCTGCAGGTTCCCCAGCTGGGAATCACCCACCACATGGGCGTGGACGGAGTCAACCTTTTCCTGGTTCTGCTGACCACCTTTCTGACCCCCATCGCCATCCTTTCCTCCTTTACGGCAGTCCACCGGAAGGTCCAGTCGTATTATGCGCTGCTGCTGTTCCTGGAAACCGGCATGCTGGGTGTCTTTCTGGCGCTGGATCTGGTTCTTTTCTACCTCTTTTGGGAAGTGACCCTGGTGCCCATGTACCTGCTGATCGGAATCTGGGGGGGAGAACGCCGGATTTACGCCGCGGTCAAGTTCATCCTGTATACCATGGTCGGATCCCTGCTCATGCTGGTTGCCATCCTCTATCTGCACCTGCAAACCGGGACCGGGAGTTTTGATCTGTTGAGAATCGCCGGCCAGCTCTCCTCGGGGGCCGCGGCGCTGACCCGAACGCAGGAGCTTTGGCTGTTCCTGGCGTTTTTTGTTGCCTTTGCCATCAAGGTTCCCCTGTTTCCCTTCCACACCTGGCTTCCGGATGCCCACGTGGAAGCCCCCACGGCCGGGTCGATTCTTCTGGCCGGCGTCCTGCTGAAAATGGGCGCCTACGGGATCCTGCGGTTTTGCCTTCCGCTCTTTCCGCATGCTTCCACGGCTTTCGCGCCGCTGATCTCCCTTCTGGCAGTGATCGGCATTATTTACGGAGCTCTGGTAGCCCTGGTGCAGACCGACATGAAGAAGCTGATTGCCTACTCTTCGGTCAGTCACCTGGGGTTCGTGGTCCTGGGCATTTTTTCCTTTTCCCTGCAGGGGCTGCAGGGGGCCAGCTATCAGATGCTGAACCACGGAATTTCCACCGGAGCGCTGTTTCTTATCGTAGGCATTCTGTATGAACGCCGTCATACCCGGCGGATCGAGGAATTCGGCGGAATTGCCCGCAGCATGCCGCACTATGCCGCCGCCACGCTGATTATCGCCCTTTCCTCCATCGGCCTTCCCGGGCTGAACGGATTTGTCGGAGAATTTTTAATCCTGCTCGGCTCTTTTGCTAAAAACAGCGCTTTGACGGCCGTCGCGGTAACCGGAGTCTTCTTTTCCGCCGCCTATCTGCTGTGGATGTACCAGCGAGTGTATTTCGGCCCGCTGACCCGGGATGAAAACCGGCAACTGGCAGACCTCGACCGACGGGAGTGGGCCTGCCTGATACCCCTGATCCTGATGGCCGTCTGGATGGGGATTTATTCCCAGCCATTCCTGCAGCGTATGGAAGGAGCCTCCCGGAACATTCTCCATCCGATCCAGTCCAATCAGCTGGTGGCCCGAGAAGCCAGTCCTGATTTCCGCCCCGCGGCTTCGCCGAAACCGGCTGCCGGGGAGAGCAGGATAGCGCCGGAGCCCAGGAGCTTCCCCCATGAATGATTCGATTCTCTATTGGGCTCTTCTTCCGGAGATCCTGGCCGGCGCCGGAGGGATATTCATCGTCCTGCTGACTCCCTTTCTGCGCGGCAGCCGGGACAGGGGTTCGCGGCTGATTCCCGGGTTGACTCTGCTGATTTTGCTGGGGGCGATGGTCGCCCTGTTTACCGTTGCCCGGGACCTGCCCCAGAGCCCGATGAAGGAGCTGTCCTTTTCCGGGGATACCTTTTCGCTCTCCTTCCGCTTTCTTCTGCTGCTCATCTGCGCGGTGATCTCCCTTGCGGCCCGCCCCTTCCTGGAAAGGGAGGAGATCTTCCGCGGGGAGTTTTATGCCCTGCTGCTGTTTATTTATCTCGGCATGGCGCTGTTGTCCGGGAGCCAGGACCTGCTGAGCACTTTTGTGGGCCTGGAAGTCCTTTCCATCGGCTGCTACATCCTCCTCGGTTTGAAAAGGAGCGATCTGCGGGCCAACGAAGCGGCCTGGAAGTATTTTCTGCTGGGCTCCATCTCTTCGGCGTTCTTCCTTTACGGCATTGCCATGGTTTTTGGCGCCACCGGCAGTACCCGGTATGCCGACCTGTTCGCCCTGATGGGGAGCCATTCCGACAAGCAGGCCACGCTGCTCCTGAACTGTGGTCTGGCCCTTATTTTTGTGGGGCTGGCATTCAAGCTGGCGCTGGTTCCCTTCCACTCCTGGGCGGCGGATGTATATGAAGGGGCCCCCTCGCTGATCGTCGCCTTTTTTTCCACGGCTCCCAAAGTGGCGGCCATGGCCGCGCTGATGCGCTTTTTCAATTTTCACTTTCCCCGCATGCACTACAGCGCCGGCCACTTCGCCGGGTGGATTGCCGTGGCCAGCATGACCCTGGGCAACCTGGCCGCCATTTCCCAGCAGAACGTGAAGCGGATGCTGGCCTACTCTTCCATCGCCCATGCCGGTTATATGATCCTGGCGATTTTCATCGACAATGAGACCGCCGACACCACCCTGTTTATCTACCTGCTGGCTTATTCGATGATGAACCTGGGGGCCTTTCTGATCCTGTCGCTGCTCAGCGGGAAGGGCGACCTTTGCGTTTCCCTGCACGATCTGAGCGGACTGGCTGAGCGCCGGCCCGGATTAGCCGCCCTGCTCTCCCTTTTCCTGCTTTCCCTGACCGGGATTCCGCTCACCGGGGGCTTCACCGCCAAGTTTTACCTGTTCGGGTCGGCCCTGAAAAACGGGCTGGTCGGCCTGGTCATTATCGCCGTTCTCAACAGCGCGGTATCCGCCTATTACTATCTCCGGCCGGTGGTTCACATGTACATGAAGCCTCTTCCGGAAAGCCCCTCGCCCGCCGAAGTGCCGCCGGTTCCGATCGGCTTTGCCCTGGCGATTGGAACGGCCGCGCTGGCTATTTTATGGCTGGGAATCCTACCCTCGTTCTGGCTCGAATTTGCCGAAAAGGTCAACCTGGCATTAAAATAGTTCCTGATTATCTTCCGGCGGGTTACCGTTCCTGATTCCGGCTTTCAATCCCTCCGGCATTTTTTTAGGAGAATCCAATTGAAAAATATTCGTGACAAGCTGCAGAAAGAAATGGAGGCGGTAAAGTATGAGCTTTCCGTCACCCTTCCCCAGGAGATCAAACGGGCCCGCGAGCTGGGCGACCTGAGCGAAAATGCCGAATACCAGGCCGCCAAGGAGAGGCAGCGGCTGCTGCAGGCCCGGCAGGGGCAGCTGGCCAGCAGGCTTTCGGCGCTGGCCATGGTCAATCTCGACCGGATTCCCCATGATGCCGTTTCCTACGGTTCCACCGTTTACCTCTATGAAACGGAAACCGACAAGGAAGTCATTTATACCCTGGTGAGCAGCGAAGAATCGGATGTCAAAGCCGGCCTGATATCGACCTCCTCTCCGATCGGGCGCAGCCTGGTCGGTAAAAAAGAAGGGGACGAAATCCGCATCGTTACCCCCGGGGGGCGAAAGGAGTACGAGCTTCGGAAGCTGATCACCATCCACGACAAGGAGAAGGAAACGGATATCGAAGGGGAGAGGGAATAGAAAAACTGGCGGAGGAGGTAGGATTCGAACCCACGGTACCCTTACGGGTACTGCGGTTTTCAAGACCGCCGCCTTCGACCACTCGGCCACTCCTCCGCATATTGAGGCGTTCAATTATAAAAGGCCTGCGGAGTTTCGTCAAATCCAAACGGCCTCCTTTTCCGCTTATCCGGCAGGATCCATGATGGACCATCGGGAAACAGCAACGGGCCCCTGGGAGACACCTTCTGACCGGAGTGCCGCGGATGGTGCCGCAGGGAGCCTGGGCGAGCTGGAAAAAAGGCTGGGGTATTCCTTCCGCCACCCCCTGCTGCTGAAGCGGGCGCTTTCGCACCGCTCCTATGCCGACGAACAGTCCGCTCAGGGGATGGAGCACAACGAGACCCTGGAGTTCCTGGGGGACGCCATCCTCGGATTTTTTATCAGCCGCACGTTGTTTCACCGCTTTCCGGAAGCCAAGGTGGGGGCCCTGGCAAAAGCAAAATCCTACCTGGTGAGCTCCACCCACCTGTATCAGCTGTCGGAGTCCATCCATCTGGGAGACTACCTGCTGCTGAGCTCCGCGGAGGACAAGGCGCTGGGGAGAAAGAAAAAAGCCCTGCTGGCGGATGCTTACGAGGCCATGATCGCCGCCCTGTACCTGGATGGAGGGATGGAAGCCGCGGAGCAGTTTCTTGCCCGGCAGTTTGACCGGGCCCTGCAGGAGGTGGACATCCTGCGCGCCGGGCACACCGATTTCAAAAGCACCCTGCTGGAGCAGATATCCCTGCAGAAGCTGCCCGAGCCGCGCTTTCGGGTTCTGGGGGAAACCGGTCCGCAGCATGATAAGACCTTCCGCATCGGGCTGGAGATTCCCCATCTGGTTTCCTTTTCCGCCACCGGCCGCACCAAGAAAGAATGCCAGCAGGCGGCTTCCCGCCTCGCCCTGGAGTGCATGGAAGCCTGGATTCGGGCGAGGCATTCCTGAAAGGAGGAGCGGCCTTCCATCGGAAGAGGATCGATTCACCAAAAGCCTTCTGCCCCGAAGGGAAGGCGCGCCGGTTCTTTTTTCCGCCCGATCTTTGCGTCTGCCTGTGACGAGCAAGAGCTCACTTCAAAAGGAGAGAACATGAAAGGCAAAACCGACTTGAACCGCAGGAGCTTTTTTCAGCAATCGGCGACGGCCGCCGGCCTGGGCCTGAGCACCCGGATGGCTGCCGCCCAGGCACGTGTTCCGGGAGCCAACGACCGCATTCATCTGGCTTTCATCGGTGTCGGCGACCGCGGGCGGTGGCACCTGCGGCGGATGGTGGAATGGGCCAGGGATCCGCAAGGCAAAATAGCGATTCCGGCGGTTTGCGACTGCTGGGAGAAACGACGACTGGAAGCCAGGCAGTGGTCCCAGGGGGAGGCTTACGCGGACTACCGCAAAGTGCTGGAGAGGAAAGAGGTGGATGCAGTCCTCATCGCCACGCCGGATCACTGGCATTCCAGGATCGCCGTGGAAGCCATGGAGGCGGGAAAGGATGTCTATTGCGAAAAGCCGGTGACCCTCTACTGGCAGCAGGCCCGGGAGATCGCCCGCACCGCGGAGCGCACCGGGCGCGTTTTCCAGTGCGGGGCGCAGTCGGCTTCCGAGGAAATCTGGTGGAAGGCCCGTCAGTTGATCCAGGACGGGCTGATCGGCAAACTCATCTGGACCCAGGGCGGGGCTTTCCGGAACAACCCGAAGGGAGACTGGAACTGGACTATCGACCCGACGGCCAACCCCTCCAATGTGGACTGGGACATGTGGCTGGGATGGCGGTGGAAAAGGGCGCCCAGGCGGCCCTGGGAGCCGGAGCGTTTCTTCCGCTTCCGGAAATTCTGGGATTACAGCGGAGGCATTGCCACCGACCTTCTTTACCACGGCCTTTCCCACCTGCTGGTGGCCCTGGGCGCGGAATTTCCCGTAAGAGTGACGGCCACCGGCGGAAACTATGTCTTCGGGAAGAGCAATGACAACCGGGAGGTGCCGGACAGCTTTTTTGTGACCATCGATTACCCCGGCGGGCACACTGTGGTTCTCCCGTCCACGCAGGTGAACCAGAACGGACTGGCCGATGCCATCCGCGGGCAGCACGGCACGATGACCTTCGATTCCGAAAGGGGAATCCTGGTGCGTCCGGAACCGCCTTTTGCCGCGGACATGGAGCAGAAAATCTCCTCCGGCAAATTCCCGGGTGCCCGGGCCGGCGTCTGCGAGGAGCGAACCCGCAAGCCCGCCGCGGGGCAAAATGCGGCGGTGCCCTTGACCTGCCTGGAGTTTCCGGTGGTCAGCCAGAGGGACCACATGATGAATTTCCTGGACTGCGTCCGCAGCCGGGAGAAGCCAACGCTGAATGCCGATCTGGCCTATAAAGTCATGGTGGCCATCGGGCTCTCGGTGGAGGCCTTTCGCAGGAACCGGGTGATGCGCTTCGATCCCTTCCGGCAGGAGGTCCTCTGAGGTGGGGCGCGTCTTTTTGTGTCGGATTCATAAAAATTAGTTAAGTCCCGTCAGGGACGACAAGATTGTGGCCCGACAATTCATTGCCGGGTTGGCTCCGGGCACGAAGCAAGTCCCATCGGGACGGCAGAACCGGACGAAAAAACGACTTTTTACGAGATCCCGCATCTTCCTGCAGAAAAAGAGCCCGGGGGGAGAGAGAATGCCCAATCGATCGGCTGGCATTCCGCGCAGGGCCTTTTGATTTTTAAGGTCTTCTCGATTATGACTCCATTTATTTTGTAGCCTTATTGGTTAGGGGGAGATTGTATGCGACTTAAGATTTGGATTTTCGCCTGGTTGGCCTTTTGGGCTGCCGGTTCCGTCCCGCTCCTGGCCCAGGAGGTCTGCATGAGCCTGAGCACGCAGCGGATGGGCGTCACACCCATCGAGTACAAATTGGCGGTGCAGGAGGTGGGGTTCGGGTACTACTTCCTTACGGGAACCACCTGGTCCTCCGTCGTCTATCCCAACGCCATTCCTCTCCGGGAGGCCGTGCGCGGATTCGGCCGGGTATCCTCCGACCAGATCGAAGTCGGTGTGGAGACCACCGACTCTCAGGGCAACCTGCGCTCCTATGCCCACGTCGATTTTACCCTGCCGGACGGGAAGGGGACCTTTCAGATGACCACCCTGCGGTATTCCGTGGATTCTTCGGGGAATGCCGTGCTCCAACCCGGACTCAGCTCGGGAACCGCGGAGTTTTTCGACTGCTCCGCTTTCCGCGGAAAAGAAATCGGAACGCTGCTGGGTTCGGAAGCTTTGTATTCCCTCTCTCCCGCCCAGCTGAAAACGGAAATCGGCGAGGCCGCCAAGCAGCCGCTGCGCATCAGCGATCTGCTCACCGGCTTCGACTTCGTTCCCAACGTCGCCCCGGGGAACGGGCCGCTGGACGCCCTGTGGGAGATGCTGGAGAAAATGGGAAAGCTGGATCCCCCGCTGCGCCCCACGGACGCTTTCAAGCTGACCTACACTATGCCCGGGTACCAGGATCCGCTGACCGCACTGCTGGTCGTCCCCTACGGCCCGAGCTACATCGACGATCCGTTCAGCGCCCCGCTGCTGGCCTTTCAGCATCCCACCCAGGTAAAGCGCAGCCAGTCGCCGAGCAACGCCAAAAATCACCCCATCGACGATCAGTTCACCATCCCGGTGGCTCAGATCCTGGCGCAGCTGGGATTTATCGTGGTCGTGGCCGATTATCCCGGGCTGGGCGACAATTACGATATCCACCCCTACTGCACCAGCGAACTGGGCAAAGTCGTCGTGGCCACCCTGGACGCCGGACTGCAGAAGCTTGGCGAGCTGAAACAGATTCCTGCTCCTAAAAATTACGGGGTTTCCTGGAACGGAAAAGTCTATCTCGCCGGGTTTTCCGAAGGAGGCTATGCCACGCTGGTGGCCGCCAAGGAGCTTCAGGCCCGGCACTCCAGCCGCTACACCATCGCCGGAGTGGCGGCTATGGACGGGCCGCACTCTCTATCGGAAACCATGCGCAAGGTAATGCTGACCGCCACCCGGTCTTACACCGCCCCCTACTTTCTCCCCTGCTTTGTCGCCGCCTATGGAAACCGGTACGGGGCTGTTGCCCCCCTGCTGAAATTCGAAAATGCCATTCTCAGCCGGAAGGACCGCACCGGATCGGGCTGGGGGGAATTCAACAGCTCGCTATACCGCCTGGTGGCTCAGAAAAAGGGGGATCCGGACGTGACCAGCGCCATCCTGTCCGGCAAAATGATGGAAGTAGCCGGATATAACGGTCCGGGAAGCGTATTGACCAACGCCCTGATCCGGGAGCTCGGTCGTTCGGACAGCGCGGTGGTCGGGATTCTGAATGCCGAAAATTCGTTCAGCGACTGGACGCCGTCCTCCTCCTACCGGGTGCTGCTGATGCACAATATTTATGACGACTACGTTCCGGTAGGCAATTCCGCCCTGGCCTTCGAAGCCTGGAGAAAGCAGGCCCGTGTCGATTTCGTTCCCTTTGTGGAATATATCCCGGGGCTGGGGAGCGTGCATGGCGGGGCCCTGATCCCGGCCTACATCAGCGCCATACAGTGGCTCAATGCCCTGGAATATCCCCAAAGGCTGCCGTAGAGGGCTTTCCGGCATCCCCCCGCTAGTCGTTTTTTGACACCAGGGGCAGGAACACTTCCGGGGGCGGCACTCCGCCTTCGGGGCTCTGGGTGAAGCGGAGCACACCTTGCGCGCTGGCCCGCCAGGCGCCGCCGGCGGCGGGCGTCAGGGTGACGGTCTGCACCGCACCGGCCCGCTGGCTGGTCAGGAGGTACTCCGCATTGGGCGGCAGGTCGACCAGCAGGTTTAAGGTGGCGGCCGTCGGAGAATAGCTGTAGCTCAGTGCTCCGCCCGGCGCTCCGCCGTCCGCCGCGGAGGAAAACAGGACCAGACGGTTGAGTGCCGAATCCGCCAGGTGGACGCCTTCCATTCCGGAAGCGCTGATCAGGGTGGCGGCGGGCATGGCGGCGGTGGCGGCGGCGGTCGGGAAGAGAACGGTGAGAAAGTTGTGGTCCAGGGCGGCATCCGCCGGCTCCAGCTCCAGCCGGAACTCCCCGTAGGGCAGCGGGTCGAAGTCGGTAACCGGACGCGGCTGCGATTCCCCCGCGGACCAGTGCCAGTCGTAATTCTGGCCGAACACCCAGAACGATTTCTGCCCGCGTCCTCCCACCAGGCGCACGTTGCGCTGGGCGGGCAGCAGAAACCGGAAAAAGAGCTTGCCGCCGCCGGAAGCCGCGACCGCTTCGGCGGCATTGGCATAGAGGGTTTCGCCGCTGCTCACCGCCTGGGGTGTACCGCTCACCGTAGGCAGGGTCAGGGTGTGGAAGAGCAGTTTGGTGTTCGATTGGCTGAAGCCCGCCGAGACCACCCCCACGCGGTCATAGAGCACCACGAAGTCGCGGCTGGCGGTGGCGGTTGGCTCCAGCGGCCGCAAATAAACGAATTCCCGCTGAAAGCGGGTCACTTTGGGCCCATTGCCCGAATAGCTCGCCATCTGCGAGTAGCCCGGGTTGTTGTAGGCCTTGGTGGCATCCCCCAGGGCGTAGGAAAAAAGCGCGGCCTCCTCGTGGCGCAGGATATCGCCCGTGTCGTACTGCTGGGCGTGCATGTCCCAGTAGGAAACCGATTCCGGCGAGCGGCTGGCGGGTGCTACGGTGCGCTGTCCGCCGTCGTTGGAGACGGCATCGGAGCGCACGCTGGTGAAATTTTCCTGGGGATTGTAAACCACCAGGGTGTTGTGAGCGATGGTCCGCACGTAATAATTCACATCGTGGTAGGACAGCCCGTTGCCGCTGTAGACCCCGCTGTCCAGCGCCAGGTCTCCGCATTTCCAGAGGCTGAAGGCGTTCTGGTCGTAATGCTGGTGGTAGGTGAAGTGATCGCCGGCGTTGAAGGTGATATAGGTAGCGCACGGATCGGTATCCGCCGCGCCGCTGGGCCACCCGGAGCGCCATACGAACTGACCGAGTGCCGGGGCATAATGGGCCGTCGAGGCGGGGGGTACCGGCATGACCGTGGGGGCGTTCCATAGAAATTCCAGGTAATACTGGAACGGAAGGGAGGTGTCCGCCGGCGAGGCGGTAAGATAGGCCTGCAGCTCGCCGGCCCGGGGATCGGAGGGAAACATCTGCACCAGCAGCAGGCTCATGATCCGCTTGTAGTTGGCCATGCTGCCCCGATGCCGCTCGGCATCGCCCTGGGAAATATAGGGATGAAAGGTGTAGCCCCACTCGCTGTCCGTTCCGGGATAATTCTGCAGCAGCAGGTATCCCAGCCTTTCGCGGAACCAGGAGGTGGAAAGGAACAGGTTCTCTCCCGTGCCGCTGAGCCAGGCCGCCTGCGCGTACATGCGCGGCGGATTGGCCAGCCAGTCGTACACCGTCCCCTCCGGCCAGGAACCGCCTTCGGCAATCCGGGCCAGCGCTGCCGTGTCGTACTGACTTACGCGGGTCTGCCGGTATTCGTCCAGCCACTCCGCGGCGCGCTCGTTGTCCCCGTAAGTGGCCAGGCCTGCCAGGGCAAACGAAAAGGAAAAGGCGGGCCAGTAATTGCCCCATCCCGGCTGGGCGTCGGTAAAGTGAGTCGGCGAGGACCACTTCTGCTTATCGCCCCAGGCATTGAAATACTGGATCATCTGGTTGCGCATCGTTTCGGACATCTGCGGGTAGCACCAGTCGTAAACCAGGGCCAGCTCGCCCGCTCCGCTGCGCTGGTTGTAGCCGATGTCGGCATCCCGCTGCAGGGAGGCGATCTGGAGGGCTCGGCTGCAGTAGCCGGACTGTCCGGTCACCAGGCCGACCAGGGCGCTGCTTTCCATGACGTTGCCCCAGTCGTTGACGTCATAGCTGCCGTTGGCCTGGTTGAGCAGCTGGGACCAGAGCGGGTTGCCCGCCGTGGCCCGCGCCTGCAGGGCCGGCAGGGTGGAAGCATTGACATACAGGCGGGGATGTCCTGCCGGAATGCGCCAGAGCTGCAATCGGACCTGGTCGGTGGAGCTTTCGCCCAGGTCGTTGGTGACCTGCAGTTCCAGCAGCCATTCGCCGGCGGCATCCGGCGTGAACGGCCCTGTTTTTGCCGCCAGGGGAAGAATGCCGGACAGTGCCGATCCGCAGGCGGCCTGAAGAATGCGCCAGGAATAGGACAGGGTGGCATCATTGCCCCCGGGCCGGTCATGGCTGGCCGATCCGTCGAGAGTCAGCGCCGCGCCGCTCCAATTCCAGATCTTCTGGTCCGGACCCGCCTGGGCGTAGGGCACATTGGGGTTGTAGTCCACCGTCAGCCTGGGCCGCAAGCCGGTATTGGCATTCTGACTGGAGGCAAAATTGCGGTAGTCGCAGTTGGTGGCCGAGTAGCCGGTGGCGTCGCGCAGGGACAGGCCATAGTTGGCGGAGTCGCCGCGCACCCATGCCCGGACCAGCGGAGTGACATTCCACGAATACCATCCGGGGTTCCGAACATCGGCATCGCTTTCCACGGTGGAAGAATAATCGACGCCGGCGGCCATTCCGCGCACTCCCCAGGCCACATTGGTCCCTCCGCTGTAGTAGAGAAAAGCATAGTCGCCGGTGGCGCCGCGGGCGCCCGCCGTCGTGGATACCGGCGCGGAGATCTGGTTCCCCTCGTCCCAGTCCCGGAGCATGCGCAGCAGCTGGATGCGGCGGGGTTCGGTTCCCGGCTGGGCGCAGCCGCCTCCTCCAGGAGTGCCGTTGTAAAGCTGCAGGGTGGCCGATACGACCAGGCTGTTGGCCGGGATGGAGCTGAGGTCGAACCGCAGCAGAGGGGTATCGTACCCGCTGCGGGAGAGCGCAACTTCCGTGTTCTGCCCGTAGTTGAGCGTATACTGCGGAGGGCTGCCCCAGGAATGCTGGCTGATGAACGTATCGCGCACGCCGGTATAGCCGTTCGATCCCTGCTGGAAGACCACCTGCGGCACCGCTGCGGATGCCCCCGCCGGAATCGGGACCCGAACGTGCCGCACACCGAAGGCCAGGAGCAGAAAAGCCAGTCCGGCTGTGATTCGGCTCCGATAGGGGCCTGGCGCGCTTATCCGTGATTGCATCGTCTTCTCCGGGGTCGGGCTTCCGTTTGCGGATTCCTTGAGTTTAGCGGAAACGAACCACAACATCAAGCCGCGAGGCGGTCGGCAGGAGGTCGTTCCTTTTTCGCAGGAAAAGAAGGAAGTTCAGGAAAAGAGGAGATCTCTTCCTGTTCTTCCCTCCTTCCCGTGCGCCTGCGGAGGGGGAGGAGCCGTCAGCGTTTGATCAGGGGCAGAAAAAGGCTCAGGTTGCAGGGCCCGACCGAATAGGAGCTGACCGCGGAAAGCCGCTCCGAGGGAGTGGGATTGCGTACCACCACTCCGGCGGACTGCCCGGAGGTTAACAAGGCTCCCGGGATCTGCGCCTGGAGCTGGCTGGCGCTCCTGAACTGGGTGGCCACAGCCGTTCCGTTCCAGAGCACCTGGGAATCGGCGGCAAAATTGCTGCCCTGCACCACCAGCGGCAGCGATGTGCTGCAGGCCATGCCGGCCGCCGGACTGAGGCCGGTAATGGCCGGGCTTCCCGCGGAAACGATAAAAGGCAGGCTGTTGGAAGTGAAGTTACCCGGGGCGCCGGTCGATACGCTCACGGCGACGGTGCCCGCCGGGGCCAGCTGGGCGGGCGCCACGGTGGCGGTCAGCTTGCCGCTGTCGACCACCGCAGTGGGCAGGGCTGTCCCGCCCCACATCGCAGTCATGCCTGCGGCGAACCCGCTGCCGAGCAGGGTCAGAGTAAATCCCGCCCCGCCCGCGGATGCCGTGGAAGGGTCCAGCAGGGCGAGAACCGGCTGATTCCCCAGGGCCGTTGTCGCCCAGCTGTCCGGCTTGTTCCCCTGTGCGGCAAAAGGCCAGGGAGAGTCGTCTCCGGCATAATTTCGTGCGTAATGACCGAGGGCCAGGCCCACCAGGTGATCCCAACCTCCCAGAACGGCGGCTTCGATGCGCAATTCCGCAGTCCAGCGGCTGGCCTGGAAGCTGACCTGGGCGGTGAGTCCGCCCGGGCCGGGGGCCGCAAATCCGCCGGCTCCGTTCCCGGCGAAAGTGACCACATCCCCGTCTTCGCCGACCAAGAAACCGTAATCGCCGGACTGGGCCAGCGCATCGGCGCTGTGATTGACATCCAAGCGCAACCCGGCCAGGGCGCCGGGAAGAGCCGCGCCTTTTTTCAGGCCCGAGAAGCAGGCATAAAGATGGGCGGAACTGCGGACCAGGTATACGCTGGCCTGGGTTCCGTCGTCGCCGTAAGGTGCCAGCCGCAGCGCGGCGCCCGATGCATAGCTGTCCTCTTCGCTGAAGCCGTCGAGCACCGGGGCCGCGCCCAGCGGTATGGCCAGAGGGGCCACCTGGAATCCGGCGCTGGCCGTCCCTTTATTATTCGCAGAGTCCGTGGCGGTCAGGGTCACCGTGTGCAACCCCGGGGCCAGGCCGGCGGCCACCGCCTGGGCCCCGCTGTTGGTGCTGTTTCCATCCACGGCCCAGGCCATGGAGTTTCCGCTGAGGCCGCCGTCTTCGGGATCGGTCGCTCCCCCCACCAGCTCGATGGCGGTGCCGGCCGGAAAGGTATGGGAATCGACCGGAGAGGCGATGTAGGCTTCGGGAGCGCGGTTCTTCACGGTAAAGGGCAGAGAGAGGGCGATGCCCGTATGGTAGCCATCGCTGGCCAGAATGCGGAGCAGGGCGGTATTGGCGGAGCTTCCGTGCAGGCTCCCCAGGTCGCTCAGGGTCAGCGAGTAGCTTCCCGAAGGGTTACCGGGGAAGCCGGTAACCAGGGTCTGCCAGCTGGCGCCGCTGTTATAGCTGTATTGCAGGGTGAAGAGCAGAGTGTCGGCGGGATCCGCATCCGAGGCGGTCCAGGCGATCCCCATGGAGGCGTCCACCAGGGTTCCGCCGGCGGGCTGCTGCACGGCCACCGCCGGTATGTGATTGCCGGGCGTCAGGGAATCCAGGATCGTGGAATCGGCCAGAAGCTGAATGGTGGCAACCGTGCCGGCGGGCGGGGAAAACACAGTGCTGAAAAGGGCGTTGTCGCTGTCTCCGCTATGGTCGTCCAGATGGCTTAAGGTCAGGGGTTGGGTAAGCAGGGTGGCCCCGGAGGAGTTCAGAAGGCGCAGGGAGTAGCTGGCTGCCGGGGTGCTGCTATGTTCGGCAAGGCTTGTTGCGGTCGTTCGGGACAGGCGCAGGGCTGGCGGAAGGGAAGAGCCGGGCAGGGTCAGCACCGTGGTGATTTCGCCCCGGGCGGAGGCGGTATCCACCACCCCGGTGGCGAACACGCTGTCGCCGGCCAGAGACCCGTGCGGTGCGGCAGATCCCGAATTCGGCGAACGGGTTCGCGCGAAGCTGTTAACCAGGGCGCGCCAGGTGTAATCGCTCACCCAGCTGGGCTGCGAGTAGCTCATGAAGTCGGCGGTGGCGTCCGGCCGGATCGGTTTCAGGGTGGTGGTATCAAAACCGTAGTAGCTTTCGGGGCCGGTGCTGGCGATCTGGCAGGGAGGGTAGGGGTAGGACGTATCGACGTCGCCGGGATTGCCGCAGTCGATGTGCTGGCGGCCGTAGTTGTGGGCCAGCTCCTGCGCCATGACGCTGCCTTCGAACAGGGAACTCCAGTCCGGCAAAGCCGGATTGGGGGTGTGGGCCGGCAGCTGTACCCAGCTGTTGGTGCTGATCAGGCTGGCATATCCGCTGGCCCCGCCGTTATTGGCCGCGGGGTGAACCATGCCCATATAATGCACGGGGGCGCTGATATTATCGCAGGCGTCCGGATTAAAGGAGAGCAAGGCGCGGGTCCATAGAGAGATGATCACCTTGTCGCGGTCGGGAATCCCGTTCAGAAGGCCCCAGCCCTCTTCCAGCTCGTACGGCCCGAAGCAGGGGTGAGGAATACCGTACCAGGTGCAAACCTGCAGCTCCTCCACCGGAGAGGTGTTCCGGAAGATCCAGGCGTCGGGTACGGGCCAGCGTCTCTTGAACTGGTCCACCATCGCGGCGAAATTGGGATCGCGGGTGGACGGCAGCGGGCTGTGGGTGCGGACCGGGGCGGTCATGACGCAGACCGGGGGCTGGGGCTGAAAGGTTAGGATTTTTTTCAGGCTGTTGTTGAGAAGATTGGAGTCGGTATGATTCTGGTCGGGATCCAGCAGGAGCTCGAATTCCACGCTGCCTGTCGTCCAGCTTTCGGGCAGCAGGAAGTACCAGCCGTCGTTCAGCCGGGCGCGGTCGTAGGTGCCGCCCGCCGTCAGGGCCAGAGTTCCATTGAGGGGGTTCAGTGGCGTTCCCGGCAGGCCGCTGCCGTTGCGCCTGCCGGCCAGCCGTGCCTCCACGGTGATCGTCCGGGGGCCGCTCAGCTGCTTCCCGTAGCCGCGGACATAGGTCCGTTTGCCGGCCACCAGGGGTGCGCTGTTGGCCAGATTCTGAATGGCCTGGGTAACCTCCATGGCGTCCGCCGCCAGGTCTCGCTGGATGGCGGCGGCGGTTACCGGAAGCGTAAAGATACCGGAGGCCGAACCCGCGCCGGCCAGCCTGGCAAAGAAGAGATGGCCCCTGACCAGAAAGGTCTTGCGCACATCGATGTAGGTCTGGGAAACGGCAATATCTTCCGGAGAGGCGGTGCTGAGGGGTCTTCTCTTCACTTTTCCGTCCAGAATGCCGGCTTTGTTATACGATTCCGTCCAGAACAGATAGGTGCCGTCGCTGGTCAGTGCCCCGATTTCCCAGTCGCTTCCGGCCGTGTAGACGGTCGAAGGAGCGGAGCCGAGTCCGCCGCAGGGGGAGATGGTAGAGCAGCCGATGGAGAGGATTGCGGAAACAGGCGTGCCGGCATTGACCGTGCGCTGCACCCAGTACAGGCTGTAGTTGAGGGCTGAGCGGGTCCGATAAAAAATGCTTTTGCCGGTTGTATTGGCCGAAAAGGAGGCGATCTGCCGCTTGCTGCCGGTGCAGGGAATCGTAGTGCAGTTGCCGATTTCCCACAGCCCGCCGGCTTCCGTCCAGTAAACCGTTCCGCCGACCACCAGGATATCCAACGGGTTGGTAAGGCTGCCGACGACCGTTTCCACCGTGCCCCCGTTTCGCGAAACGCGCAGGATTTTGCCGCTGCCGGAAGTCGGCCAGTAAACGTGTGTGGCGGTAACTTCCAGCTGGGCGGAATAGAAGGGAAGGTCGGCGGCGGCCAGCGTGGCGACCGCCAGGCCCAGGTACGGCTCCGCCAGGGGGGTTCGCTCGATGCGCCCTTCGGAGAGATCCGCGTAATACAGTCCATCGTCCTGCGCACTCATGCCGAAAGGCATGTCGCAGTGAGCTCCATCGGTCGTTTCCAGGATCCGTTCGATGGTCCCGCCCAGAGGCAAACGCTTCAAATACCCCGACCGGGAAAACTCCTCCGCAAAACAATCCTTTCCCCAGTAAACCAGGCCGCTGCCGACCGCCCAGTCGTCGACCGGCTGAAGGACTACGGGAGCCGGCGCATCGTTGACTGCTTTTTGCGCTGCCTTGGCCGGGAAGCAAAAGAAAACCAGGAAGCCCAGAACCGGAAGGACTCTTGATCCAGGAAACCATGGTTCGTAGCGTGCGATAACCCTCATCATGATGACCCCTTTCTCCTACGCGGCAGGCCGTCGGGGTCCCTCGCCCCGGAACGGTCCTGGCGGAGATTGATAAGAACACAAATACCACATTGAGGTATATTGAGTCAATCCCCCCCGCTTTTATTGATGCGTTCCGAAGCCTTTGCAGAATGGGATCCTCCGCGTAACCGTTGGAAACAAGCTCCCGGACGGTGGAGCGGAGAGCCCGGAGCTGTTTCAGCGCCTCCAGGCCGCCGAGGCCACCCGGGCAGGGCGGCTTGGCCGTAAACCCGATTACTGCGGCATGGCGGGAAGATAAACGACAAACACGGCGCCCCATCCGGGGGCGGAATCCAGCTGCAGGGTCCCGCCGTGCTTCCGGGCGATGGAAAAACCGATCGGCAGTCCGAGTCCCTGCCCTTTCTGGCTGCCCATTTCCTTGGTGGAAAAATAGGGATCAAAAATGCGGCCCGCAATTTCGTCCGGTATCCCTGCTCCTTCGTCGCGAAAGGTGATCCGGTGGTAGGTGCCGGCACACAGGTCGGCAATGGCTCCTTCGGGAACCGGGACCAGGTCGGAGATTACTTCCAGCTTTCCTCCGAGCGGCATCGCTTCGCGCGCGTTGTATGCCAGATTGCGGAAAAGCTGAACCAGCTGGCTTTCGTGCGCCAGCACCGGAGGAAGGCCTTCGGGAAAATCGAAATGAGGCGTTACCTTCGATCCGCTGAGCGCCATGCGGACCGACTCCTCGATGACCGGCCGGAGGGCCAGGACTGCTCGTCGAGGGCTGCCGCCTTTGGAAAAAGTCAAAAGGCGGTTGCTCAGATCGGAAGCCCGGCGGCAGGCATCCATGGCCTCTTCCAGAATAAGGTCTCTTTCAGCGGCTTCCTCCGGCTCGAGAGCCTGGGCCTGGGAAATGTTGCCCAGGATAAGGGCCAGCAGATTGTTGAAATCATGGGCGATGCCTCCGGCCAAAATGCCGATGGACTCAAGCTTCTGGGCCTGGAAAAGCTGGGCCTGCAGCTTTTCCCTCTCTTCCTCCGCCCGCTTACGTTCGGTGATGTCGGCATTAAATCCGCTCCAGGTAATTCTTCCGTCCGCATGGGCTTCGGGTACGGAGTTGGTCCAGATCCAGCGTACCGGCTGTCCGGGCAGCTGTACGCGGTATTCGCACTTGAATGGCGCCAGGTTTGCGGCCGAATCCGCAATGGCTGCCTGAATCCGGGGCAGGTCCTCAGGCAGGATCACTCGGGCGATCGGCCCGAAATCCTCACGCACCTCTTCCGGAGTGCATCCCAGGATATTGCGGATGGCTTCGCTGGCATAAGGTACACAGAAGGAGCCGTCCGGGCGCATCTCGAACTGGTACATCATTCCCGGTAGCTGGTTGGACAGTTTTCGCAACAGCTCGTGGCTCTGCTGAATTGCCTCCTTATCCCGGTTGCGCTCCTTCAGCTCGAACAGCAGCCGGCCGACGGTTTCGTCGAGCAGCGCCGTCCGCTCTTCCACCTGTCTGGCCAGAATCTGTTCGCTCTGTTCGATCCGGCGGTGCTGGCGGTAGATTTCGCAAAAGACCTTGACCTTGTTTTGCAGGACCAGGGGTTCGATCGGCTTGGAAAGAAAGTCGACGGCCCCGGCGCTATAGCCTCGGAACTGGTGCTGGAGGTCCAGGCTGTAAGCGGTGATGAAGACGATAGGGAGGTTGCTGGTGCGGGGGTTGGATCGTATCAGCTCCGCCGTCTCGAAACCGTCCATGTGAGGCATATGGACGTCGAGCAGAACCAGGGCAAACTCCCTTTTCAGAGTCAGCCGAACGGCATCGTTGCCGGAGAGTGCCTTGACGAGCTCCAGGTTCAGATTCTCGAGCAGCGCTTCCAGGAGGACCAGGTTTTCTTTGGTGTCATCGACAAGCAGGACAGGGATTTTTTCATCTTCGGACATTAAGATTCTCCGGATAAGCTCGGAGCAGGAACCCGGGCCTCCTGCCTTCTCTGGCGCAGGATCCGAGTGCGGCTGCCTTATCGGGTTTGGGTTCGGTCTGCATCATCCCGCTTCCTGAAAATTCGCATCCGCGGAACCAGTTCGTCATACTTTGCGGCCATTTCCTGTCCGATCAGATTCTCCTTTAGACCGAGGCACAGGATTCCGCGGTGAGCCAGGCAGGAATGGAAAAGATCCAGCACCCGCCTTTTCAAGGCCGCCTGGAAGTAAATCAGGACATTGCGGCAGAGGATCAGGTGCATTTCCCTGAATGCGGGGTCGGTGACCAGGTCGTGTGGGGAAAAAATAATATTCTTTTTCAGAGATGGCATCAGCAGGGCGCAGTCGTTCCGGACGGTGTAATAATCGGAAAAGGCGGCCTTCCCCCCGCTTTTCTGGTAGTTCGAAGCGAAGGTCTTCATTTCCTTCAGCGGATAAGCCCCCTCCTGGGCCATTCGGAGCTGCTCCGGACTGATGTCCGTGGCATAGATCCGGCAGCGGTCATGCAATTCTTCCTCCTGCAGCAAAATAGCCATGGAATAGGCTTCCTGCCCGGTGGCGCACCCGGCATGCCAGATTCTGATGACGGGCAAGGTTTTCAGATGGGGGATCACAGCGCGGCGCAGGGTCCGAAAGAAAGCGGGATCCCGGAACATCTCCGAGACATGCACTGTAATCTGCTGGAGGAACTTCGTGAACAGGCCGGAATCCCGAATCAGCGGGCCGAGCGCTGCAGAAAAGGAATGGAAGCCGGATCCGGCCAGCCACAGACGAAGCCGCCGCCGCAGGGATGCTTCAGAATAGTCCCGAAAGTCGCAGCCATAAACCCGGAAAATCCCTTCCAGCAGGAGCTTCATTTCAACTTCTTGCAGATCCTGTTCGGTCCAGTTCATAGGTGATGAAAACCGAAAAACGCCCGGCAACAAGGAGTAACGACCGAGCCCGTCTTCGATTCGGCAGGTCCTCTCTATGTTTTTTTAAAGATTACCACAAAAGACGGCCTCCCAATCAAGGTATAATTCTCCACCGGCCGAAAGGATATCAAATCCAGCCACAGTCCGGTAAGATATACCGTTGGAACCACATGTCGGCCAAAACGATTCTGCTGGTAGAAGATGAGGTGACGCTTCTTTGCGGGGCACTTCGCCAGGAGGGGTATGCCGTCCTGGCGGCCCGCTGCCGGGAAGAGGCTCTGGCCCTGATCAGCGGCAGGCTGAACCAGGTTGACCTGGTGGTCGTCGATCTCCATTTCGGGAACGGGAAGGATGGGGCCTGGCTGGCCCAGGAGGTCCGGAAGCGGGCCGAAATACCCGTGGTTTTTCTCTATTCCCTTCAAACCGCAGATTGTATTTCCGCCATGGAGGACTCCTCCTGTTATGGAATCGTGGACCGGAATTCGGATCCGGCCTTGATAGTGGCTTTGATCCGCATGGCGTTTCGACGGAACCAGTCCAGCCAGGAAAACCAGAGAAAAAATGAAAGTCTGGGAATGGCCTTGGAGGCCGGCAGCGCCGGAGCCTGGGACTGGGATATCGTCCAAAACCTGTTCCACTGGTCTCCGGAATTCCTGAAGCTCTTCGGAATGGGCCCCGAGACCGTCCCCAGCTTTGAGGCCTGGGAAAAGGCGGTCCACCCGGAAGACCGGGAAACGGCCAGGCGGAACATTCAAGAGGCGATGGCCGAGCGCAAGGAATTGATCAACGAGTATCGCATCCTGCTCCCCGACGGGAGGATCCGCTGGATTCTGGCCACGGGCAAGACAATTTACGAGGGTGCCAATCCGGTGAGAATGATCGGCATCTGCATGGATATTTCCAAGCAGAAGAGCACCGAGCAGGAGCTGCACGAGAGCCAGGAGCACTACCGGCGCATTACCGAAGCCATCACGGATTACGTTTACACGGTGAAGGTGAAAAACGGGCATGCCGCGGAAACCAGCCACGGGCCGGGCTGCTGGGCGGTGACCGGATACCGGGAGCTCGATTTTACCCTGGACCCTTACCTGTGGCTGCACATGGTGGTCCCGGAGGACCGGAGGAAGGTGGAAGAACAGGCCGCCCGGATTTTAGCCAATGAGGATCCGCCGCCGATTGAGCATCGAATCCGGCACCGCATCGGGTCCATCCGCTCGGTCCGAAACACCTGCGTTCCCCACCGCGATGAAAATGGCGTCCTGTTGAGCTATGACGGGCTGATTCAGGATATTACCGAAAAGAAGCAGGCCGAAGAAACGCTCAAGGAAACCCTGGAGCTGCTGGATACGGTTTTTGAGAATTCGCCCATCGGCATTGAGATCTACGATAAAAACGCGGTGATGATCCGGGCCAACCGGAAAGTGGAGGAAATGTTTCAGGTCGATGTCCGGCAATACCTGGGAAAGTTCTGCCTGCGGACGGACCCCAATTACCAGGTGCCCGGAGTCTGGGAACGTCTGGCCCGCGGGGAAATCGTGGAGCACGAAATCGAATTTGATGCTTCCCTGGCTCCCTATGTTACTACCCGGAAAGGGAAAAGCCATCTGGCGGTCATTACTACGCCTATTCCGGACGAAGTTTCCCGGCGGGTGGGCTACATCATGCAGATTACCGACATCACCGGGCGAAAGCGTGCCGAAGAGGAGCAGGAGAAGCTGCAATCCCAGCTGATTCAGGCCCAGAAGATGGAATCCATCGGACGGCTGGCCGGAGGTGTGGCCCACGACTTCAACAATATGCTGGGAGTCATCCTCGGGCATGCCGAAATGGCACTGGACCAGGTGGGTCCGGAGCAGTCGATTTTTGCCGACCTGTTGGAAATACGAAAAACGGCGCAGCATTCGGCGGATCTGACCCGCCAGCTGCTGGCTTTCGCCCGCAAGCAGACCGCCATGCCCAAGGTGCTCGACCTGAATGAGACCCTGGAAGGCATGCTGAAGATGCTCCGGCGGCTGATCGGCGAAGAGATCGAACTGGTCTGGCTGCCGGGCCGGGGTCTGAAACCGATCCGGATGGATCCTTCGCAAATCGACCAGATTCTGGCCAACCTGTGCATCAATGCCCGCGATGCCATTCGGGGGGTCGGCACGGTGACCATCGAGACCCAATATCAGGCCATCGATCCGGCTTATGGCGGCACGCACAAGGATGTTACACCCGGTGAGTACGCGGTGTTGCATGTCAGGGACGACGGGAGCGGCATGGAGGCGGCTGTCCTGGAAAGGATCTTCGAGCCGTTTTTTACAACCAAGGCTCTGGGCAAGGGCACGGGCCTGGGGCTGGCGACCGTTTATGGCATCGTCAAGCAGAACAACGGGCACCTCCAGGTGAGCAGCGAGCCGGGCCGGGGGACCACCTTCCAGATCTTATTGCCCGCCTATCCGGGCAAGCCGGAGTCCAGACAAATGGAGAGCGCGCCGGAGCCAGCCCGGCTAGGCACGGAAACCGTCCTTCTGGTGGAAGACGATCTGTCTCTCCTCAAGATGACCAAGGGAATGCTGGAGCGCCTGGGGTACAAGGTTCTGGCCTGCGGTTCGCCGGCAGCGGCTATCCAATTGGTCCAGAAGAAGACCGACGAAATTCACCTGGCGCTGACGGATATCATCATGCCGGAAATGAACGGCATTGAGCTGGCCAGGCAGCTCCTGGCGCTCAGCCCGAACCTCCGGTTCCTTTTTACCTCGGGATATACGGCAGATGCCATCGAGGATCGCGGAATCCTGCAGGAAGGCATGCTCTTTATCGAAAAGCCTTTTACCGTCAAGGATCTGGCCGTCATGGTGCGCGAGGCCCTGGGGCGGCCCTAAGGGCGGGCCCCGGCTTGCGACTCCCTCCCGGGCAGACGGTTTAGCCGGTCCGAAGCGGGGGATAATCCCGGATAAAGGAGTTCAGGCAAAGCAGTGCGTCCTGCACCTGCCGGCGCCGGCGCTCTTTCTTGTCGCGGATGCGTTGCCTGCCCTGTTCCGCCGGTGGCGGCAGCAGTCCAAAGGTCATGTTGGCCGGCTGATAGGGGCGGACCTCAGCCGACGAGAGGTACCGGCACAGGCTTCCGCAGGCCGTCGTTTCGGGAAAGGAGGCCGGCGTTCCTTCCGATGCCAGGCAGGCGGCATGCACGCCGGCCATCAGGCCCGTGGCAATCGATTCCAGGTACCCTTCCACGCCGCTGATCTGCCCGGCAAAAAAAACCCTTTCTTCCTTCCGGCTCTGCAGGGTGGGCTGAAGCAGCCGGGGGGCATCGATAAAGGTGTTGCGGTGGATTTGACCAAAGCGCAGGAACCGTGCGTTTTCCATACCCGGAATGAGCCGGAAGATTCTCTGCTGGTCGCCGAATTTCATATGGTTCTGGCAACCGACCAGGTTGAAGGCATCGCTCTGCAGGTTTTCACGGCGCAGCTGCAGGACGGCATGCGGCCGCCGGCCGGTGCGGGGATCGGTCAGGCCCACCGGTTTCAGGGGCCCGAACAGCAGGGTTTCCTTGCCGCGGCGGGCCAGCTCCTCCAAAGGGAGGCACGCTTCGAAGAACCGGGGCGCTTCGAAATCGCGGAGCGGGACGGGCTCCGCGGAAATCAGCGCTTCAAAAAACCGTTCGAACTCTTCGCGGTCCATTGGGCAGTTCAGGTAGTCTCCTTCCCCTTTGTCATAGCGGGAGGCGGCAAAGACGATGCGGAAGTCAAGGCTGTCGACCTCGACGATCGGGCTGATGGCGTCATAAAAATATAGGTGATCCTGGCCCGCCCACTCAAGCAGGGATCGCGAGAGACGGTCGGAGGTCAGCGGGCCGCTGGCCACCAGGACGATGCCCGGGCCGGCCAGCGAAGTGACCTCCTCCCGCCGAAGCTCGATGCCCGGGGCTGCGGATAGGATCTCGGTGACACGGCGCCGGAAGAGAACCCGATCCACGGCCAGCGCCTGTCCGGCGGGCACCCTGGTCTCGTCCGCCACCCGGATGAGCAGGGACTGCAGGCGGCGCAGCTCCTCCTGCAGCAGGAAGGTGGCGGAGTCCGGCGACATGGATTTCAGAGAGTTGCTGCAAACCAGCTCGGCCAGATCTTCGGACTGGTGGGCCGGCGTGGTCTTCTCCGGACGCATCTCGAAAAGTCTTACCGGCAGTCCCCGGCGGGCAATCTGCCAGGCTGCTTCGCATCCCGCCAGCCCGCCGCCAATCACTCGAATCTCTGTATGGAGCAACTTCATCCCTCCTCCTGGAAAAATCCCTTTATGAAAAAGTAACCCGAACGGCCCTGCTCCCGCAAAAAATGCGGTATTTATTGTAAAATAAACCCCTTGTTCAAAATAGCGGAATTCGGCAACAACATGGAACGAAAAAGGATATCCATCCTCGGCTCGACGGGGTCCATCGGCACCAACGCTTTGCGGGTGGTGGAGGAATTTCCGGAAGAACTGCAGGTCGTAGCCCTGGCAGCCGGGAAGAACCTCGCTCTTCTGGCAGATCAGGCGGTGCGCTTTCAGCCCCTTCTGCTTTGCGTCGAACACCGCCATAGCGTCGACCGCCTGTGGGAACTGCTGAAGGACCGGATGCCGTCCTCGGACCGGATCTCCATTCTTTGGGGAATGGACGGACTCAAGGCGTGCTCCACGCTGCCGGGCGGCGATACGGTGCTTTGCGCTATTGCCGGCGCCTCCGCTCTGGTGCCGGTCCTGGAGGCCCTGCGCCTGGGGCGACAGCTGGCCCTGGCCACCAAGGAGATCCTGGTTACCGCCGGGGAGCTGGTCATGCAGGCCGCCTCGGTTCACCGGCGGGAAATCATGCCCATCGACAGCGAGCACAATGCCGTGCACCAGTGCCTGCGCGGGGAGCAGCTGGCTTCCATACGCCGCATCATATTGACTGCTTCCGGCGGCCCGTTTCTGCACCTGCCCAAGGAAGAGCTGGCCCAGGTGACCCCGGAGGTTGCCTTGCGCCACCCCACCTGGAAAATGGGCAAAAAAATCACCATCGATTCCGCCACTCTGATGAATAAAGGGTTGGAGGTAATCGAAGCCCACTGGCTGTTCGGAATCCCGCTGGAGCGCATCGAAGTTCTCATACACCCGCAGTCGGCCGTGCATTCCCTGGTGGAAATGGTCGACGGTTCGGTTATCGGACAGCTGGGCATTGCCGATATGCGCAATGCAATTCAGTACGCCCTGCTCTATCCGCACCGGCGGCAGAACGCACGTCCCCCGCTGGACCTTTGCCGGATGGGGAAGCTGGAGTTTCTGGCTCCGGACCGTAAAAAGTTTCCCTGTCTGGAACTGGCCTATCAATCCTTACGAACCGGGGGCACCATGCCGGCGGTCATGAATGCCGCTAACGAAGTCGCCGTCCAGGCCTTTTTGGACGGGCGGATCCTGTTTCCTGAAATTGCCCGGGTGATAGGCTGCACCATGGAGAGGCACGGCACCCGGAGCCTCGACTCCCTGGAGACGGTTCTGGAAGCCGATTCCTGGGCCAGAGCCGCCGCCCGGCAGCAGCTGGAGACCGGGCCCCATTCCGTTCCCAACCTTTGAGAAAAAGAAAAAAATGAATGTTTTATTCAATTCGCTGTCTACGATAGTCTCCTTTATCTTTGTCCTCGGCCTGATGATTTTCGTCCATGAATTCGGGCACTTCATTGCCGCCAAATGGCTCAAGATAAGGGTGGAAATTTTTTCTCTCGGTTTCGGAACGCGCCTTTTCGGTTTTCGGCGGGGAGATACCGATTACCGTGTCTGCCTTCTTCCGCTGGGGGGCTACGTCAAGTTGGCGGGGGAAAATCCGGAGGACGCCCTCTCCGGGAGTCCCGATGAATTTCTCACCCGACCCAAGCACCAGCGCTTCCTGGTATACGTAGCCGGACCGGTGATGAATATTGTTATGGCGGTGCTGTTCCTGGCCGTCAACTACATGGCCGGCATTGAAATGCCCCGGTATCTGAAAGAGCCGCCGGTCATCGGCCAGGCGCCTCCGGAATCTCCGGCCGCTAAGGCCGGCGTGCAGAGCGGCGATCTGATCCTGGCGGTGGACGGCCGGGCGATCTCCACGTGGAAGGATCTGCAGATTGCCGTCGGGTCCAGCCCCAACCGGGAACTGGATTTTTCCATCCGCCGCGGTGCCCAGCAGCTGTCCTACAAAATTACCACCATCAGCCTGGGAAGAGGGGAAATCGGCAGCGCGGGCTTCGTTCCCTACCTTCTCCACCCGGTGGTGGATCGCGTAGAGCCGGCATCCCCGGCGGACAAGGCCGGACTGCAGAAAGGGGACACCCTGGTTCGGGTCGAGCGCGAGGGGCAGGCCGCCGAAGAGCAGTATGCCCAGATTGCCCTGATTTACGGGAGCGAGGATAAGGAGCTCACCGTGACCCTGAAGCGTGGTGAGGAAGTCCTGCAGCGCAAGGTTGTTCCGGTACGCATGAACGTTCCCTCCAATCCGGGCTACAGCGGCCAGGGTCGCCTGGGTGTCAGCTTCCGGATTCCCAGCCTGGTGGAAAGGTACGGGGCCTGGGCCTCGCTGAACGAATCCGTGCGCCGCAACTATGAAATCACTCTCCTGACCTTCGACCTTCTGGGCAAGCTGTTCACCGGAAAAGCCTCTCTGAAGGTCATGTCCGGACCGATCGACATCGCCGTTTACTCCGGAGAAGCGGCTCGGATGGGGCCTTTGGCCCTGATCGGCTTCATCGCCATGATCAGCCTGCAGCTCGGTATTTTCAACCTGCTGCCGATCCCGGTCCTGGACGGAGGTCAGATCTTTCTGCTGCTGCTGGAAGGATTAATCCGCCGCGACCTCTCCCTGCACGTCAAGGAGCAGATCGCCAAAGTGGGCTTCATTTTGCTGATCCTGTTGATGTCGGTGGTGCTGTTTAACGATCTGAGCAAGCATACTTCTTCCTGGTGGAGCAAGATATTTCCCTAATCCGGCCCTGAGGATATAATGCTGTGGTAATCCTGCGGAGAAACTACCGATGACACTACGCACTGTCGGACGCTATGAGATTTTGAAAGAGATCGGGCAAGGCGGCCAGAGCACAGCATATAAGGCCCGGGATCCGAAGATTGACCGGATCGTGGCCATCAAGCAGATGAGGTCCATGGGCCGGATCGAACCCTCCCTGCACCAGGAATTCGTAACCCGGTTCATGCGGGAAGCACAGGCCGCCGGCCGGCTCTCCCATCCGAACATTGCGGTCATCTACGATGTGGGCGATTTCAATGGCGAGCCTTACATCGCCATGGAGTACATCGACGGTACCCACCTGGGAGAAATCCTGGTTCGCGATTTTCCGCTGACCATTGAACGCATGGTTCATATTTTCACCCAGCTCTGCGCCGGCCTGGAGTATGCGCACAAGAACGGCATCATTCATCGGGATATCAAGCCGGCCAACATCATGCTGACCCAGGACGGACAGGTGAAAATCGTCGATTTCGGGATTGCCAAGCTATCCTCTTCCAACCTGACCCAGACAGGGTATATCCTGGGAACGCCGAGTTACATGTCCCCGGAATTGATCATGGGGAAGGCGATCGATCACCGTTCGGACATTTTTTCGGTTGGGGTGATGCTCTACGAAACCCTGACCTCCCAGCTGCCTTTCGTCGGGCACAATCCCACTACCATTATTTACAAAATCGTTCACGAAGCCCATCCGCCGGTGTTCCATCAGCAGCCCGCTCTACCGCCGGAGGTGGAAGCCATCGTCCAGAAAGCCCTGGCAAAAAACCCGGAGCAGCGCTATCAGAACTGCAACGAGCTGATGGTGGATTTGAAGAGGCTGCAGCTGCAGCCTCTGCCCTCCGTCATGCCGGCCACAAAGCCTGCCGCTGCTCCGGTTGCACCGTCGTCGCCCCCTTCTTCATCTTTCGTTCCTCCGCCGGCGGCGCAGCATACTTCGATTCCCGATCCGGCCGCCACCGTTTTTCCCAGGAGTTCGGAGAGCCGGCCGGCGGCTCCCACCCCTCCTCCTGTAGGGCCTCCGGTCGCGCCTCCCGCAACTCCTCCTGCGCCTCCCGCCAAACCGAGTGCTCCGCTCACCCCTGCCACTCCGGCTCCCTCGTTCTTTCCGCCGCCGCCGGTTCCGACGGCAGCAGAGGAAACCGGAATCAAGGGCGGCCTCCTCTATGTTCTGCGGCTGCCAACCCGCTGGCTGGTTCCGATGGCCACTCTTGCAGGGTTTCTGTTTTTGTTTGTTGTCTGGCTGATTGTGCGTTTAACCGGCTCCTCGGAACCTCTGCTCAATCCGTCGGGAGACAATGCCTCCCTGAACGCGCCTACGACCCTCATGGAGCCGCTGGCCGAATCGACCACGACTCTTCCGGATGCAAGCAGTTCCACGCTCGCCTCTCTTTCCCCTGCAACGACGGTGGCTTCGGCTTCCAGAAAAGGGTCAGGGTCCGCCAAGAAGTCGGGCAGCGCGATTACCATGGTTCTGATGGATCCTACCACTTCCACCCTGGTGCCGACGACCACCCTGGCGTCTGTATCGCAGGTCCGGGTCAAGCGGGAGGATACCACGGCTGCCAGTTCGACGGTTCCGGCCACCTCTGCGTCCAGGATCAGCATTCCCGCCTACCACGATCACTGGAAGGGGGACTGCTTCGGGACGCTGACCCTGAGCGACCAGTCGGTGGTGTTTACCCCGGAAAAGGGGGACCACAATTTTCAGTCCTCCATCGTGACCCTTCGCCGGATGGATTTGAAACCCGAAAAAAGCAAGCTCCGTTTGTCCCTGAAGTCCGAGGAGGGAAAGGACTTCAACTTTGATGTTGCCGATCCGCAGGCCATGCAGCAGTTGAAAACGGCCTTCGAGCGGATTACACGCCACAACCGCTAATCCTGCTCCGGCTCCGTCGGGTTGGAACCGGGCGGATCCAGCAGGGCCGCCCGGCGAATGCTTCGATTGCCGTACCGGTCCCGGACTTCGTCCACGGCTCGGGACAAGGCTTGCCATTTCCTGGGCTCCTGATCCAGGAGCGAACGCTGAACGGATTTTCCTTCGTCGAACCCGGAAAGATAAACCCCCAGCAGCCGCAACCGGACCGGCCCGGGTACGGTTTCCTCCAGAAGCCGGCGGACCAGCGGATATATCTCCTCCGTGGTGGAGATACCGGAGCGGAGTGACTTGCGATGGGTGAAGGTCTGAAAATTCTCCAGACGCACCTTGAGGGTGACCGTTCGTCCGGAAAGGCCGCCGTGGCGCAATCGTGCGGATACTTTCTCGCAAAGTTGCAGCAATGTCACCGACCAGACCCGCACGTCATCGGTATCCACGTCGAAGGTCAGCTCATGCCCGATCGACTTGGTTTCCGAGTCCCGGCAGACCGGGCGGTGGTCCACGCCGTTGGCCAGCAGCCAGAGGTCATGCCCGAACTTGCCCAGGCGGGCCTCCAGAACATGGATCGGCAGGGCGGCCAGCTGCCCTACCGTTTTCCAGCCGCAGGAATGAAGGTATTTCTCGGTTTTTTCTCCTACGCCCCAGATCCTGGAAACCGGAAGCGGTGCCAGGAATTCCTTTTCCGTACCCTCCCGGACCCAAAGGATTCCATCCGGCTTGCACCGGTCGGAAGCGACTTTGGCCAGAAATTTGTTACCGGCGATACCTATGGAAGCGGTCAGATCCTCCTGCCGAAGGATGCAGGACTTGACTTTTCGGGCGATCTCCAGCGGCGAGCCCCACAGGCGGGCCGAATCGGAAAAATCAAGGAAGGCTTCATCGATACTGATCGGCTCCAGCCGGTCGGTGAATGTTTCCAGGATATCCATGATTTTTCGGGATACGGAGGAGTAAAGTTTGTGGTCGGGTCGAAGGTATGTGCCCTGGGGGCAGAGACGCCAGGCTTGCCGGATCGGCATGGCCGAATGGATTCCGAAGCGCCGGGCTTCGTAAGAGCAGGCGGCTACCACTCCGCGACCGGTTCCGCCGCCCGGATCGGCACCGACAATGACCGCTTTCCCTTTGAGCTCCGGATTTTCCCGCTGCTCCACGGCCGCAAAAAAAGCGTCCATATCGACATGAAATATAATCCGGGGAGCCACGGGACCTTTTCAGGGGGAAGTGCAGATGGCAGTGCCTGCAGAAAAGAAAGTCCGAAAAAAGCAAACGCCCTGCCGTATCCATGGGCCGGCAGGGCGAAACAAAGAAGAAGCGTTAAAAAGGAGCGGGAGGGTGCGCGGGAGGCCTATTTCGCCGGGTTGGCCGCATCGTACAGCTTGATGATTTCGGCGGTAATGTCCGCGACCGGATCCACGAAAGCCAGCATCTGCTGCTGAATTACAAAAACGGCGGTAAAGCTGTTTTTCTTGGCATAGTCGGCGATGATCGGCTGCATCTTGCCCAGGATGGCATTGATGATTTGCGCCCGGCGGCGTTCCAGGAATTTCTGATGGTCTTCCTTCAAGCGGTTCAGGGCCGTGGTCTGTTCGTCGAGCTGCGACTGGCGCTCTTCCCGCTTTTCGTCACTCAGAGTGACCTGCTGGGCCTGGAATTCGTTCATCGCCTTGTTCAGGGCATCCTGCTTGTCCTGGACTTCCTTGGCTTTGGCCTCATAGGCTTTCTGAAATTCGTCCAGGTTTCTCTTTCCTTCCAGAGTGCTTACCACCGCACGGTCCACATCCAGAAAGGCCAGCTTGGAAGCGGCGGGTGCCGCCGGGGTCTGGGCGGAAAGGGCAGTCATTCCAATCCATGCAAATGCCAGGAGCAGTCCGGCAAACAGTTTACAGCGTTGGGTCATTGCAAATCCTCCAATAATAAGTCTTGATACCTTCTATTTAGCGAGCAGCAATTGTACCCTATAGCGGGTAGAATTTCACGAAGAGTTCGCCAGGGTCCCTGCGGAGAAGGCAAAGCGGGTGGGGAAGCGACGCTTCCGGGGAAGAGGGCAGGGGTTGCCCGTAGGGCGGGTCTAGTTAAGAAAGGAGCACGTTTTGTTGGCAAATGCATTTGGCGTTTTGGGTATGGTGCTGATTCTGGCGATTTGCTGGCTGTTGTCCTCGAACCGGCGGGCGATTCAGCCCAAGGTGGTGCTGTGGGGCCTGGGCCTTCAGTGGGGATTTGCTCTGATCGTTCTGAAAACGGACCTCGGTCAGAAGGTTTTCGAATTCGCCGGCCGGGCAGTCAACCGGCTGCTGAGTTTTTCGGTGGAAGGGTCCCGGTTTGTGTTTGGCAGCCTGGGAGACCGGGCCAATGGGCAGGCTTTTTATTTTGCCTTTCAGGTTCTGCCGACCATTGTTTTTATCGCTGCCTTCTTTGCCGTTTTGTACCACCTGGGAGTCATGCAGTACCTGGTGCGCGGCATGGCAATCGTGATGTCCCGCCTGATGGGGGCCAGCGGTGCCGAGTCCCTGAACGTGGCCGCCAGCATTTTTATGGGGCAAACCGAAGCCCCGCTCACCATCCGGCCCTATATCGCGGCGATGACCCGCTCGGAGCTGATGACCATCATGACCTCCGGCATGGCCCACATTTCAGGCGGGATCATGGCCGCCTACATTGCCTTCGGCATCGACGCCAAGCACCTGATCGGCGCGGTGATCATGACCGCCCCGGGCACCATCCTGCTGGCGAAGATGCTGATTCCGGAAACGGAGGTGCCCAAAACCGGGGCCGATGTTCCCGTGGTGCGGGAAAAAATCGACGCCAACCTGATCGCTGCCGCTGCCCGCGGCACCACCGAGGGAATGCATCTGGCCATGAATGTGGCCGCCATGCTGATCAGCTTTCTGGCTTTTATCGCCCTGTTCAATTACCTTCTGGCTTTCGCCGGGGTCAGCCTGCAGCAGCTGATCGGTTACGCCTTTGCTCCCCTTGCCTGGCTGATGGGAGTTTCCTGGAAGGATGCCAACCTGATCGGGTCTCTCATGGGAACCCGCCTGGTGCTCAATGAGCTGGTGGCCTATTCGCAACTGGGCCCGCTGAAGGACACCCTGGATCCGCGCTCCTTCACCATCGCCACTTATGCCCTCTGCGGATTCGCCAATATCACCTCGATTGGAATTCAGATCGGTGGCATCAGCTCTCTGGCCCCGGAAAGAAGGTCGGATTTGGCGTGCCTTGGTTTTCGGGCCCTGCTGGCCGGTACCCTGGCCAATTTTCTTTCTGCCTGCATTGCCGGAATGCTGCTCTGAGGAATCCTGCCTTTGCCGTTTATCAGCGTCATCATTCCCACCTACAATCGATGCCGGCCGGTCCGGGAGGCAATCGAGTCCGTTCAGGCGCAGAGCTTCCGGGACTTCGAGCTGATCGTGGTCGATGACGGCTCGGAGGATGAAACCTGCCGTGCTCTGTCCGGGAAGGGCTCACCGGATGGGTATCTCTACCTTCGTCACGGCGGGGTAAGCCGGGCGCGGAATGCCGGCGTCCGCGCGGCCCGGGCGGAGTGGATTGCCTTCCTCGATTCGGACGATTTGTGGCTTCCCCAAAAGCTGCAGCGGCAGGTCGATGCCTTGATGGTGCAGCCGGAATTTCAGCTCTGCTACACCGACGAAATCTGGATCCGGCGGGGTGTGCGGGTCAATCCCATGAAAAAGCACCAGAAATATTCCGGATGGATTTTCGAGCGATGCCTTCCGCTTTGCCTGATCAGTCCCTCCTCAATCCTGCTTCGCCGGCAACTGCTGGAAGAGGAGGGCGGATTCGATGAGTCTCTGCCGGTTTGCGAGGACTACGACCTCTGGCTGCGGCTGACCTGCATGCACCCGGTTCTTTTCCTGGAGGAAAAGCTGATTGTCAAGCGGGGCGGTCATCCCGATCAGCTTTCGCACAGCGAATGGGGGATGGACCGGTTCCGGCTGCAGTCCCTTCTCCGGCTGGCCAGGGAAAAGCCGCTGACTTCTTGGCAGGAGCAGGCGGTTTGGAAGGAGCTCATTCGCAAAGCGCAGATCCTCCAGCAGGGAGCGGCCAAAAGGAATTACCGGGAGGAAGCTTCCTTTTATGAGCGGAAAATCCAGGAGGCAGAAGACCGGCTCAATCAGCTGGCCGGCACTACTTGTTGATAGCCACGCCGAGGTCGATGCGGCCCTCGCCCAGCAGGTCGCCCAGAACGATATACACCGGCAGCTTCATGGGGACGCTGGAGATATGCCGCAGGGCGGAGGAAGTCCGACTCATGGCAATCGAGAAACGGGCTCCATACTGGAAAAGGGAAATCTTTTCGTTGATCCCGTTAAAGTTAATGTCGGTTTCCATGGTCCGGTCCGGCATGAACAGGAAAGAGAAGGAACCCGGCGTCAGGCCGCCGGTGGCCTGACCCATCAGCAGAAAGGTGCGCAGGGAGGTCAGGTTGGTGGCCATCAGATCGGGAATACCGTCGGCATCGAAATCGCCGATGTTAAGCATATCGCCGGTCGCCGGCAGCTTCCAGGTTCCCATGGCCTGAAACCGTCCGGCGCCGTTTCCGCGGTAAACCCCGAGTTTGGTTCCGTCCGTGCTTTCGATTAGGGCCAGGTCTTTGATCCGGTCGCCATCCACATCGAAAAGGGCCGCCGATTTACCCCGTCCGATAACGGCGGAAGCTCCGGCATAGGTAAAATCTCCCGATGCGGTTCCAAGCCATACGAGAACGAAGGGATCGGATTCGCTGAACCAGACCACATCTGCCAGAGAATCGTTGTTGATGTCTTCCACGGCCAGCGATCGGAACGAGTTGAGGGGATCGGCAATGACCGCCACTTTCAGCTGAACCTGCCCCAGAAAAGGAACTTCGAACCTTCCGCCCTGATAATGAATCGCCGGAACGATTTCCGCCGATCCGGACCGCTTGATATCCCCGACAAGAAGGAAAGAGCCGGAATTGGTTCCCGCAATGGTCGGCTGAGAGATAGTAGCTTGGCTGGTGGAGGTGTTGCCGGGGGAAGCGGGGATGGCAGGCGCCGGAACGGAGACCGTGGGGCCGTTGTCCGCATTGGCGCCGGCAGAAACCGTCGCACTTCCGCTTCCCGAGCCGGGGGCAACCGTAGAGGTTTGACTGCTTGCCGCTCCGGTGGAGCTAGCCGTTGCAGACCAGGCCTGCCCGATGCCGTATGCCTCCGATGCGACCGTTACAGATGCAGAAGAGCTGGAAGCCGCACGAACGGGAACTGTCGGGGCCGATGCCGGGTTTACGGCTTGGGTCACCGCGCTTTGCGCCCTGCTGGCAGCAACGCTTCTCTGTTCAATGGCTTCGGCGAATGGATTTTCACCGGACTGCACCGCCGTGGAAGCCCAGGCGGGGGTGTTCAGGCTCTTGGACTTGTCCGGAAAAAGTGTGGCATAAAAACTTTCAAACGACTGGTCCGGTATCGCATCCAGGCTGGCAGAGTCCGCCGATTCGGGCAGAGCGCCGGTTGTTGGATGAATGGAATCCAGGGAGCGCAGCTGCCGGGAGGCATATTTTTCCAGGGCCGGGTGATCGAATGAAACCGATAGATTCCCCTTGGAGCGGTTCAGGTCCGTTTCCGAAATATCGAAGAAAGTAAAATCGCCCGGGTCTTCCGCTTTTATACCGAGCGTCGAGGTGCCCACCGTCGTTGCACGTTCCGGAGTGCTGGAAGCAAGAGTGCTGTTTTGAGACGAAACGTTTTCCTTCTGGCTTTCCGGACTGATCAGCCTGTATTGGCCCACAGTGTAGTGCACCTCCTGGGATGCAACTTTTGGCGCGGGTTGGGAGGGCAGGGACACACTTACGGCGTAGATAAAAATACCGATCAGCGGTGCCACGAGGCAAACCGTTCTATTCCGAAATCTGTTCATATTTCTTAAGAAAGCAGGGATATCCCTCTTTCACTCTTAAAGAATCTATCTTACCTCAGATTGAATGTAAAGGCCAACTTTAAATCGCAGGTGGTTTACGTCCGGAGCAGCTCCTGGATTCGGAGCAATCCGGCTTGCAAGTCCTCCGGGGTGCCACCGAACCCGATGCGGATAAATCCGTCCATTCCCAGCTGGACGCCGGGCACGACGAGCACGCTCTTTTCCTGCAGCAGACGCCGGGCCAGGTCGCTGGGGTTATGCGGAGGCTGGCACCTTAAAAAGGCAATGGCTCCCGCACGCGGGGAGACCATCCGGAAGCAGGGTTGATTCCGATAGATCCATTCCGTCAGGATCGGGAAATTTTCTCGAAGAATGCGGCGAGTTCTTTCCAGGATGGCGGACCTTCGGCCCGGCTCCAGGGCGATCCGGGCCAAAGCATCGGAAAGAGCTCCCGGAGCAATGGTCGTGTAATCATGGCAGGACCAGGTTCGGGCGACGAACTCGGGGGAAGCGACAATCCATCCGATCCGCAGCCCGGGAAGGCCGTAGGCCTTGGAGAGGCCGCCGGTGATAATCACTCTTTCGTACCGTCCCCAGAACGTCGGGCTTTCCACGCCGCTGCGCTCCGCCCCGCGATAGATTTCATCCGCCAGAACCCAGGCGCCCACGGAGGCAGCCATTTCGCATATCGTCCGAATCTCCCCCTCGGACAGAATGGATCCGGTGGGATTGTTGGGATGGCAAACGGCAATGATCCTGGTCCGCAGGGAAAGAAGCTTCTTCAGCTCGCTTAAGTCCGGAGCCCAGCCGTCTTCCTCCCGCAGGAAAAACGGCCGCACGGTTCCGCCCAGTGCCGAAACCAGTCCGGGAACCTGCATGTAGTTGGGCAGCATTACCAGCACCTCATCTCCGGGTTCGACCAGAGACAAAAGAACCAGCAGATTGGCTTCGGATCCGCCGTTGGTCACCTGTACGTGCTGCTCCGTGGCCTTCTCGTACATTCCGCAAATCAGGCGGCGGAGGGCCGGAGATCCGTTGGTTTGCGGATAGCCGAGACGCACCTGCTTTAAATCATCCAGTTCGCAGGGGCTTTCGATCAGGTCCTGCAGGGCAAGCGGGTGAACCCCGCTTTCGGAGAGATTGAACCGGACCTGGTTCTCCCAGATCGATTGCCATCTCTCCATTTTGAATTCTTCGATTTTCATGTTGCGCCCTCGTTTGGCGGTTTCTCCGAAAACAGGAAGGCCGGCCGGGATCCTTTCGGGTTTGTTCCTTCTAGTGGTATAGTAAAAATTCTTTTTTTATGCGACTCGGGACGCGGGAGCTCTGTTCCGGCGACCTTTTGTGCCAATACAAAATACCATCGTTTATCCGAATTGTTAATGGGAAGTCATGACTCTGCCGGAAGAAGATAATGTTTCCGGGAAGGTTCCGGATAGCGGCTCCGACCCTTTGGAAACCATTGCCACGCCCGGACAGGCTCCCTCGCCGGCGAGGGAATCGCGGAAGCTGCCCGATCTCCTCCAGGTCTGCCGTGCTTTATTGGAAATAATCCTCTGCAGCGGACTGCTGACCGGCTTGAACGCCGTCCTGCTGCTGCGTTGGTCCGGAGTGCCCGATCATTCCATTCTGACCCAGTCCCGCTACCTGGCTCTTCTGGGAGGGCTGGAGGCGGTCCAGGTGCTTTTCCTTATCGGGATCTTTCTGCGGTGGAACCGGCAGAGCCTGGTGTTGCTCACCGGAAATTTCCGCCGCTGGCGGCAGGAGGCTCTGCTCGGCCTTTCCCTGGTTCCCCTTCTGCTGGGTTCCAATCTTCTGCTGGGATTTCTTTTCGAACAGTATTTCCCTCCGTGGCACAGTGAAACGAACCCGATCCTGGAGCTCGTCCGAACCCCCGGCGATCTGGCCCTCTTCCTCTTTATTGGTCTCGCTGTCGGCGGCATCAAGGAGGAGGTCCAGAGGGCCTTCATCCTGCAGCGATTCCGGGATGACCTGGCCATACCGGGGTTCGGGCTGGTCGCCTGGAGCCTCCTCTTCGGATATGGGCATCTCCTTCAGGGGGTGGACAGCGCCACGGGCGCTACCCTCTTCGGATTGATTTTCGGCTTCTGCTTCCTGTGGCGAAAAAATCTAATTGCTTCCATGATAGCGCATTGCTTGTATAATTCATTCATATTGATCGGGTACTGGTACTGGGGCTGGGCCTAACCGGCGTCAGGCATGGTACCCGGGGCGCGATTGCAGGATGGAAGAATGAAAGGGGCATATTCCTTGACTGCCGGCAGATCGGTTTGCTTGTAGCGGAGACGTGGGGGGGGAAATTCATGTTAAGCGGCATACTCAGACCAGAGTCCTTCATTTCGACGCTGCTTCAAATCCATCACAGTGGAAAAAGCGGCGAGCTGACCTGTGAGGTTGAAGAAAAGAGTTTCACCTTCTCCATTCAGCAAAAGCATATTGTGCATGCCCGGGCGAGCCGCATGGAGGAGAGCTTCCCCTATTTCCTCCTGGTTCACAAGGTACTCAACCAGCAGGAACTGGCTTTTATTGCCAACCGCTCGCGTTCCCTGCGCACGGCGGAGGAGCTGCTGTTCGAGTCGGAGATCATCGATGCCGATGTGCTTTATCAGTTCCAGATCCGGTATTTCGAAAGCCTGCTCCGGGTCATCTATCAAAAGACGGGGCAATTCAGTTTTTCCCTGTCTCTTCATTCCGCAGAGAAGCCGGTTCGCTATCCTTTGACGGACGGGATTGTGCTGCTTCTCCGGGAGGACCAGCCGGAGGAGTGGCTGGCGTCCCGGCTGGGCTTTTCTGCCGAAGCCGCTCTGCGGGCGTCGGAAGGCTGGCAGCAGAAAGCCGGCGAATACCATTTGGATTCTTCGGAATCCGGCACGCTGTCTTTCCTCTCCCGGGAAGCCAGCCTGTCCCAGCTGTACGCCCAGTTACCTTACTCCCGAAAAGAAGTGCTGCGGCACGTGTTTCTGCTTTCCTCCCTGGAGCTCATCGGGCCTGCCCCGGTTGTGACTGCCGCCGCCGCTCCCGCCGCCAAGGCTCCGGCGCCCTCCGGTCCGGCCGGCGGATTCTCCGCGGCGGAAACCGGCAACCTTTCCGGTGCGGAATGGGAAAAGCACCTGCAGCAGCGCCTGGAATGGCTGCAGGAAGCCACGCACTATCAGGTTCTGGGAATAGGCGAAACGGCCGGAACCGCGGAAATCAAACAGGCGTATTATGCCTTGGCTAAGAAGTACCACCCCGACCTTTTCTTCGGGCAGGAGTTCTCCCCGAAGGCCCGCAGCTGCGTTTTTGACCTGTTCGAAAAAATCCGCAAGGCTCACGAGGTACTGAAGGATCCGGCTTCGCGCGAAAAGTACGACCAGCAGCGCCGCTACCAGCAGGCGGCTCCCGCTGGAACGGAGGGCGGGGCCGGTTCCGCCCAGGAGGCGCAGGGCGAGGCGGAATCCTATTATCAGCAGGGGACACAGAGGATCGAGCAGGCGGATTACGAGGGGGCGCTTCCTTTTCTGCGCTATGCCGTCACGCTGGCTCCGGATGTGCCGCTGTACCGCTCGGCTCTGGCCCGCGCGCTGCGGCATAATCCCAGGTACAAGAAAGAGGCGGAGGAGAACTTCCTGCGCTGCATCGAGCTGGATCCGCGGCAGGCGGACTACTATGTCGAATTGGGCCTGTTCTACAAGGCGGCCGGTTTTCCGAAACGGGCGGAAAACCAGTTCCGTAGCGCATTGCAGCGCGATCCCCGCAACCGCACGGCCCAGCTGGAGCTGAAGCTGCTGGCCGCCGGGGAAAAGGAATCCGGTTCGCTTTTCGGGAAAATCCTGGGTTCGAAATCCAGGAAAAGCCCCTAGCGGCCGAAATCGAAATCCGCTGCTCATTGATGGACGTTGAGCGCTTCATTCAGGAGCTTCTCGATACCGAGGAGCTGCGGGCCCGGATTACCCGGCATGAAATCCTCCCGGAGCAGGAAGCGGACTGCGCCCGGATGGACACGGCGGAAATGGGCCTTTTGGGGCCGCTGCTGGAAAATTCCGGCTGGAAGGAGCTCTACCGCCATCAGGCGATGAGCCTGGACCTGGCCCGTAAAGGACACCATGTGGTCATCGCCACCGGAACGGCCAGCGGCAAGACCCTTTGCTACAATCTGCCCATACTGGAAAGCCTGATTCGGGAGCCGCAGGCCCGCGCGCTTTATCTCTTCCCGACCAAGGCGCTGGCCCAGGACCAGCTGCGGTCGCTGCGCTCTCTTCTGGAGAGGTTTCCGCCGGGCATCCCCCGGCCTGCGGCCGACACCTACGATGGCGATACGCCCTCCCACCATCGCCGGCGCATTCGCACCGAGGCGCGCCTTCTGCTATCCAACCCGGACATGCTTCACCAGTCCATTCTTCCTGCCCATCCGCGCTGGGCCTCTTTTTTTCGCCACCTGCGCTTCGTGGTGCTGGATGAAATTCACGTCTACCGGGGAATCTTCGGCTCGCACGTGGCCCACGTCATGCGGCGCCTGACGCGCATCTGCCGGCACTATGGCGCCGAGCCGCAATTCCTTTGCTGCTCGGCCACCATCCGCAATCCCCAGGAGCTGGCCGAGTGCCTGACGGAACAGGTCTTTTCGCTGGTGGACCGCTCCGGCGCCGCTCGCGGACGGCGCCACTTTATTTTCTGGAATCCGCCGCCCACCCGGCTCAACCCTTCCATCCGCCGCTCGGCTCTTTCCGAAGCCCGGTTGCTGCTGGCCCGCCTTCTGGAAGGTGAAATTCAAACCCTGGCTTTTCTGCGAACCCGCTCCCAAGCGGAAATGCTTTACCGGCAGATGCGGGACAGCCTGAAAAGCAGAGGGGAGCAGGCCGGGTCCTGGATGAGGGTCTACCGCGGGGGGTACCTTCCCTCGGAACGCCGGGAAATCGAGCGGCAGCTGTTCCAGGGAGAGCTGCTGGCGGTGGCGGCCACCAACGCCCTGGAGCTGGGCATCGACGTCGGCTGCATCCGCGCCTGCCTGATCGTAGGCTACCCGGGGTCCTTTTCCAGCCTGTGGCAGCAGTCGGGGCGCGCCGGGCGCGGCCGGGAGAGCAGCCTGACCCTTTTTATCGCCTCCAATGATCCCGAAGACCAGTACCTGGTGCGCCATCCGGACTACTTTCTGAACAACCGGGTGGAGTCCGCCGTGGTCGATCCGCAGAATCCCTACATCACGGCCCAGCACCTGGGGTGCGCGGCTTTTGAGCTGCCGCTCCACGAGGAGGAAGCCGGGCGCTTCGGAGCCTTTTCCGGCGGTATTGCCCGTATCCTGGAAGAGGAAGGGATGCTTCGTTCCATTGACCGCCGCTGGTACTGGTCCCGTCCGGAGGCCCCGGCATCCCGCGGCGGATTGAGAAACCTGCAGGGTCAGAATTTTGCGATCCTTCGCCTCGGAAAGGAAACGGAAGCCATCGGGACCATGGATGAGTCGCAGGCGCCGCTCCTGGCGCACCCCGGGGCGGTGTACCTGCATGAGGGAGACACCTTCCTGGTGGAAAAGCTTGATTTTGCCGCTCGGCTGATTCAGGTGAAACCGATGGCGGTGGATTACTTCACCCGCCCCATCGTGCAGGCCGACCTGAGAGAGCAGACCCGGAAAGGTTCCAGACCTTTTCCGGGGGGAGAGGCCCGCCTTGCCGAGGTGGATGTCTCCTGGAAGGTGGTTGGCTTCCGGCGCATGAAGTTTTATTCCTGGGACAACCTCGGAGTGGAATCCTTGGATATGCCTGTGCAGAAGCTTTCCACCGTGGCCCTGATGCTGCGGTTTCCTCCGCCGGAGGCCGGCAGCGCCGGGGGGCAAGCCGACCTGCTTCGCGGTCTGCAGGGGCTGGAGAATACGCTGGGCTCGGCGCTGCCGCTGCTTTCCATGTGCGACCGGGGCGATATCGGCTGCTGGATCCGGACCGCGGTGGACGGCACTCCGGAGCTCTGTCTCTATGACCGCTATCCGGGAGGCATGGGCTACGCCGAGCAGGGCCTGGATCGCCTGGACGAGCTTTTCCGGTTTGCCCGGGAGATCATCTCCACCTGCCCCTGCCGCGAGGGCTGCCCTTCCTGTGTGGGGGTGGCGGAGCCCGGGCTGGGCATGGGTTCGGCGGCCACCTCCCCGGATAAGGCGGCCGCCCTGGAACTTCTTTCTCTGGCCCTCGGGACCGGGGAAGGCCATCTGCGGTTGAGTCCGGCGGTCACCCCTTGAGGGCCGCAGGGTATGCCTTGTGCACCGCGGCGATAATGTCCTGGATGTCGCGGCTGGTATATTTCGGCCCGACGGCAATTCCGGCAAACCGGCTGAGGATGTCTATGGTCCGCGGGCAGCAGGCGGCGCCGTACTGGATGCTTTTACCGCGCGGCGTATTCCAGGTCGGCCAGGCGGGATGCACGGTCACCTTGTTTTCGATATAGGGGGTGGTCGGCAGAATGACCGAGCCGGAGGGCGGGCTGACGGGAACGTTTTCCGCCTTCATGGCGCCGATAAAACGGTCCCGCTGCGCCTTGCTCTCAAAGCGGATGAACACCGGGGAGCCGAGGTCGCCGGCAGGGTCCGGGCGCAGCCGGAAGCGGATTCCGGGAATGTCCGCCAGCCCTTCATACACCCGGGCGGCGTTGGCGCGGGCGGCGGCGATAATTTTGTCCAGCTTGCGCACCTGGGCGAGCATGATCCCTCCGGTCACCTCGTTCATGCGGGCGTTGGTGCCCACGAAGGGGCCGAGCCGGGCTTCCCCGATCGCCTGCTGGTGCACGGTAGACAGGTTGCCCACATTGTGGAACCGGCAGGCCCGCTCATACAGTTCCGGATCGCTGGTCACCACCGATCCCCCCTCTCCGGAGGAAATGGTCTTGCTTTCCTGGTGGCTGTATATGGCGATATGGCCCAGGGAGCCGAGCCGGCGGCCCTTGTAGGAAGCGCCCACCGACTGGGCGCAGTCCTCCAGGACCCGCAGCTTGTGCTTCCGGGCGATGGCCAGGATCGGGTCCAGGTCGGCCGGATTTCCCTGCAGGTGCACGGCGAAGATGGCCTTGGTCTGCGGCGTAATGCGGGCCTCCACGTCGCGGGGATCCAGGTTGAAGGATTCATCCACTTCCGCAAACACCGGCAGGGCGCAGGCCCGGACGATGGCCGTGCATGTGGAGTGCCAGGTCCAGGCGGGAAGGATGACCTCATCCCCGGGCCCCAGCGCCAGGGCGGCAACGGCGGATTCCAGGGCGGTGGTTCCCGAGCTGACCGCCAGGGCGAAGCGGGTTCCGATCTTGGCGGCAAATTCTTTCTCGAACGTGGCGACTTTATCCGCACCCGTGCCGGTCCGTCCGCCGAAGCGGAACGGCCGCCGCAGGTCGAGCACTTCCACCACCTGGCTTCTCTCCGCTTCATCGTAATGCAGGGGGCCCCAGAATTCGCCGGTCAGCGGCTGCTCCCGGACCGGACCGGAGCCCGCCGGCTGGGCGGATAGACGGGGCAGGGTAGCGCCGGCGGTCACCGCAGTTACGAATTTTCTTCTATTCATGGCCGTTCTCCTTGTTGTTCGTTATTCGGCTTTGGCTGAGAGCCGGTTCCAAATTCATATCCCTTCATAATACTTGCAAGCCGGCCCAAAAGGAAGTAGCTTGAGGAAATACACGAACGGAGAACAGGGCTTCATGACTCACGCGACGCCATCGACCGAAAAAGCCGGTTTCTCCGGCTCTCTTTCCAAAGTAGTGGTCGTGGGGGGCGGGCCGGCCGGATCCTTCTTTGCCATTGAGATCCTGCGGCAGGCCAGGCGCAAAGGCCAGCTGCTGGAGCTCCTGCTTTTCGAACAGAAAAAGCAGCCGCTCTTTTATCAAAGCAGCTGCTCGAGCGGATGTCGGGAAGGGTGCAATTATTGCGCCGGGGGCATTTCCCCGCGAATGGCCGATGTGCTGCGCGATTCCGGGATCGGCGCCCCGCCGGAAGTGATCACCGGGGAAGTGGAGACTGTCATCGTCCAGGGCGACTGGAAAAATATCGAGCTGCCGGTTCCCGCCGGGCGGCGGATGTACTCCGTCCACCGCGGATCCCGGCCGGTGGAGCGGGCCCACCGCTACGAAAATTTCGATTCCTACCTGCTGGAAACCGCAGCGGCCGAAGGGGCCCGGATTCTCACCGGCGAGGTGACCCGCGTGAGCTATTCCGCCGCCAGGAGGCCCGTCGTGGAATGGGAATCGCAGGGGAAAAACGATCCACACCCGGAGCCGATCGAAGCGGACTTCGTGGTTTTTGCCGGCGGCGTGAACACCAAAATGGGCATGCGGGTGCAGGACAACCCGCTCGTCCGATCCATTCGGCAGCTGATTCCCGGATTTGTGCCGCCCAAAGTCCGCAAGGCACTGATCCTGGAGCTGAAGCCCGATCATGCGCTTCTGTCGGACCTGCAGGGCGAGATTTACTTCGTGGAGTACGGCTCGGACGAGGTGCAGATCGAGATGTCCTCGTTCATCCCCAAGGAGGAATTCATAACCGTCGCCCTGCTGGGTCCCTGTATCGACCGCGCCGGGCCGGGCGACTACCTTGCCCTGGTCGACAAGCTGCTCGATCTTCCCCATATCAAGCGGATTTTTCCCCGGGGAACCCACTTCCATTCCGCCTGTATCTGCAGCCCCAACATGACCGTGGGCACGGCCCGGCAGCCGTATGGCCACCGGGTGGCGATCATCGGCGACCTGGCGGTGGCCCGGCTATACAAAGACGGCATTCTTTCGGCCTACCGGACCGCCAGGGCGCTGGCCGAGTGCCTCCTGGAAAAAGGGGCGGATGTCCGCAGCCTGAAAAAATGGTACTGGCCGGCGGTGAGGGAAATTCAGATCGACAACCGGTATGGCCGCCTGGTGTTCCTTTTCAGCCGGATCGCTTTCCAGCACCCGATTCTCAGCCGGATCCTTTACCAGGCGGTGCTCACGGAGAGAAAAAGCAAGGGGAAAACCCGCTGCCGGCTGGACGATCAGCTCTGGAGAATTGCAGCCGGAGACGCCACCTACCGCAGCATTTTCATTTCCATCCTGCGGCCCGCCAACCTCCTTTCCATCCTGGTGGGCGGGGGCCTGGTCACGCTGCGGAACTGGCTGACCGAAACCCTTTTCGGCTTGAAGTGGGTGGATTTCGGCCGCTTTCAAACCGGGGTTTACCGTGAGGTTCTGGCCGCCAAGCGACAGGAGTTCATCCGCCGCTTTGCCCTGAAGGAGCTGCAGGGCCGCCTGGATTTTGAGAGAATGTATTCCATTCAGATCAAGTCCACGCGCGAAAAAATCTTTTACCAGCTGGGGCGGTTCGGGGAAAAAGACATGGAATACTTCCAGCCCCGGATGATCCGGGTGCTGCGCCTGCGAGGCAGGCAAAATGAAGTCGGGACCGAGATCCGCTACCATACCCCGTTTCAGTTTTCCACCTTTTCCCTGGTTCTGGAGCGCTATAACCCCGAGGAGTCGATCCTGTACCGGGTTCAGGACGGCTTCGCCCGGGGCGGAGTTTTAATCTTCGATGTGCAGGAAAAGCGTCCGAGGATTTTCCTGCTCTCGATTTATGTCGCCTTCAATATGCCTCGGGGAAGCGGTCCGCTGAGCCGGCTGTACTGGACCCTGTTTCGGATTTCTTTTCCCAGCTATGTGCACGATGTGCTCTGGAACCACTCTCTTTGTAAGATGAAGGACGTGATTGAGCGGGACGGGACTTTTTCCTGCGCGTCCCCGTAAATGGAGGGAACTTTTTCTCCGGGACGGAGTCTAATGGAATACCTGGGGAAAAACCCTGAAAAGGAAAAATTCGCTTTAACGGCATTCGGAAGAGGGCGATCATGATTACTTCCCTGCAGGCAGAATATGTTCTGGAACCGGCTGCGGAGCAGGAAGCCGGGCTGGCCGGGAACGACTGCCTGCTGATTCAGAGGCTGCAGAAAAGGGACGCGGCGGCCTTCGATCTCCTGTTTCATCGGTACCAGCCGATGGTCCGCCGGATCGCCTTCCAGTTTCTCGGAAACCGGGAGGATACCGCCGATGTCACCCAGGAGGTATTTTTACGGATTTATCAGAATATAGAACATTTCAAGGGTTCTTCGAGCCTGAAAACCTGGATTTACCGTATTGTCGTCAACAGCGCCCTCAACCGCCGAAGATGGTGGAAGAGGAGGCGGCAGGATCTTCAGAATTCCTGGCATGAGGGGGCCGAATCCGAGATTCCGGAACGCGGCTTTCGGAATTCTTCGGAGGACTGCCTGCCGAATCCGGAACAGACTGCCTGTCGCCGCGAGCTGGCGCGCCGGCTGCAGGATGCCTTCGCCCGCCTGCCGTTCGACCAGCGCATGGCGGTCATTTTGCGGGATCTGGAAGGGATGGGGTACGAGGAGATGGCTTCTGTGCTTTGCCTGTCGACGGGAACGGTCAAGTCGCGCATTGCCCGGGGGCGGGAAGCCTTGCGGAAAGAACTCGAGAGCTATTTGCAGACGGGAAGGATTTCCTGACCGGCAGCCGAGAGGTAGTTTATGAATTGTCATACCTTTTCGAAATGGTGGTCGCCCGCATTGGATGGAGAGCTGAGCCCGGAAAAAGAGGAGCTTTTTCAATCTCATCTTCGGGAATGCCGCTGCTGCCGGCAGCGCTGGGAGAGCGTCAAGCTGCTGCCCGGCCTGATCCGGGAATATGCCTCCCGGGAGCCGGCTCCGGTAGAGGACCAGGCCATCCGGGCCATCTGGCGGCCCAGCCTCCGCCAGGAGGCGTCTTTGCCCCTGCGCAACCTGCTCGCCGGGCAGTGGCCGCATGCCTTCTGGAAATTCCGCCTGGCGGGAGTTTTGACGGGGTCGGTCCTGGCAATGATCGCCCTGCTGACCATTCCCATTCAGGTCGCCCGGCTGCAGTTCCAGCTGGAGCGGCTGATGCAGGGTGATAATCCGATTTATTCCCGTTCCCTGGGTCCGGTCTACCGCAATACCGCTTTTCACGAACAGATCGAAAACCAGACAGTGACTCCCCTTTTGTTTTCCACGCCGGAGCATCCCGAAGGAGACCGGCGCTTCAACCAATATGCGGTGCGCCGGTTCACGGATCTGGAAAGCAGCGCCACCCACGAGGACTCCTTGTCGGTCCTGACTCTGGTCACCCCCGAAGGGCACAGCAGCATTCAGGATGTGCTGCGCTCCCCGCGGGACTGGAACCTGATGCAGCGCTTCGGCCAGCTTCTGGCCGATTCCCAGTCCGGTCAGGGAAGTGCCGCCGGGCGTAACTCCGGAGTGATCGTCCGCTCCTTTCAGCGGGTGTTGGTAATCGGTTGACATCCGGTATAATGTTCCCATCATTATTACGGAAGGTGTCGATCGATATCAATTATTAAAGGAGATCCAAATGACGGACAACAACCAGAATTCCATTTCCCGAAGGAATTTTTTTCAAAGGTCGGTTCCGGTGGCTACCGGTGTGGCGCTGGCCGGAATGGCCACCCGCCGGGCTCCCGGGGCGGTGCAGGGCTCGGACCGGATCCGGGTGGGCATCATCGGCTGCGGAGGCCGCGGGACGGGCGCCGGGCAGAACTGTCTGGCCGCGGATAAAGGGGTAGAAATTTATGCGGTTATGGACCTGTTCAAGTCGCAGGCCGAGGCGGCCGCCAAAAAGTTCAACGTTGCCGGAGACCGCGTCTTTTCCGGATTTGACGGCTATCTGCAGCTGCTGAAAACGGAAGTGGATCTGGTGATTCTCACCACCCCGCCCGGATTTCGTCCCGCGCAGTTCAAGGCGGCCATCGATGCCGGGAAGCACGTTTTTATGGAAAAGCCCATCGCTGTCGATCCCGTCGGCTGCCGGCAGGTGATCGAAGCTTCCAAGCTGGCCAAGGAGAAAAAGCTGGCGGTGGTAGCCGGCACCCAGCGCCGCCACCAGGCGAGCTATATCGAAGTCATGAAGCGCATTCATGGCGGCGATATCGGCGAGCTGGTCGGGGGGCAGTGTTACTGGAACGGGGGCGGGATCTGGTTCCGGAAAAAGGAAGGATTCACGGCCGGTCTGTCGGACCTGGAATGGCAGTGCTACAACTGGTATCACTGGGACTGGCTGAGCGGCGACCAGGTCTGCGAACAGCACATTCACAATATCGACGTGCTGAACTGGTGCTTCAACGGCCCTCCGAAGAAGATCATGGCCATGGGCGGCCGCGCCAACCGGGACGCCGACATTCTGCCGCTGGTCAAAGACAGCCCGGATTTCAAGCGGATGGGGGAGACCAACGGGCATCCCAACATTCTGGGCAACATCTACGACCACACCGCCGCCGAGCTGGAATACGCCAACGGTGCGCGGGTCATGAGCATGGGCCGCCACGCTCCCAATAAATCCGCGCAGCGCGTGGCCGAGCGCATCGTGGGCACCAAGGGAGTCTCCAATTGCGCCGACACCATCACCGGGGAGAAGCCCTATTCTTTCAGCGGACAGCAGAAGGAGCCCATGGTGCAGGAGCATATCGACCTGATTGCCAGCATCCGCTCCGGAAGTCCTCTGAACGAAGGAATCCGCGTTGCGGAAAGCACCCTGACGGCCATCGGCATCCGTATGTCCGCTTATACCGGCCGCGAATTTTCCTGGGAATGGCTGCTGAATTCCAGCAAGCTGGATATCTGGCCCAAGGAAATCAAACCGGGACCGGGAATTTTCCCGGCGGTCGCCATTCCCGGAACCACCCCTCTCATCTAGCCGATCCAATCTGTCTCTCTGCTTTTCGGGGTACGGTGCGCCGTGCCCCGAAAAGAGTTTTTTCTGTTTTTTAGAATCCTCGATTTGCCTGTTTCCATACGCAGGAGGTCCGCATGTCCAGGAAAGCCGGGAATGACAAACAGCCGACCGCACGTCGGGAATTTTTAAAACTATCCGCGGTAACGGCCGGTACGATCGGAATGGCCGGCGCTTCCGCTGCCGCCCAGGAAGCCGGGGAAAAGCGTGAGGCGGCTCCGGCCGCCGCCGCTGCCGGCAGCAAATACTCCGGCACTTACTCCGGAGAGCGGCTCAACCGCGTCGCATTTCCTATGGGAGGGATGGGCGCCGGTATGATCTGCCTGGAAGGTACCGGAGCGCTTTCCCACTTCTCGCTGCGCAACAAGCCGGACATTTTCAACGAGCCTTGCACCTTTGCGGCCCTGCATGTCAAGGGCAGAAAGAATGCAGCCCGGGTCCTGGAGGGCCCGGTTCCAGGGTGGAAACGCTTCGGGCAGCCGGGTGCCGGCAACGGCGCCGCGGGGAGCTCTTTCGGTTTGCCCCGCTTCCGGCAGGCCGTCTTTTCGGTTCGCTTTCCCTTCGCCACCGTGAAGCTGCGTGATAAAACGGTTCCCCTGGAAACGGAAATAACCGGGTGGAGCCCTTTTGTTCCGGGCGATGCGGACAATTCCAGCCTGCCGGTGGCGGCGCTCGAGTATCGCTTCCGGAACCCCGGCAAAGAAGCGGTGGATGCCGTCTTCTCTTTTCATGCCAAGAACTTCATGGTTCAGGGAAAGAATGAGCAGGCGGTGAAGTCTTTTCCCGGAGGATTCCTCCTGTGGGGCGGCGGCAGTTCCGAAAAGCCGTGGGAGGAAGGGGCCTTTGCCGCAGCCGTTGCGGACAGCAACGAAGTGAAGGTAAATCATGCCTGGTTCCGGGGCGGGTGGTGGGACTCCCTGACCATGGCCTGGAAAGACATTGAGGAGGGGGCCTGCTATGACCGGCCTCCGGTGACCGAAGGGAATCCTTCGCCCGGAGCGTCGCTCTTTCTCCCGTTTCGCCTGGAAGCCGGAGCGAGCCGCACCATTGTGCTGCGGCTGGCCTGGTTCGTCGGCAAAACCAGCCTGCGGTTCGGGAAAGATCCGGCCGCGGCGCCGGGGAAAGAGCCTCTCAAGGACAGTTATATTCCCTGGTACGCCGGCCGTTTCGGCGGTCTGGGGGAAGTGGACCGCTACTGGACCAGTCGCTACGAAGAGCTCCGCCGGTCGTCCCGGCAGTTCAGCGATTGTTTTTATGATTCCACTCTGCCGCCCGAGATTCTGGAGGCCGCCGCGGCCAATCTCACCATTCTGAAATCGCCGACCGTGATGCGCCAGGCGGACGGGCGGCTCTGGTCCTGGGAAGGCTGCAGCGACAGCGCCGGCTGCTGTGCCGGTTCCTGCACCCACGTCTGGAATTACGCCCAGGCCATTCCCCACCTGTTTCCCGCCCTGGAGCGGACCCTGCGGGAAACGGAGTTCGGTCCCTCCCAGGACGAGCGCGGACACCAGCAATTCCGCAGCGCTCTCCCCATCCGCCCGCTCCTCCATGATTTTCATGCTGCGGCGGACGGGCAGCTGGGCGGTATCATGAAAGTGCACCGCGAGTGGCGGATTCACGGCGACCTGGAGTGGCTGCGGCGCCTCTGGCCGCAGGTCAAAGCCAGCCTCGATTACTGCATTCGCCTCTGGGACCCGGACGGCAAGGGGTGGCTGGAGGAGCCCCACCACAACACCTACGACATCGAATTCTGGGGGCCGGACGGCATGTGCACCAGCTTTTATCTCGGGGCCCTGCAGGCCGCGGTGCGCATGGGGCAGGCGCTCGGAGAAAATGTTGCTGCCTTCCGGGAGCTGCTGGATAAAGGCCGCCGCAGGATGGAAACGGAGCTGTTCGACGGCGAGTATTTTATTCAGAAAATCGAATGGAAAAACCTGAAGGCCAAAAATCCGCAGGAGGTACAGCATTTCGGCGGGGATTACAGCCACGAGGCCCTGGCCCTGCTGGATAAAGAGGGGCCCAAGTACCAGTACGGCAGCGGCTGCCTGGCCGACGGAGTGCTGGGATCCTGGCTGGCTCTGGTCTGCGGGTTGGGGCACATCCTCGATCCGGACAAGGTTGCCAGCCATCTGCGTTCGGTCCATCGCTACAACCTGCGCAAGGATCTCAGCGACCACGCCAACCCGCAGCGGCCCAGTTATGCCTGCGGCACGGAAGGAGGGCTGCTGATCTGCACCTGGCCCAAGGGGGGCGCCCTGTCGCTGCCGTTCGTCTACTCCAATGAGGTCTGGACCGGAATCGAGTACCAGGTGGCCGCCCATCTTCTGGCGATGGGGCGGGTGGAGGAGGGAAGAGAAATCGTGCGCTTCTGCCGGGACCGCTATGACGGCCGGGTCCGCAATCCATTCAACGAATACGAGTGCGGCCACTGGTACGCGCGTGCCATGTCCAGCTACGGTTTATTCCAGGGGTGGACGGGAGCGCGCTACGATGCCGTGGAAAAAATTCTGTATCTGCAGCCTTCGGTGGCCGGCGATTTCCGATGCTTTCTTTCCGCTGCCGGCGGTTACGGTACGGTGGGGGTGCGCCAGGGAAGGCCTTTTCTGGATGTGGCGCAGGGAAAGATAGAAATCAGGGAGATCAAGTACCAGCCATTCTCAGGCGGGAAGGCCTGAGCCTGTCTGTGGAAGGATTTTCTTCTGCCGTTCTTTCTTTTCATAGGAAGAAAAAAAAGGAAGATCTGGAAGCGAGGAAGGGCTTTGAGGCCAAGCCATCGCTTCGGCTACTCCGGAAAAAAATCAATTTTTCATTTGGTTCAGCCGACCCTGAAAGGGCTTGCGGTGTGACCCTTGGGGCGAAGTAGCGGATATCGTACCGTTGTGCTCCGTCATGGCCCTGGGAAACCCCGCACAAGCCGGCGCACGAATGTTGTTTCGAGACAAAGTCCCGTCAGGGACGGCAAGATTGTGGCCCGGCAATTCATTGCCGGGTTGGCTCCATTACTGGGCAAGTAGTCCTACATCTTATTTCCGAAAAAAGCCAGGGGCCAAAGGCCCGGCACAGAATAGCCTGGGGTGGAACGTAGCGCAACCCCAGGTACGCGGTTGAGATATACATAAGGGCTGAAAGCCTGAGGCATCCTTTCTTCCTATCCCCCAAGGAAGGTCCCGGAAAAAATCTTTGTAAAGGATCGACAACAGAGGATGGGTCTCGGGCCTTCCGCCCGCCTTGCTGAATACAAATCCTTAACGGCCCACATGTCCTCCTTCGGAGACGGAAAGGCCTCTTTCGGAAGGCACCCGCCCGATCTTTGCGAAGCTATCTTTTTTGATGGCCCGGCAAAAAGTCTCACCGAACCCCGAAAGGGGTTCCGGATCACAGCCCGGGGTTGCGCCGCACAGGCGCTACCCCGGGTAGGCGGATTTGAT
>CAINFC010000251.1 GCA_903847975.1 uncultured Acidobacteriota bacterium | reverse complement strand
TTGTTGATTTTAAAGTGGGCCCAGTAGGACTTGAACCTACGACCCGCTGATTATGAGTCAGCTGCTCTGACCAACTGAGCTATGGGCCCGCAAATCATGCCAGGTGCCCCTATTTTATCATGCTTGCGGGGGAAAACGTGATATGCTTTTTTACAGATGACGGTCTTTCGCGGGTCCGGCATGGGATCGCCCAGAAGGAGAGGTATGAAAACAAACAAGCGGCTGGTGGTCTTTCAGGTGGCCCTGCTCCTGGCCTGCGCGGGCTTGGGAGCCCGTCTCGTTGCGGCCGGATCGGTGAGTGTGGCGCTCACATCCGTTTCCGGATACCGCGGGGACAACGTAACCATCCAGGTGTCGATCAACCCCGCCCCCGGCACGCAGGTGTCGGCCATGCAGTTCGACATCTCCTTCCACACCTCGGCGGTCAGTTTGCTTCAGGCACAGATCGGCCCGGCGGCCGATGCCGCCGGAAAGAGCCTGCTCTTCAACACCAACAATAACCGGTTTATCATCAGCGGCCTGAACAGCAACGCCATTTCCGCCGGCGTGGTGGCCCTGCTGCAGTTCCGGATTTCCGTCGGCGCCTCCGCCGGGACCTACCCGGTCACCTGCTCCAACCTGGTGGTCAGCGATCCGGCCAGCGGAGCCGTATCGGTTGCCCAGGTCACCAGCGGAGCCGTCACCGTCCTGGGAAGCGTGCCGACCACTCTGCCGACGACGACTTCCACCAGCAGCTCCCTGCGGACCACCACCACTTCCAGCACCAGCACCTCGCTGCGGGCGACCACGACCACCACCAGCCCCCAGGCCAGCACGACCACGATTCCCTCCGGGGTTCCCTCCCAGGCCATCCGGATCAGCAGCTGCGGAAGCACGGCGGGCGGCCTGGCGGAAATCGAAATCAGCCTGCTCACCGCCCGGCCGGTGTCCGCGCTGCAGATGGACTTTTCCTACCCGAGCGCCGTCACTTCCTTTGTTTCCGCTGTCGCCGGTCCCGCCGCGCAAAACGCCGGCAAAACCCTGAGCGCCAGCACGATCAGCGGCAACACCCAGCGGCTGGTCCTGACCGGCCTCAACCAGAACCCCATCGCCACCGGGGTCATCGCCGTGCTGCAGTTGCGGAACCTGGCCGCCATCTCCCTCGGGCGCCATCCCCTGCAGGCCTCCAACCTGGTGGCCAGCTCCCCGGAAGGCACCATTTACCGCGATGCCGTCGCCTATGCCGGCTTCCTGGAGGTGGTTCCCGCCCCGAACCTGGAGGACCTCAGCCCGGCCAGCGGCTCCCCGGGCATGCTGGTCACTCTTTCCGGATCGAACCTGGGCGGCTGCCGGCGTATCTCCAAGGTAGTCTTCCGCGGCGCGGGCGGCTATTTGCGCAACGTGATCCCCCTGGAGTCCGGCCCGCAGCAGGTGGTAGCCGCCGTGCCGACGGACGCCACCGGAACCCTGGGCGTCTCGCTGCGGCTCGACCAGCAGGCCAGCAACGAGCTCTCCTTTCCGGTCGACCCGCAGATCCCCTTTGCCATGACCGCGGCGCAGTCGAGTCCGCCGGCCTCGATCTCCGCGGCGCTGACGCCGGGAGACGCCGCCATCAGCCCCCGCTTCAACCGCGTCTACATCGTGGATACCCTGCGCAACAAGCTGGCGGTGATGGATGCCCTCTCCGGCCGTATCCTGGGCGAGGCGGCCGCCGAATCCGGCGCCGCCCGCGTGGCGGTCAACCATACGTCCGGCGACATCCTGGTCAGCAACCGAACGGCCGGAACCGTCTCGGTTTTTCAGGATACCGCCGCCGGCAACCCGGCCGGCCGCACGGTCCTGCGCGTCGGCCGCGGCCCCCTGGGCATCGCGGTGGACGAGCGCAACAATATCGCCGTAGTGGCCAACAGCGACGACAACACCGTCTCCCTTATCTCCATGATTACCCGCTTGCCGGTGCCCCTGCCGGTAGGCAGCAAGCCTACGGCCGTGGCGGTCGATTCCATCCGCCACCGGGCTTTCGTGCTCAACGAGCGCGATGCCTCCGTGTCGCAGGTGGACCTCACCCTTTTGCGCGTCGAAAAAACCTTCAGCGGCTTCGGGCAGCTGCCCCAGGCCATCGCCTATCACATGGAAAGCGGTATCCTGCTGGTGGGCGGGCCGTCCGGCCTCTACTTCCGCTGGCCGGATACCGGCAAGTCGGCCCAATCCCCGGAAGGCCTGGCTGTGGAGCAGATCCTCCTGCACCCCGGCCGCTGGCTGGCGGAGGTCTTCAGCCCGGGCACCCGCGCGGTCACCACATGGAACCTGGCCCTGGCCGGCGAAAGCCTCTCCGCCGCCCGGCTGGGGCGCTCCGTGCTGCGCGAAGGGACGGTCAGCGGCGCGGCCCTGAACCCGCTTACCAACCAGGCGCTGTTCCTGCACCCCCTTCTGACCTCGGCCTCCTCCGCCTCCCCGGCTGCCGAAGCCGCCGCCCAGACCTCCGGCTTCTCCCGGCTGACGCTGCCGGTTTCCCTCTACTTCCCGAGGCTGCTCTTCCGGCTGCAGGACTACATGGGCCTGGCCTTTTCCAATCCCAGCCAGGAGTGCTGCCAGACGGCCGCCTCCACCGATACCGGGGACAGCGCGGCGCTGCAGATTACGGCCATGGCCGCCGGCGGCTCCAAGCTGAGCACGGCGGGAATCACCAATCCTCAGACCCAGACGCTCCCCTGGCGGGGGCAGCTGGCCCGGCTGGATTATGAGCTGTTCGGCAACAGCATGGTGTCGGCCAGCGACGCCTGGATATTTGCCGGCGCCTCCAGCCCCTCGGTCCGGACCATTTTTCTGACCGGCGATTTTTCGACCTCGATGGTGGGCGCGGAAGAGAACGGCAGCCTTTCCAAAGAGCTGATCCTTCCCGCGGCGCGCAGCGGCGAGCAGACCCTGGTGGGCATCATCAACCCCAGCCCCTTCTCGTTTATGGTGACCGTGGAGCTGATGGAAAACAGCGGTCAGGTGCGCCAGTCCCTGGACCGGCCGATCGCCGGCTACGGCTTTGTGCGGCTCTCCGTGCGGGAGGACTTTTCGAGCGCCGCCGACTGGAAAGACGGCGGATACCTGCGGGTCCGCGGCTCCGGACCGATTCGCGCCTATGAGCAGTTTGTGCCCGACGGCAGGACGGATCCGGCCGGGCTGAACGGGATCAGCACCGGCAGCGGCTCCGGGGACCTGGCATTCGCGCACTTCGCCGTAGGCCAGGGATACGACACCCGCATCGGCATCGTCAACCTGGACTCCCAGGCGTTCACCGCCACCGTCACGGCGCGCAGCGCTTCCGGGCAGATCATGGGGATTCCCAGGACTGTCCCGCTCGCTGCGGCAGGTCGGGCGGAATTCGGGCTCGATGCCCTGGACGTGTCCGGCCAGGGGGTGTCCCAGGGATGGATCCGCATCAGCGGCAGCGGGCGCATGACCGGCTACGTCACCTACAGCACCGGAGGCGCCATGGCCGCTGTGGCCTCGCTGCCGGAGCCGCGCGCCCAGCTCATCTTTTCGCACCTGGCCGAAAGCGGCACCGGCTTTTTCACCGGGCTGGCCCTGGCCAACACCAACTCCGAGCCGGTGGGCGTCCGCCTCTATGTTTTCCGCAAGGACGGCACGCTGATCGCCGCCACTTCCTCGCCGATCCAGGTGCCGGCGCTGGGCAGGGTCATCGGGCTGCTGAACCAGCTGGTGGGGCCCGAGGTGATCGGCCAGGCCGGAGGATACATAAGGGTGATGGCCGATCTGCCGATCCATGGGATCGAAATCTTCGGAACCGACGACGGCCGCGCTTTTGCCAACATTCCCGCGCAATGATCCCGGGATTTTCTTAAAGAGGGGAAAAGGAACCCGATGAACGATCGCAGTTTTCGTGTGTCTGCTTTGTTTTGGAACGGCACCCTGCTGCTCATGGCCGCGAACGCTTTTCTGTATTCCCAGCCCGCGGACCGGGCGGTGCAGCTGACCCGCGGCGCCTACAACCACGACCTGGACAACAACGACAACTTTTCGCCGGACGGAAAGTGGCTGGTGTATGACACCCGCACCGGCGCCGGCGGTATCGGCGGATCGCCCTCCGTGGAAAGGGTGCACATTGCCACCGGCAAGGTGGAGGTGCTTTTTTCCATCAAGGACAACCACCCTTACGGTCCGGGTGCCGGGGCGGTCAGCTACCATCCTTCGGCGAACCAAGTGATTTTTATCCACGGGCTGCCCTTCTGCAGCGAGAAAAATCCCTATCAGCAGTGGAAGCGAACCGGGGTCATCGTCGAAGACCGGCGCCCGGAAGTCGCCATCCGCATGGATGCCCGCGACGTGACCTTTCCCTTTACGCCCGGCGCCCTGCGGGGCGGAACCCACCGCCACGACTGGAGCCGCGACGGCAAATGGGTGGGCTTCACCTACAACGACGCGCTCATGAAGGCCATCGAAGATTCCACCGGGGAGAAGGTCAACCTGAGAACCATCGGGGTTTCCACGCCGCTTCATCCGGTTGCCGTGGACCATGACGGGGACGGCGAGAACGTCAGCGGCGCCTGGTACAGCGTCCTGGTGGTTCGCGTGGTCCCGCGCCCGGAGCCCGGCAGCGACGAGATCAGCAATGCCGCTTCCGACAGCTGGGTGGGCGATGGAAGCTACCGGACCCGCGAGGGCAGGAAGCAGCGGGCCCGGGCCTTTCTCGGCACGGTGAGAAGCAAAAGCAACCAGCCGGTCGACGAGCTCTTCGTCGTGGAAATACCGGATGCCATCGACCAGCCGGGAGAATTCGGTCCCCTGGAGGGAACGCCCCGGACGTTTCCCATGCCCCCCCGCGGCACCGTGCAGCGCCGGCTGACCTTTACCGCCGAAACCGCCCATCCCGGGTGCAAAGGGATCGTGCGATCCTCCCCGGACGGACAATGGATCGCCTACCTGGCAGCCGACAGCCGGGGTGTTTCCCAGGTTTTTCTCATCTCCCCGCAAGGGGGAAGCCCGCGCCAGGTGACGGAGCACCCGACCGGCGTCCAGGGCAGTGTCCGCTGGAGCCCCGACAGCCGCTCGATTGGCTACCTTTCGGAAAACAGCATCGTGCTCTGCCGGATTTCCGGGGAGCCCTTTGAAAGGCGGTTCCGCCGCCTGACCCCGGTGGGCCGCGAGCCGCTGGCGAACCTGGTCTGGTCGCCCGACGGCGCAACCATCGCCTTCAACCGGCAGGTGAAGGCGGAAGGAGCCGACCGCGCCTGGCAGCAGATTTTTATTCTTCCCGTAAAGTAGAGACCGGCGGGCGGAGCGCATGAGTTCCATCGAAGGGGACCGGGAGCGGTTCAGCCGCCTGGAAAGGCTGATCGGAGCCCCCGGCAGGGAAAAGCTGGCCGGGGCGCGGGTGGTGGTGGCCGGCCTGGGGGCGGTGGGGAGCTATGCCACTGAGGCCCTGGTCCGCGCCGGCGTCGGCGCGCTGCGGCTGGTGGATTTCGACGTGGTGCGGCGGAGCAACATCAATCGCCAGCTCTATGCCCTGGAATCCACGTTGGGGCAGCCCAAGACCGAAGCGGCCCGCCGGCGGATCCTGGACATTCATCCCGACTGCCAGGTGGAGACCTGCTGCCTGTTCCTGCACGCCGACACCATGGAGCAGGTTCTGGCCGGGCCGCCCGACCTGGTCATCGATGCCATCGACAGCTTCAAGCCCAAGGTGGAGCTGCTCTGCGCGGTGACCTCCCGCGCCATTCCGGTGGTCTCCTGCATGGGCGCCGCACTGCGCACCGATCCCCTGGCGGTCCGGGTGGGCCGGCTCGAGGAGGTGCGGCACTGCCCGCTGGCCCGGCGCATCCGCAAGGAGCTGCGCCGCCGCCGTGTCCCGGTCTCCATGACCTGCGTCCATTCCTGCGAGTCGGTGATGCACATCCCGCGCGAGGCGCGGGGCGGAACCGGGGAGGCGGGAGAGGAGCTGCACGAGCGGGGTCGCAGCCGGTCCCCGCTGGGAAGCCTGCCGACGATCACCGGCCTGTTCGGCCTGCTGGCGGCCCACACCGCCCTGCATCTGCTCCTCGGAGGCTCCTGGGTGCCGGCCCGCCCGGAAAATATATGTCCGCCATCCTCTGGATAAGAGAGTGAAATTGGGTTATAAAAGGAAGTGCTAAAGGAACCCAGCAAGCTATATGGCCAACGAGAATCATCTGCGACAGCTGCTCGACGCGATACGCGCCCAGAACCTTCCCAAATGGAACCAGTGGAGCGAGGAGCACCCGGATATCCGGCCGGACCTGAGCGGAGCCGATCTCAAGGGAACTTTTCTTCGCGGGGCCCATTTCAGCGGGACGGATCTGAGGAAAGCCGATCTGCGCGGGGCGTTCCTGAGCGGGGCCAACCTGTGGGAGGCCGATTTGCGGGAAGCCCTGTTGGCCGGGGCCGACCTGCGGGAAGCGAACCTCAAGGGGGCGGACCTCTGGAAGGCCGATCTGCGCCGGGCCAATCTGCGCGAAACGGACATGCAGGGAGCCGATTTGCGGGAAACGGACCTACGCGATGCCGACCTGTTCCGCGCCAACCTGCGCGGCGCCCGGCTGGAGGGTGCCGACCTGCGCCGTGCCAATCTGCACGAGGCCCAGCTGGACGAATAAGTTTGCCTGCCGGACCGGTTCACGGGTAAGATTACCCCTTTTTCAACTCCTGTTGGGTTATTCGTTCATGAAACGTGCTTTTCTTGCTTTCCTGCTATTTCTGTGGCCTGCGACCGCGCTCCCGGATTCCATCAAGGAATCCCCGTTCGTGGTCAAGGCGGTCCGCGCCAAGGGCCCCCTGCACCTGGACGGCCGGCTGGACGAGCCGGACTGGGCTCAGGCCGCCCGGGTCACCGAACTGATCCAGAGAGAGCCCAACCTGGGGCAGCCCATCTCCGAAAAGACCGAAGTGTACATCCTGTTCGACGACCGGCACATCTATTTCGGCTTCCGGTGCTTCCAGAAAAATCCGAAGGAAATCACTGCCAAGGAGATGGCCCGCGACGTTTCGCTCGGCGAGGATGACCGGGTGCAGGTCATCCTGGACACCTTCCTCGACGGGCGCAACGCCTACTGGTATCAGATCGGGCCGCGGGGCTCCATCGGCGACGCCCTGGTGGTCGACAACGGTGTCGCCCTGAACAAGGACTGGGACGGGCTTTGGGACGGCCGGGCGCGCATTCATTCCGAGGGCTGGGATGCGGAAATTGCCGTTCCCTTCAGCACCATGAATTTCCGTCCCGGCTCGACCCGCTGGGGCCTGAAGCTGATCCGCCACATCCGCCGCAAGCTGGAAAGCTCCTACTGGCCGGTGGCCAACCGCAACACCTACACCTTCCAGGTTTCCGATTGCGGAATCCTGGAGGGGATCGAGGGGATCTCCCAGGGGTTGGGCATGGACATCAGCCCCTACGGGCTGACAGGATGGGACCAGAAAAAGGGGAGTGGGGTCAGCGGCACGGGGGATGCCGGGCTGGATATTTTTTACCAGCTGACCCCGGGCATCAAGAGCGCGCTGACCATCAACACCGATTTCGCCCAGACCGAAGTCGATACCCGCCAGATCAACCTGACCCGCTTCCCTCTCTTTTTCCCGGAAAAGCGCGACTTTTTTTTGGACGGGTCCAACTACTTTACCTTCGGCACCGGCGGAACGCGGGTCATGCCTTTCTTTTCGCGGCGCCTGGGCCTGGATGCCGGCGGGAACCCCGTGCCCATTCTCTGGGGAGCCAAGGTGGCCGGGCAGCAGGGCGCCTGGAACCTGGGATTCATGAACATCATGGACGAGCGCGCCGAGGGATACCGGAATTTCACGGTGGCCCGGGTCCGCCGCAACCTGGGGAAGCAGTCCTCCGTGGGGGCCATCGCCACGCACGGCGATGCGTTCAGCGCCGCGGACAATTTCGTGATGGGTGCCGATTTCAAGCTGGCCAGCTCCCGGTTTCGGGGCAACAAGAACATCGCCCTGACCCTGTTCGGCCTGAAGTCCTCCACCCGCAACGTGCACGGGGAAGATGCCGCTTTCGGCGGGGAGTTCACCTACCCGAACGACTTCCTGAACGTGCTGCTGGGCTACAACGAAATCGGTAAAAATTTTCACCCCGGCATCGGCTTCGTTCCGCGCTCGGACATCCGCGACACCTACATGACCACCGAGATCGGCCCGCGCACCCGCCGCTATGGCCTGCTGAAGGTGGTCTTCGGCGTCGGCGGCGAATACCTGACCGACCGCAACAACCGGCTGCTGACCCGCACCATGGAGGTCAAGCCCCTGCAGCTGAAGTTCAAGAGCGGGGATGACTTTTCGGTCAGCGTGCTGCGCGACTACGAGCTGCTCACCAAGGATTTCAAGATTCACCCTCAGCACACCATTCCCGCCGGCGACTACGAGTTCGACCGCTACACGGTCAAGTGGCAAAGCGCCCAGCGCCGAAACTTCTGGTTCGGGCTGACCGGCCGGTGGGGTACGTTCTACAACGGCAGCCGCCGGGAGGCCCTGGCGGCTGCCGGATACAAAATCGCCGTCCCGTTTTATGCCGGGGTGGAGATGGAGCGCAACCACGTGGTACTGCCGACCGGCGGTTTCGTGACCACCGTTTCCCGGCTGAGCACCAATGTTCTTTTTAATCCCAGGATCACGCTCTACAGCTACCTGCAGTACGACAACCTGAGCCGGACCCTGGGCTGGCAGAGCCGCTTCGGCTGGATTCTCAAGCCGGGAAACGAAATCTTCATCGTCTGGAACAGCCGCATGGTCGACCCGCTCACCCACCTGGAGCTGACCGAGAGCTCCGCCCGGATCAAGTTCCGCTACAACTTCCGCCTGTAGCCGGAAGCGGCTGGCCGGGCCGCCGGCGGGCGCCCTTCCCTCAGGTTTTATTCCACCACGGGGATTCCCGCCTCTTTGAAGCGGATGCCCGACCCGGGGGCGACGTACCCATTTACGCAAACGTCGGTCTGGTACCACTCACAGTGGGGACAGGGCTTGCTGTTTAAATCCGGACAGGCCTGCCACGTGGAGTCCACGCCCCCGTGCACCTGCTCCATTTCCTCGTCGGTCAGCCTTCGTGATGATTCGATCATGCCGGTATCCTTCGCCTGTTTCGTTGGATTGAGCGCAACCCCTTCAGGGTTGTCCCATACGGACATTCCCACCTGGGTTAGGCGCGAAGCGCGCCAACCCCAGGCTGCGATCCGAAGCCCTGACAATCTCGCAAAAAGTCTTCTTTGTTCAGTACAAGCTTTAGCTTACGGGGCACAAGCGCGAACCTGCTTGCAGCACGCAGCCTGAAGGCTGTACTAAACGGTTTTCGTTTGTAAGTTTGTTTTCGGGTATTTTGGGGACTTCTTCTTTCCGGGCCATCTTACCTGATAGGTTCGGTAAAAAGTCGCTCATCTTCGGATTTCCGTTGCGGAGAGCCCTGAAAGGGCTTCGTAACACAGCCCGGGGCTGGCGCTTCGCGCCTACCCCGGGTAGGGACACCCGCAGGCGAAAACCCGGAAAGGGTTGCGCAAAATCCAGCAATACCAGGTGTTTGCGCAGCCCTTACAGGGCTGATTTCCAAAAAAACCCGCCTACCCGGGGTAGCGCCTATGCGGCGCAACCCCGGGCTGTGTTCCGGAACCCCTTTCGGGGTTCCAGACTTTTTGCCGGGTTGTCTTACCGGATCGGTCCGGTTCTGCCGTCCCTGCCGGGACTTTGCCATGGCCGGAGCACAACGGTACAGAATCCGCCATTTCGCCCCTTGTGGCACACACGCAAGTCCCATCGGGACGGCAGAACATTATCTTGCTTACTTTTTGCACCTTCCTTAAAGCGGCCGGCATCCCGATGCTACCGGCTCGCGGGAAACATCATTTCGTCGGCGTAGAGGTCCTGGAAAAGCGGGTCGTCGGCCAGGGAGACATGCTCCGTGCGGCGCAGGATCTCCTGCCACTCGGCCTCGGGATCCGGCGAGAACAGGAACCGTATGGCCCCGTGCAGCGCGGTGTTGCCGGCCGGCTCGATCCGCTCCTCCGTTCCGGGAAGCAGCCCCAGGCGCAACGCATTGGCCGGCCGGATGTAGTTGCCGAAGGCGCCGGCCAGGAAGACCGTGGCAATCTCTTCGATCGTCCGGCCCATGCGGCGCAGCAGGAGCCGGACCCCGGCGGCGATCGCCGCTTTGGCCAGCTGCAGCTCGCGGATATCCTTCTGGCTCAGGCAGACCGGGGGCTCCAGGACGAGCCCGCGCTCCCCTCCGGCCAGGCGCCCGCTGGGAAGGATCGCTCCCGCATCCAGACCGGCGGCCACCCAGTCCACCAGCCCGCTGCCGCAAAGGCCGCGCGGGGCGACGCCGTGGATCACGTGGCAGCGGAAAACGCCGTTTTCCCGCCAGACCTGGTCGACGGCCCCGGCTGCGGCGCGCATGCCGCAGGAGATGCGCCCCCCTTCGAAGGCCGGCCCGGCGGCCGTCGAGGCGCAGAGCAGTCGGCGGCCTTCGGCCAGGACGATCTCCCCGTTGGTGCCGAGGTCCAGGAGCATGCGCGGCTCGGGGCTGCGGTGAAGATCGGTGGCCAGGATGCCGGCGAGGATGTCGCTGCCGACAAATCCGCCGGGGCAGGGCAGGAAGCAGACCGGCGCCTCATCGGGCAGGGAACGCCAGCCGAGCTCTCCGGCGGAAAAGCGCGCCGGCCCGAGATGCGGGGATTCGAAGGGATAGGAGGCCAGCGGGTCCACCGCGATGCCGGCGAAGAGATGGTGCATCACCGTATTGCCGGCCAGGAAGACCTGTCGGCAGCCGTCGCCCCTGCCGTGGCTCCGGGCGGCCTCGCGCAGCAAGGCGATCATCTCTCCGACCGCCAGCCGGATCGCGCCGGACAGCGCTTCGGCCTGGTTTTCGTAAAGAGCGGCGTGGATGCGGCTCATCAGGTCGGCGCCCCAGCGGCCCTGCGGATTGAGGGCCGTTTCCACCGCCAGGGTTTCCCCGCTTTCCAGGCAGAGGAGCTGCGCGGCCAGAGTGGTGGTGCCGACGTCCACCGCAATCCCGGTGCCCGGCCGGGGGTGGAAGGAAAAGGAGTGCGGGCCGGCCAGCACCGGGGTTTCCCACTGGGCCAGCTCGAGGACCAGCGGTCCCTCGGCGCGGTGCCCGCAGGCCAGCCGCCAGCCGCGGGCCAGCTCTTCGGGGGAAAACTGGCGGCGGTCCGCGGGGGTCTCCTGCAGGTGGCCCGAGATCAGGCGCACGCGGCAGGCCCGGCAGTGGCCCCGCCCCCCGCAGGGAAATTCCACGCCGTGGTCGAAGAGAAACTCGCGCAGGGGCGTCCCTGGCGCGACCTCCCGGGTGATCCCTGCGGGATGCAGTACGATCGGAACCGCGGCGCTCATGGGGTGGTGGAGCCTAGTCGGCCGCCTCCCGGGAAAAGCGCGCCATGGCTTCGAAATGGGCCAGCGGCGTGTCGCGGACCACTTCGCAGCCGGCGTTGACGATCCAGGCGGGAGCCGCGGCCCGGCGGCACTCTTCCAGCGCCTGGCGGATCTGCTCCACCGAACCGTTGCGCAGCACGGCGACGGGGTTGATGTTGCCGGCCAGCACCTGCCGCGGGCCCATGGCCGCGCGGGCCTCGCTCAAAGGCGCCGGGTAGTCGAGGTCGATCATGTCGGCGCCCAGGCGGCCCATTTCCGGCAGCAGAGTGCGGGTCCGCCCGCAGATGTGCAGCTTGACGCGCGCCCCCAGGCGATGAATGAAGTCGATCTGCTTTTTTTCACGGGGCCAGACGAATTCCCGGTAGCGTCCGGGGCCGATCAGCGAGGCGGCGGCATCGCCGATGCCGATGGAGTCCGCGCCGGCTTCGATCTGGGCCCGGGCGAAGCGCAGCGTGACCTCCACGCAGAAATCCATGAGATCGGCGACAAAGACCGGGTCGTCCACAAAATCGGTCAGCAGCCGGTTGAGCCCGCGCAGGTCGGCGGCCAGGGCGCAGGGGCCCTCGATCCAGCCCTCGATCAGCTTTTCCCCGCCGACCCGCTCCCGGAACAGCGCGGCGGCCAGCACGCGGTCGAACATTCGTCCGCCGCCCAGCGGATCGGGGACCGGCTGGCGGGCCAGGGCGGTTTTATCCGCAAACAGCGAGTTTTCCTCCACCAGCGCCGGCGGCTGGTTTTCGAACCATTGCACCTCGGCGCCGCAGTCGGCCGACTCGCGGGCCGGATCGGAAATGCAGGAAACGTAGTCGCAGTCGAACCGCTCGGCCACACAAAGCTGCCCTTCCACCAGGAGGTGATGGTCCTGAACGTAGCGCCGATAGGGCTTCCCGATGCGGTCGGCGGCAAACATCATGGTGATCGGCATGAAGGGATGCCGGTCCACGGGCTTCCCGTCCATCATGGCAAGAATACGCTCCCGACCGTTCATGCTTCCTCGCATTTTTCAATGGCAAAAATGTTCTCGTCGCAGGTTCCGGCCAGGCGGTGCCCCGGCGGAACCACCGCGAAGTCCGCCTCGCTCCAGGGCTCCTGCAGAAGCCGCTCGAGCAGCGCCAGGCTGCCGCTCATCGACTCGTGGGCCCAGCCGCGCTCCGCCGCCTCGCGGCGGCTTTCGGCTTCCAGCGCATCCTCCGGGCCGATGCCGGTGCGGATAAAGGTGATCTGCCGGTAGTTGCGGGTCAGGTCGCCCAGCTGGGAAAAAAGGAACCGGCCGTTCTCCTCCCCGTAGCGGTCGATGAGGTCCTGGAGCGCCCAGCCCACCTCGGACTGACCTTCGAGGGCCAGCTGCTGCAGCGATCCCCCGGTGCTGCCGCGCTCCATCCACCCGGTGGTATGAAAATAGACCCCGGGGTGGGCTTCGAAATACTCCCGGTAGCGCTCGCGGCTGCCCAGGAAAAAGGTGATGCAGTCGTGGGCCCGCGGAATGACCAGGGGAATGCGCGCCGGGGCCCGCACCCCGGAAAGGCCGTTTCCGCAAAGGGCGTAGCCCAGCAGGACGGCTTCATATTTTTCCGTGTCGACCCGGTCGATGGCCTCCTGCAGCCGCTCGCGCATGCGGCGGCCTCCCAGGTCATGAAGCCCCTTGGGAAGAAACTCCAAATCGATCCGCAGGGGCGAGTCGGCCGTCAGGCGGCACATCTCGCGATAGATAATCTCGCAGGCTATGCATTTCCAGCGTGTCGTTTTCATGTGGCAATTGTAAAGGCCCGGCCGCCGCGCGGTCAAGGCGAAAGCGGTAAAGGGCGCCGGGAGAGGGGCGGGAGTTGAGCTTTTGCGGCCCCCTCGGTCATAATCCTGACGGAATGATTCGGGAATATATATGGAAAGGAGAAAGCGAATGAGAAAGCAGCTGGCGAGTTCCGGCTTCCTGATCTGCATGGTTGCGGCTCTGGTTCCCGTTCTGGCGGAAAGCGGGAAGACCCGGCCGGTCAAGGTGAAGGACCTGGTCATCTACCAGGACGAACAGTATTATGCGGCCTTCCCCTCCCTGGTGGTGAAAAAGGACGGGGAGATCCTCTGCGCGTTCCGGCGGGCGCCGGACCGGCGCCGGCTCTGGCAGGCCCCGGGCACCACCCATACCGATCCGAACAGCTACCTGGTGCTGGTCCGCTCCCGCGACCAGGGAAACAGCTGGACGGCGGAGCCGGAGCTGATCTTCGCCCACCCGCTGGGCGGCTCCCAGGACCCCTGCATGAACCTGCTGCGCAACGGGACCATCGTCTGCAGCAGCTACGGCTGGGCGCTGCTTCCCGCGGAGACCGCCGAAAGAAAGAAGAACACCCTTTCCCACCCGCCGTTCGCCTTCCTGGGCGGGTACCTGCTGCGCTCCGCCGACGGCGGACGGTCGTGGCAGGGGCCGATCCTTCCCCCGCCCACGCCCGGCGACCAGACCCTCGACGCCCTGGACCGCCCGGTGCCCGCCTATAACCGGGGCGCCATGATGGAGGGCCGGGACGGGAAGCTCTACTGGGCGGTGGCCGCCAACCGCGCCCCACAGGACCGCCGCTCCTCGGTCCACCTGATGGCCTCCGCCGACCGCGGCACCACCTGGAATTACGTGGGCCCGATCGCCCAGGACGAAAAGGTGGTTTTTAACGAAACCTCGCTGGTGGAAACCGTGCGGGGGGACATCCTGGCCTTCCTGCGCACCGACAAGTTCGAGGGCAAGCTGGCTTTCGCCCGTTCGACGGACGGCGGCAAAAGCTTCCAGCCCTGGCAGGACGGCGGCTTCTTCGGGCATCCCTTCCAGGCCGTCCGGTTGAAGGACGGGCGGATTTTCCTGGTCTACGGTTACCGGCGCAAGCCATTCGGGATCCGGGCCCGGCTGCTGGACGCGGACGGCAGCGATCCTGCCCGGGCGGAGGAAATCGTCCTGCGGGAGGACGGCGGGAGCGGAGACCTGGGCTATCCGTGGGCGGCTTTGCTGAAAGACGGGCGTATCCTGGTGGCCTACTATTTCAACCGCGAGAACGGCACGCGGCATATCGCCGCCAGCCTGCTGGAACTCAGGTAAGCGGAAGGCGCAAAACGTCTCACAAAAGCCCTTAAGGGCTTCGGATCGCAGCCCGGGGTCGGCGCGCCTCGCGCCTGCCCCGGGTAGGGACGTACGCAGACAACAACCCTGCAAGGGTTGCGCAAAATCCAACAAGACCCGGTGTTTGCGCAGCCCTTACAGGGCTGATTTTAACCAATCCGCCTGCCCGGGGTAGCGCCTATGCGGCGCAACCCCGGGCTGTGATCCGGAACCCCTCTGGGGTTCAAAACTTTTTATGGCTTTGTCCGATATAGAAAATCATGTTTTGAAACAGGAAAAATGAGCCGACACGGGACCATGCTTTCGATGGCGATGGCGATAAAAGAAAAAAGAAGGGAAGGGAGAGCTGCATGAGCGAACTGCCGCGGATTTCCGCCGAAGAAGCCCGGGTGCTGGGGTGCCTGGTGGAAAAACAGATTACCACGCCGGAGTATTATCCGCTGACCGTCAACGCCCTGGTGGCGGCCTGCAATCAGAAGAGCAACCGGGATCCGGTCGTGGCCTACAACGAGGCGGTGGCGGTCTACGCCCTGGACCGGCTGCGCGATTGCGGACTGGCCTCCCTGATCAATGAAGCCGGGGCCCGGGTGGTCAAGTGCAAGCACACCCTGACCCAGGTGATCCATGTCGAAGGAGGGGAAATCGCCGTGCTCTGCGAGCTGCTGCTGCGCGGGCCGCAAACTCCCGGGGAGCTCCGCTCGCGCGCCGCGCGCATGTTCCCCTTCGAAAGCCTGGCCCAGGTGCAGGAGATGCTGGAAAACCTCTCCACCTACCCGGACGGTCCCCTGGTAATCCGGCTGCCGCTCCTTCCGGGCACCAAAGAATACCGCTATGCCCATCTGCTCTGCGGCCCGGTAGTCCAGGGGGGCATCGAGGAGGGCCTTCCCGCCTCCCGGCCCGCGCCGCCGGCGGCTCCGGGAGGCGAGGCGCGCCTGGCCCGTCTGGAAGAGGAAGTGGCCGAGCTGCGGGCCCGGGTGGAAGAACTGGCGGGGATGCTCGAAGATTTCCGGCGGCAGTTCGAATAGGCCGTCCGGGCGCCGGCGGCCTCAGAGCCGGTGCAGGTGGAAGCCGCCGTCCACGTTGATGACTTCGCCGGTGGAGAAGGGGAAGTGATCGCGGGCCACGGCGGCGACCGCCCGCCCGACGTCTTCCGGCGTACCCCAGCGCCGGATGGGGCTCAGCCCTTCGGCGATCAGACGGTCGTACTTTTCCTTGACTCCCGCGGTCATGTCCGAGGCGATGACTCCGGGGCGGATTTCGAAAACCGGGATGTCCGCCTCCGCCAGCCGGACGGCGAACAGCCTGGTCACCATGGCCAGGCCCGCCTTGGAGATGCAGTAATCGCCGCGATTGACGGAAGCGGTGTAGGCGGAGATGGAGCCGATGAGCACGATCCTGGGGCGATAGCCCGGAATGGTGCCCTGCTCCTTCTGCTCCAGCATCCAGCGGGCTGCGGCCTGGATCAGGAAAAAAGGCCCCTTCAGGTTGACGGCCATCAGCCGGTCGAAGCTCTCCTCGCCGGCTTCCAGCAGATCGGCGCGCACGCGGGGAGCCACGCCGGCATTGCTGATGAGCAGGTCCAGCCTTCCGAAGCGGGCGCGGGTGAAGTGCAGCAGATCCCGGCGGTCGGCCGCCGAGGCGATGTCCGCGCCGAAAATTTCCGTTGAGGCCTCGGGATCCGCCAGGCAGGCATCGGCCTGCGCCTTGGCTTCGCGCGCCGCGGATTCATGGGAGGCATAGTTTAAAACCAGGCTGAAGCCGGCATGGGCCAGCTCCAGGGCGATCCCGCGCCCGATTCCCCGCGAGGCGCCGGTGATCAGGGCAACCGGAACGCGGCCGGGTAAGAGTGGCTGATTTTCCGCAGCTTCCGCAATAATCGGGGTTTCCATGAAAAACTATCCTCCTCAGGGGCCGGCTTCTAGCGGCTCGGATAGCGGCCGTAAACGCGGTCCCGCTGCTCCTGGTTAAAGCGCAGCCGCTGCTCCTGGGTGAACGAAGAAAAGTCGTACTCTCCGTCCGCCTTGAGCGGGTACTCCGCGGCGACCGGCTCCGCCGGGGCGGGCGGTTCGACCCGGGGCTCCCGGGGCGCGGGCTCCGGGGTGAAACCGGATGCGACCTGCGTCCGCGTTCCGCCGCCGGAATAGCTGACCGCGGGATTGGAAAGCTCCCGGTCTTTTTCCAGCGGCCGGTAGGGCCGCAAGCCGAGCTTTCCCAGGGCGGCGTGGTAGGCGGGAACGGCCTCCTCCGGCTCGATCTGCCCGTCGGCGATCCAGCGCAGGAACTGAATGAAGGTGAGCTGATGTTCCGAGTTGTTGATCTTCCGTCCGAAAAGAGCCGCCCGGGCTCCGTGCCGGCGCGCTTCGGAAAGCAGCTTGAAGGCGTCGTAGGTGGTCCCGGAGGCCCCGCCGAGAATGCCGGGAATCAGGTGCGGGTCGTAGGCTGCCAGCTCCTCCATGAACCGCGGGCCGTGGTAGACGATCTTCAGGAAAACGGGCCGGCCCGGCTGGGGCACCCCGGCCAGCAGCCGGGCGATGTGGTCGTTGATGAAGTGCCCCAGCAGCGCGGGATCCACGGCATCGGTCACGTTGGGATCGAAAACCTCCAGGAAATGGCGGAACCCTTTCCGCTCGGCTTCCAGGCGGAAGTCGCGGTAGGCATCCAGGGTGCGCAGGTCGCGCTCGAGCTGGTTGTTGAAGGTCACCGAGTAGAGGCCCAGGTTGGCTCCCCGCCCTCTTTCCTCGGGGAGGCAGTCGGCTTTCCCGCACTGCATCTGGTCGATGGTGGCGGTGCGGAAGGGGCGCGAAGGCTCCTGCCCGTAGCGGTTTCCGCGCGGGAGGTGAATGTCGGAGGTGTCGTTGGCCCGGGAGGCCGGGGTGACCGGGGACTTCTCGAAGAGGCGCTCCTCGATGGTCAGGTGGTAGTTATTGGAGGCCGACAGGATGACGATGTCCACCAGGCCCTGCTGGACGACATCGCGGATCAGCCGGCGGTATTCGGCCAGCGACCGGAACCGTCCTTCCTGCCCGTAATATTCCGGGGACTGGCCGGGAGCCGCCAGGCCGAACGCCATGTCGGCATCCTTGGCGTCGGCCAGGATGAAGTCCCGGCAGGAACCCGGCTGGGCGTGCATGCGGGCCAGCTTTCGATCCAGGTTTTTTTCCATATGTCTTTCCGATAAATAATAAACCGCTTTTTATGGGGTTGATTGTATCATTAGCAGAGCGCAGAAACCGATAGGAGACAGGAGAGCGATGCAGGAAAAACCGGAAGCCGTGGTCGCCGGGCATTTGTGCCTGGATATTTTCCCGGGAATGGAACATCTTCCCAGGGGCGAATTTTCCGCCCTGTTCCAGCCGGGGCACCTGATCGAAGTGGGTCCGACCACCCAGAGCACCGGAGGCCCGGTTTCCAACACTGGCCTGGCCTTGCACAAGCTCGGGATACGCACCCGGCTGATGGGCAAAGTGGGGTCGGACCGCTTCGGGGCGGCGGTGCTGGATATCGTCCGGTCTTTCGGGGAGCACCTGGCGGCCGGCATGGTGGTGGATGAAGGGTCGACCACATCGTATACCATCGCCATCAATCCGCCCGGCCTGGACCGCATCTTCCTGCACTGCCCCGGGGCCAACAACACATTCCAGGCGCGGGATGTGCGCTTTGACCTGGTGGGGGAAGCCCAGCTTTTCCATTTCGGCTATCCCCCGCTCATGGGGCGCATGTTCGCCGGAGAAGGGGAGGAGCTGCTGGAAGTTTTCCGCCGGGCCAGGGAAACCGGGGTCACCACCTCGCTGGATATGGTCTACCCCGATCCGGCCTCGCCGGCCGGAAAAGCCGACTGGGCGGCGATCCTGAAGAAAGTGCTCCCCTGCGTGGATATTTTTCTGCCCAGCTGGGAAGAAATGCTGATCATGGTCCGGCCCGAATGGCACGCCCGCTGGCTCGAGGAAACCGGCGGGGTCCTGCAGGACCGGATCCACACCGAAGCATTGCGCGACCTGACCGGCGAGATGATCGGGCGCGGGGTAGCCGTGGCCGGGCTGAAGCTCGGAGACCGCGGCTTCTATATCCGGACGGCGGGAATCGACCGGATCCGGCAGATGGGCCGGGCCTGTCCGAAGGATGCCGCTTCCTGGGCCGGAAGGGAATTATGGTCTCCGTGCTTCGAGGTGGAGGTGGCCGGTACCACCGGCGCCGGCGACGCCACCATCGCCGGGTTTCTCACCGCGCTGCTGAAGGGCATGGCGCCCGACGAGGCCATGACCGCCGCGGTGGCCGTGGGCGGCTGCAACGTGGAGGCCCCGGATGCCCTCGGCGGGCTGCGATCCTGGGAGGACACCCTGGCGCGGATTTCCCGCGGCTGGGCCAAAAAGCCGATGTCGAGCCCCGGACCGGGTTGGGTCTGGAATCCGGCCTGTCAAATCTGGATGGGCCAAGGGGGAGAGTAGAATGCGGAGTTGGCGGATGAGGTTCCTGGTTTTCCTGTTTCTGACAATCTGTTATATACCGTCCGCAGCTGCGCTGGAGCTGTCTGCCGGCTGGTCTGTATGTTTCGCTCCTTCCGCCGCCCCGCCGGTGGTGCGCACCGCGGCGCAGGTCCTGGCCGAGGAGGTGGAGCGGAGGAGCCGTTTTCTTCTCCCGGTGGAAGAATCCCTGGCCTGCAGGGCCGATTCCGTCCAGCTGCGGATCCAGGAGTCGGGCGGAGCGCTGCCCGCGGAAGGATTCCGGGTGGAGACGGCCGGCCGCGGGATCCGCATCACCGGGGCCGACGGTCGCGGAGTTCTTTTCGGCGTCGGCTGGCTGCTGCGGCAAGCGAACTACCGGACCGGCTCTCTGCTCCTGCCGGACCGATTGGCCGTGACCAGCTCTCCGGCCTATCCCATCCGGGGCCACCAGCTGGGGTACCGCAACCGTGCCAATAGCTGGGATGCCTGGACCTACGAGCAGTACGAAAGGTACATCCGCGAGCTGGCGGTGTTCGGGGCCAACAGCATCGAAAACATCCCCTTCGAGGATACCACCCAGGCCCCGCTGATGCGCTACTCGCGCGAGGAAATGAACCTTTTCCTGAGCCAGGTCTGCGACCGCTACGCCATGGACTACTGGGTCTGGACCCCTGCGGAGTTCGACCTGGCAAAGAAGGATCTGCGCGACAAGGAAGTGGAGAAGCATACTGCTTTCTATCGCCAGTGCCGGCGGCTCAACGGGATTTTTTTCCCGGGAGGCGATCCCGGCAGCAATCACCCGAGGGATGTGTTCCCTTTTCTGGCCGAGCTCGCGCCGCACCTGAAGCGCTACCATCCCAGGGCGAAGATCTGGGTTTCGCTGCAGGGTTTCGAAAAAGAGGCGGTGAGCTATTCGCTGGACTGGATCCGGAAAAACCAGCCGGACTGGCTGGGCGGGCTGGTCAACGGTCCCAGCAGCCCTTCCATCCAGGAAGAGAGGGCCGCCCTTCCCGGCAAATACGGCGTACGCAGCTATCCGGACATCACCCACACGGTCCGCTGCCAGTTTCCGGTTCCCTGGTGGGATCCGGCTTTCGCCCTCACCCAGGGACGGGAAACCATCAATCCGCGCCCGGTGCAGTCGGCCCTGCTGCACAACGCCTTCGCTCCCTATACCGTCGGATTCCTTTCCTATTCCGACGGGGTTCACGACGATGTGAACAAGGCCGTGTGGAGCCAGGCCGCCTGGAACCCGGGAAGGGACGTGCGGGAGATTCTGGTGGAATATGCGCGGTTTTTCTTTCAGGAGGATGTGGCCGAGGAGGCGGCCGACGGCATTCTGGCGCTGGAAAAAAACTGGGAAGGGCCCCTGGCTCTGAACGGAAGCGTGCCGGCCACGCTGCGGCTGTGGCAGGACCTGGAGCGGCGGGCCCCGCAGCTGCGCTCCAGCTGGCGCTGGCAGATGTGCCTGGTCCGGGCCTACTACGATGCCCACCTGCAGGCGCGGCTGCGCTTCGAGCGCCGGCAGGAGGAGCGGGCCAACGAAATCCTTCTCCGGGCGGGAAGCGGCATTTCCGCCGGGGAGGCGATGCAATCGGCTTTGGCGGCGCTCCGGCTGCCGCACCCCGACCCGGCGGTGGCGCAGTGGGGCGCGCGCATCGCGGCTTTGTATGAAGATCTGTTTCAGTCCATTCAGCTGCAGTCCAGCGTGCCCCGGTACAAAGCCAGCGGTTACGAGCGCGGCTGCAGCCTGGATTTCCTCGACTACCCGATGAACAACCGCTGGTGGCTGGAGGACCAGTTCCAGGCGCTGGCCCCGGGGATGGAGGAGAAAGAGAAGGTTTCCCGGCTGCACCGCCTGGCCCGCTGGGAAGACCCGGGGCCGGGCGGCTTTTACGACCAGCTGGGGCATATCGGGTATTCCCCTCATGTCCGGCGGGGGGAAGGGCTCAACACCGATCCGAACATGGAAAGGAACCCCAACCCGGGCTACTGGTGGTGGGACAACGGGCGAAGCCGGCAGCGCCTCAGCTTTCTGACCACCATGGACTGGCCGCTGGCGCTGGTGTACGAGGCTCTCGATCCCCAGGCTTCCTACGCCTTGCGGCTTACCGGCTACGGGCAGGCTCTGGTGCGGGCCGACGGCCGTCTGTTGAAGCCGGGCCTGTACGGAAAAGAGATCGGCGAGATCAAGGAATTTCCCGTACCGGCCGACCTGACGGCGGACGGAAAGCTGGTCATCACCTTCGACAAGCCGACCGACGAAGGCCAGCTCAACTGGCGGAAGCAGTCCCGCGTGGCCGAGGCATGGCTGGTCAAGCCCTGACCGGGGTCCGGAATCGGGAATGAATCCGCACCCCCAGACCATGGAGGATCTGCAGGCGGAAAACCGCTTCCTGAAGGAGCGGATCCGGGACCTGGAGCTGTCTGAATCGGCGCGGAAACGGGACGAGGAGAGGCTGCGGGAGAGCGAAAAGCGCTTCTGGCTCATCACCGAAACGATCGATGAAGTCTTCTGGATGACCGATCGCGACCTGCACCGGATTCTGTACCTGAGTCCGAGTTTTGAGCGTGTCTGGGGCCGCTCGCGGGAAAGCCTGTACCAGAACCAGCGCTCCTTCCTGGATGCGGTGCATCCCGAGGACCGGGAGCGGTTCCTGGCCAATCTCGAGAGCGGAAAGAACGGGCAGGCCTTCGAGCAGGAATACCGGATTCTCCTGCCGGACGGCACTCTGCGGCATATCTGGGACCGGCGCTTCCCGATCCGCAACGAGCAGGGCTCCATTACCGGCTATGCGGGAATCACCACCGATATCAGCGAGCTCAAGCGTATCGAGAGGGCCCGGAACGAATCGGTTCAGCTGCTTCGGGAAACCCTGTCCAGCCTGCACGAGGCGGTGCTGCTGGTGGATACCAATTCCAGGGTGATCTCCGACTGCAACCAGACCGCCGAAGTCATGTTCGGCTTTTCCCGGGAAGAGCTCATCGGCAGAACCTCCGAGTCGCTGCATGTGGGCGAGGCGAGCTGGCGGGCTTTCGGCGAAAAGGTACTGGCGCAGCTGGCGGTGTCCGATCACTTCGAGTTTGCCTTCCAGATGAAGCGCCGCGACGGAACCGTTTTCCCGACCGAGCACTTCGGCCGGCCCATCCGGCACGGCAAATCCTTTCATACGGTAATCAGCGTGATTCGCGATCTGACCGAGAGAAAGAGGGCCCAGGAAGAGCAGGAAAGGCTGCGTGCCCAGCTGGTCCAGGCGCAGAAGATGGAATCCATCGGCCGGCTGGCAGGCGGAGTGGCCCACGACTTCAACAATATGCTGGGGGTCATACTCGGTCATTCGGAAATGGCCCTGGACCAGGTGGACATTCTGCACCCGCTTCACGGGGATCTGCAGGAAATCCGCAAGGCCGCCCAGCGGTCGGCGGATCTGACCCGGCAGCTGCTGGCTTTCGCCCGCAAGCAGACCGTGATGCCCAGGATCCTGGATCTCAACGGGACGGTATCCGGCATGCTGAAAATGCTGAAGAGGCTGATCGGCGAAGATATCGAGCTGGAGTGGAATCCCGGCGAAGGGGTCTGGCCTGTGCGGATGGATCCCAGCCAGATCGACCAGATGCTGGCCAACCTGTGCGTGAATGCCCGGGATGCGATTGCCGCGGTGGGGCGGGTGACCATTTCCACGGATAACAGCATCCTGGAGCGGGAGGAGGGCGACGAAGCGGAGTTCTATTCCGGCGATTTTGTCTGTCTGACGGTAAAAGACAGCGGCTGCGGCATGACGCCCGAGGTTCGGAATCATCTGTTCGAACCGTTTTTCACCACCAAAGAGGTGGGGAAAGGAACCGGCCTGGGACTGGCTACCGTCTACGGCATCATCCGCCAGAACGGAGGCTTCATCCGGGTGGACAGCGAGCCGGGCCTGGGAACGAGTTTTCGCCTTTTCATGCCGCGCTTCTCCGCCCGGGTCGAACCGGTATCCCGGGAGAATACCGAAAAAAAACTGCTGCAGGGCTGTGAAACGGTTCTGCTGGTGGAGGATGAGCCCGGGCTGCTGAAGATGGGAGGGCTGATGCTTCAGAAGCTGGGGTATCGGGTGCTGGCGGCCGGCAGCCCGGAGGAGGCGGAACGATTGGCGGAGGCGCATCCCGGGGAGGTCATGCTGCTGATCACCGATGTGGTCATGCCGCAGATGAATGGACGGGATCTGGCAAAAAAACTTACCTCTGTCCATCCCCAGCTCAAGTGCCTGCTGATGTCCGGTCATTCCGCGGATATCCTCTCGCAGGCCGGCAGCCGGGAAGCGGAGGTGCATTTTGTGCAGAAGCCTTTTTCCATACGCATCCTGGCGGAGAAGATCCGCGAAGTCCTGGATGCCGCTCCCTGATCCCGAACCAGATGCGGAAAAAGGAGTGGCGGCGGCAGAACGGGCCGGTGTCCCGGGGCGGGAATTGATTAAAACAAGACGCTGGAAGGATGGTACACCATGAAGCGAATAGTTCTTTCCGTATGGATTTCCTTATGCCTGTGGGCGGTCCTGCCGGCGCCCTGGAAAGCTGCCGCGCAGTCTGCGCCGCCCGCGGCGGAAAAGCTCTACAACACCGTGAAGCGCAAGCTGGCGGCCGGACAATCCGTGGTTGGCGGAACGGTGACTTCGCCGGATCCCGCCGTGTACTGCGCCATGGCCGGCGCCGGCTTCGATTTCCTGTGGATCGAGATGCAGCACAGCCCGCTCAGCTACCAGGACGTGGCCCGCTCGATCCGGGGCTGCCCGGGAGCTGCGGCCGTGCCGTTCATCCGCGTGCCGGATGCCACCGAAGGGGATATCCAGAAAGCCACGGATATCGGGGCCCTGGGGATCATCGTGCCCATGGTGGATACTCCGGAAAAGGCGCAGGCCGCGGTGCACTGGGCCAAATTCCCTCCGCAGGGGCATCGCAGCCAGGGCGGGGGGCAATACGCAGCCCTGTACGGGAGCCGCTACCGGCAGACGGCCAACGAGAATATCCTGATGGTCATGATGATCGAAACGCCGCTCGGAGTGGAAAATGCGGCCCGGATTGCCGCCGTTCCCGGAGTGGACGTGATTTTCCTGGCCAGCACCGACCTGGCCAGCTTTTCCGGATCCCTGCAGGGGGAGAAGCCTTACGAGGCTCTGGTGGCCCGGGTTCAGGAGGCTACAGCCAGGGCCGGCCTGAAGCTCGGCGGACCCCTGGCCTGGAAAGGTCATCGGCCGGCATTCTGCTTCTTTCAGGGTCCGGATGAGCCCGGGCTGCTGAGGCTGGGAGCGAAAGCGGCCCTGGGAGGCGCAGCCGGCGCGGAAGAGGGAAAAAAGGGAGTGGCGCCCACCGAAGGAGCCTCGGGGGTCGGGCCGGAATAATGCGGTTGGGGTCCGATCCGGCTGACATAGGATAATTGGCCTCGCAAAAAGTCGATACTACCTTTTGGTATTGCAGGAGTACCTTATGCGAACCTGTTTGCTTGCCGGTATGCTTCTTTGCGGATGGCTCTCGGGCATGGCCGGATTTGCCGCGAGTCGTACGTGCGCCATCCTGCCTCCGGAACAGAAAGTGGAAACCGACTCCGTCAGCGGGGCGCGGATTGTCTTTGCCACCACCAACCCGGCTGCAGATACGAATCTGTATTTTCATACCCGCAGCTTTGCAGGGAACAACCGGATGATGCTTTTTACCTCCGACCGGTTCGGGCGGACGGAGATCATGGGGTATCTGGTGCCCACCGGCGAGCTGGTGCGGCTGGAAGATCCCGGGGCCTCTCCCGCCGGATCGCCGGTCGCCTCCCGAAAGGGCGACCGGATTTTCGTGGTCCGGGACGGTGCGATCTTCCAGTGGAAGCTGGAAATCGAGCTGAATCCCAAAACATCCGTGAAAGTCCTGGAAGAAAAACTGACCGGATTTCCTGCGGGAACCCGGCAGCGTTCCGGCCTCACCGAAAACAGCGACGGCAGCCTTCTGGGGTTCGGCTGCTGCGACGATGCCTCGTACTTCCTCGGTGTTTACGAATTTGCAACCGGCAGGGCGCGTATCATCAGCAACGTCGGCTTTCGCTTCGACCACTTGCAGTTTCACCACCAGCGGCCCGACATTCTGTCCATTTCCCGCAGTTACCCGGTGGATACCGACCTGGCTCCGCTGGATCCGGCAGAGCCGCGGCATGCCCGGTTCTGGTTTGTAAATACCGGCACCGGCATACCCGTGCCGGCCTTTTACCAGGTACCGGGCGAGCTGGCGACTCATGAATGCTGGTGGGTCAATGACCAGATCACTTTTCTCGGCGGTCATCATTCCCAGGGAGACCGGGAGGAGGGCCATGTGAAGGTCCTCGATTTCAAAACCGGGGAAATCCGTGTCATCGGACCCGGCGCCTGGCTGGAAGAGGCAACCGGTTCCCAGCTGGCCAGGGTGAACTGGTGGCACGCTGCCGGCAGCCCGGACGGGAAATGGGTGGTGGCCGACAACTGGCACGGCGTAGTCGCCCTCTTCCATGCCCGAACCACGGAAAAGAAAATCCTGACCGTCGGGCATCGCATTTATGGCGGAGGGATCCACCTGCATGCCGGATGGGACCAGGAGGGCAAAATGGTGGAATTCACCTCGAACAGGAACGGAAACCCGGACGTCTGCATCGCCTTTATCCCGGAGAGCTGGTAGACGACCGGCTTTGGATCGGCCCGGGGCACTTTTTCTTTTCCCGGGATGTAACTTCCCCTCCTCCGTCGGATATTGTCTGCATGAGCATGGAAACCGTTACATTCCACGAAATCTACAGCCGGTACTCCCGCGATGTCTACCGGTTCGCGCACTGGCTCTCCGGAAGTCCCGCGGAAGCGGACGACATTATGGCGGAAACCTTTGTTCGCCTCTGGACCTCGGATTCCGAAATTCGTTTCGAAAGCGTAAAGGCATACCTGCTGGCCATCGCCAGGAATATTTATCTCAAAGGAACGCGCACCGATCGCCGGCGGGCCGAACTCGATGACCGGCTTCCCGATCCGCATCATTCTCCCCTGGCCCGGGTGGAAACCAGATCGGAGCTCGGTGCCGTCCTCCGGGCCATGCGGCAGCTTTCGGAAATCGACCGGGCCCTGCTCCTCCTGGTGGCCGAGGAGGAGCTTTCCTACGATGAAATCGCCCGCGCCACGGGCCTGACCGTCGGTGCCGCGAAGGTCCGGGTCTTCCGCGCTCGCATGAAACTTCAATCAATCCTTCAAGATGGAGTAGTACAATGAACGTTACCAAAGATGTAATTCACGATCTGCTGCCCCTGTATCTGGCCGGTGAGTGCAGCCGCGACACCCGGGGGCTGATTGACGAGTACATCGCCTCCCACCCGGAAACGAAACGGCTTCTGGACAGGATGGCTTCTCCGTCCCCCGCCTTGCCGCAGGTGAGCGCCCCGGCGCAGAGCGCGGAGGTCAGGGCACTGGCGAAAACCCGAAGCAATATCCGGATGCGCTCCGTGCTGATGGGGGTCGCCATTTTTTTCTCGCTGGCCCCGTTTTCCTTCGTATACACGGGTGAAAAAACATACGCTCTTCTCGCTGCGGCGCCCGCCTTTGCACTCGGCTATGGAGTCATCGGCGCAGCCTGCTGGATCGGCTATTTCGCGATGAAGCGGAAGAGCGGAAACTTCTGAGTGAGGAAACCGGGATCAGGGGAGTTCCCCGGATCCAAGGCCAGAAGGTCTTGGCCGTTCGTCCGGCTGGATGGCCCGCCCCAAAATCCCGCTCCGCGTCAGGCATGCCCTGACGGCTGGCTCCTTTCTCCATTCCATTCCTGTCCTGTCTTCCTTTTCTTGTCTTTCTTCCCTTCCTAAGGTATAAAGGGTTAAAGCTCAGAAAGGTATAAGCGACCCGTTTTGATTTGATTCCAACCCTGCGGGCAGGGCCAAGAATGGTTCGGCGATTCTCTCCATCCGCAAGACAAAAAGAAACGGAGGGCAGGCTCGTCCGCTCGCAGAGAGTCCTCCTTGCTGCCTCTGCGGCCCTGCTTCTTCTTTTTTTCCTCCCGTCAGGCTGCCGGCGCGAATCGCCGCAAAAAATCCGCGTGAGCCTCTCTATGTCTCCTCCCATCGGGTATACCGACCGGGACGGCAGGCCGGGGGGATTTTCGGTCGAGGTTTTGACCGAGGCCGCCCGCCGGGCAGGCCTCCGCCTGGAATGGGTGGTAGTCGGCAACGCCCGGGAAAACAATGAGGCCCTGCGACGGGGGGCCATTGATGTTGTGGCCGGCTACGATTCCCCCGAAAGGCGCCAGGATTTTGTTGTTTCCACCCCATGGTGGTCTTCCGCGCTCACCGTTGTCGTCAAAGAGTCGAGTGACCTCCTCACGGACGCGGACCTCAAGGGGCGGAGGCTGTCTGTCCCCATCGGGGCCGGGCCGCTTCTTGCGGATCTGTTCGGAGCCGGCTCGCTGTTGCCGGTTAAGTCCGCGGTGGAATCGGTTCAGGCGGTATGCGCCGGTTCCTCGGATGCCGGCATTGTGGCCACCATGTACCTGCGCGAGCTCCTTTTTGCTAATGACCGCGTGTGCAGCGGAATACGGCTGCGCACCATCGACACTTCCATAAAGATGGACTATCTGCTGATTGCCCGCCGCGAAATGGCAGAGCCTTCTGCCCGGCTTCGGGATGCCGTCGATGCGCTTACCATGGACGGCACCCTCGCGGCCATCGCTTCCCGCCATCCGCCGGTGAGCACTCCCCAGGCCACGCAGCTGGCGGAGCTGATCCGCGCCAGGTACGAACACCGCCTCTGGGTTTCCTCCGGCGTGGCCGGCGCCTTCCTTTTCCTGTGCTGCACCGGGATCATTCTGGTCCTGGTCCGGGCCCGGCGAACTTTGCGGGCCGTGAATGCCGAGCTCGAGAGGGATATCGCGGAGCGCAGGCGCGTGGAGGAGGCCCTGCTCGAAAGCGAAGACCGCTTCCGATCGCTGATCCAGTCGGCCCCCGACGGGGTGTTTGTTCAGAGCGACGGCCGGTTCCTGTTTTTGAACCCCGCCATGGCGCGCCTCCTCGGCGCTGCGGCCCCCGAGGAGCTGCTGGACCGGAGCATTTATGACCGGATTGCTCCCGAGTTCCATCCGGCGGTCGAGGAGCGCATCCGAACCATCCGCGCCACCGGCTTGCCGGTACTGCCGATGGAACAGGTCTACCTGCGGGTCGACGGTTCGAGCATCCCTGTCGAAACAGCAGCCATCTTCCTGCGGTTCCAGCACCGCGATGCCATCCTGGTTTTTGTCCGGGACATTACCGCACGCAAAGAAGCGGAGAAACAGCAGCAGGCCCTGCAGTCCGCTCTTTTTCAAAGCCAGAAAATGGAGATGGTGGGGCGGCTTGCCGGAGGGGTGGCGCACGATTTCAACAATATTCTTGCCGCCATGATGATGCACATCGGATTGCTGCAGGAGTGCCCGCCGGAAGGGCAGGAGCTCTCCGCGGCCCTGGGAGAACTGGAGATGGAAACCCGGCGCGCGGCCGCTCTCACCAAGCAGCTTCTTATTTTCAGCCACCGCTCCCCGTTTTCACGCCAGCCGCTGGAACTGAATGAACGGGTCACGGATCTGCTCCGAATGCTCAGCCGGCTGCTGGGTGAAACGGTCGTTCTCCGCTTTCAGGCCCCGGACTACCCGATCGTCCTGCGGGCGGATGCGGGCATGATCGAGCAGTGCATCATGAACCTCGTTCTCAATGCGCGCGACGCTATGCCGGAGGGCGGCATGATCCGGATATCCACCGGGCTGTACGACGGCAAGGATGCGGATCGGGCCGGACATCCCTCCCGGCGCAGCGGACTCTTTGCGAGCCTGGAAATCGCCGATACCGGACACGGAATGGATGCGGAAACACGGAGCCACCTTTTCGAACCCTTTTTCACGACCAAACCTTCCGGGAAAGGGACCGGGCTTGGGCTGGCGACCGTGCATCGTATCGTGATGCAGCACCATGGATGGGTCGAAGTGGAAAGCGAAGTCGGGCAGGGAGCCAGATTCCGACTTTTTTTCCCGGCGGAGAGAGAAGTCAGGCCGACCGCCCGGCAGGCCGGAGAAACCGACATCCCGGAGCGCGGTACGGAGTGGATTCTGATGGTCGAGGATGACGGCCCGCTGCGCCAGGCGACGGCGCAAGGCCTGGAGGGCCTGGGCTACACGGTCGTCCAGGCGGCCAGCGGGCCGGAAGCCTGGGAGCAGTGGCGTGTCCACGGCGACCGGATTGACCTGCTCTTTTCCGACATGGTCATGCCCGGAGGTCTGTCAGGGCTGGATCTGCATCGGCAGCTATCCGCGCTCAAGCCCGACTTGAAGACACTGCTGACCAGCGGCTACAGCCTGGAGAGCCTGCAGCCCGGAAATGCCGGGCAGGTCGGGATTGCCTATTTGCCCAAGCCCTACAAACTGCGCCGCCTGGCGCAGGCTTTGCGGCAGTGCCTGGACGAAGAGCGCCCCGGGAATCAAACCGGATAAGCCGAGCGGGGAGCACAGAGCGCCCGGATGCCGGGCCGGAGGACGGCTTTCCGGCCCCTGCTATTCAATGATCCTGGTGTCGCCGGGGAGGCGGTGTTTCCGGACATACTCGAGCCATTCGGCTTCCGTGGCGTAGGGCAAAAGAGACCGGGCGGCCACATATTTTTCTTCCCAGGGTTCGAAGAAAAGCTCGAACGATTCCTTCTCCCGCGTGAACCGGATCTCTTTGCGGATGACGACATTCATGTCCTCCAGTTCCTTGAGCAGGAAGAGTCCCTTGTCGTTGACCGCCCTCATTTTCCGGGGCATCAGAAAATAGAGATTCCCCTTTTCGCCCGCCGGCCGGGTTGCCGTTCCCGACAGGCGCCGCCGTTCGGGATCCCACTGCATCGATTCCACCTCGACGGCTCCCTGCTGGATGTGCATATCGGTGGAGAGCAGCCAGGGATACGGCCGGGCCTCCGAAACGCGGAACAGGCGGCAGGAATTGGGCGGAATGACCGTCCGGTAGCTCCGGGCATAGGTCCCGCAGTAAACCCCGTCCCAGAATTCGAAGATACGGTAGGGCTTGGAGGCGTCCAGCCCCAGCCCGGCAAAGTCGAGTTCGGCGCGGTACGCCTCCCGGTCCAGGTTGAAAACGGCCACCACCTGGTAATGGTCCCAGGAGGCGGGCACGCTGAGCTTCAGGTAACGGGCGTAATCATGCGGGAAGACATGTTCGAAAAGGTCGACCGGGACGGGTACCCCGACGGTCCGGGGCAGGCAGAGCTTGACCAGCCGGAGCCGCTCTTCGTCGATCCGGCGGAAATCGTCGCCCAGCATCAGCGGTGTGCCGCTCATCCCGAAGATGGTGGCGGCAATCCGGGCATGTTCCAGGGGCAGCGGCTTGTCGATGGTCAGCTCGTTCAGATCGTTGATGTAAAGCTTGCGGTGCGTGAAGTAGGAGGTCGCCGCATTCTGCAGCAGGTAAAACAGGTTGGCGTAATGATCGTCATGGAGCACATAGGTGGCGTTTCGCCAGTGGCTCTGCGGCCCCCCCTGCATGGGGCGGCCTTCCCCGAAATCCCTGCCGACGCGGGCGGCATCGATCCGCCCGGTGAAGGCCGGCGTGGAGGATACCGCCGTCTGCAGATGGGTGTCCCGTCCTGCCGTCTCCCGGATCAGGTCCAGGATGCGGATGGCCGCCTGCAGGGGCGTCCGGTTCGGAGCCGCCAGGCGGGCGCCGGTCGGCACCTGGAGAAAATCGAGCATATAGAAGCGGACGCCCAGTTCCCGGTTGCGGGCAAATATTTTCCGGATGAAATCGGCCGTTTTGGGATGCGTGCCGTCCAGGTAGTACTTATGCAGGCGCGACAGAGGGGTGACGTCTCCCAGGTCGCCGGCCCAGTTGACGATTTCCGTGATCGGCCTGCCTTCCTTGTCGAGCAGCAGGTTTTCGCGGTTTTCCTCCAGCACGCCTTCGGCTTCGCCGAAAAACCAGAAAGGCGAAACCCACACCCCGGGCTGGAAGCCCAGTTTCTGCAGCTCCTGGAGGAAGTTGACATACCCGTTCGTGGAGCGGAAATGGCGCTCGCTGGCCTGGAGCCAGTTGCCCGGAATTCCCCGGTCCAGCCCGACGAAGGTGTTCACCCGGAAAATGCCCACATCAAATCCGCGGAGCTTCTCCCGCATCGCTTTGGCGATTTCGAGCGACACTTCGGCATAGCCCCCTTCCTGCTCGTTCCAGTGGTCGATCCAAGCGGAACTTTTCAGGCAGACGGGCGGCAGGGCAGCAAAAGAGGGGTTTTTCCCGGCGCGGATCCGCTCGGCCCAGTCCTCCAGCGCCCGGTAGGGGTTGGAGGGGAAGGAGAGGCGCAGCTTCTCGGAAGCCAGCGTCTGACCCGGCGCCAGGACGTACTCTCCGAAACGGCAGGTCGCCTTGTAGCTTTCGATGCCGGCGGCGGGAGAAAAAGCGACGCTGTGCCGGCAGTGCATCCGGTCCATGGTCAGGAAAGCGGAGAGGAACGTCTGCCGCGAAGCCGGATCCATGAGCAGCAGGAGATTGTCCGACCAGTGCCGGCCGCCGTCCGAATCCAGGGTTTCCACGCGCATATCCCAGGGCCGCCAGCGGAAAAACCGCACTTCCCCCCTTTTCTCTGCGCCCGGCCACGGCTGCCCGGGCGGACCGGAAAAAGAAAGGACATCCCATTGGCCGAGGGTCACCGCAGCCGTTCCCCGGTTATGCAGAGTCGCGACGAGCTCCAGCCCGTTATCCCGGTAGGCCACATCCCAGGTCCACCGGCACCCGGAGCCGGCGAGCTGGAATTCGAGCCGCAGCGCAGATCCGCTCCCGGTGGAGGCAAGCAGACGGGCCTCGTTCAGGGATACCCATTTCCCGTCCACTTCCACCGCCCCGCTTAATCCCGTAATGGCAAAAGGGCTGATTCCTGCGGGGCGAAGGTCGAGCGCGGTGCGGGTTGGGCCAAGAGCCCAGGAGAAAGGCTGATCCGGTCCGGCGTCCTGCGGGAATGCCGGCGGGGAACAGAAAGCAGACAGGGTGATGAGGGCCAGCGCTTTCAAAATACCATGCCGGGCACGGATCCGGGCCACAGGACTGGAATCCGCAGAAAAAAAGAATCGTAGATGCATTTTCCTTGTATCCTCCTGGAGGACCTTTATACCGTGCTGCCTGAGACCCCTGATTCAGTTTTGAATGTGACTTTATTGTAGGAGTTCCTCCGCCGGAGTTCAAGGTGGAGGAAGCGGGGAAGAGCGCCTGGATCTCCCCCGGAGGTCGGGAAGGATCGAATGGAAGCGCTTTCTGGTGAGGATCGGAGGAGGAAAAAAGGAAATAATAGTTGACAAATCCCATCCACAGTGCCCAAATATAAGCAGGTACAGAACAATCCATTTCGAGATTTACTTTCTGTTTCGTGGGAGGCCGAAATGAAATACCGTCCGGGTCGGCTGCTGGTCATTTTTATCGCGGTACCCCTGATGGCCGCAGGACTCATGCCGCTTTATCCGTCCCTGCCCGATTCCCTCAGCTCGCCGAATTTCAGCTATATCATTCACTATACCAACAATAATCCATACAACCCCGCATCGCCGCCGCCGTCGCCGGATCTGGATTACATGCCCGACGGCCAGGCGCAGCGCATGGTGGATGCGGCCAACAATTCCAGTGCCGCATCCGCTGGAAACCCGAACGGATACCACGTAGGCTACATCAATATGGGATTCCAGGCTCCGAACTGGACCAGCACCAACCGGGACATGTATACCTTTACCGTCGGATGCGGATGCGATTCCGGCAATGCGCCGGCGGATGCCATTCAGATGCCCGCCACTAGCTACATCAGCGCTTCGGAAAGATGCATACGGTCGGTCGTGGGGCATGAGATGTTCCACCATGTCCAGTTCGCTTACATTACCTTCGGCAAATGGCCGCAGTGGGCCATGCCGCTTGAAGGGACGGCCCGGATGATGCAGGACAAAGTTTTCTCCGACCTCGACTCCTGGGATGCCGCGGGCTGCTGCTGCGGCTATGTCGGCGAAAATACGGGCTATCTTGCCAATCCGAACCGCACGATTTGGGACCTGACCTACCCGACCTCTCTATGGTGGACCTATTTATCGGAACAGCTCGGCTCCACTTCCGCTACGGAACCCTCCGGCGGCTCCGATTTTGTTGTCAAACTTTGGCAGCGGGCCCAGGCCAACAACGATCCCCCGGATGTGGAAAAGGCGGTTCGCGAAGCAATCGCTTTGTTTACTTCCAGTCGCAGCCTGGAGAACCTGTTTCAGGATTTTACGATCGCCAACTACACCAAGCAGCTGGATCTGAGCTCCGCTCCCACTCCTTCGCGCTTCCGATACCGGGATGAAAATGACGGCAACAGCCTGGTGTTTGGCGATGTGCCGGTCATTTCTGCGACATTGGGCACGGCAGGCACGGTCGGCGTTTTGCGCTGGGGGGCCCGTTACCTGGAGGCGGCCGCCACCAACTGCCCCGCCGGAGGGGTGATCGGATTTCAGGGGACCGGGGATGCCGCCAACTATGCGCTGGTGGGCATCAAAGGGACCAACCGGGTCACCCGGATTCTCAAGTCCAATAGCACCGCCTCGCATGCCCTGCTGCAGCGGTCCGGCAGCGATGCCTACACCACCTTGGGGGCCGTGATCACCGGGACCAATATCAGTGCCGGAACCATCGATTTTCTTTTCGACTGCGGCAGCATAAAAATGTCGATTCGCGAGCCGGCTTTGCCGGAACCCATCGCCTATGTGGGACCGCTGGATGCCCCGGAGAGGTTCTTAATTAAAGTCAGGGTTTCCGGCCCTGCCACCCTGGGCTCGCCATCCGTGGAAGGTCTGAAAACCAGCGACTTCCGGGCTTATGTCGGTGCCAAAGGGGCGGCCGCCGACGAGGCGGACATCCTGTCCGGTTCCTACGTTCAGGGGGACTACTGGCTGGTAGCCCAGGCGCCGGAAAAGGCCCCCGGTTCCGCCTCGACTTATAATTTGTTTGTTCAGCTGTGGGACGGAAGCGAAATTGCCAGCGCCGGGGCGGAGGCCGTCGTTTATTACGCCAGCCGCCAGGTAGATCAGATGCTGGTGATCGACCGGTCGGGAAGCATGAGCGAGCCGGCGGGCGCTCCGAAGATCACCGCGGCCAAGGCCGCCGCCGCTCTCTACGTGGATTCGGCGCGCAGCACCGACCAGACCGGGGTGGTCAGCTTTACCGGCGATACGGTCGAAACGAATACAGATGCCACCCGGCTCTACCCGCTTACCCTGATGAGCGTTGCCGGAGCCCGCAGCGCCGCCAAGACGGCGATCGATTCCATCGTTTCCGACGGCTGGACCTCGATCGGGGACGGACTGGAGGTCGGCGACACGGAATTGATGTCGGTCCGAGGCCGCCCCGTTCCCCCGACGGAACGCTGGATTGTCCTGCTCAGCGACGGAATGGAAAACGAAGCCAAGTACTGGGCCGATGTGCGCTCCACATTGCAAACCCACAAAATCAAGGTAAACGCAATTGCTTTGGGTCCGACCACCGACCAGCCGCTGCTGCAGTCGATTGCCGCCGATACCGGGGGGCTCTATTATTATGTCGATCCCCCGCCCGCGACCGCTGCTGCCGTGGGCCCGGGCCAGGCGGCGATGCGTGCTCCGGCAGCCGGCCTGCCGCCGTTGCTGGTGCAGCTCGGTAACGCATACGCTCTGGCAGCGGAGAGAGTGCAGAATCATGAGCGAATCCGGGAAGAGCGGGTCGTCCTGAGCCCCAACGGGACCAGGACGGTTTCCATTCCCATCAAGGAAGGGGGCATAACCGATGCCTTATTTTCCATTGCCTGGTCGGGCGGAATCAAAAATGTCCAGGTGGATGATCCGCTCGGCAATCCGGTCCGGAACGGAGTGGGCGGAGCTCTGGTTTTCGTTTCCGGGAATCATGCCACCTTCCGTGTGCCGGTACTTGCGGATGGGAGTTGGGATGTTACCCTTTCGGACGGCGGCGGAGGTTCCGATGTCCTGGTGATCCTCTCGGGGGTGAATAAGCAAGGTGCGCAGATGAGGCTCTTTTTTGGCGCATATGGCGGGGCGCAATACCCCTTTTCGACAAACCAGTTCCTGGTCGGGCAGACCATGCCCATTCTGGTCAGCCTGACAGACCGGAAAGGGGCCGTGCTCGGGGCGCGGGTCAGCGCCGAGGTCGAACACCCGGACGGCAGCCTGGATCCCATCCTTCTGTATGACGACGGTGGGCATCAGGACGGCGGTGCCGGAGACGGGGTTTATGGAGGATTCTACTACCGGACGACACAAGGGAGCCGGACCGGACGATATGACGAAGGCAAGTACTCCAAGCGCGGCTCTTATAACGTGGTTGTAACCGCCACCGGAGAAGATAATCTTGGCGACACCTTTACCCGTGTGGCCAGAGGCTCTTTCAACGTTTATGAACCGGTGGAGCAGACGGTCGGAGACACCGACAAGGACGGGCTGATCGATCTCTACGAAAAACAGCACTCCTGCCTGGATTACCTGACAGCCGATAGCAGTCTGGATCCGGACCTTGACAGGCTGACCAGCCTGGAGGAGTTTTCGGCCGGTCTGAATCCGTGCGACGCCGATACCGATTCCGGAGGTGAAATGGACGGGTCTGAGGTGAAGCGGGGAGCCAATCCGCTCCATCCTGTCGATGACGCCCTGCCCAAACCGGTGGATGCCGGGGTGATCAGCCAGGTTTCCAACGACCTGCGGCCGCATCCTCCCCTGAAGTCCGGGGCGAATCTGATCCGCTACCCGGCTCATGCCGCCTACCGGTGGATCCGTCTTTTCCGGGCCACCAGCCCGGATGGTCCCTTTACCAGGCTTCCGGACTTCGACTCCCCCAAGGAAGCCGGACTCCATTCCGACGAAGGATTGACGAACGGAACCACCTTTTATTACTACCTGCACGGCGTCAGCGAAGCCGGGTACCTGAGTGCGCCCAGCCATATTTTCAGCGGGATCCCCAAAGCCGATCCCTTTCCCCCGATCGGCAGCGTTATCATCGGACGGAACGTGCGCTTCGTGTCTTCAACTTCCGTGGTGCTCCACCTGGAAGTCGAAGACGTGGTCCCTTCGCAGCACCGGACGAATGCGGCCGTCCCGATCATGAGAATCAGCAACTCCAGGAACTTCCTGCGCTCGGCATGGCAGACTTTTCAACCGCAGGTTTCCTGGACGCTGAGCCCGAATGCTGGCGGCGATTGCTGGGTGTTTGCCCAGTTCCGGGACGCGGAGATGAATTACTCCGAAGTGTATCCCGCACATGCTCATTACAGACCTCTGTCCAGCCTGGGCAGGATCCTCCTGCATGTGAGCCTGAGGGATTTTCCGTCCCTGCTGTCGCCGCTGGTGGTCTCCGGATTGTCCTCCAGCGCCGGGCCGGGAATTCCGGTTTATATCACCAACGACCCATCCCTCCCGCCCTTTTACACGGATGAGCAGGGGAACGTCGTTTTGGACAATCTGCCTCCCGGCACCTATAATCTTCTGATTCAGGCGCCAGGGTATATCCCCGGTGAAGTGAATGGTGTCGGTGTAGGAACCGGGCAGACGGTTACGGTTGGGGACCGGACGCTCTATCCCTGGACCATCAACCTGCCCCTGGTGCGGCGATAGCAGGGGCAGAAATGATCAGGCTTTCAGCTGGCGGTCAAGCTTTATTTCTGACGGGAAGAAAAGGGGAGATACGGAGGGAAGGAGTCCGGGAGCACGACCTGGGCCGTGCTCCCGGAGGGGCTTTGGAGACTAAGGTTTGACCATGGAGGTGTAGATCGGGTTGCTGCGGCCGTCCTGGCTGGTGCGCAGGAACTTGATAACCGCTCCGGAGCCGGACGGCAGTCCGCGGAAAAGCTGCCCGAAGCTCTGGGCCCCGGTGACCGGCTTGCTGTTGAGTTCCACGATGACGTCATTGGCGGTGAGACCGGCTTCTTCAGCCAGGCTCCCCGGTTTAACCTCGACGACCACGACTCCTTGCGTGGAATCCAGCCGGAGCTGGCGGGCCACCGCCTGGGAAACGTCGTCTACCGTCAGGCCGATCTCCTGCGGCTTGGCAGTCTCTTCCGGCTGCTCATCCAGGGTCACGCCCCGCTCGGCACTGATCTTTTCCAGAGTACGCTCCACCAGGGCTACGTTAAAAGTGATCAGTTCCCCCTTGCGGTAAGCTTTTACCGTCACGGTTTTACCCGGGGCGGTGGTGGCAATGATGGTGCGCACGTCCTGCTGGGATTCGACTTTCCGACCGTTGATCTCAACGATGACATCTTCCACTTTCATGCCGGCCCGGGCGGCGGGCCCGTCATTGGCGGGCTCTCCCTTCTCATTGATCAGCTGGGTGATCAGTACACCCTTGCCCCCGCGGACTCCAAAGTGCTTCGCCATTTCGGGAGTCAGGGGGGGCACATTCATGGAAACTCCCAGAAAACCGCGGTGCACCGCTCCGCTGGTGGCCAGCTGGTTGTAGATATCCCGGAATGCCACCGATGGAATGGCAAAGCCGACTCCGGCACTGCTTCCCGAGGTGGACTGAATAAAGGTGTTGATCCCGACCACTTCGCTGGCCATGTTGACCAGCGGACCTCCGCTGTTGCCCCGATTGATGGAGGCGTCCGTCTGCAGGTAATCGTTGAAGGCACCGACTTCCTGCATCACCCTGCCGGTGGCGCTGATGATCCCTGCGGTTACCGTTTGCTGCAGGCCGAAAGGACTGCCGATGGCCACCACCCAGTCTCCGGTGCGCAGCGAGGAGGAGTCTCCCACCCTGGCGAAGGGGAAAGGCTCCTTGCCCTCGATTTTGATAACGGCCACATCGGTCAGCTCGTCTTTGCCGATGACCTTGGCGGTATACTCATCGCCGTTGGACAGATTTACCTTTATTTTGCTGGCGCCGTTGATGACGTGATAATTCGTCAGAATGAAACCGCTGCTGTCGACGATGAAGCCCGACCCCAGCGAATGAACGGTCTGCTGTTCCGGCATGTCGAAGAACCGCCTTAAATCGAAAGGAAACATTCCTTCCGGCTCTTCCTGGTCCGGGGTGGAGCGTTTCTGAGAGCGCGGTCCGCGCACCCGGTTGTGGATCACCGATTCGGTGTTGATATTGACAACCGCCGGTCCGACGGCTTTGGCTACATCGCTGAAGCCTTTGACCACCGGGCTGCTTTCCGCGGTGAGCTCCTTGGCTCCGCTGCTGAACTTCAATGGTTCGGCGGCGTTCTTCTGGGCGTCGACCCCGGTACTGATCAGTGTGCCGATGGTGATTCCCACTCCCAGAACGAATACCAGGATAAGGATGGTTGTCCATCGGCTGCCGCGAGGCTGAATTCCGTGAAAATCTTTCTGCATATATCCTCCTGCTTCAATTTTCCTGTTACGCTTGGTTTTACGGTGCACCGTGCGGATAGTTCCCCGGCGGAATTAAGATTTTCTCTTACCACTCCCCTGCGCCCGGCATGGGGGTGCCGCCCTTTCCGCCCGCCGGGCCTCCTTCCCCTTCCTCCTGCATGGCTTCCTCAACCGCCTGGTCGATATCCCCGCCCATGTCCTCTCCCAGCTCTTTCCCCATGCGCTTCATGAAGCGAGCCATGCTCTGCGGGTCGTTTTCATCCAGGCCGCTCAGGTTGCTGGGGTCGGCCAGGCGCTCCAGGCGGCTTTCCTCGGAAAGAGGGGTGGCAAAGCGGCTCACCAGCATGGACAGCTGGTCGCTGCCGCAGTATTTGCATCGGCAATCCGACTCCTTGCCTGCGGAAAGAATGATAAAGCTCATTTCCTTAAAGCATGCTTTACAGCGGTATTCATAAATGGGCATAGCCAAAGCTCCTATCTAGTGATTTTATTCTAATCTTACCCCAGTTTCGGTGGCAGGTATTGGTTTTCGGAAAACGGATTCGCCTGCCGCAAGGAAAAACACTGTTGAGGGACACCCCGCCTCCCGAGAGGAAAAACTCTAATGGGCTCCCCGGCACAGCAGGACGGTGGGAATCGTCTTGGCCAGGATTTTCAAGTCCAGCCAGATGGACCAGGAATCGATATATTTGAGGTCCAGCTGCATCCACTGCTCAAAGTCGATCCGGTTCCTGCCGGAAACCTGCCACAGGCAGGTAATTCCCGGCTTGACGCTCAGGCGGCGCCTCTGCCCGTTGGTATAGGCGGCGACTTCCTCCGGCAGCGGGGCGCGGGGTCCGACCAGGCTCATCTCGCCCCGTAGGACGTTCCATAGCTGAGGAAGCTCGTCGATGCTGGCTTTGCGGAGAAATCGGCCGAGAGGGGTCACCCGCGGATCATTCCGCATTTTAAAAACCGGTCCGCTCATTTCGTTTAAATGCCGGATCTCCCAGAGGATATCCTCGGCGCCGTCGACCATGGACCTGAATTTGTAAAGGGTGAACCGGCGGCCGTACAGGCCGCATCGGATCTGACGATAGAGGACCGGTCCCGGAGAGGTAAGCTTGATCAGCAGCGCGGAGAGGGCCAGCAGCGGGAGGCTCAGAATCAATGCCAAAGAGCCGACAGCAACATCCACCAGCCGCTTCAGGGCCAGGGCCAGGCCGTGGTCCGGTGTGGAGGCGAAGGTAATCAGGGGTATGCCGTCCAGGTGATCGATCGAGATCCGGGAAATGGAGTTTGGGAAGATATCCGCCACCAGGCGGATGCGAAGGCCCAGTTCCTCGCAGAAGCGGAAGGCATCGTGAAAGCGGTGCCAGTCCCGGTTGGGTTCGGCCACAAAAACCACTTCATCGATCACTTCCCGGCGGACCAGGTCGGCCAAATCGTCCAGGGAGCCAAGCACGGGAATCCTGCTGCCGCCGGTATTTTTCCTATTGGCTTGCGGAAAAGGGGTCGCTTCCGGGGGTTGCGCTCCGCCGGATGGCAGCTCTCCCGTAAAAGTCAGGTGTCCGGCCAGCTTGATTCCGTAAAAGCAGTATTTTTTTATCCGATCCGCAATCCGAAGGGCGGTTTCATTGGTTCCGATGATGACGATGCGGCGCAGCTGGAAGTCCCGGTAGGACCTTCTGCGGATAAACCACGCCACCAGAAGACGGTACAGGCAGAGAAGCAGAAGGTTGAGAACCAGGAATAGAAAAAGGATTGGGCGGCTGAGGTCCAGCCTTAAAATAAAGGAAAGGAATCCCAGAATGAACGCCCCGGTGACTTCCAGGTTGATCAGGCCGCGCAGATACTCCTTGCCGGATTCGGTCGGCAGCAGCCGGTGCGCTCCGTGAAAATAGAGTGCGATTCCCCAGGCGGGCAAAATCAGCGCCAGCAGGAGCAGGTAGTGCTCCAGGGGACGCAGTTCCGGGTGAAATAATTCCGCGATGCTGTCCGGCATCCACAAGGGCAGCTGACGCCGGAGCAGGTAGGCAAGGGGGAGGCAAAGTGCAGTGATGAGAATGTCGCCGCTCAACTGCAGAAACTGGTAGGACCGGGATCGTTGCTTCAACATACTTCAGCGATGAATCGTCCCTATAAAGAAAGTAAGATATCCATTCTCCTCGCCCGCTTTTTCAGAGAATGGCCTGACTGGCGAAACAATCTTGCTCATGCCCCCGAGCCTGAAGCAGCAAAACCGATGAACGGATGTTTTTCATCCTCCTGAAAATATTAATGATATCATTTCTCCTTTTTCCGGGGAATGCATCCGAATCCCCGCCGGTGAAATCTTTGGGGCATTATGTAAGGACGCAATCATGAAAAAGGCTTTGATTTCCGGAGTTACCGGCCAGGACGGATCCTACCTGGCGGAATTTCTGCTGGAAAAGGGGTACGAGGTTCACGGGATTATCCGCCGGGCCAGCCAGTTCAACACGGCCCGCATCGATCATCTTTACACCGATCCCCACAACCCGGATGTAAAGCTGTATCTGCACTACGGAGATCTGACCGATTCCTCGAATCTCAACCGGCTGCTGGAGAAAATCCGGCCGGATGAGATCTATAATCTGGCGGCCCAGTCTCATGTCAAAGTGTCCTTCGAGGTGCCGGAGTACACGGCCGAGGTCGATGGCGTGGGCACGCTGCGCTTTCTGGATGCCATCAAAGAGACCGGTATCGAAACACGCTTCTACCAGGCCAGCACTTCCGAGCTTTTCGGCCGGGTTCAGGAAATTCCTCAAACGGAAAAAACACCGTTTTATCCCCGGTCCCCCTATGCCGTGGCAAAACTCTATGCCTACTGGATGGTGGTCAATTATCGCGAAGCCTACGGGCTGCATGCCTCCAACGGAATTCTGTTCAACCACGAATCTCCGCGCCGGGGAGAAACGTTTGTGACCCGAAAGATCACCATGGGGGTTGCCCAGATCCTGGCCGGGACCCAAAGCTGCCTTTACATGGGAAACATGGATGCCAAGCGGGATTGGGGGTACGCACCGGATTATGTGCGCATGATGTGGATGATGGTCCAGCAGCCGCAGCCGGACGATTTCGTAGTGGCCACCGGAGAAACACACTCGGTAAGGGAGTTCGTTGAGAAAGCCTTCCTGGAGGCGGGCATTTCCATGGTCTGGAAAGGTTGCGGAGTGGAGGAGGTCGGCGTGGATTCCTGCAGCGGCCGGGTGCTGGTCCGGGTGGATCCGCGGTATTTCCGGCCCACGGAGGTGGATCTGCTCATCGGCGATCCTGCCAAAGCCAAAACGAAACTGGGCTGGGAGCCCGAAGTGACGTTCGCCGAGTTGGTGAGGATCATGGTTCGGGCCGACTGCCGGCGCCTGCATGTGCCGCTGCCGGGGGAGGAAAACTGATGGACAGGCAGTCTAAAATCTTTGTGGCCGGCCACCTTGGCATGGTCGGATCTGCCATCGTACGTCGTTTGCGCTCTGCCGGCTACGGCAGTATCTTGGAGCGTCCCTATCCGGGACTGGACCTGCGGGAGCAGCAGGCGGTGTTGGATTTCCTGCAAAGGGAGCGGCCCGAATATATCATGATTGCTGCCGCCCGAGTCGGCGGTATTCTCGCCAATCATTCCTACCCGGCGGATTTCCTTTATGACAACCTGATGATCGCATGCAACCTGATTCATGGTGCCTATCGGATCGGAGTAAAAAAACTGCTTTTCCTGGGAAGCTCCTGTATCTACCCGAAAGAAGCCCCGCAGCCCCTGAGGGAAGAGCATCTGCTCTCGGGCTACCTGGAACGAACCAATGAAGCCTATGCCCTGGCAAAAATTTCCGGATTGAAAATGTGCGAATATTACGCCCGGCAGTTCGGCTGCGATTTTATTGCTGCCATGCCCTGTAACCTGTATGGCATCCAGGATAATTACGACCCGGAAAACAGCCACGTGCTGCCGGCTTTGATTCGCAAATGCCACTGGGCCAAGGTGCGGCAGGAGAAGGAGATCGTGATCTGGGGTACCGGAAGCCCGCTGAGGGAATTTCTGTATGTGGACGATCTGGCGGAGGCTTGCCTTTATCTGCTGGAGCATTTATCTTACGGAGACCTGGCGGGGACGGGGTGCCCTTTTATTAATATCGGGGCAGGAGAGGAAATCAGCATCCGGGACCTGACGGCGCTTACCGCCCGCGTCGTGGGATTTTCCGGACCAATGGTATGTGATCCCACGCGGCCGGACGGAACCATGCGGAAAATACTGGACAGCAGCCGCATGCGAGCTTTCGGCTGGTCTCCCAAAACCCCATTGGAGGAAGGGATCAAAATCGCTTATGGAGATTTTTTACAACGCCTTGCAGCGGGCTCAATTCAATAGGAGGAATACGCTTTGAATACCAGGAAAATCGGAATTATCATGAATGGGGTAACCGGCCGGATGGGAGCCAATCAGCACCTGGTCCGCTCTCTATTGGCCATACGCAGGCAAGGCGGGCTTCCCCTGGGCCCGGAGGAGGTGCTGATGCCCGAAGTGATCCTGGTCGGGCGCAATGCCGCCAGGCTCGCTCTCCTGGCAAAAGCCAACCAGCTCGAATATTATAGTACCGACCTGGATGCCTGCCTGTCCGATCCCGCCTATTCGATCTATTTCGATGCCCAGGTGACCGATTTGCGGGTGGATGCGGTCCGCCGGGCCATCCGGGCCGGCAAGCACATTTACTGCGAAAAGCCTACGGCCACCAATGCCAGGGATGCCCTGGGGCTTTACCAGGAGGCCGAGAAGGCGGGGGTGAAGCATGGTGTGGTCCAGGACAAGCTTTGGCTTCCCGGCCTGATGAAGCTGCGCTATTTGCGGGACAGCGGTTTCTTTGGCCGGATTCTTTCCGTGCGGGGCGAATTCGGATACTGGGTGTTTGACGGCAAGCAGCAGCCCTGCCAGCGGCCTTCCTGGAATTACCGGCGGGAGGAGGGCGGCAGCCTGATTCTGGACATGTTTGCCCATTGGCGGTACATCATCCACGACCTTTTCGGCGGGATTAAGGCGGTCTCCGCGGTCGGGGCGACGCACATCCCGGAGAGGGTCGACGAACAGGGGCGCGCGTTTGCCTGCACTGCCGACGACGCTGCCTATGCCACATTCGAGCTGGAGAACAAGGTCCTGGTGCATTTCAATTCCTCCTGGTGCGTCCGCGTGCGTCGGGATGACCTGCTCACCCTGCATGTTGATGGAACCCTCGGTTCGGCCGTGGCCGGGCTGCGGCGCTGCTGGGTGCAGCCGGATGCCGCCACGCCAAGGCCGGTGTGGAATCCGGACGAGGAAAGTCCGATCGACTACTTTTCCGGCTGGCAGGAGGTCCCCAACAACCGTAACTATGAGAATGCCTTCAAAGCCCAGTGGGAGCTTTTCCTGCGCCATGTAGCCATCGACGCCCCCTATCGCTGGAATCTGCTGGAAGGCGCCAAGGGGGTGCAGCTGGCGGAGGTTGCCCTGCAAAGCTGGTCCGAGCGCCGCTGGATGGAAATTCCTCCCCTCGCCTGACCGGCAGCCGGCGCTTCACAGCAGCGCGGAAAGGAAGCTGGAACCGGAATCCAGGCGAAGGCCGAAGTTCTGCGCCAGGGTCTGGCCGATGTCGGCCAGTGAATCGCGCCTGCCCAGAGACCGCCCGCCGGGCACCCGCGGTCCGAAAGCCAGGATGGGCACGTATTCCCGGGTGTGGTCCGTGCCGGGCGTGGTCGGATCGCAGCCGTGGTCTGCGGTGAGGAGCATGCAATCGCCGGGCTGTAAAGCGGCTTGCAGCTCCGGGAGCCGGGCGTCGAATGCGGCCAGGGCGGCCGCATAGCCCGGGGCATCGTTGCGGTGGCCGTAGAGCATGTCGAAATCCACCAGGTTGGTAAAGATCAGGCCGCGCTCCACTTCCCGCATCATTGCCAGGGTTCCCTCGATTCCCGCGTGGTTGTCGGATGTCTTGTGCTCCCGGGTGATGCCCTGGTCGCAGTAGATCGAGGCGATCTTGCCCACCCCGGCAACCGCCAGACCGGAGGCCTTCAGCTGATCCAGGACGGTGGCCCGCGGGGGGGGGACGGCAAAATCCTTGCGCCCGGCGGTTCGCCGGAACGCGCCCGGAGAGCCGGTAAAGGGGCGGGCGATAACCCGGCCCACTTCGTGGGGGCCGCGGAGAAGCTCCCGCGCCACCCGGCAAATGCGATACTGCTCCCCAAGGGGAATCACCTCTTCATGGGCCGCCACCTGGAACACGCTGTCGGCGGAAGTGTACACGATCGGCTGCCCGGTGCGCATATGCTCTTCCCCGAGCAGGGCGATGATTTCCGTTCCGGAAGCGGGATAGTTTCCCAGCGTGGTCCGGCCGATGGCTTTTTCGAAGGGATTCATGATTTCCGGAGGAAATCCCCGGGGATAGGTAGGGAAAGGCTTTTCCAGGATAATCCCCGCGATTTCCCAGTGGCCGCAGGTGGTGTCCTTGCCGTTGGATGCCAGGGCGGCCATGCCGAAGCACGCCAGCGGCCTGGGGCATGGGGGTAGACCGGGGAAGGAGCGGATATTGCCCAGGCCCAGGCGGGCGAGGTGAGGCAGTTCCACCGGACACTGTTCCAGGATATGGCCCAGGGTATCCGCGCCCAGGTCGCCGAACCGGCCGGCATCCGGCATGGCCCCGATTCCCACGCTGTCCAGAACGATCAGGATAAATCTTTCGAATGCCATTCTGCCCTCCCGCAGCTACTATATCAGGCATCGCGGATCGGATCAAGAAACGGCCGGTGAGGTGCGGTCGACGGCCGGCAGCGGCTGGGATAGAATGACAGACGCAGGGAAACACAGGAGAGCTCGTCATGAAAAAAACAAAAATCGTATGTACGATCGGACCGGCATGCAGCCGGGAGGGAACCATCCGCGCCATGGTGGAGGCGGGAATGAATGTCGCCCGGCTCAATTTCTCCCATGGAACGCATGCCATGCATGCGGAGGTCTTCCATCTCCTCCGCCGGATTTCCGCGGAAATGGACGCACCGCTGGCGATCCTGCAGGACCTGTGCGGTCCGAAGATCCGCGTCGGGGAAATTCCCGGGGAGGGAATTCCGATCCGGGCGGGAGACCGGATCCGGCTGACCGGGGCTCCGGCGCCCTGTTCCCCGGAAATTCTTTCCATCTCCTATCCGCAGCTGGCGGATGATTTGAAGCCGGGGGAACCGGTTCTCATAGAGGACGGTCTGATGCGGCTCTGTGTGGAAAAGGTGCAGGGGAGCGAAGTGCTATGCCAAGTCCAGGTGGGTGGATTGGTGAAATCGCACAAGGGGGTCAACTTTCCCGACTCCCGGCTGCATGTTTCCGCCATGACCGAAAAAGACAGGGAGGACGCTCTTTTCGGCTTGAAGCTGGGTGTGGATTTCATCGCCCTGTCCTTCGTGCGGCGGCCGGAGGACCTGGCGGAGCTCCGGCAGCTCCTGGCGGCGGAGAGGCGGGCTGTTCCGGTCCTGGCAAAAATCGAGATGCGGGATGCCATTGAGCACCTGGAGGCCATCCTGACGGCTGCCGACGGGGCCATGGTGGCCCGCGGCGACCTGGGCGTGGAATCGCCGCTGGAGCAGGTGCCCCTGGTGCAGAAAGAAATCATCCGCATCTGCAATCGGATGAGCAAGCCGGTCATTACCGCTACCCAGATGCTGGACTCCATGATACGGAATCCGACTCCCACGCGGGCGGAGGTTTCGGATGTGGCCAATGCGATCCTGGACGGAACCGACGCCGTCATGCTTTCCGGGGAAACGGCTACCGGGCAGTACCCGGTGGAAGCGGTGTCCATGATGAGCCGGATCTGCCGGGCGGCGGAGGTTCTGCTGCACAGCCGGCCAAGCCCGGAATACAGCTTTCCGCGCAACGTGGTCAATTCCATCTCCGAGGCCACCTGCCGGATGTCCGCGGAGCTGGGAGCCGGGGGAATTGTGGTTCTGACTGATTCGGGGCGCACGGCGCGGCTGATGTCCCGCTATAAGCCGAAAGCGCCCATTCTGGCCGTCACCCGCACGGCGGAGGCCCGCCGCCGCCTGGCGCTCTCCTGGGGCGTGTTCCCGCTGCTGGCGGGACCGGAGGAGGCGGACGATTTCCTGACGGCCGGGGTCACGCCGCTGGCCCTCCGCTCGGGGCTGGTCTCGACGGGAGACCTGGTGGTGATTACCGCCGGGCTGCCGGTATCGGCCAAAGGGAGCACCAACGCCATCCAGGTGGAGGTTCTCGGGCACGTTTTTCTTCGTGGTCACGGTGTGGGACCCGCGGTCCGGCGGACGGGCCGCGTCTTTCTGGCGGAGGGGACCGGGCAGGCGCTCGGCCGGCTGGAGGAAGGAGACGTCCTGGTGCTTAAAAGGCTGGAGGCGCCCTTGCTCTCTTCGGAGACCCGCCCGGCGGCCCTGGTCACCGAGGAGGGCGGCGAAGGCTCCTTTGCCGAATCCTACTGCCGGCGGCTGGAGATTCCGGGAATACTGAATGTCCCGGATGCAACCCGGACTCTTATCCACGGAGGGCAGATCGGATTGGATTCCGGGCGCGGCATCCTCTACCGTATCGAAGAGTAGGCGCTGCCGCGGTCCTGCGCGGACTTCCCGCCGGGAAAATTCGGAATGCGGATGACCATTCTCCTTTTTTCGAATATCTAACAATTACAGAAGCGGATAGGAAAAAAGAAAAGGAGAATGAACATGAACGCGAAAATGAAACAGCAGCAGCCAGCAGCAACGGCCCGGAGGGCCCTGGCAATTCTGATATGCCTGGCATGGGTCGGGTCGGTACTGGCGAACAACGTGACCCTGCGGTCGCCGTCGACCTTAAAGCCCCTGGAGGAGAAGGTAAGACACGAGCTGGTCATGCTTTCCTATTATGGTGTTTTTGACAACCTGGAGTTTCGGACCGCGGAGGACGGCACGGTGATCCTCTCGGGGCAGGTGGTCCGGCCGGTCCTGCGCAGCGATGCGCAAAGAGTGGTGGAGCGCATTCCCGGCGTCAGCCGGGTCATCAACCGGATTGAGGTTCTGCCTCTTTCCCCGATGGATGACCGCATCCGCATGGCCACCTACCGTGCCATCTACGGCCGGCCCGGACTGGATCGATACGGCATGAGGGCGGTGCCCACCATACACGTGATCGTCAAAAACGGCCACGTGACCCTGGCGGGAATCGTCGCCAACCAGGCGGACAAGAACCTGGCGGGCATCATGGCCAATGGGGTATTCGGCGTCTTCCAGGTGAACAACGAACTGCGTACCGAAAAGTAAGGATCTTCTCCGCGGTTCTTCCCGATCTTCCTGTGCGGAAGAAACAGCCTCACAGGAAGCGGGGAAGCGCGGGAAGGATCCTTCCGTGTGGGAAAGCCTCGCGGGAAAAACCTCAGCGCCTGGTGAAGCGGGCCGCTATTTTCTGCTGGTATTCGTAAGCTTTCGCCAGGACCTGTGGCTCGTCCAGAGTCAGCAGCCGCCCCTTCTCGAAAAGCACCCGGCCGGCGATGATGGTCCGGGAAACATCGCTCCCCTTGTAAGCATTCACCAGGTGCGAGTAGATGTTGTAGAGCGGCATGAGGTGCGGGCGCCGCATTTCCAGGCAGATCAGGTCCGCTTTCTTTCCTGCTTCCAGCGAGCCGATCATGGCGTCCATGTGCAAGGCCCGGGCCCCCAGGATCGTTGCCATGCGCACCACCTGCTCGGCCGGAAGCACCGTGGTGTCGTTGCTGTGGAGCTTCTGCAGCTTTCCGGTAAGATCCATGGCCTCCCAGAGATTCAGATCGTTGTTGCTGGCCGGACCGTCGGTTCCCACTCCGACCGCCATGCCCATGCGCAGCATGCGGGCGATGGGAGCCACGCCGGAGGCCAGCTTCATGTTGCTCTCCGGGTTGTGGGCGATGCCCACGCCATACTGGTGGAGCAGACGCGTATCTTCCTCGTCCGCCCAGACGCAGTGGGCGGCTATCACCCGCTCGGAGAGCACGCCCAGGGCATGAAGGTGCCGGGTGGGGGTGGTCTTGTATTTTTCCAGGATCTGGGCCTGTTCCGCCCGGGTTTCGCTGACGTGAATTTCCAGCGGCGCCTGGTATTTCGCGGACAGGGCGCTGCAGGCTTTCAGGTTTTCGGGGGAAACGGTGAATGGCGCATGCGGAGCTACCGCCGGGCGGATCAGCGGGTCCTTTCCCCAGCGCTGCAGGAAGCCCTCGGTCCAGGCCAGGGCCGCGGCGGTGGTCTTGTGGTCGGGAGCCGGAAAATCGAGGATGGTCTGGCCGGCAATGGCGCGCATTCCGGCACTGCGGGCGGCTTCGGCGACCACATCCTCAAAGTAGTACATGTCGGCGAAGGTGGTCGTTCCGCTGCGGATCATCTCGGCGCAGGCCAGACGGGTTCCCCAGCGGACGAACTCGGCATCCACAAAGGCGGCTTCGGCCGGAAAGATATAGCGCGTCAGCCAGTCCATCAGCGGGAGGTCGTCGGAGATGCCCCGCAGCAAAGTCATGGGGACATGATTGTGGGTGTTCACCAGCCCCGGCAGGATCACCTGGCCGTCGGCGCGGAGCGAGGTCCTGGGGCGGAAGCGGCTTTTCAGGTCCGCCGCCGGCCCGACCGCCAGGATCCGGTCTCCGCCGATGGCCACCGCTCCGTTTTCGTAAATGTGTCCCTGGGGGTCCATGGTAACCACCAGACCTCCGGTAATCAGGAGGTCGACGCTTTCCGGGGGCGCGCCGGAGCAGAAGGTCATAGCGGCCAGAAGCCCGATCGCCGGGCCGATCCGCCGGTGCCGGAAGAAAAGTCTCAATCTCGATAAGAACATAAGCGCACTCTCGCTGGAAAATCCACGGCGGTTATTTTTTGAAATGGGAGTGGTCAAAAGGGCTGGGGAAAAGAGAGGCCAGCTTCAGGCGGCGGTACTGGCCCTCCTGGTTGGCCAGGTGCAAAGTGATGTTCCCGCAGAATTCCCAGAGAATCTGTCGGCAGGCCCCGCAGGGCGGAGTCAGCCTGGCGGCCGAAGTGACGATGGCGATTTCCTGGAAGCTGCGGATCCCCTCCGACAGGGCTTTGAGCACCGCCACCCTCTCGGCGCATACCGTCAGGCCGTAGGTGGCATTCTCCACATTGCAGCCGGTGAATACCGTGCCGCTCGCGGCGCGCAGGGCGGCGCCGACCCGGAAGCCGCTGTAGTCGGCCACTGCGTGGTTGCGCACTTCCCAGGCCCGATCGATCAGCTCGGCAAGGGGGCTGGGGGCCGCTTCTTTTTTCCGGCTCTTTCTCCGGGGTAAGAAAATGTTGGCTTTGGCGGGGGGCATCCGTTTATTCCTTTCGGCAGAGCAGACCGATGGTATCGGCCAGCAGGCGGCAGAAATCCTGCTGCACGCGGGCTGTGGTGGCCAGCACTTCTTCATGCACCAGCTTGCAGGGCAGAACGCCGGCCGCCATGTTGGTGATGCAGGAAACACCCAGGACTTCCATCCCGGCATGGTTGGCGGCAATGACTTCCGGGACGGTGGACATCCCGACGGCGTCGGCTCCCATCCTTCGAAACATCTCAATTTCCGCCGGAGTTTCATAGCTGGGGCCGGCCGTGGCCAGGTATACTCCCTCGCGAAGCAGCAGGCCCATGGCCGCTGCCGCGGACCGGGCCAGGTGTCGCAACCTCCGGCTGTAGGCCTCGCTCATGTCCGGGAACCGCGGTCCGAAGTCATCCAGGTTGGGTCCGGTCAAAGGGTTGCCGCCGAGCAGATTGATGTGGTCGCTGATCAGCATGAGGTCTCCCGGACGGAAAGAACGATTGATTCCGCCGGCGGCATTGGTGACGATCAGCCGGCGGACCCCCAGCCGATGCAGAACCCGCGTGGGGAAGGCCACCTCGGCCATGCGGCGACCTTCATACAGATGAACTCTGCCTGCCAGAACCGCCAGAGGCGCGCCGGCCAGGCGGCCCCAGACGAGTTTTCCGGCGTGCCCGATGACCGAGGAGGCCGGAAAATGAGGGATTTCACCGAAGGGAACTTCCTGCCGGCCGGGGTCCAGGCGGGAGATAAAGTCTCCCAGGCCGGAGCCCAGGATGACACCCGATCCGGTCTCGGGGATTCCCCGTTTCTTCAGATATCCGGCGGCCTCCTCAATCTTGCGCATTTCGGTGACGACGCTTTCCATAGTTCCGACGGCTCCTGCCTTCTTTGGCTGCACCCTTGGCCGGATGAGCCGGTCCTCTCTCCCTTGCCTGCCCGGTGCGAATTTGTTAACCTTATTTCCTACATCACAGTACGGCATTTTACCGGTTCTAAAAGTTACCCTAAATGAACGGGGCAACACCAATGAAAAAAGCGGAAGATACAGGATACCCACGGCGCATCCGTCGAAGGAAGAAAACGACACCAGGGAATTCGCGGGTTCCGGCTCCTCCGGTTTCAAGGAAAGGCATGCAGAAATGAAAAAGAAAATGAGTATGGGGATTATCGTCGGCAACCGCGGCTTTTTCCCGGATCACCTGGCCAAGACGGGCCGGGAGGAGATCATCCGGGTGCTGGAAACGGCCGGAATCGAGGCGGTGGTTCTCGGCCCGGAAGACAGCAAGTACGGGGCGGTGGAAACCCGGGAGGAGGCCAAGAAGTGCGCGGCCCTTTTCGCCTCCCGAAAAAAGGACCTGGACGGTGTGATTGTCACCCTGCCCAACTTCGGGGATGAGCGGGCTGTGGCGGAAACGCTGCGGTTAAGCGAGCTGGATGTGCCGGTGCTCATCCAGGCTACGCCGGATCAGTCCGTGCGGATGAGCATTCAGGACCGCCGCGACAGCTTTTGCGGCAAGATGTCGGTCTGCAACAATCTGGCCCAATATGGAATTCCCTATTCCCTGACGACCCTGCACACCGAACGACTCGATTCCGCGGAGTTTGCCAAGGATCTGGAATGGTTCGGCGGAGTCTGCCGGGTGGTCAAAGGTCTGCGCAACCTGCGGGTGGGGGCCATCGGCGCCCGGCCGACGGCCTTTAATACCGTCCGCTACAGCGAAAAGCTTCTGGAGGCCTACGGGATCAGCGTCGAAACCGTCGACCTTTCCGAAATTTTCGGCCGCGCCCAGCGGCTGAAAGACAGCGATGATTCGGTGCGCCAGAAGCTGCAGGCGATCCGGAACTACATTCCCACCCAGGGGGTGAGCGCGGAAGCGCTGCTCAAAATGGCCCGGCTGGCCACGGTCATCGAAAGCTGGATGAAGGAGGCGGACCTGCAGATCAGCGCCGTGCAGTGCTGGACCTCCATCGAGGAGTACTACGGCATCGTTCCCTGCTCGGTGATGAGCATGATGAGCGATGCGCTGCTGCCGAGCGCCTGCGAGGTGGATATCTGCGGCACCATCGGCATGTATGCCCTCCAGCTGGCTTCCGGAACGCCCAGCGCGCTGCTGGACTGGAACAACAACTACGGGGACGATCCGGATAAGGCGGTCTGCTTCCATTGCAGCAACCTGCCCAAGTCCTTCTTCCAGAATGTGCGCATGGACTTTCAGGAAATCATCGCCGGGGCGGTCGGCAAGGAAAATTCCTACGGCACCTGCGTGGGCCGGATCCGGCCGGGGCCGATGACCTATCTGCGGCTGTCCACCAACGACCTGGAAGGGGACATCTGCGGGTACCTCGGCGAGGGCACCTTTACGGAGGACCCGGTGGATACCTTCGGGGGCTACGGCGTGGTGGAGATTCCGGATATGCAGGATCTGCTGCGCTTCATCTGCGAGAACGGCTTTGAGCACCATGTGGCCGCCAACCTTTCCTCGGTGGCCGACATGGTGCATGAAGCGTTGAGCAATTACCTCGACTGGGATATGTACTGGCACGAATAAATTGCCGTAAACCGCAGCCGGGCTTCCTCGTCTATGAAGAATGTGAGCGAAGAGACTATCCCGGAGAAGGGAACAGGTTCCGCCATCGAGGAATCCCGGTTGCGCGGCTGGCTGCTTTCCGACGATGCGGAAGAGTTCGGACGGCTGGTTCCCCTGTTCCAGAGAAAACTTCTCCGACTTGCGCTGCACATGCTGGGGAATTTATCGGAGGCGGAGCAGGTGGTTCAGGAGGCTTTTCTGCGGGCGTATAAGAGCCGGTTCGGGTTTCGGGGGGAGGCGGCCGTCGGCACCTGGCTTTCCCGTATCGTCTCGCATCTCTGCCTGGACTGCATGAAGCAGCGGCGCTGGCGGCTGTTTTTTTCACCGCTGGCCCGCCGCGAAAAGGCGGGCCGGGAGGAGGAGCAGAAAAGCGAGCTGGACCGGCTGGGGGTGGAAGCCCGGCAGTACGAAACCGTATGGCAGAAGGAGATTGGCAGCCGGTTGCAGAAAGCGCTGGAAAAGCTTTCTCCCCGTCAGAAGAGCGTATTTGTGCTCCTTTACCTGGAGGGGCTTTCCGTGGTTGAGATTGGCCGGATCCTGGGGATGGAACCGGGCACGGTAAAGGTCCAGGCCCATCGTGCCCGGATGCAGCTTCGTGGCCTTCTGGCGGACCTGGCCCCGGAGCAATCCTCGCGTTGGGCCGGATGACTTAAGAGGGAAAAAAGGCACGGGCCGAAACAACATGAAAGCGAAACATCTTGATTTGGCGGAACTTTGGTCCTGTCTTTCCGGGGAGGGCGCCGGGGACGAAGCCTTACGGCACTGGAACGATTGTCCCCTGTGCCGGCAGGAAGGCCTCCGCTGGCAGGCTGTTTTCCGGGAGCAGGGCCAACGTGCCGGGAAAACCGTCGATGGCCTGCCGGAAGTTTTCTGGCAGAAATTCGAAACAAAAATCCGGTCGGAAATTCGGGATTCGGCCGCTTCCGGAGGTCTTTTCCTCTGGAGGCCTTTTCTGGCTTTGGCCGGGACTGTGATAATGGCCTGTCTGGTCGGGTGGTATGGAAACCAATGGAATCCGGTGCTTCCGGATCAGGTCGAGCTGGCCGCCAATTTCATCGCCGATTTTGCCGAAGATTCTACGGAAGACCAGCTCTGGACGGATATCGACCGGCTCCTCGGGCAATCGCCGGGAGGGGAACTCGGCGAGCTGTTTTTCGAAGAGGACCAGCCGTGACAAAAGAGAAAAGCCTGCCGGGCAAGTTGGGGCCCGGGAAGGAGTCGGACATGAAGAGATTTATGGTAGGACTGTTTTTTCTTCTTCTTGCAGCGGAAACACTGGCTTCCCAGAGCCTGCCGGCAGGAAAATGGTGGCGGCTGGAACCGGTGATCCGTGAGGTGGGGCTGCGCAACGATCAGATCGATCAGATCGAAAACCTCTACCGCCTGAACGCCAGGGCGATGATCGACCTGAAAGCGGCGGTGGAAAAGGAACAGGTGGATCTGGGTACCTTGATGGACAGCGATTCGCCCGACAAGGAGAAGGTTCTGGCCCAGGCGGACCGTCTGGAATCCGCCCGGGCCCGGATGGCTCGCGCCATGGTCGCCATGCTGGTGGACATCCGCAAGATGATTACCCGGGAGCAGTGGCAGAAGCTCCAGGGAATTCGCGCCCGACGGGAAGAAGCCGGTCGTCTGCCGGGTGCCGTTCCCCGACAGCGCCTCAAGCCGTCCCGCCCAGGCCAGGAACCGCTTCCCGAGTCCAATCCGAATCCCTGACCGCGACCCCATGGGATTTTTCGGTCGGTGGATGACGGAATGGGAGCAGGAGCTCAACCTGCGGGTTACCACCCGCCGCAAGCGTCCGTTTGACTGGGGGCTGGAATTTCTGGAGGGAATCGATCCGCAGTCCGATCCCCGGCAGGAAATGCGGCGTTATTCCCGGGACGCCCTTCGAAATTCCGCGGATTTTTATTCCTTCACGGAGGTACCGGATTTCCGGTTGCGGGATGGCGTGCTGGAGTTCCGCAGCGCCGTGCAAAGCCCCTACCCGGAGAACAACACGGTCTACGCCCGCTATTTCCCCTGCCGTAAAAGCAGGGCGGCGGTGGTGGTCCTGCCGCAGTGGAACGCGGATGAGGAAAGTCACCTGACCCTCTGCCGGCTGATGAATCGCTTCGGGCTGAGCGCCCTGCGGCTCAGCCTCCCGTATCATGAGCGCCGCCGCCCCATCGGCCTGAATCGCGCCGACTATATCGTGGATGCCAATATCGGCCGCACCCTGCAGGCCAACCGCCAGGCGGTTCTGGATGTGCGGCTGGCGGTCGAGTGGCTGATTCGCCAGGGACATGGTCCGATCGGGCTGAGCGGAACGAGCCTGGGAGCCTGCATCGGCTTTCTGGCTTTCGTCCACGAACCGCGGATTGCCTCCGTGGTTTACAACCTCGGCAGCAGCTGGTTTGCCGATGTGGTCTGGTACGGAAATACCACCCCCCACGTGCGGGAGGGGATCGAGGGGGAGATCAGCCTGGAGGAACTGCGCGGATTCTGGGCGGCGATAAGTCCTTGGCCTCTGATCGAAAGGCTGCAGGGGCAGAAGCGCCCCGCGCTGCTCATTTCCGCCCGCTACGACTACACTTTTCTGCCGGAACAGACCCGCGATTTCGTAAGAGAGTCCCGCCGCTGTCGGGTGCCCCTTCGGCAGATCCATCTGCCCTGCGGCCACTATACCCTGGGGCGCTTTCCCTTCAACTGGACCGATGGCCTCATCATCTGCGCCTATTTGCGCCACCAGCTGAACCGCGCCGGTCCGGGGCGGCGCTGAACAAAACCCGGACCGGCGATCCGCCCCTGCAACGGAGGGATCAGGGGCAGGATCGCCGGCAGGTCCATCATCCAACCATGTTCAGCAGAGTTCCGCTGGTTTCATCCTGTACTTTGATGGCCTTCAGGTTGGCTTCCGAACCACGGGAAATCATGGAGAGGCGAACTGCCTCTTCGCTGATGGAAACCCGGCTTTCCCCGGTAGGCTCGGCAGTTACCATAACCCCTCCCTGCTCCGTTTCCTGAAACATGGGGCGCTGCGGCTCGAACCCTTCCGTGTTCACGTTAGCCACGTTGTTCGCGGTAACACTCAGGGCCTGCTGCCAGGACTGCATCGCCGTGGAGGATGCGCTGTTGATGATCGGCATGTTGCCACCTCTTGGTCCTCAGCGGACCGGTTTCCCTGTTTTGAACTGTAAAAAAGTTTTTTGGTGCTGTCCATTCATCCTATCGGCCATTCTACACGATCTTAAAGGATGCGAGCGGAAAGTGGCTGCTTTGTGATCGCAGCTACCGGAATCGGGCTATCTTCCCTGAGAGGGCTTCTTTTTTCCTTCCTGGTCTTCCCGTCTTCCTGTAAAACGGCCGTGCTTACAGGAAGACAGGGAGATCGGGAAGAACAGCGAAAGAAAGGTGCAGGTCGCTGTCCGCTCCGGGATCAGCGGTACAGGATGGCGGTTACCGGGAAATGATCGGAAGGGTAGCTCTTTCCCTTATGATAAACGACGGTTTCCGCCTGCTTCGTTCCCCGGAACCCGCGATATAGAATCCAGTCGATGCGGCGGCGCCCGGGCGTTCCGGAGAAGCCGTGCGTCGTCCCTTCCGGACCGGTTCTGATCGCCGCACTCTTCCAGGCGTCCTGCAAATCCCCGGTAAGAATCCCGTAAGGCTCGCTGTCGGCGCCGGTATTGAAGTCCCCGGTCAGCACCACGGGCACTTCCCCGGGAAGCTGCTTCAGCCTGTCCGCGAGCACCCTGGCGCATTCCAGGCGGGCGGCGGCGTCCTGCTGCCGGTGCGGGAAATGGGTATTGAAAAAGTAGAACCGCTGTTTCCCCCCGGTTTCAAACAGGGCCCAGGTGACCATCCGGGGCAGGTCGGTTCCCCAGGACTGGCTGCCGGGAACATCCGGCGTCTGGGAAAGCCAGAAGTTGCCGGAGTCCACAATGCGAAAACGGTCCTTGCGGTAAAAAATTCCCATGTGCTCGTTTTCATGGTTTCCGTAGCGGCTGATGCCAAACCAGGCATATCCCGGAAGCTTCCCGGCGATGTACTCCCCCTGGAGCTGAAACAGTTCCTGGGTGCCGAGAATGTCGGGCCGGAATTTGTGGATGGTCCGAACCAGCAGGTCGCGCCGCAGGTCCCAGAGATTGCTGCCGTCGCCGGGAGACGGATATCTCACGTTGAAGGTCATGACCCGCAACGTCCGGGCCACAGGGGCCAGGATAAAAAGGCCGGCCAGAGCCGGAATAAGTGCCAGGCGTTTCCAATTCATATTACCTCCCAAGCTTCCATTCTTCTCTTCCCGGGCAGGAGCCCGAATCCGTTTGGGCTCCTGCCCGGAAGCCTAAGTCGCCGGCCGGGAAGAGGCGTACTCCTCTTTCAGCTTCCGGTAATCGGTTTTGCCGGTGCCCAGCAGAGGGATGGATTCCACCACAATGATTTGGCGGATATTGTGCAGCGCGCTCAGCCCGGCATCGCGCAGCAGCTGGTTGATGCGCGTGCGATCCTGTTCCCCGCAGGAGAACAGGGTGATTTCCGGCTCCTCGTTGCGCCCCAGGGACTCGACGGCAATTTGAGGCCCGCTCTTTTCGTCGGGTGGAAAATGCCGGCTGAGCACCGATTCGATTGCCGGAAGGGATATCATTTCGCCCCCCAGCTTGACGAACCGCTTCAGCCGGCCTTCGAAAAACAGGGCGCCATAGGGGTCCTGGCGCACCAGGTCCCCGGTCCGGTACCAGCGGTTCCCTTGGATTTCCACAAAAGGCGACTCTCCTTCATAGTGCAGGTAGCCGGAAAATACGCAGGGCCCGCGGACCAGCAGCAGCCCTTTTTCTCCCACCGGGACCGGCTTCAGGGTCTCCGGGTGAACGATCATGCCTTCAAAATTGGGTAGCAGCCAGCCGATGCTGCCCTCGATTTGCCACTCCCATTGATTGGCGGAAATGACCGGTGAGCATTCCGTGATGCCGTATCCTTCCAGGATCCGCGCCTGGGGGCAGAATTTCCGGATGGCTTCGTACAGGGACTCGGGACATCGTTCCGCCCCGGTGACGGCCAGGCGCAGGGAGCGCAGCTGCTCCGGACGGGCTGCCCGGACGATCCCGTTGAGAAAAGTGGGAGTGCCGATCAGGATGGAGCACTGGAACGATTCGATCAGTGCGGCCAGCACGGTTGATTCCATCGGGTTGGGATGGAAGACGGTCGGAATTCCAAGGCAGAGGCAGGTAATGAGATTGGCGGTCATCCCGAAGGAGTGAAATGGAGGCAGCATCCCCAGAAAAACATCGCTGTTTTTCAGCGGGACGATGTCGCAAGCCAAGGCGTAAACATTCGACAGGATGTTGGCGTGGGAAAGGGGGACCGCCTTGGGAAGGCTTTCCGATCCGCTGGTGAAAAGAACCACGGCCGTTTCCGGCGGCCGGCGGCCGGCCAGCTGCTGCCAGGAGAAGTAGGACCGGCAAAGGGCGATCAGCTTCTGAAAGCGGGAAAACCGGGGCAGCAGATCCTCGGCGTAAAGGAAATGGGCTTCCAGTTCCTGAAGCTGGATTCCCTGGGAAGCCAGCTTCAGGATCAGGGCGCGCGAGGTAATCACTTTGGATATTCCGAGCAGCCGGATGGAGTGGCCCAGATGCCGGGATCCGGTGGTCCAGTTGAGCATGACCGGGGTTTTGCCCGAAAACAGCGTGGAAATGTAGAAAAGGGCGGCCCCGACGGAGGCGGGCAGCATGATTCCGATGTACGGCCCGGCGATTTTTTCCAGGATTGGCCGAAGCAGAAGAATCCCGGTGGTGATGCGCCGGTAGGTCACTTCTCCGCTGCGCTGATCGGTGGCGATAATGCGGTTGGGGCGGCGTCGGGCCTGTCTTACAAAGACCTGGGTGATCGTTTCCCCGCGCAGGATGGGGAGGGGAGACTGGTTCACCGCCTGCCGGCACCATTGGATGCTGGGCGATTTCAGGTCCGATTCGAGGGCGGAAAAGCCTTTCCCGGCGGCAGCCAGGATTACGTCCGATACCGTTTTCAGGCTTTCCGGGGTTCCCAGGGAATGTCCGAACTCCGTGGAGATCCAGGCGACCAGTTCGGCGATTGCCAGGCTGTCCATGCCGAGATCCTGGGCGAGGTAGTGTCCGGGAGCGGGAGAGGGGTGGCCGCTCTGCTCGGCAAGTTTTTGCAGGACCTGCAGCTGGATGCTTTCCGGCACGGAGCTCAGGTCCCCCGACATGCCGGAGTGAGCCGGTTCCGGAATCACCTGGGCTTTACCCCGCTCCCAGAACCGGTAGGGAACGTAGGTGTTCGGCTGCATCTGGCGATTGTAGAAGTCTTCCATCCACCGGTTCATGGAGAGCAGGTCGGCGTCCCGCGGGAAATCGTCCGGCTCGATTAGCTCGCAGGTTACCTTCCGGCGGGGCAGGAAGAAGACGCCGTTCAGCAGCAGGGTCCTGATTCCGCTCAGCAGGACGCGTCCCGCGTCCGGGCGCGTGCCGTTGAATCCGAAGCTGAACTGGCTCCCCCAGAACCCGCTCTGGCAAACCATTACGATGCGAGCGTCGGGAACCGCGGTCAGGATCGTTTTGACCGCGCTGGCCGCCCCGATTTTTTCCTCCTTCTGGCGCTTGATTCGTCCGGAGGGGTACAGGAGAAGATTTTCGCCCCGGGCCAGGCCGGCGATGGCTTCCTGCAGCACGGTGCGGGTCCGCTCCATGCCTTCCAGGCCCTGCCGTTCCAGGTTGGGCAGCGGCAGCACTCCCATCTTCCTGGAAAAAAAGGAAATCAGCGGGCGGTTGATCTGGTATTCGTCCGCCAGGGAGCGGGGCCGGAACCCGGGGTAGAGGAGGGACAGAACCGCCACCGGGTCGATCAGCGCCGGGTGGTTGGGCAGGAAAAGAATTTTGCTTCTTCCCTTTCGGGCCACCTCCTTAAGGCCGGTGGTGCGGATCCGGTAGCGCAAGGGCAACAGGGTCTGTACCAGGAGAACGTACAGGTAGCCCCACAGGGAGGAGGGAAAGGGATTGCGATTTATCGGGCTCATTCGTTTGGCATCCCCTTTTTTGGCAGAAAGGCAATGACCGCCGCTCCGGCGGCGGCCAGAAAAATCAGAAAAGAAAAGCCGTAGGCATAGCTCCCCGTAGTGTCCCGCAGCCCGCCGACCACCCAGGGAACCACCGCCTCCGCAACTCCGTCTGCGGTCAGGACGATGCCCATCACCCGGCCCATGACGCGCACCCCGAAGAGATCGGCGGCCATCAGGGGGATGATCATGTAGTCTCCGCCGAGCCCGATCCCGAAAATGACAGCGAAAAGGACCAGCGGCGGCTGGGGGAGCAGCAGCAACGGCAGTGCCCCGGCCACCAGCAGGTAGATGATGAGCATGACATATTTTTTGGGGATGCGGTCCGCCAGAAATCCCATCAGGATGCGCCCGGCCAGCGAGAAGATCAGCACCAGGGAAAGCATCCCGGCGATTTCCAGCTGCGGCAGCTTGCGGTCCAGGGAAAGGAACAGCTTCAGGTTCAGCATGGTTCCCCCCACGGCGCCGATGGAGCACATGCTGCCTACCGCCAGCATGTAGAAGGAAGGGCGCCGCAATATGGGCAGGATAGGAGTGGGGCTCTGGGGTCCGGCAGCGCGGAAATCCGGTGGCGCGTCCCGAATGAAAAGGGCGGCCGGGATGGAAATAAGGAGGAAAAGCCCTCCCAATAGAATCAGGGCGCTGTGCCATCCGAACTGCACCGTCAGGAAATGAGCCAGCGGCTGGGCCAGGGCGCCCCCGATGCCGATTCCCAGGTAGGCGAACCCCATGGCGACGCCTCGGGAGCGATCGAACCAGCGGGCCAGCAGGACCTGGTTGGGCAAAGGCCCCCCGCACACATACGACAGGGAATTCATGACAAAAAACAGATAGAAGAAAGGAAGGGTGGCGATAGACCCCAGGCCGGCCAAAGCGCATCCGCCGAACAAAAGCCCGGCCAGCATGAGCCGGCGCGGTCCAAAGCGGTCGATGAGCCACCCGGCCAGAAAGCCGAACAGGGGACCGATCAGAATTTTGCCGACCGCGTTTCCGGAGGTCACCTGGCCCCGGGTCCAGCCGAATTCCTGGACCATGAAGTCGTAGAAAAAGCTGAGCCCGTAGTAGCCGAGGCCCACGGTGGCGAACAGCGCCAGGAAAGCGGTTAGGGCGATGAAAGGTCGATATTGGTTGGACACGGCTGATTCCTTTCCGTTGGCTCCGTCATCTCCTGAGGTTTTCCAAGCTTATGGTGCCGTATGGCCGTCAGTGGGAATGCACCAGCTGGCGGGCTCTTTCGGCGGCTTTGACTACGGCTTTGATCAAGGTGACCCGGAGCTTCCCTTCCTCCAGCTCCAGAATTCCGTCAATGGTGCAGCCGGCAGGAGTGGTTACCGCGTCCTTGAGCAGTGCCGGATGGTGGCCCGTTTCCAGCACCATCTGGGCAGCGCCCAGGACCGTCTGTGCGGCCAGCTCGGTGGCGATATCGCGCGGCAGTCCGACCTTCACACCGGCTTCCGCCAGCGACTCGAGAATAATGTAGACAAACGCCGGGCCGCTTCCGGAAAGACCGGTCACCGCGTCCATCAGGCCCTCTTCGATGATTACCGAGCGGCCGAAAGTATTGAAAATGGAGCGGGTCATGGCCAGGTGTTCCTCGTTGGCGAAGCGCCCCCTGCAAATTCCGGTCATCCCGGAGCCGATGGAGCAGGCCGTGTTGGGCATGGCGCGGACCACCGGCACGGAAATTCCTGCGGCCTTCTCAATCAGGCCGGTGGGGACGGAAGCGGCGATGGATATCAGCAGCTTGCTTTCTTCCAGTTGGGGCCTTATTTCTTCGACAACCGTCTTTACCACCTGCGGCTTGACGCAGAGCAAAATGATGTCGGCCCAGGCCGCGGCTTCCGGGTTGTTTGAGCCCACCGGAACAGGGAGCGCCATGCGGGCGGGTAGCCCTTTGTCCGCCGCCTTGTCGGTGGCCTTCAGCTGGTCCGCGGAAAGGAGATTTTGATTCAGCATGGATTGCAGCAGAATCGAACCCATCTTGCCGGTTCCGATGATGGCTATCTTCTGTTTTATGAGGCTCATGATCCTTCCTCCAGAGAGTGATTCCCCGAGCGGCGGTGCGCGGGAGATTCGTTTTCGGGTTTATTTTTCCGCCACAAATACGATGGCGTTGGATCCCAGTATTCCGAACCAGGGCTGGTAAAGCTGGTACAGCCGGGAACGGAATCCGATTTCTTCCAGGCGGACAAGCATTTCCATGGAAAAAACGCGGAACACCAGCACCCCCTGATCCGGTCTCACCGGGTCCCCATGATACCACGGCTCCTTTAGATGGACCAGTTGTCCGTCTTCGGCGATCCGGGCGCGAAGCTCATCGCGGAAGAGGGTGTGATAAAAAGGCACCGTAAAGATATGCCGCCCTCCTTTTTTCAGGATACGGTAAATTTCCCCGTGGGCGCGGTAGGGATCGGGGATATGTTCCATGACGTCGGAGGAGAGCACCAGGTCAAAGCTTTCGTCGGCAAAGGAACAGGCCTGAAGGTCCTGGTGGAGCACTCCGCCGACAGTCTCCCCGCTGCGATGCTCCGGGCCGAAGTACTCGCTGCAGACGTAGCCCGGGATGGCGGACAGCTGCTGGTGAAAGGAGCCATTCGATTCGGTATTATATATAGTTAGCGACGGGATCCGGGCCATCTGCCGGAGGGCGGGCAGCCGGCCGACGAGTCCGGGACCCGGCGGGCAGCCGAACGCGGAGACCAGCGCCATCTGCCGCTGGCGGTTGGTGGCCCCGCACTTCTCGCAAGGGCAGCTCTCGCGAAAGTTGGGATCGATTTTGATAAACCGGGTCCATTGGCCGCAAACCGTGCAGAAGCCGGGCCAGCGCCGGCGGCGCAGGGCCCATCGTTCCTGCCATTTTGCTTTTCGGTCGGAAAGCGGGTATACCAGACAAGCGCCAAGCAACCGGTTCATGCGGGAAAAATAACATGAATCGGAGCAATTTACACGAGTCACCTATGAAGATTTATGAAAAAACAGCCGAGGACAGCGGCACGCGGGCCCGGCTGGGCAAAATTACCACGCGGCACGGTGTAGTGGAAACGCCGGTATTTATGCCGGTGGGCACAGCCGGCACGGTAAAGTCTCTTCCCCAGCACCTGCTGGAGGAGCTGGGTGTGCAGATCCTTCTGGGAAACACCTACCACCTGTACCTCCGGCCCGGCCCGGAAGTCGTTCGGGATCTGGGCGGGCTGCACGGTTTCATGGCCTGGGCGGGGGCCATCCTCACCGACAGCGGCGGATACCAGGTTTTCAGCCACCAGGACCTGCGCCGCATCCGCGAGGAGGGTGTCCGGTTCCGGTCGCACATCGACGGCAGTTCTCACCTGCTGACCCCGGAAAAAGCCATCGACATTCAGCATGCTCTGGGGTCCGACATCGCCATGGTGCTGGATGACTGCACGCCGTATCCGTCCACCTGGGAGAAAACACGCCAGTCGCTGGAGCTTTCGGCGCGCTGGGCCCGGCGGTGCCGGGAAGCCCTGCCGCCGGATCAGGGCGGACCGTCCCTGTTCGGGATCGTGCAGGGGGGCATGTATCCGGATTTGCGCCAGGCCTCCCTGGAAAGAACCCTGGAGGCGGGAGACTTCGAAGGCTACGCCCTGGGAGGCTTCAGCGTCGGGGAGCCCAAGGACCTCATGCGGGATCTGGTTTCGCGGATGGCGCCGCAGCTTCCGGAGGACAAGCCCCGCTACCTGATGGGGGTGGGGACGCCCCTCGACCTGGTGGAAGGCGTGTGCTGTGGAATAGACATGTTCGACTGCGTCATGCCGACCCGCAACGCGCGCAACGGGTGCCTGTTCACCAGCCGGGGGAAGGTGATCATCAAGAACTCCAGGTATCTGCGGGACGATTCGCCCCTGGATCCCGAGTGCGGCTGCCGGGTCTGCCGGCGCTATTCGAAAGCCTATTTGCGTCACCTGTTTATGAGCCGGGAGATCCTTTCCGCCGTTCTCAACACCTACCATAACATTCATTTTTATCTTGACATTATGCGGAAAATAAGACAATGTATCCGGCTTAACCACTTGGCGGACTTCCTGAAATCCCTGCGTGGTGTATATGGTGAAGATGCTTCGCTTCCGCCAGGAGGAGGGGATTCCTAAAATGCACGGATCCGTGCTGAGTTGTGAGAAATTGCCGGGATTCCTGCCGGTTTTCGCACGGTAGGAGGACTCCCGGGAGTCGGTTTTGCTATTGGAAACGGTAAATAATATGGCACTTTCATTTTTAGCCCAGCAGGCTTCCACCAATGAAATGCTGGTCAGCATGCTTCCCATGGTGGCCATCGTGGTCATTTTTTACTTCCTCCTGGTCATGCCGGCGCGCAAGCGCCAGAAAAAGATGGATGCTATGATTGCCAACCTGAAAAACGGAGACCGGGTCATCACCAGCAGTGGGATTTTCGGAACGATTGCCGGCATCAAGGAAAACAGCTTTCATCTGAAAATCTCCGACCAGGTCAAAATTGAGATCGCCAAAAGCGCTATTGCAGGCCTGCAGTCGGAAGAAAAGCAAGGCTAAAGCGGCCCAGGCGGCGGGGAATCCGTGAAACTGTCTCCTCTTTTTTCAAGAACATAGCTTTTAATTTCATTTTCCGAAAAGAGTCATGAAAAAGAACCTTAAGTGGCGTTTGTTGACCATCGTCGGCGTGATCGGCCTGTGTGTCTACCTCTTTTTCCCGTTGCAGGACAAGATCAAGCTGGGCTTGGATCTGCAAGGCGGCATCCACCTGACGCTCCAGGTAATGACCGCGGATGCCATCAATGCCGAGGCGGATCAGGCCGGGGAGCGGATCACCACGGAACTGCGTGAAAAATCCATCCCCATTACTTTCAAGCGGATGGATGAGGGGAAGCTGGAAGTCACAACCGCCCTTGCCGACAAAAAACCGGATATCGACGCTTACCTGGAAGGCAATTATTCCGGGGTGTGGGATATTCGCACCTCCAACCAGGAAGGGCGTCAGGTCTGGATGATGTCCATGAAGAGCTCCTTTATCCGCCAGACGCAGGAGCTGACGGTGCGGCAGGCCCTGGAGACGATCCGCCAGCGCGTGGATGCCATGGGTGTGCGGGAGCCGGTTCTGCAGATTTACGGCAGCAGCGGGGCGGTGGTAGCCGACCAGATCATCGTCGAGCTGCCCGGCGTGGACGATCCCGGTCGGGTGAAGGAAATTATCCAGAATACGGCTCAGCTGGCTCTGAAGCTGGTTCCCGCCGATAAGGGCGGGCCTTTCCCAACCCGCGAATCCGCTATGCAGGCCTACTCGGGCTCCATTCCCTCCGACCTGGAGCTTCTGCCTTACTCCGGCCGCGACAGCGAAAATGGCGCTGCCAGCGCCGGCGTTCAGTACATGGTGGTTCGCAAGGCGGCCTCCATTTCCGGGCAGCACCTCAAGACGGCGCGGCGCAGCATGGACCGGTTCAACCGTCCTCAGGTAGAGTTTTTCCTTAACTCCGAGGGCGCACGGCTGGCGGGCAGCACTACAGCGGCCAATGTGGGCCGGCAGATGGCCATCGTGCTCGATAATCGCGTTATGTCGGCCCCGGTCATCCAGACCAAGTTTTCGGAGAGCGCGGTCATCACCAGCCAGACTTTTACCATGCAGTCGGCGGAGGATCTGGCGCTGGTGCTGCGCTCCGGTGCTCTGCCCGCTTCCATTCGCATCATCAGCGAAAACAGCGTCGGTCCCTCCCTGGGCTATGATTCCATCCGCCAGGGAGTTATCGCCTGTCTGATCGGGCTGGCCCTGGTGATTGCCGCCATGATCATCTACTACCGAATGACCGGCTTCAACGCCATTTTTGCCCTGGTCGTCAACCTGATCATGCTTCTCGGCGCCCTGGGCTATTTCGGCGCGGTGCTCACTCTGCCCGGGATCGCCGGGGTTATCCTGACCATCGGCGTCGGCGTGGACTCCAATGTGCTGATCTACGAGCGAATCAAGGAAGAGCTTCGCAACGGCAAGACCGTACGGACGGCAATCGATCTGGGGTTCGGGCGGGTTTTCTGGACCATTTTCGACACCCACCTGACCGCCCTGATCTCCTCCGCGTTCCTTTTCCAGTTCGGAACCGGGCCGATCCGAGGGTTCGCGGTTACGCTGGCAGTGGGTCTTATCGCCAATATGTTTACCTCCATTTTTGTTTCCCGGACGGTGTTTGAATTTGTGTTCGGAAACCGCCAGGTGGAAAAAATTTCAATCTAGATATCGATTCTAAAAACGCAAACAGGCTTTCGAAGTTCAATCCTTTTTTCCGGGGCAAAGCAAGGAACTTTTAAGGGGAACCGGTGTCTAATTGGAGTGAAAATCTCATGGCTTCCCTCTTCCTCTTGCTGCTGAGAAGGCCGGTTGTGATTTAAGGTGGTTTGGAGATTCCATGGAAATTTTTCGAAACGTGCAATTTGACTGGCTCGGCAAACGCGGATACTTTTTCCTGGTTTCCGGAGCCCTGATTCTGATGTCCGCGGTGATGTTTCTGGTCCGGGGAGGGTTTATTCTGGGCATCGATTTCACCGGAGGAACCGTGGCCCAGGTGCAGTTCCAGCAGCCTCCCGACCTCGGCAAGCTGCGCTCCGCGCTGGAGACCAAGCTTCCCGGCGTGACTCCCTTCCTGCAGACCTTCGGGAAGGCTGCCGAAAACCGGGTTCAGATCAAAATGGAAAAGCAGGCGGGAGAATCCGATTCAGTGGAAGGGCAGACCCGGCTGATCAAGGAGGCCCTGAAGGCCAGCTTTCCTTCGGATGCGGCCGGCTCCGACCGGATCGATTTGAATGACGGGGATCTGGGGGTAGCCGGGTTGTCGGCGGCTATGCTGGCGCAGGATCCGCTCAATATCAAGCCGGTGAAAACCCTTTCGGAGCAGACGGCGGCCTACGATGCCCTGGCCGCCCGGATTTTGGAAAAGAGAAAGACTTTGGGCGTTTTGAAGTCGACGGACGATCTTCGCGGGGTGGAGTCGGTTTCCGATGCCGCCTTGTCGAAAATCAAGGAGAAGTTCTATGCCGGAGCCTTCTCCGTGCAGGGCGTGCAGGCAATCGGGGCGATTGTCGGAAAGGATTTACGCGAAAAGGCTGCCTATGCCGTGCTTTTCTCGCTGGCCGGTATGCTGGTCTATATTGCTTTCCGGTTCAAGAGCTGGAGCTATGGGATCGGGGCTGTGGTCGCCCTCTTTCACGACGTTGTCATTACCCTGGGCTTTTTCCTCCTGACTGGCAGGGAAATCAGCCTGATTGTAATTGCATCGCTTCTCACCCTTGTAGGATATAGCGTGAATGATACGATTGTCATCTACGACCGGATCCGCGAAAACCTTCGCCTGCTTCGGAAAGAGAGCTTTCTGCAGATTATGAACGCCAGCATTAACCAGACCCTGAACCGGACCATTTTGACTTCCGGTTTGACCTTTCTGGCCGTGATTTCGATATTCCTGTTCGGCGGGGAAGTGCTGGATGGTTTTTCGTTCGCGCTGGTCATCGGCATTATTGTGGGTACCTACTCCTCGATAGCTATAGCCAGTCCGATCGTGCTTGCCTGGGATTCTTTCGTCAAGCGCAATCTGGAAGGGAAAAGGTAGGAAACGGTAGGTTACCAATTCTTTTTTATTAGAAAATCGGAATACGCTGTTAAAATTATCTTGACAGTCAAAGATTTCGATAATAAGATAAAGCAACCAAAGCCAACCCGGGGAGCTCTTTTTGTCTGAGTTACCTGGATTGACTGGGTCTGGAGGAAGGTGAAATACCATGTTAGAAAGTGCATTATTAACGTCCGGCCCGGGAGGCGCGAAAGCCATGATCCGCCAGCTGGCGATGGCCTGCGTATCCCTGTTTCTTCATGTACTCATTATTATCGGCATAGTGATCGGCCCTCTGATCTGGTTTCAGGTGCTTCCGGAAAACGAGGTGCTGACTTTTCTGGTGGCACCGCCGCCACCCCCCCCGCCGCCGCCCCCACCGCCACCACCGCCTTCCCAGGCGCGGGCTCCTGTGGTTCAGCGCGTGGTGGTTGATCCCAATCAGTTTGTTGCTCCCACGGAAATTCCCAAAGAAATTCCCCCTCCGCAGGATGATATTGACCTGACCGCCCAGATGGGACAGGTCGGTGGAGTTCCCGGCGGTATGCCCGGCGGTATGGCTGGCGGAGTTCCCGGCGGAATCGCTGGCGGAGTGGTCAGTTCCCTTGGATCGGGAGGTACGGCCCCGCCGCCGCCGCCGCCACCCAAGCCTAAAAAGCGCGATCCTATTCGAGTTGGTGGCAGTGTGCAGGAATCCAAACTCATTAAGCGTGTCGAGCCAACCTATCCGGAGCTGGCGAAGCGTGCCCGTGTTCAGGGTGTAGTGTTGCTGCAGGTCACGGTGGATGAGACCGGACAGGTGAACGATATCAAGGTAGTGCGTGGCAATCCCCTGCTGGATAACGCCGCCATCGAAGCGGTCCGGCAATGGCGCTACTCCCCTACATTACTTAATGGTGAACCGGTGCCCGTGATTGCTACGGTAACCGTAATTTTCAACTTGAGGTAGCCCTTGTGCGGGCTGTCGTCATTATTTTCAACCGTTTTGGAGGCTAATTTAAAATGCAGAATCTTACTTTGATAGATCTGTGGAATCAGATGGGTATGGTGGCAAAGAGCGTTGCCCTCGTTCTTTTTGTCATGTCGGTTTGGTCGATTAGTGTTGCCGTTGAGCGTTTCTTGACCTATTACAAGGCGAAGAAGCAGTCTCGCGAACTCGTAGAGCCCCTGACACAGGCCCTCAAGGAAAATCGTTTTGACGACGCGCTGGCCGTCGCCGAGCAGTACAACAAGAGCCACCTGGCGAAGGTGATCTATTCCGGGCTGCAGGAGTTCCGCGCTCATCAGCAGAGCAAGGATATTCCGGGTGAGGCGGTGGAAGCTTCCAAGCGCGCCCTGGAAAGAGCCACTGCCATTACCCTGGAAGACTTCAAGCGCGGACTGGGCGGTTTGGCCACCATCGCCAGCACCTCCCCGTTTATCGGCCTGTTCGGAACCACCTTCGGCATCATCAACGCGTTTATGGGCATGAGCGCCGCCCAGTCGGCCGGTATCGCTGCTGTCGCGGCCGGTATCGCTGAAGCGCTGATCACCACCGCTTTCGGAATTCTGGTTGCGGTCATCGCCGTGGTTTTCTACAACTACTTCACTACCAAGATCGATAGCTTTACCGTGGAAATGGACAACTCCTCCAGTGAGCTGGTGGACTATTTCATCCAGCAGAAAGGCAAATCCGGTGGGAAATAAGCATCTCAGCAAGAAGGTCAATTCGGAGATCAACGTAACTCCGATGGCCGATATCATGCTGGTGCTGCTGATCATTTTCATGATCACCGCACCATTGATCCAGGAAGGCATCACGGTCAACCTGCCCAAGGCCGTCAACCCCCTGGATGCGCCGGAAGCGGATCGGGAAGATGCGGCCATGATTGCCTTGACCCGTGAAGGGCGTACCTACTTCAACAAAAACCCCATAAACGACAACGAGCTCGTTTCCCGGCTGACCGAATGGTTTGCCAACAAGAGCGAAAAGTGGCTGTTCATCAAGAGCGATCAGGCTGTACCGTACGGCCGCGTTGTCGATGTGGTGAATTCCTGCCGCACGGCGGGGATCGATCGCATCGGCCTGATGACGGAAAAAGTCAAGTAGGATGGACGCCGACTTCGGCCGGCGTCTTCTTTCGAATTAAATTACTATAACGGGAGTTTAAATAATATGGCAATGGATGTTGGGAAAAAGGGCAAGGCTATGGCCAGCCCCAATATCACCCCTTACATCGACATCTTGCTCGTGCTCCTGATTATCTTCATGGTAGTTTCGCCGGCACAACAGCTGGACCTGGACGTGAAGGTTCCTCAACCTTCGCCGAAAGACCAGCAGGCACAGGTGGATCCCTCGGTCATCGTCGTTTCGATGGATGAGAGATTGAATCTTAAGGTCAATGCCGACCCGATTACCCTGGAGACTCTGGGCAACAAGCTGCTGGATATCTACAAGGCCAGGGCAAACAAAAACATGTTTATTTCCGCGAGTTCCAAGTTGCTCTACGGCGATGTGGTCAAGATTATTGATATCGCCAAAGGGGCGGGCGTAGGGGATGTCGGTCTGCTGACCGAGATCAATTAAGCCCGGTTGCGATGGCGTATTCCGATACCCAAGCGGAAATGGTCCTGATTAATCCGTAATCATCCAATCGTCTGGAGTTCATATGTCTCACAGTAAAGCCGTGGTCGTTCTGCTTCTGGCCACTCTGCTTCTTACCGGCGCCGGCTGCTCGTTTTACGACAAGCTGCAGTCCCGCGGGGAGCTGAATAAAGGAGTGGGTTCCTTCAAGGAACAGAAGTACAGCGATGCCATCAAATATTTCAAGAATGCCATTGCATTAGATCCTACCTTCCTGGAGCCCTACAGCTACATGGCGACCTCCTATGCCGCCCTGTTTGTACCCGGTTCCACGGAGCCGGCCAATATCAAATATGCCGAGGATGCCATTCGGGGTTTCGAAACGGTCCTGCAGAAAAATCCGGGCAATGCCAGCGCGATGGTCTATATCGCTCAGCTTTATTACCAGCTGAAGCAATATGACAAATCGAAGGAGTGGTGCCGGAAAATTATCAGCAAGGATCCGAAAAACTACGAGGCCTTGTATCGAATCGGCGTCATCGACTATGATATTTCCATCGATGCCACCGGGTTGACCGGAGAAAAAGTCGGCGACATTACGCCTTCCCAGAAGACCGAAATCAACGCCGTCATCGACGAGGGAATCAAGGCTCTCGAGGATTCCATCAAGATGAAGGCCAGCTATTTTGAGGCCATGCATTATCTGAATCTTCTCTACCGCGAGAAAGCCAAATTCATGACCAGCGACTCGGAGAAGAATCAGATCCTGCTGAAGGCCGATTCGGTTGCCCTGAAGGCGATGGAGCTGGAAAAGGCTGCCAAGGAAGCCAAGGATACTCGGGTTCTTAATCTGAAAAAGGATTAACACCCGTCTTAAACCTGTACCCACCCGCTATTTGCAAAGCGCTCCCCCGGGAGCGCTTTTTTTTTGATCGGCCGCGGGACGGTTGTCCTCCCGGCCTTGGGTATAATACACACTATGATTCTGTTTGAAGACCTGCTGGCAAAAATAAGAGCCTACAACCCGGATTCCAATCCGGCTTTGCTCCGCTCGGCCTACGACTTTGCCGTCCAGTCCCATCAGGGGCAGAAGCGTAAAAGCGGGGAGCCGTTCATCATGCATCCGCTGGAGGTGGCTCACATCCTGACCGACCTCAAGCTGGACAGCATCACCATCTGCTGCGGCCTGCTGCATGACGTGGTGGAGGACACCCGCATCTCGCGCAATGATCTCGCCGAGCGATTCGGAGAGGAAGTGGCCCATATCGTGGAAGGAGTGACTAAAATAGGCCAGATCACCTTCGCCAGCAAGCAGGCCAAACAGGCCGAAAACTTCCGGAAAATGCTGCTGGCCATGGTGGACGATATCCGCGTCATCCTGGTGAAGCTGGCCGACCGGCTGCACAACATGCGTACCCTGGGTTTTATGACCCCGGAGCAGCAGAATCTGATTTCCCGGGAAACTCTGGATATCTACGCTCCCATTGCCAACCGGCTGGGCATGGGCAAAATACGCTGCGAGCTGGAGGATCTCTCTTTCAGCTACCTGGAGCCGAAAGTCTATGAGGACATTCTCGGCCAGATCAACAAAAAGAAAACGGCCAACGAAAACTTCATTCACGAAGTAAAGAAAATCATTGAGCGGCATCTGAAGGAAAACAACCTCAAAGCGGAAATTCAGAGCCGGATCAAGCGGATCTATAGCATTTACCAGAAACTGCTGCGGCAGCAGATATCCTTTGACCAGGTGTACGACCTGATTGCCCTGCGGATCATCACCGAAACCGTGCAGGATTGCTATGCCATTCTGGGAATCGTTCATAACATCTGGACGCCGGTCCCCGGAAGGATCAAGGATTTCGTGGGACTGCCCCGGCAGAACATGTATCAATCCCTGCACACTTCGGTGTTCCACAACGGGCAGCCTTTTGAAATCCAGATTCGCACCTACGAGATGCACAGCATTGCCGAAGAAGGAATCGCTGCCCACTGGAAGTACAAGGAGGGTCGCCTGGGGCGCCGGGACAAGGACGACCAGCGCTTTTTATGGCTGCGCCACCTTCTCGACTGGCAGAGAGAGGTCAAGGATCCCCACCTGTTTTTGAACAACCTGAAGATCGACCTCTACCCGGACGAGGTGTATGTGTTCACCCCGAAGGGGGATGTGATCACCCTGCCCCGGGATGCCACCCCGGTGGATTTCGCCTACGCCATCCACAGCCAGGTTGGCCACCTCTGCAAAGGGGCCAAGGTGGGAGGGCGGATGGTCGACCTGAAATACAAATTGAAGAACGGCGATATCTGCGAAATCATCACCGCCAAGGACCAGACGCCCAGCCGCGACTGGCTCGGCATCGTGAAAACATCCCGGGCCCGAAACCGGATCCGGCACTGGCTGAACGAGGTGGAGAAGCAGCGCTCCATCGATGTGGGGAAAAAGATCCTGGAGCGGGAGGCCCGGCGATTCCATGTCTCCGTCAAGGAGACCACCAATGAAAAAAACCTGGAGAAAATTTTCAAGGACTATGGAGTCCAGAAATATGAGGATCTGATCTCCGGCATCGGATTCGGCAAAATCTCCGCGCGCCAGGTGGTCCAAAGGCTGTTCCCGGATAAGGCGTCCCCGGCTGAGGAGCCCGCGGCCAAGCCGGCCAAGGAATCCATGCTTTCTTCCATGGTGAAGAAAGTTTTTCAGCGCACCGATACGCCCATTCTGGTGAAGGGGCAAAGCGACATGCTGGTATACCTGGCTAAATGCTGCAACCCGATCCGGGGCGAGGAGATTATCGGCTTCATCAGTCAGGGTAAAGGGATTGCCGTTCACTCGGTCAACTGCCCCAATATCGAACATCTTTTCAGTAATCCGGATCGGCAGATCGAGGTAAAGTGGACTCCATCTCAATATACGGACGCGTCGACCTACCCGGAGAAACTGGCCGTGCTGTGCGAGGACCGGCGCGGAACCATCGCGGATATCACCACGGTAATCGCCGGTGCGGATGCCAACATTCGCGACATCAGCGCCATCTCCACGGACGATAATCACGGGGTGGTAAATCTCACCGTGGAGGTGAAGGATATTCAGCACCTGTCCCGCATTATCCAGGGGATCAAGCAGCTGCGCGGCGTTTTGCAGATCAACCGACGGCGGCAGCAGTCCCGCTAACCCAAAGAAAAAGGAAAAACCGAATGAAAAAAATCGTCCGCACCCACGAGGCACCGGCAGCCATCGGCCCTTATTCCCAGGCGGTTGTCGCCAACGGCCTGGTATTCGTGTCCGGTCAGATTCCCCTCGATCCGGAAACCGGTCAATTGATCGGCGGAGATATTACCGCGCAGACCGAGCGCGTGCTGCTCAACCTGAGCGCCATTCTGAAAGCTGCGGGTACCTCCCTGGATGCCGTGGTCAAATCAACAGTCTACCTGGCGGACATGGCGAATTTCGTAGCCATGAACGAAGTGTATGCCCGGTATCTGGGTTCGCAGGCCCCGGCTCGCGCGACCGTTCAGGCCGCCCGACTGCCCCGGGATGCAGGGGTGGAAATTGATGTAATCGCTCTGGCGGGCAAAGAAGGCTAAGGAAGGGGGGGCAGAGAAGGTTTAGGCTCTCCAGAGCCTAAACCTTCTTCTGGACCTTTCCGGAACGCAGGCAGCGGGTGCAGACCTTGATGCGCCGGCTGCCGCCGCCAACCACCGCACGCACTTCCTGCAGGTTGGGATTGAACCGTCGCTTGGTCAGGTTGTGGGCATGACTCACGTTGTGCCCGAACTGGGGTCCCTTGCCGCATAACGAACATACTTTTGCCATGTTTATCTCCGAAAAAAAGGATCTCAATTCTAGCACCAATGGACAGCGATTGCAAGTCCTGTGCCCGGATGATTACCCTACCGCCCGTCTGCAGTCTCAATTGCTTCGGGTGCACTTTCCTTCGCTGGTCGGCACCCATGGGCCGCCGGCCACGGAACGCCGCCAGGCGAAGGTCGCTTCCCCTTTGCCGATGTTGACACGGGAAAACTCGTATTTGGCCATCTTTCCCTGCCAGGTACCTTCCCGCGCGAAATTCCATTTTCCGTCCTGTATGCTGCCGGTATAAACGGCCGGAAAACCTATGGACGAAAGGGTGGTCCCGACATAAATCTGCGAGGAAGTATCAAAAGTAAATGCCATGATGTCGGCGCTGGCGGTTTTATCCACCTGAAACTGCTGCTGACAGAAGAGGATTTTTCCCGACTTCTCCCAGGAACATTCGAAAGAGGCGGAGGTTTTTATCCCCGGCGTAATTCGGGACTCTCCGGAACAGGTCCACTTTCCGGAGAGTTCATCCAGCTTTTTCAGCTCCGGGCTCTGCGGCGTCTGCGACCAGGCCATGCCGAGGAGCAGAACCAGACAGCAAACAAACGTACAGAAAGATTTCATGGAACACCTCCCGGTGTAAAAATTTAGGTAAGGACATGCGTGTCTCCCACTTACGGGATATAAGAGTGATTATGAACCGGCAGGGAAAAGCGGTCAAGAACAGCAGGGAATTGAATGGCCCGGCTGAACCCGGTCTTTTCACAGGAAGACGGGAAGATCGGGAAGACCTCAGGAAGCAGCCGGCGAATGGATAATCCGAGGTAGGACTTTTACCGGTTTCATCGGTTATAATCCCCGGGCAAAATCTTTCGCAATTTCGTGCCGGCAATCGTTGTAATATTGGAAGGCCCGGCGTGTCAGACCGGATATTGTAATAAAACGGAAGAGAGGGAATCATGGCATCGGAAACAGAAGAAAAAACCAAGGCAATCGATACGGCTCTTTCCCAGATTGAGAAGCAGTTCGGCAAGGGCTCCATTATGAAATTGGGCTCCCGGCCCGTTCTAGATGTTTCCACCATCCCGACCGGTTCCCTTTCCTTTGACGCCGCCCTGGGAATAGGCGGGTTTCCGCGCGGTCGCGTGGTGGAAATTTTCGGCCCGGAGTCCAGCGGAAAAACAACCATTGCCTTGCATGTCGTAGCGGAGGCCCAGAAGGTGCGCGGCACCGCCGCCTATATTGACGCGGAGCATGCCATGGACGCCGAATATGCCAGGAAACTGGGTGTCAACATCGATGAGCTGCTGGTATCCCAGCCCGACAACGGAGAGCAGGCCCTGGAAATATCGGAAATGCTGATTCGCAGCGGTGCCGTCGATTGTCTGGTCATCGATTCCGTGGCCGCCCTGGTTCCCAAAGCGGAACTGGAGGGGGAGATGGGAGACGCCCTGCCCGGGCTGCAGGCCCGGCTCATGTCCCAGGCCCTGCGAAAGCTCACCGCCATCGTTTCCAAGTCTAATACCTGCCTGATTTTCATCAACCAGATCCGGGAAAAGATCGGGGTGATGTTCGGCAATCCCGAAACGACCACCGGCGGCCGGGCTCTGAAATTTTACTCTTCCATCCGGGTGGACATACGCAAAAGCACCTCGATCAAGGAAGGGGATCTGGCGGTCGGAAACCGCACCAAGGTTAAAATCGTCAAGAATAAGCTGGCGCCTCCCTTCCGTGAGGCGGAATTCGATCTGATTTTCGGGGAGGGGATCAGCCGCACCGGAGATGTCCTGGATCTGGCCGTGGAGAAAAAGCTGATCGAAAAAAGCGGCTCCTGGTTCAGCTACCAGGGCGAGCGGCTGGGGCAGGGCCGGGAGAATGTAAAGCAGTTCCTTACCGCCAATGCCGATGTGTTGCGCCAGATCGAAGACCGGCTGCGGGAGCTGATGGGATTGCCGCGCCTGACCACCGAAACGGAAAAAGAAGTCAAAAAGAGCGGGGCAGCAGAGTCCCGGAAGCAGAACGACCGGTCCTGATCCCCCGGTTCCTGTACGCCTTCGGTGGAGGAGTCCGGAGCATGGAAACTGGCATTCCCGCACAGATCCTCGAAGAAGCGGATTTTCTGAGGAAGGAGATCCGGCGCCATGAGTATCTGTACTATGTGTGCGATGCGCCGGAAATTTCCGATCGGGAATTCGATCGGCTGATGGAGCGGCTGAAGCGCCTGGAGGAAGAAAACCCGGCGCTGGTGCGTCCCGACTCCCCCACGCAGCGCGTCGGCGGAGAGCCCCGTGCGGAATTCGAAACCTTCCGTCACAGTGCACCGCTTCTCAGCCTGGACAACTGCTATTCGTTCCAGGAGGTTGCCGAGTTTGACGAGCGGGTCCGCAAGGGGCTCGGTCCGGAGACCGAATATTCCTACCTGCTGGAGCTCAAGATCGACGGCCTGAGCATCGCCCTGCATTACGAAAAGGGCCAGCTGGTGCAGGCGGTCACGCGCGGAGACGGCTTCCAGGGAGAAGTGGTAACCGCCAATGTCCGCACCATCCGCAGCGTTCCCCTGCAGGTGGCGCGGAGGGGGCCGGAGGATTCCTTCTCTCCGCCGGAGTGGGAGCGGTTTGAAGTGCGCGGCGAGATTTTTATGCCGCGAAAGGAGTTTGCACGCCTTAACCGCGAACGGGAAATGGAGGGGGAAAGTCTGTTTGCCAATCCCCGCAACAGCGCGGCCGGCACCTTGCGAACCCTCAATCCCAAAGTGGTGGCCCACCGGGGCCTCGATATGTTCTGCTACGGGCTGCTGGTGGACGGGCGCCCGCCTTTCGAAACCCAGATCCAATGCATGGACTGGCTGCATGCCTTCGGATTCAAAATCAACCGGGAATCGACTCTCTGCCGGACGCTCGCCGATGTGCAGGCCAAGGCGGAGGAATGGGAAGCGGCTCGCGCGGATCTGCCCTACGAAGTGGATGGTGCCGTTCTAAAGGTCAACCAGGTCCGGCTCCAGGAGCGGCTGGGTTCCACCTCCAAATTTCCCCGCTGGGCCATCGCGCTGAAGTTTCAGGCGCACCAGGTGACTACCCGCCTGCAGGACATTTCGGTGCAGGTGGGGAGAACCGGCGCTCTGACTCCGGTGGCGGAGCTGGAGCCGGTCCGCGTTTGTGGCACCACGGTCAGCCGAGCCACACTGCACAACCAGGATGAGATCCGCCGCCTGGATGTGCGCCCGGGGGATTTTGTGGTCGTGGAAAAAGGGGGCGATGTCATCCCCAAAATTGTTTCCGTGGATCTCTCCCTCCGGGAAGGAAATCCTCCAGAATTCGCGATGCCCCTCTTTTGTCCGGTCTGCCGGTCCGCTGTCTTCCGTCCGGAAGGAGAGGTGGTGTCCCGCTGCGTCAGCCAGGAATGTCCGGCGCGAATCAAAGGGAACCTTTTTCATTTTGCCTCACGCCGGGCCATGAACGTCGATGGGCTGGGCGATGCTTTGATCGACCAGCTTGTGGATCAAGGACTGGTAGGTGATATCGGCGATCTTTATCTCCTATCCCGGGAGAAGCTGATCGGCCTGGAGAGAATGGGCCCCAAATCGGCGGACAACCTCCTGGCGGAGATTGAGGCCAGCAAGAAAAGCGATTTTTCCCGACTGCTGTACGGTTTAGGCATCCGCTTTGTCGGCGAAAGGGTTGCCAAGGTTCTGGCCGAGCACTTCGGCTCCATGGATCGTCTGTCTGCCGCCTCTCCCGGCGAGCTGGAAGCGATTCCGGAAATCGGACCGCGGATTGCCGACAGTGTGCATTTCTTTTTCCGCCAGCCGCAAAATCAGGATCTCCTCGTCAAGCTGGGGCAGCTCGGGCTGCGGATGGAATCGGAATGCAGCGTCCGCCGCCTGCCGCGCTTGCCATGGAAGGGCTTGACATTCGTCCTGACCGGCACTCTGGAAAGCCTGGCGCGAGAGGAGGCGCACGCCGCCATCGAGTCGTTGGGCGGCAAGGCATCCTCGGCCGTTTCAAAAAAAACAAGCTACCTGGTGGCCGGAAAAGATCCCGGTTCCAAGCTGACCAAGGCCCGGCAGATGGGCGTGACGGTTTTGGAAGAGGAACCGTTTCTGGCCCTCCTGGCCGAGGCCAGGGCCGTTGCCGGTCCGGAAGAAACCGATCCGTCTCCGATCCCGCCCTACCGTGGGTAGTTCCGGACGGCATCCAGCATGGCAATCACGTTATCCGGGGGAACGTCCGCCAGGATGTTGTGAACCTGCTGGAAGACGAAGCCTCCGCCCGCCCCGAGAACGGCAATCTGGTTGCGGACGTGCTCGGCAACCTGGCATGGGGAGGCCTGGGAAAGGATGAATCGCGTATCGCAGCCGCCGCCCCAGAAGGTGAGGTCCTTCCCGAATTCCTTTTTCAATTCGGCGCCGTCCATGCCCCGGCAGGTGATCTGCACGGGGTTAATGGCGTCGAGGCCCGCTTCGATCAGGTCCCGCAGGATAGGGCGGACCCCTCCGCAGCAATGCAGCATGACCTTTACCGGCGAAAGCCGTTTGGCCTGATTCCATAGGAGAGAGTGCCTCGGCTTGAAAAATTCGCGGTACATTTTCGGCGACATCTGCGGTCCGCTCTGCATTCCCAGATCATCCCCGAAAACAATGATATCGATGCAGTCCCCGACATCGGCCAGAAAATTCTGCAGGTTGCCGCAGTGCAGCTCCACCAGACGATCGAGGAAGGCGTGGGCCCGTTGCGGCTCATCGGCCAGCATGGCTAAAAACAGGTCGTTCCGATAAAGAAATTGGCCGCATTCCAGGAGGTTGCCGCCGAACAGGCCGAGGATAGCCCGGTCCGTCGAAGCGCGCAGCTTCCGGGCCCCCTCACGCCTCTCCTGCCGGCTGACCGGTCCGGGCGGCGAGGCAATCGCAGTCCACATGCTCTCGGAGAAGGCTCCGGGAATGTCCTCCAGGTCTTCCTTCCTGTCCAGGTAAGGATAGTGGCACTGCTCGAAGAAATAGGCCCCATCGGGCATGTGGGCGATCACGGTACCTTTGGGGGATCGGAGGATCCAGCGGTCTCCGTCCCGCTCCGGACGGCTCCATCGGGGAACCAGGCATGGGGAGCCGTCCGGGAGGGTCCACTCTGCCCAGTCTTCCGCTTCCCGGGAAAAGCCCCGTCCCATTTCCATAGTATCGACTTCGAAGCGCCGCAGGACATCCTCATCTACGACAGCCAGCTGCTGGATGATGTCGTATACCCGGGGCAAGGCCGGTTCCAAGCCCAGAGCCTTGCGGAGCTTGGGGTAAGCGATGGCGGAAATCCCGGAGGATCGGTGACCGGAGAGATCGATCGGGGGACGATCCGGCTCCTGGTGGCTCAAGGCTTGCAGAACTCTTTCTCTGGACGTCATAAATGCCTCCCTGGCACAGCAAATGAACGGGTTCGTGGCGGTCAGGAAATATTAAACCACTTTTCGCCGCCGCCGGGCCTTCCAGGCAAAAAAAGTTGCCGTCAGGGCTACCGCTGCCAGGAGGAGCCCTCCTGCTCCCTGCAAAACGGCCGGCCGTTCCGGCTCTGCGGCGGCCGGGTGCTGCAGCCGGCACGGGTTGCCGATGAGCCGGAACGGGCTCCAGAAAAACGGATGGCTCCAGGCGGCATTCCCCCGGATTTCCAGTTTGGCTTGTCGCAAGGCCTGTCGGCTGTCCGTGCCGAGGGCCAGAAGCCGGTAAAAGGAGGTCATGAGCGCCGCAGTGCTGTTTTCTTCAACCGGCCAGGAGGATACGATAATCGATTGAACTCCCGCCAGAAGCAGGCTGCGCCCCATGTGCAGCAGCCCTTCTCCGGAAGCGACCTGCCCTTGTGCCGTACTGCAGGCGCTGAGGACAGCGAGGCGGGCCCGCAGGGGCAGGAATACGGCTTCCGCCGCATAGAAGTTTTCTATGGGGTCGGCTCCGGGCTCGAAGAAAAAACGGGAGGCTGCCGGCTTTCTGGGATCCGGAAGGTAGTGGGAGGCGATGTGCAAAAGGCCGCCGGTATCCGGGTTCCCCTGGGTCCGGCTCTTCCAGTCCCGGAAGCTCGGGAAGAAATTTGCTTTTGGGAACAACCGGCCCAGGGTCGGGACTTCGCCTCCCACGGCAATCGAGCCGGATGCTGCAGGCCGGAAGGCGGACAGCACCGACACCGCAACGGAATCGGCCGCAGGCATGGGGGCGTCGTCCCGTTTGAGCAACAGGGAAGCGGAAGGCAAGTAGGAAACGGCGTAGCGGTCGATCAGCCTCGCCGGGCCGGAGGTTTCTTGCAGCGGTCCCGGGGGTTCGACGGGAAGAATCTCAAAAGGAAGAAGATGGAGCCATCCGTCCGGAACGATGACCAGATTTTTCGTCGTGGGGGGCAGGATATCCGCAATCGGCTTCCATATTTCCTCGTGGAGCTGGAACAGCGGAACCGAATCGAGCAGCGGCAATTCCGTGCCTTCCCGCTCTGACCTCTCGGAGCCCGTCCCCTGGGAAACAAGCAGGCCGGATCGGGAGAGCAAATCAGCGGTCTTTTCCGGAGAAATGGCCAGTTCCCGATGCGCCAGAAAGTCGGATCCCAGGATCCAGACCTGCAGATTTTTCTCGCAGAAAGCATAGTCCAGCAGGGCTTCATCGGGCAGCAGCGACGACTGGAGGCGCCGAATCCAGGCTTCCGCCGGTTCTCCCTCCGCATCGATGGGATACCGTCCGGCACTCGGGCGGGAGGGTGTTGGCGCCGGAGGCAAAATCGCTTCGATCTCCAGGCCCCGGCCGGCCTGGGTGAGAATGTCCTGATCGTGAATACCCTGGAGCCGGGTCTGCAGGGATTGAATGGCCTTGGCGAGCTCGCCGTCCGGCTTTCCACCGTTCGGTCTGCCTGCCTCATGCGGCGGGATTTCCTCGTCCGCCTTTCGCTTGAGACGGCGACCCTTCATGCTGTCGATCCATTGCCAGGCGGCGGCATCCATTCCCTGTTCGTCCAACAGCCGGCTCATTCTCTGGAAAAGGTAGGCCTTGTCGTCCCAGAAATGAGTGGCCAGCGACTCGCGGGACAGGTCGGACTCCTGGAGGGTGACCCAGCGGACGGCCTGCGTCAGGTAGTGCATGGCGGCCGGCAGCCGCCCCTGCTCCTGGAAGGCACGGGACAGGAAGGCGGCGGCCTGCCAGCGGATCTGAAAGGAGCCGGTCTGAAGGGCTTCCGAACAGGCGAGTTGAAAATATTGCCGGGCGATGCCCGGCTTCTCCCGTGCCAGCGCGATCTGTCCCAGCAGCAGGTGGATTTCCGCCAGCAGCTTTACGGCACCGATCTCTTCCGCCACCTTCCATCCCTCGACAAGCTGGAGAGCCGACTGCCGATAGTCGCCCTGCAGGTAAAATGCCCTGCTGAGTTCGAGCAGGGAATGAGCGGCTTCCAGCGGATTTTCGTTCTGACGGAAGTAGGCAAGCGCCCGGGAGAGCCCTTCGACAGCCTGCTGGTGCCTGCCTTGCTGCTGGGCCGCCCGTGCCATCATTTTCCAGATCCGGGCCTGCTCCTTTGGAAAGCGGTGATCCCGGGCCAGAGCCAGGGCTGCCTGCAGGTGGATTTCCGCCTCGGAGATTTCCCCCTGGTCCAGGTAAAGCTCACCCGCCTGCGCGTGGAGGTACAAAAGGCGGTTCGGGCTGTCGAGCGGGCGGACCGCTTCCAGGGCCGACAATACGAATTTCATAGCTTCGTCGAGTTTGCCGATGTGGTTCAGAGCACCGGCCAGGTTGATCAGGCTGTCGGATTCCCCTTCCCGGTCCTGTTGCGCTCTTCGAAGCCGGAGGGATTGTTCGAAGTATTGATAGGCGGTCTGGTAAAATCCGCGCTCGTCGTAAATTTTCCCCAAATTACTTAAGTCCGTCGCCCGGCCTTCCTCATCTCCCGATCGGATTCTCCATTCCAGAGCGGCCCGATGAAGATTCTCCGATTCCACCAGGTACCCGCTTTCCAGGGCTACCGCCGCCAGGTTGCCCAGAATCCGGCCTTCGGTTTCCGCGTCACACAAGGTGTGGTTCAGATTCCACGCTTCGGTCAGGAGCTGGACGGCTTTGGAATAGTTGCCCTGCATTTCTTCCACCAGCGACTGGTTGATCAGGCAATCCCGGATTCCCTGGTCGAACAAGAGGTCCCGGAATACGCCCAAAGCCTCCTGCAGATGTCTTTTAGCGACTCCCAGGCGGCCCGATTCATAAAAATACAGGCCGAAATTCATTCGAATAGCGGCGGCGGCGCGCCGGTCCGACGCATCCAGCAATACGGGCAAAGCTTCCTGCCAGACGGCAAACGCTTCCCGAAAGTTCCCCTGGTGGTAGCGTTGGTTGGCCTGGTCCACACGCTCCTTGACGGAAAGCCACTGTCGTCGTTTTTTCTGGTCCCAGGCCCGGGCTGCCATCCAGGGGATGGGAGGCTCATGACCCGGATAGGCCCGGTTCCACGCTTCCACCACGGCGGAAATCTGACTGGACAACGCGACCCCTTCCCGGTGAATCCCATCGTGCTCCTGTCCATCGATAAATTCCCGGAATTTCTTCACCATCCAGACGCAGACCCGGGCCCGGTCGCTTTTCATATAACCGCTCAGGAAAGCGGAGTCCTCGAATCGAACGGAGATGATTCCGGCCGTGTCGATCTCGCAAGGCGAATCCCTATTCTCCGGGACCGGGGACGCCTTGCCAGGGACGCAGAAAACAAGGCAGATAAGAAGCAGGAACCGTGCCCTGTTCCTCTCTGGCAGTTCCCGGAGAGGAGGATTGGAAAATGTTGCCATTTGACTTTAAGGAAATGAGTGGATATTCTTATTAATACTAAGTTTGTCAGTCCCTGTATTTTATTTTCAAGGAATTATATAATTTGAAAAATAAAAAAGAAAATCGATTCGGTCTCGAGGTCAAACGATGGGCAAAGCCTACTTTCAGGGACAGATTTTTTTCAGTATCGCCAATTACCAGAAAGCTTTAAGTTTTTACCAGCAAGCCGTCCAGGAGGATCCCAACGACTTCCTTTCCTGGAACCAGATCGGGGTGTGCCTCGGTCAGCTGTCAGACCACGCCGGAGCTTTGGAAGCGCATCTTCGGGCCAATCAGGTCAAGCCGGATATGCCGGAGGTTCACCTGAATCTGGGGTTGACCTATCTGCATCTGAACTCCCTGGAAGAAGCAGAGCAATTCCTGAAAAGCGCCCTGCGGCTGAAGCCGGACTTCTGTCTCGCCTACTACAACCTTGGTGCGGTATATTCCCGCCAGGGAAAGCCATCCTACGCTGCGGAATGCTATGCACGGGCGGTGCAGATCCAGCCGGATTATTTTGAAGCGTTGTACAACCTGGGTATTACCTATTCCAAGCTGAAGAGCTGGCCGAGAGCGGTGGAGGCTTTGGAAAAGGCGATTTCCATCCGCGGCGATTTCCTGGAAGCTTATATCCAGCTTGCCGCCGTTTACGAACGCCAAAAGAATTTTGCAGCGGAGGTAGAGGTGTTCCGCCGGGCTCTGGAAGTGAAGCCGGACCAGGAGCGGATTCGGTATGCCCTGGTCCTGGCCAGCCTTCGCCTGGGAGACCGCGAATCGGCGCTGAAGGAATTCGCGGAGCTCAAGGAGAAGCAGAGTCCCCTGGCCGAATCGCTTCAGAAATACTTTCCCTGACGAAGCTGCAAAAAGCTACCAAAGTCTGAAAGGGCTTCGTAACACAGCCCGGGGTTGGCGCGAAGCGCGCCTACCCCGGGTAGGAACACCCGCAGGCGTCAACCCTGAAAGGGTTGCGCAGCCCTTTCAGGGCTGTTTTTCAATAAAATCGGCCTACCCGAGGTAGCGCCTATACGGCGCAACCCCGGGCTGCGATACGGAACCCCTTTCTGGGTTCTCGCCTTTTTGCAACAGCGCCAGGAAGACGCACGGTGGCGATGCCAGCGGCGTCATTCGGGGAGGTCGAGCTCGCGGTGCAGCTCGGCCAGTTGTTTGGCCGCTGCTTTGAAATCGTATTTCCGGGCCTGCATCCGCAACGCGCCGACCGTTTCCCGGTCCGGCAGCAACCGCTCCAGCTCCTCAATCCGGTCGAAGACTTCCAGGCGGTGGCCGCCCAGCATTTCCCCGATCCGGGCGAGGAGCGGGATCAGCTCCGCCTTGTCCCGTTCCGAAATCGCCATCCGCTCCGGCACGACCGGCACCTCCGAAGCCTCCACGGCTTCCGCGCTGTCGATCCCGAGGCAGCGGCGGATCTCCCGGAACAGCACGCGGAAGTCGACCGGTTTTGAAACATAGCCCTCGAACCCTTCGCCGAGGATCTGCTCCTGCTCGTGCCGCAGGGCCCGCGCGGTAAGCGCGATCAGCGGAGTATGCCGGCCGGTCTCCCCCTCCCTTTCCCGGATTCTCCGTACCGCTTCGATCCCGCTCATTTTCGGCATCTGGATATCCATCAGAATCAGGTCCACCGGCTCAGCCCTCAGCTTTTCCAGGGCATCCTCTCCATCGGGCGATTCCAGCACGGTGTGTCCGGACAGGCCCAGGTACCGCGCCGTAACCAGCCGGTTGGTCGGCTCGTCGTCGACCAGCAGGATACGCAGGGACGGACCCTCCCAGGTGTCCTGCCGCCACAAATCGTCCTGGCCCACCCGGGAGCGCAATTTCGTCCCGGAAATTCCGAACGGCACCTCCAGGAAAAATGTACTGCCCTCGCCCGGCGCGCTTTCCGCCCAGAGCCTGCCGCCCATCAGCTCCGCCAGGCGGCGGCTGATAGGCAGCCCCAGCCCGGTGCCCCCGTAAAGACGGGTGGTCGAACCGTCGGCCTGGCTGAAGGGCTGAAAAATCCGCTCCATGGCCTCCGGGGCAATTCCGATCCCGCTGTCGGACACGCGGAAAAGAAAAAGAGCCCGCTTCCCCTTCCGCTCGCAGGCGCTCACGGAGATGCGGATCCGCCCGGCCTCGGTAAACTTGATGGCATTCCCGAGGAGATTCAGAAGGATCTGCCTCAGCCGCAGGGAGTCCCCACGGATATCATCGGGCACGGACGCCGGGATTTCGGTTTCCAGCCGGAGTCCCTTTGCGCCGACCAGGGAAACCTGCGTCTGCATCACCTCCTGCAGGCTGGCCCGCAGGAAGAAATCGGTCTCCTCCAGGTGCATCTGCCCCGCTTCGATCTTGGAGAGGTCCAGCACGCCGTTGATCAGCGAGAGCAGGCTTTGCGAGCTCCGGCGCAGGGTCTGCAGGCATTCCTGCTGGTCGCGATCCAGACTGGTCAGGCCCAGGATCTGGGTCATGCCCAGAATCCCGTTCAGGGGCGTACGGATCTCATGGCTCATGTTGGACAGGAACTCGCTTTTGGCGAGGTTGGCAGCATCCGATGCCAGCCGCGCCTGCCGAAGCTCCTCCTCCAGCCGAACCCTTTCGGTTACGTCGACCACCGTCCCGTTCCCGATCATATCCCCGTTGGCCTGTAAAGTCGGAATCGATCCGATCTGCACCCAGCGGATTTCCTCTCCGTTCCGCAGGCGCCCCGTCCAGGAAAAAGGCTTCACCAGAAATTTTACTCGCGACATCTCTGCCAGGAGGGAGCCCAGGTCATCCGGGTGAATGGCCCGGTATACGGTTCGCGGATCCTCCAGAATCCGCTCGTGGGTTTCTCCGAACCACGAGCAGAAGTTCGGGCTGACATATTCGAAACGGTTGCGGCCATCGGCAGCACACCGGTACTGGAATACTCCGACCGGAATCCGGGCGAGAAGAGCGTGCCGCTCCAGCAGCAGCTGTTCCATCCGGTCCTGGAGCTGGCGGCGCTCGGTGATGTCACGGCTGATTCCCCTCATCCCCCGGAAAGCGCCGTCGGCATCGAAGATCGGCACACCGCTGACCTCGACGACCGTATATTTTGCGTCCGGACGCCTGAGGACAAATTCGAGGCCATGGCCGGGCCGCCGGCCATGGATCAGATCCATGGCTTTTTCCACGAACTGTTCGGATTGGTCCTGCCGCACAAGTTCACGGAAACTCTTTCCGATGAAATCATCGGGCCGGTAACCGGAAAGATCGTGAAACCGGGGACTCAGATAGGTTAACCGTCCCTTTTCATCGCACTCCCAGATGCAGTCGCTGGTTATTTCCACCATGGAACGGTACTTTTCCTCGCTGGCGTGCAGCTCCGCCGTGCGTTGCTCCACCAGCTGCTCCAGCCCGGTAGTGAGCGTGTGGCTTTCCTCTTCGGCCATTTTACGGTCGGTGATGTCCAAAATCACCCCTTCGATGCGCCGCGAGGAATCGTCTGGTCTCTGGGTGGAACGCCCGAGAGCGGAAATCCATCGGACCGCTCCGTCCGGCAGCCGGATTCGATATTCGGCCTGGAAATCACGGTCCTCCCTGATGGCCCGGTTCAGCATTCGTTCTATTGTCTCCCGGTCTTCCGGGTGGACCGACGCCAGCCAGTCCTGAAAAGTCACCCTGCTGTCCGGCGATCCCCCCAGGATTTGGAGGGCGGCGTCGGACAATAGCTCCTGTCCCGTTCCCAAATCCCAGGAAAAGAAACCGATTCCGGACGCCTCCGTTGCCAGCCGGAGTCGGTTTTCGTATCGCAGCCGCTCCCTGTGTTCGATCTCGACCTGCCGGGCCTGCTCTCTCTCCCGTACCGCGCGGCTTATCGCCGGGCAAAGTTTATCCAGCCGGTTTTTAAGAATGTAATCGGTAATGCCCATCCGGAAGAGCTCGACGGCCGTGTCTTCCCCGAGTGACCCGGTTACCATAATAAAGGGAACTTCGTTGATGCGATCGCCGAAGAGCGCGATAGCATCCAGGCCGGTGAATCCCGGTAGCAGGTAATCAGCCAGCACCACCTCCGGAAGAGCTTTCTCCAGCTCCTCCAGAAAGCCTTCCCTTGTTCCGGTTACCGTGATTTCCGCTTCCAACCCCCCGGAGCGGAGTGTTTCACCGACCAGTTGCGCATCGGCCGGATCGTCTTCCAGATGGAGAATCCTCATTTTGTCTCCATCCCTTTGTAATTTTGTTCTGACTCCGCAGGAAATTCGGGGGGGGGGGGGGGGGGGCCATGGCCGCCATCCATATTCATGTGCAGCGGCATTCCGCAATCCGGCGCGGTGATTTTCGCAACAGGCCGCAGACTCTCTCGGGCATGGCTCATAGCCATTCCTCCCTTAAAGCCACATTTTGGAACTTCTGCGCCTTTGCCCCGCGAAGCCAGAAAGGACGTCAATGGCTCATCTTGCCGGTCCGGAGCTGTCGGCTGTCCGAAAACGGCGGATTGATGTTTCGCTCAGAATATTGGAGAAGAATCCCGGCCATGCAATGAGGACATAGATGGTATTCTTTTTATATCTGAGCGACTAATCGTACCAGCAGGCCATGTCTTTGTCAATCAAAGCCAGGGCCATAATTCCGGCCCTATCAAATACAAATCCTTAACGGCCCGCACGTCCGGAAGGCGCCAGCCCGATTTTTTTACCGACCCACCAGCAAAGATAATCTCGCAAAAAACCTCAGAACCCCGAAAGGGGTTCCGGATCACAGCCCGGGGTTGCGCCGCTTAGGCGCTACCCCGGGTGGGCGGATTTGTTTGAATTCCTGCCCGGAAAGGGCTGCGCAAACACACGCCATGGCTGGACAATCCCTACCCGGGGTAGGCGCGAAGCGCGCCAACCCCGGGCTGCGATCCGAAGCCCCTTCAGGGCTTCCGCGAGAACCCGGCCAAATACAAATCCTTAACGGCTTGCACGTCCGGTTCGGGCGGGGACGATCAGACGACGAACTGGATCTTGTCCTGCGGCGTGCGGCAGTCCATATCCTGCCCGCGGTCGCGGTGGTCGGCGATCTCGGCGGCCACGCCGATCGCCCGCCCGTACAGGAACTGGGTGAACGACAGATCCTGGATCATCTTTTCGCTGATGCGCCCCTCCCGCCGGTCCTGCCAGACCAGCTTCAGGATGATCACCGCCAGCACCGCGTCGATATTGACGCAGAACACGTTCTTGGTGACCCCTTCCTGGAACAGGGCCAGGACCAGCTGGTGATAGAACTCGTGAAACAGGTTGTAGATGCCCCGCGCCGCCATCTCCTTGCGGATAAAATCCTCCCGCGGGTCGATGTTGATGTCGTTCCCCTTGAACACCGGGTGGTTGACGCAGGGAATGGGCCGGACCGGCTGGGCATTCTCCTCCTTGGTCTTCCGGCGGTAGTCGCGGTAGCGCCGGGCCGCCTCGCGGGCCATTTCCTGCAGATTCACCGCCGCATCCTCGCGGCCGGGCTCCCAGCGGTCGCCGGCAAAATGCTCCAGCAGAAAAGCGATGGCCTCGAAACCATTGCCTCCGTGGGCCAGCCCGGTGTTGGTGAGAAAGCCGAGAAAGGAGGTGGCGATGTGATTGCGGGCGCTGACCGATTCCTTGGCCCCCTTGGCGGAAAGGGTTCCCGGGCCGTTGGTCAGGGTCAGCCCGATCAGCGCCTTGAATTCGAACAATTCCGTTTCGTCCGGCTTGCGGTTGAAAAGTATGGCGAAGGCATTTTCGGTAAAGCTGTTGTGCAGGTTGGAAATGCGGGCATCGATCAGCTCGTGCCAGAAGCGGTTGTGCTCCCGGTCGATGACCGAATAGGCCACGATCCGGCTGATGATGTAAAAGTAGGTGACCGCGTCCTCGACCACCTTCCGGCTGATACGCTTTTCCAGCATGGGCTTCCAGAAGAGCGCCACCCCGATGCCCCCCAGCAGGAACTCGTACTGGTCGCGGATCCCCAGGTCCCTGGCCTCCGCCAGCTGCAGGATGTGCTGCAGCACCCGGATCGGGAAAACGGCGGGGGAAGCCTTGATGATCTCCTTGCGCAGCAGCTCGGAGACGTCGGTCTTGCGCACCGGCTCCGCGGTCAGCAGGTGGGCCTGCAGGTACTCGTCCACCGCCGCGGGAAATTCCTGCACCAGCTCGCTGATTTCGAACTCGCGGATCAGATCGATCAGAAACCGGGTGTAGACGGTCGCTTTGGCCAGCAGCGCGCGGTTGCCGATCAGCGCGATCTGGGAGCCGATGTAGGCGTTGGGCGTGCAGCCGTTGTTGCGGGCCACGTCCACCAGGTCCATGCGCCGCTCGTCCATTTTCAGGAACAGGTTCAGCAGCAGATTCAGCGTGGGAATATCCCGGGGCTCGGGCATGATCTTGGCCAGGCTGAAGTAGATGTTTTCCTCCATGGTGTAGCGCGACAGCTCCAGGATGGAGCGTCCGTGCAGCTCGCTGACCTGGGTCATGGCGTCCATGCGCGAGGCGCCGGACTTGTCGGCCATGTTCTGCCGCAGGTAGTGGGCGCCGACCTGCTTGTTGATCTCCTTGATCTGCTGGTCGTAGGGCGGCATGGCCCGGACCACCGGCAGATCCAGCGCCGGCGGCGGCTTCAGCAGGGTGTCGCCGATCCACAGCTTCAGCGACAGATCGCCCCGGCTCGGAAAATCGGGCTCTTCGCCCATCGCGGCGAAGACCGCCTTCATCGCCTCCGGGAAGTGCTGGATGGAGGCGATGCGCACCCCGCGCCGGCCGACGGCCGCCGCGGCCGGATCGAAGACCGGCAGCCCGAAGTAGTCGTCGAACCACTTTTCCTTGGACTCGGCGTCGTCGCCGCTGCCGGCCAGGGCCCCGGCATGGCCGCAGGAGCGCTGCAGGTCCTTCTTCCACCGGCCGGTGACGCAGACGATGATGGGCTTGTTGAAGCCGAAGCGCCGCTCGGCGATCCAGTCCAGGGCCTGCTTTTCATAGTAGCCGCCGGGCTCCACGTAGAGCGCCACCGCCCGGGTGCGCGGGTCGTTCTGGGCGGCGTAGAGAAATTCCGGCAGGGCAAAATGGATGTAGACGTCCTTGCCGGAGCTGACCGCGGTGCTGATGCCGAATCCGGCGGAGCGCAGGTACTCGGCGATGGTGGTGGTGAAATTGCCCGAATTGGAGTGAATGGCCACCGACCCGCGCGACAGCGCCTCGGCCGGGCTGTCGCCCCCCAGGGCGCCGCCGACCCGCACCTGGTCCCAGACGTTGGCCATCCCCAGGCAGTTGGCGCCCACCAGGTCGACCCCCGATTCCTGGCAGACAAACCGGCAGTTGCGCGAGTCGCGGGTGGGAACCTTCTCGGTAATGATGACCACCCGCTTCAGGTTTTCATTGTAGCGGACCAGCTCCGCCACCGCCTGGCTGACGGCCAGCGGGGGCAGGTAGATGACACCGATATCGAAGAAAAGGCCCTGGTCCATCACGTCGCGAATGCTGCTGTAGACCGGGATGGGGCCCAGGCGGGTCTCCAGCTCCCCCCGACGGCCGTACTGCACCCCGGCGACCACGTTCCCGCCGCTGTACTCGTGGGAGACCGGGGTCACCTTGCGGCTTTCGTTGCCGAGGATGTTGACCACGCAAACGCGCGAATCGCGGGTGACCAGCTCCTCGAGGGAGTGGATCCCGACATAATAGGGAAATGGTTTTGTCTTCTGCTGCCTCATGCGTCAAACCTTTTCGTCTGATATTCCATCCGCCCCTCCTCCCGCCACCAGGCGTCGATGCGCCGGGCGTGCTCCAGCACCTGGATCATGGAAGTGTCGTAACCGAACATCCGGTAGGGCAGGCGGAAGGTGTCCAGGATGTCCTTGCCGTAGAACATGCCTTTGATCAGGTTGGGGCCGCCGCGGCCAACCACGGTGTAGATGGGGGTCTTGCCGTAACGGGTGAAGTGGTCCCGCAGGGCATCGAAAATCCCCTTGAAGGTGACGTAGATGTCGGTGTTGTTGGCCTTGCCGCCGATGATCAGCAGGACCGAGGCCTTCGGCAGCCAGTGCTTGAAAACGATCCGGCTGATCTCGTACATCTTTTCATAGGGCGGGTTGCCCCCGAAATCGGAGGCGAAGATGGCCGAGCTGCCCAGCGTTTCGGTGGCCGCGGAATTGGCGCCGCCGCCGAACATGAACGGGATGATGGTGCCCCGGGCATTGAGCTCCAGGACGTCGCTCTGCCCCTGGTAGGTGCGCAGCTCGTTGATTTCCGATTCGAACGGGGTGATGTCGGACTGAAACACCGTAGCCGGCAGGCCCAGCCTTTTCCAGGCCGGGTTGTCCTGGTCGAACTGGGCCTTCAGGTCGCAGGCCACGGGGATCAGCCGGTTGTCGCTTTTCAGCATGCGGATGGGGTTGAGCTCCAGGGTAAGCAGGCCGTAGTTGTCGTACAGGCTCCATAGCTTGGGCAGATTCTGCACCAGCGGGGAGATGTAGGCTTCCGGGCAGCCGAGGTCGGTCAGCGCGTTGGTGATGTCGAACGATTTCAGCCCGATGAACGGGTCGATCCAGGTGACCTGCTTTTTGCCGGCGGGCAGGGCCTCGATGTCCACGCCTCCGAACGGGCTGAGGGTGAAAATGGGCTTGCGGAAGGTGGTGGAAGCGGCGATGCTGAAGTAGACTTCGATCTCCGAGGGGACGAAGGCCTCGAAGGTCACCCCGCTGGCCGTGACGGTCTTGGAGCCGTACTGGTGGCTGGCGAAATAAAGTTCTTTTTTGGCCTGCAGGGCGTCGACCAGGTTGTCGACGATGCGCACCAGCCCGGCTTTGCCTTTTTTCCCCACCCCGCCGGAGAAAAAGGGCTTGACCACCAGCTTCCTGTGCTGGTTGAGAAGTTGCTGGATCTGCTCTTTGGTGGCGTCGGCCGTCAGGAAGGGGGCATAGGGGAATTCGATCAGATCCAGAATCCTGGCACCGTACTTCAGTCCGGAAATCTGCATATCGGTTCTGACTCTAAAAAATTAAAAATGGGTCGCGGGAACTGCTTTCCCCCAATCGGGACCGCATCCCCGTTCCCTCGAACGGCTAATAGTCTATTCAATCGTAGGCAAAAGCGCAAGTTGCCTCGCCGCGGAGACCCTCCCGCTCCGCCCCCCCCGCATTTCTAGCTATCGCTATCGCTATCGAAACCTGCCGGTTACCATGAACAACACGACACGCGACCTCCTCACCACGGGGACACGCCTCGAATGCGATAGCGAAACTGTTGCGGGGGAAGCCGGAAGCTTGATTCCCTTGCCGGACCTGCCGTAAACTTTCCGCGGATGACCTGTTCTCATTAATTAATATTGAACGCCTGATTAAAAAGAATGAAGGAGAAGACCCCATGAGAAAACGGTTCGCGGCTGCGGTTATCGCCCTTTTCCTACTTTCCCCGGCGGCCATTTCCGCCCAGAAACCCGCCGCCGACCCGGCCCGGGATGTCGCCGCGGCACTGAAGACCCTGTCGGCGGAAGTACCCAGAATCCTCAAGACCGAAAACCTGCGGGACCTCTACGGCAATGTTTATCGGCTTAAGGAAATCGGCATCTCCTACCAGCCCCAGCTGGTCGCCCCGGTCAAACCCGACCCGACCTGGAGCAAATGCCAGCTCCGCCAGTATGCCGGCATGAAGCAGTTCGACGCCGCCTACGCCATCGCCTTCCGCAAGCACCAGGACCTGGCCCTGATCAGCCGCAACCTGGACGAGATTTTCACCACCCTGGATCTGCGCTCCCAGGCCGACTGGGCCGGACACACCTTTGCCGCCCTGCGCAAGGCGGCCGGCCAGCCCGAAACCGCCGATGTCCTGGCCATGCTGAACGAACTGGCCGACGAATTCGCGGCCTCCCTGCCGACAGCCCTTTCCACCCCGGAAACCGCGCACTACCTGGAGGACAGCCTGTACGGGTTTGCCATCGAGACCGCTTACCTGATGGGCTATTTCACGGCCAACGACCCCAAGGGGGACATCTGGGACAGGATACGCGACCTACGCGTCAAGCAGAAGGCCACCCTGGCGGAGTACTGGCCGCAGACGGCTCTGAAGGTTTTCGAGGCCTTCGCCCAAGCCGATGCCAGGCTCGGGCTGAAGTGCGAGTCGCCCGACAAGCTGACCTTTTATCGCAAGCTGACCGCGTTTGCCGTCGACTGCCGCAGCGGAAAACTGAAAGGGGCCAAAATGAAAGCCGAAGCGGATAAAATTTTCCAGGAGCTTTCCACGATCCGCCAGGCCATGCTCGCCCCCAAAGCCAGGTAGTCTCCCGTTTTCCGGCCCCCTGGTCCTTTTCCCGGAAAAGGGATCAGGGGCTGACCTGGAGCAGCTTCATTTCGTACGGGCGGAAAAGCACTTTTTCTCCCGCTGCCGTGCCGTCCACCTCGCCGCGAAACGGATCCAGCCAGCGGCGCCCGCCCCTGGCGGACACCTGGACTTTTGCCTCGACCGGGCTGTTCTCCTCATTGAAAAGCATGTAGACATGCTGCCCGTTTTTGACCACGTGCCGGTAGCGGATGTTTTCCGAGGCGGGCTGCAGCACCAGGTCGGGCCTGACCAGGGAGCGCAGCGCGGCCGTCAGCTGCCCGGCGGAGGAAGCCACAGCCGTTTGGGGCCCCGAAAGCTGCGCGAGCGGCTCCTTCCAGAAAATCAGCCGCCCCTGGCGGGCCAACTGCCGCAGCGCGGGCAGGGCTTTTTCCGGCAGCGATGTCCAGCCGTCCAGGACCACCGCGCGATAGACCATCCCGGCCAGGCGCACGCCGTCCTTTTCCACCCGGGCCTCTTCCCACAGGTGCCGGACTTCCAGGTAGTTGAAATCGATCTGGTTCTGAAAGCACACCCTGGCCGACTGGTCCGGCAGCCGGTTGGCATCGGCCAGGATGGCCACCTCGGCGCGGTGCTGCGAGTCGGTGTTCAGCCAGCAGAGGCGGCGGCAGAAATCGGCATAGGGGCGGTACCGGTCCCACCAGCCGGAGTTGGGCCCCACGTCCGGGGGGCGCTCGTCCCGGCGCGGACCGCGCACCGAGTAGTAAAAGGCATGAGGGTACAGCAGGTTGTGCCCCCGGACCAGCCCCCAGCCGGCAAGCCACTGCATCTCCTCGAAGGTCAGGTTGTGCCCGTAGGCCCCGTAGAGCTCGTTGGCGTTGCGCCTCCGCAGCAGGTGGATCATGGCGCTGCTGGCACACTTGGCCATAGTGGAGTGCTGGCCCTCCAGGGCGCTCTTCCCCGGAACCACGTAACGCCAGACCAGGTCCTGCCCGGGAATCTGAAAGTAGCGCTCTGCGCCGATATCCATCGAGGAGGCCGGGTGGCCGGTCAGGGCGATCCTGTGATCGGCGCACCAGCGGCTCAGCCGCCGGTAGTAATTTTCCTCCAGGCAGATGCTGATGGCGCGGTGGTAGTCCTCCCGGTAGCGGGCGGCATCGGCGGAACCGCCGTCCCAGAGCTCGGCCAGGTGCGGCTCGATGGAGTAGCCCAGGATGCGTTCAATCTGCGGCAGCAGGGCGGCGTTCCCGGGAAGCATCCCCTTCACCCCGCCGCGGCCCAGCGGCGACGGCTCGTCCGTAAAAATCCCCAGGATGGTGGAGCCGAAATAGGAGCCGAACTCCCGGGCGAAGCGGTCGTAGACCAGCTCCATGAAACTGTCCACCGCCTCCGGGTTGAGGATATCGCCGGCCGGCGGCGAGTCCTCCTTCAGGGGGCCGGCCTCGTCCCCGATGTAGTGCAGCCCGCGGATGATTCCCTGGGATGGCTTTTCGACGATGGCGCTGCGGCTGCCGTCCGCATTCCGGATCTCCTTCACCAGCTTCTGCCCCGGCCCGAGCGGCAGCTTCTCGTCCCCCTTCAGGGCCACCTTCACCAGCCCGCGGGCGGCGTGCCCGGGATTACGGGCCACCACCTGGCCCGAGGCGGAGCCGGAGGGGTACATCCCCTCGTCATAGAGAACCACGTACATGCGGCGGCGTTTGGCCTCCTCCAGGGCGACGTTCATGGCGTGGATCATGCGCGGCGACATCCAGCCGATGTCCCGTGGCAGCCCGACGCGCGGGTGGATCACAAAGCCGTAAACGCCGTGGGCCTCGAAATCGGCGATCTGCCGGACGATTTCCCGGTCCTGCAGGTCGTCGTTCCAGAACCAGAAGGGCATGACCGAAAACTCCCGGGGCGGGTCGCGGAATTCTCCCAGGAAGGGCCCGTCCGCAGCGAAGCCCCGGAAAGCGCCGGAAAGGATGCCGAACAGAAAAGCCGCCATGAAAAAGAACATAAAGCAAGCCGGGTGTCGTCTGGTGGTCATAAGTTCTCCCTGGAACCGGATTCCGTCATTCAGGATGCTCCTGTAAAAAGTCGAGCCCTGGCGGAAGCCCTGAATGGGCTTCGGATCGCAGCCCAGGGTTGGCGCTCTTCGCGCCTACCCTGGGTAGGAATGTTCGGACCGGACAACCCGGAAAGGGTTGCGCTCAATCCGGCAGTACCAGGTGTCTGCGCAGCCCTTACAGGGCTGATTCTCAAACAAACCCACCTACCCGGGGTAGCGCCTGCGGCGCAACCCCGGGCTGTGATCCGGAACCCCCTTGGGGTTCTCGACTTGTTGCCGCTCCGTCATTCAGGTCCGCCGGAATGAGTATAAAAAGGGAAGCCGCCGCCGTCAAGACCGGAAGCCCGCTGCGCCTTCCCGGCCCACCGATGGGCTCTCCGCACCGATGTGAGTTAGAATTCAGATTATGAAAAAAAGTACGATCCTCCTGACGCTTCTCCTTTTTTCTGCTGCCGTTTTTCCGGCCGCCGGTGCGGCCCGAAGCCGGCCGAATCTGCTGTTCGTCTTTGCCGACCAGCTGCGCGCCTCGGCCACCGGCTACGGGGGAGACCCCAACGTGCGCACCCCGCAGCTGGATTCGCTTGCCCGGGCCAGCCTTAACTTCCGCAACGCCGTATCGGTGTGCCCGGTATGCACCCCCTACCGGGCCGCGCTGCTTACCGGCCGGTTCCCCACCTCGACCGGCATGTTTTTAAACGACGCCCATCTCCCCGACCGGGAAGTGACGATCGCGGAAGTCCTCCGGGATGCCGGCTACCAGACGGGCTATATCGGCAAATGGCACCTGGACGGCCACGGCCGCAAGTCCTTCATCCCGCCGGAACGGAGGCAGGGATTCGACTACTGGAGAGCGGCCGAGTGCGATCACGATTACCGGAAGTCCCACTACTACAGCGGAGCCTCCCCGGAAATGCAGACCTGGGAAGGCTACGACGCCTACGCCCAGACCCGGGACGCCCGGGAATACCTGCAAACCCACGGGCGCCAGGACAAGCCTTTCGCCCTGTTTATATCCTACGGAATTCCCCACTTCCCGCACGCCAGCGCCCTCGATGAGTTCCGAGCGCTCTTCCCGCCGGAAAAAATACGCTTCCTCGCCAACGTGCCCCCGGAAATGCAAACGCCGGAAAATCGCATCGAGGCCCAGGGGTATTACGCCCACATCGCCGCCCTGGACCAGTGCCTGGGGGATTTGTGGAAAGCACTGCGGGACACCGGGCTGGAGCAGAATACCATCCTGGTTTTCACCTCCGACCACGGAGAGATGATGGGCTCCCACCGGATCCGGCCCACCACCAAGCAGGTAGCCTGGGACGAATCGGCGCATGTGCCGTTCCTGCTGCGCTACCCGGCGGTCCAGGGAAAATCCGGGGCGGTGGTCGACACCCCGATCACCACCCCCGACATCATGCCCACCCTGCTGTCGCTGATCGGCGCGCCGGTTCCGCCCGCCGTGGAAGGCCGGGACCTTTCGGCGGCGGTGCGCCGCGGGGGAAGCCGGAATGCGGACCGGGAAGCCCTCTTCATGGGGGTTGCGCCCTGGGTGGAAAAGGGGCCCGGCCAGGAATACCGGGCCATCCGCACCGCGCGTTACACCTACGTGCGCAGGCTTTCCGGACCCTGGCTGCTGTTTGACCATCGGCAGGATCCTCTGGAGACGGACAACCTGCTCGAACAGCCCTCCCGCGCCCCGCTGGCTGCTCAAATGGAGCGGCGGCTGCAGTCGGCGCTGCGACAGATCCGGGACGAGTTTCGTCCGGCCGGCTACTACGTGGAAAAGTTCGGCTTCACCCTGGCCCCCCACGGCAGCATCTCCTATGCTCCCGGGGCCAGGCCCCAGGAGCCGGCGGCCGCAGCCGCCCCCTGAGCCCGGCCCCGGCCGGCTTCCCGGCTCCCGGTGCGGAGTGCGGAATCAGAAGGTCAGGCGCATGCCGAACTGCACCTGCCGCGGGGTGTTGACCTGGTTCAGGCGGATCTTCCCGAAATCCGCGGAGGTGATCAGGGTGGTCGGCCCGGCAAAAATGACCTGATTCAGGGCGTTGTAGAGCTCGGCCCGGAATTCCATCCCGATCCGCTCGGTAAAGCGGAAGCGCTTTTCGATCAGCACATCCCAGTTGACGGTGCCGGGAGCGCGGACATCCGGCACGGTGCGCGAGGCGGTGCCGAAGGTAAACTGCGGCGCGCGGGAAAAGGCCGCCGCATTGAAGTAGGGCGCGCCGTCGACGTACTTCCGGCTCGCGTCCAGCCGCGATTTCTGCCCGGTGCCGTCCGGGCGCTGGCTGCCGCCGAACGAGTTGGAGTCGTTCGGGCCGCTCACGGAAATGGGGAGCCCGTTGTCCCAGGTGTACATGCCGGCCACCGCCCAGCCACCGATGATGTGGGCCAGCGGGCCGGACTGCAGCCAGCGCCGGCTCTTGCCCAGGGGCAGGTCGTAGCGGTAGCTGAAGCGCACCACGTCGGCAATGTCCAGCACGCTCAGGGCGCGCTCGCACGAAAAGCAGTAGATGTTCGGCGTGGCCGGAGGCCCCTGCTGCCAGTTGGAGTCGCCGACATTGTCGATGGTCTTGCTGTGGGTGTAAGCGAAGAGTACGGCCAGCCCCTGCGAAAAGCGCCGCTCGGCCTTGAACTGGAAGGCGTGGTAAATGGCGTGCCCGTTCGGCACCTGGTTGCCGGAGAAGCTGGTGAACTGCGGGTAGGGCTTGAGCAGCAGCCCCTTCTGAATGGTGGTGCGGCCCAGGGTGGAGGTCGGGTCGGTGATGACCCCGTAGAAAGGATTGGTCACCGTGGCGTTGAGCGCCGTTCCCTCCTTAAGCTGCGCGGGAGTCAGCTGGTTGTACTGGATGGTCAGCGGCAGGGCCACGCTGGCGGCCCCCGAGTATCCCAGGTCGACGGTCACCGCCAGGGGCAGCTGGCGCTGCACGTCCAGGCTCCAGTTGGTGGAGTAGCCCAGGCGCTGCTGGCGGAGCGGTCCGTTGATGGCCTGGCCCAGGTTGGTCGAGAGCCCCAGGCTGTTGCCGGTGGGCTGCTGGAAGCCGTTGGGAAAGGGATTGGAAAGGTTGTAGAGCGGAGTGACGCCGTCCGGCTGGGCAAAAATCGAGGTGGTCGCCCGGGCGAAGCCCAGGGAGCTGTCGGTGTTGGGAACGATCGGGTGGCGGAAAAGGCCGACCCCGCTGCGGACCACGGTCTTGCTGTTCATGGCCCAGGCCAGCCCCAGGCGCGGATCCCAGTTGTTGGTGTCCGCGCGCTGGGTGCGCCGCCCCAGCCCGCTGACCCCCACGAAGCCCACCCCGCCGACAATGGTGCTGATCCCCGGCACCTTCCCCTGGATCGGGGAAGCGCTGACCGTGTCCAGAAAAACGTATTTGTTTTCGAATTCGGTGCGGGGCAGCTCCAGGCTGTAGCGCAGCCCCATGGTCAGGGTGAGCTTCGAGGTGATGCGGTATTCATCCTGGAAATAGAACGCATAGTAAGGATGCTCGTGCCTTTCCAGCGGGCGGTGGTTGTAGGTTACGCTGCTGACGCCCAGCAGCAGGTCGGCCAGGCCCCGGCCGGTTCCGCTGGTGGCGGCCTGGGGATTGGGTCCGGCGGTAAACGACCCGCTGGAGCTCATCTGCAGCGGGGACTGCTGGTCGATGCTCACCGGAAAGCGGCGGTAATCGACCCCCGCCTTGAAGGTGTGCGACCCGCGCAGGCTGGTGAGGGCCAGGGCATACTGCCAGGTCCTGGAAACAACCTGGTTATAGGCCGTCCCGGTGGGCCCCAGCTGAGAAAGGCCGCTGATGGTGATCTGGGGAAAGTACTGGATGCGGATGCCGTCCGCCATGGACTTGGGAAAGCCCAGAGAGGTGAGGTCGAAGCCCATGCTCAGCGGTATGCGGTTGGTCCCGCTTTCGGCCATCGAGAAATGGTGCTCCAGGATGTTCCGGGAAGAGAGCGTCCAGGTGTGATTCACCGTCCAGTTGATCCCCGGGATCCGGTTCGGGGTCTCGATCGGCGAGGCGAAGTTGCCATACAGCAGGGGCTGGGCGTTGCGATTGCTGAACCAGTCGTAGCGGAAGAAGAGCATGTGCTTTTCGGTGAGCTGGTGGTCGATGCGCAGATCCACGCGGTTGGCATCCAGCGAGCGGGCCCCGGCGATGAAGAAATTGTTGGTGTTGCTCAGGCCGCTTCCCGCCTGGTTGGGGCTGGGATAGTATTTCAGAATGTTCAGGGCCACCGGGTTGATCCGGTTGGAGGGAACCGTGTTGTTGGGAAACAGGTCGCGGATGTAGCGGGTGGTTCCGGCGGGGCGGTTGGGATCCAGCCGGGTGGTCGCCGGATCGTAGATTCTCAGCAGCGCGCCGTTGGTGTCCAGGGACTGGGAGAAATCCCCCTGCTTTTCCCGGCTGGTGGGGAGCGTCCCGGTAAAGGGATAAAAGCTGCGCTCCCGGAGCCCCTCGTAGGCCGCAAACCAGAAGGTCCGGTTTTTGCCGTTATACAGCCTGGGAAGGTAGACCGGCCCCCCGGCGGTAAATCCGAACTGGTTCCGCTTGAAGCTGGATTTGGTCTGCCCGGCGCGATTGGTGTTGAACCCGGTGGCGTCCAGCACGCTGTTGCGCAGGAACTCGTGAACCGTGGCATGAAAATCGTTGGTCCCGCTCTTGATACTGTAGCTGACCACGCCCCCGCCGGTTCTTCCGAATTCCGCGGCATAAGGGCTGGTGGCCACTTTGAACTCCTGGACGGCATCGATCTGCGGAATGGCCGACAGCATGTTGTTGTAGGTCCCGGTGTTGGCCGCTCCGTCCAGAAGGAACTCGTTCATGGCGCTGCGCCCCCCATTGATGCGGAACCCGCCGGTCTGGTTCTGGCTGAGGATGTTGTCGCCGGCTCCGCGGTAGGCCACGATGCCGGGAGCCATGGTCAGCAGGAACAGCGGATTGCGGGTATTGAGGGGAATGCTGGCCACGAATTTGTTTTCGACCACCGCGCCGCGGTCGGCGCGGTTGACGGTCAGCAGGGGGGCGGTATCGGTGACCGTCACCGATTGCTGCAGTTCCCCGATCTGCAGCTTGAAGTTCAGGGTGCGCGACTGGCCCACCTCCAGGGTCAGGCTTTCCACCCGGCTGACCGAAAAACCCTGCATGGCGGCGGAAGCCTCATAGGCGCCGGGAGCGACCGGTGGCAGCACGAAGTAGCCCTCCTCGTTGGTCAGGGTGGTGGCCTTCATACCCGTGGCCCGGGCGGTCAGAGTGACGGTCGCGCCGGGAATCACGGCATCGGACGAATCGGTCACCCGGCCGGAAACCACGGGATTCTGAGCCAGCAGAGGCTCGCCGATCAAGAAAACAAACGCAAGAATAAGGAAAAGAAAGCAGCCGGTTAGCTTCATGGCGTTCTCCTTGGGTCTCCTGTTGTTTGGAAATGAATCCGTCCTAATGGAAACGACTCTGCCCCGCGAAGTCGATTGTAGCAATCCGGTATTATGGATGTCAATTGCCGCAGCGTGCCGCCGGCCTTGGGGAAGACGACCCGGGAGGATGCCGACACGCGGAACAGCGCGGCTCAAAGTATGTATTGTTATGTTCTGCCGTCCATTACGGGACTTGCGTGTGTACCGCACGGGACGATAGAACAAAATGAAATTTCGACTTTTTGCGAAGCTGTCTTCCCGGAAAAACCGGCAAAAAGGCCCTCTCCCCAGCCGGAATGCCCTGATTGCTTCTTTCTTCCTTCCTGATCTTCCCCTCTTCCTGTGCAATGACTGGGCTTACAGGAAGAAAGGAAGAGCGGGAAGAAAGGCGAAGGGGCTGGTCGAAAGAAGATGGCGGCAATCAGCTTCCTTTTGGCTTGTCCAGCCCTTGGTGCGCTCCCATGGCCGCTTCCTCAGAAATGATAGGCCAGACCGCACCAGAAACGGACGGCGGTCCAATTGTAGCCGGCTCCCGGAGTGGTGTCGAACATGCGGAACTCGGGGCGCAGGGCCAATCCCCGGACCAGCCTCCACTTCACGCCCGCGCCTAAATTAAAGGCGAACTGGGTGCCGCGGATTTGCTCCGCGGGAATCGGCGGACCGTTCGGGCTCCGGGCGTACGGATTCGAAGACAGGTAATCCGCCCAAAGCACGCCCACCCCCCCGGTGACGAAAAAGCGGACACGGGAGCGGCCGAAGTGGAGGAGCAGGTTTCCCGATACGGTGCTCGCCGTCCCGTCGCTGGAATTGACGGTACCCCGGGCGCTGTCAAAGCGGAGCTGCTGAAACGATCCCTCCAGGCCGAGGCGGTCCCATTTTCCGCGGAAAGGGCGAATTCCAAAGCCGCCGCCCAGGTCCATCCCGCTGCCCAGGCTGTGGCTCCCGTGCAGGAGACGGCCATAGCCAAAGCTTCCGAAAACTTCCGTACGATCGTCCCGCTGTCCCCCTTCCGCTCCTGCGGCCAAAGCCGGGAGAGAGAACACCACCGGCATCGCCAGCACCAGCGCCAAATACCATTTCTTTGCCATTCCGTTTCCTCCTGTACTCATTTTTCCCCCCTCGCACCCGGGATCGGACCGCAAGCCGTCCCCCGGCTTTGACTTACCTCTATGTGGTATCCGGATGCTCCCCGGATGCGGTTCTTCCTGCTCTTACGAATCCGGAACGAAAAAAGTTTCCCCCTTCTATGCCGGCCGCCTCCGGACCGCCGGATGGCGGGGCGGCTTCCTCGCTCGTCAAGCCCGGAGACAGCGTCTCATACGGATCCTACAAAATCATCCAGATATCCGACGGCATCTACCAGATCACCGACCCGGGGGTGACCACCGGAAAAGGCGGAGACTGGGGCGTCGACCTGTACCTGGTTTGCGGAAAGAGCCGGGCCCTGGTGATCGACACCGGCAACAACTACATGGACGGCAGCGAAAAGGACCTGATCGCCCCTCGCAAAAACGCCGCCGAGGAGTTCCGGACGCTGATCTACGGACTGGCGGGCAAGCGGCCGCTGGAGATCACCGTGACCCATGCGCACCCGGACCATGACGGCATGACGGGCGCTTTACTCAACCGGAAGGCCGTTTTCTGGATGCCGGACGGAGAAGACGCCAACGCCCCCCGGGAGCAGCATAAAGTCGATCCCGCCATTTTCACCCGCTTCGCGCCCGGCAAAAAGTTGTTCGATCGTGGTGGCGAGCGCATCGTCGACACCTTCCCGGTCCGCGGCCGCTCCAACGGGGGCACGGTGTACCTGCTGAAAAAGGACGAACTGCGGGTTTACACCGGGCACTACTGGCAGAACGTCTACGGCGGATTCATGAGCCCCAACCTGGACCGGGTGGACGTCGGCTACCTGGACTGGCGCTTCGTTCAGAATGTGGCTTCCTGCGCCGAGGGGATTCTCCGCGGGAAATGGCTGGTGGAAGGGAGCGACCTCCGCCTGGTGGGTAAAATGACCAATACCGACGCCTGGCCCTCGGCCAACGGCAGGGCCATCATGGTGTACGGCATCGGCGCCATCATCCTGCCTCTGGAGACCGCCTAGGAGGACGCCGGCCTGAAGATACCGCGGTAAGGGCCGGCCCGCCGGAAAGCCTGATCTCCCTGCGGCAAGCCCTGCCGCCTTTCTTCCCGCTCTTCCTTTCTGCCTGTAAGCCTTATCATTTCACAGGAAGACGGGAAGATAGGGAAGGAAGAAAGAAGCGATCACCCCATTTCGGATGGGGAGAGGGACTTATTGCCGGGCCATCCGCGGAGAGGTCCTGCCAAACGGACGCCGGGCGGCGAACTGCTCGCAGCGGCGCGCTTCCCGCCGGAACGCCTTTGTGATAGCATCTGCCCCATGTGATCGCCCGGAGCAACCGCAGGCGGCCGGGGCAGCCGCTCCGCTACGGGCCTTCCCTGTTTTCGTGTACTGTTTGACATTGCCAATCATGATTGCCAAGGGAGTAACAAGATGAACTGGAGTCGTCGAGACCTGCTCAAGACAGCCATGGCCGCCACGGCGGGTCCCTGGCTGGCCACCTATCGATCCTGGGCCGCACCGGCCGAAAAGACGGTCAAAATCACCGCCATCAGGGCCCTGCAGCTGGACAACGTCGGCGACGGCTGCCTCATCCGGATCGATACCGACGCCGGCATCGCGGGCTACGGCGAAGCGGGCTGCACCGCCCGCATGGCGCGCGCCCGCCTGGAGCAGATGGAGCGCATCTGGAAGGGCCAGGACCCTCTGGCTATCGAGCATCTTTTTTACCTGATGACTTCGCCGCAGAACCCGTTCATCCCCCATGTGGGGCTGATCAGCGGCATCGACATCGCCCTCTGGGACCTGGCCGGCAGGATCCTCGGCCAGCCCGTCTACCGCCTGATGGGCGGCCCGGCGCGCCCCGCCGCCCCGATCTATGCCCACGGCCGGGTCAGCAACCTGCTGGATGAAGCCCAGGTCCGGGACTGGTTCCAGAAGACCAGGGACAATCCGGAGGGATTCCGGATCTTCAAATTTTCGGCAGGCACCCGGGAGCGCGTTCGGGAGGCCTCCGGCGCTGAAGGAGTCCCGGCCCGCGGCCCGTGGCAGCCCACCGCGGACGGGTATGACCTGCGCAAGGTGGCCAAGGCATATGAAATCCTGCGCAAGGTGGTCGGCAGCGACTTTGATATCGCCATGCACGGCTCCGGGCAGTTCGACCTGCCCACCGCGGTGGGCATGGCCAGAGCCATCGAACCGGCCGAACCGGCATGGTTTGAGGATCCCCTGAACTTCGTCTACTCGGAAGCCTGGGTGCACCTGAAGCGCTCCACCCGCGTACCGATCCTCACCGGGGAAAAGGTGGAGCTGGTGGCCGGATTCAGGCCTTACCTGGATAACGGAGCGGTTGACATCCTTCATCCTGACCCGGCCTATGCCGGCGGCATTACCGGCATCCGCAAGATCGCCGACTACGCAGCGCTGTCGCGGGTTCCGGTGGGCCTGCACAGCGGCCCCTGCTCGCTGATCCGCTTCTATGCCGCTGTACACCTGGGAGGAGCCATCGAGAATTTCTTCCGCATCGAGAACGCTCTCGGCGAATTCCGCGGGTTCAAGGAAAAGATGGCCCTGCCCGGCAGGGAGCCGGTTATCCGCAACAGCGCCATGGCTCTGCCCTCCGGCCCGGGCCTCGGCCTGGAAATCAACGAGGAGTGGATCCGGCAGCATGTCGCCAAGGACGAGCCTTACTGGGGATAGCCGCGCGAGGGGGGCAAGCCAGCTCCGCCTCTTCCTGACAGCCCGGAAAGGGCTGCGCAAATACCTGGTATTGATGGATTTTGCGCAACCCTTTCAGGGTTGTCGCCTGCGGGTATCCCTACCCGGGGTAGGCGCGAAGCGCGCCAACCCCGGGCTGTGTTACGAAGCCCTTTCAGGGCTTTCCCAAACGGAAATCCACAGGTTGGGGGCTTTTTGCGAAGCCATCAGCAAAGATGGCCTGGCAAAAAGTAGCAGGAAGCCCAAAGGGGTTCCGCTACACAGCCCGGGGTTGCGCCGCATAGGCGCTACCCCGGGTAGGCTGGATTTTGCGCAACCCTTTCCGGGTTGTCGCCTAAGGGTGTCCCTACCCGGGTTAGGCGCGAGGCGCGCCAACCCCGGGCTTTGTTACGAAGCCCTTTCAGG
>CAINFC010000250.1 GCA_903847975.1 uncultured Acidobacteriota bacterium | reverse complement strand
GCTATGATACGGGCCATTGTGGTCTTCCCGCACTGTCTGGGTCCCAGAAGAGCCACTACCCGGCTTCGTTCCAGAGCGACATGGATACGCTGTTCTACTTGCTTCCTTTTGATCATCTATATTGCATATTACACATTTGTTGTGCATAATGCAATCATGTTTGTTTAATCGTGGGTGCAGGTAGTATGGATGGGGCGGCCGGAAATAACGAAATAGAGGATCCACGCTTTTCTTTTGGAGAAATTGGCTGTCCTTATTTGGTCTTATTTGCGGGAAACCCTTTCGGGGTTCCCGACTTTTTGCCGGACCGTCCAAAAAGACTAATTCGTAAAAAATCACCGTCTTCTGGCGACAGGCCCTGTTGCAGTTCTTCCCGCTCTTCCTTACTTCCTGTGAGTCCTATCTTTTCACAGGAAGACGGGAAGATCAGGAAGGAAGAAGGAGCCAGTCAGCGCATCCCTGCAGGGGAGCAGGACTTTTTACCGGGCCATCCTAAAAAGACCGCGCGGGGATTGGGCATCCGCTTGACACAGCGCTCGCTGCGCACATAAAATTCCGGAGTCGTCCGCAGGATGCCGGCAGGTATCCGGGGCGCTTAGTGCGGTTGGGGAAACATTGGGGATCCGTTTACAGCAAACGGAATCCCTTGGAACCGTAATTCATTTGAGGAGGAACCATGCCTTTTTCTACCGTTTTACGCGGTGCCCGGCTATGGGGGGCAACCGCCTTGATTCTTTCACTGATTCTCATCGGAAACTCACTTCATCTGTCTGCCCAGGGTTTGACGGGGCGGATTTCGGGAACGGTCACCGACCCCAGCGGGGCCACCATTCCGGGCGCCGAGGTGCAGATCACCAACGTCCGGACCAGCCAGGTGAGATCCACCCCGACGAACAACGAGGGGTACTTCGTATTCAATGAAATCCTGCCCGGCACCTACTCCCTGGCGGTCAACGCCCAGGGGTTCAAAAAGCTGGAGCAGCAGAATATCACTGTCACAGCCAACGAGCGGGTCACCCTGCCCCCGCTCAAGATGGAGGTCGGCGCCTTGAGCGAAACCGTCTCCGTTACCGCCGAGTCCAGCCGCGTGCAGTCGGAAAGCGCGGAACGGGCCGGCCTGATCGGCTCCCGCCAGATGGCCGAACTGCCGCTGAAAGGGCGCTCCTACATGGGAACGGCGCGGCTGCTGCCGGGGGTCATCGATTCCGCCAACCGCGAAGCGCCCGGATGGAACGACCTGACCGGGATCAACATCAACGGAACCCGCGCCGGAGCCATCAATCTGACTCTGGACGGGGTCAGCAGCCTGGATACCGGTTCGCTGACCGGCCCCTACCTGGCTCCGAGCATCGATGCGGTCGGAGAGGTCAAGGTGCTGCTCAGCAACAGCCAGGCCGAATACGGCCGCAGTTCCGGGGCGACCATCAATACCATCATTAAAAGCGGCGGCCAGCAGTTTCACGGCAACGCCTACTTTTTCCTGCGCAACGATGCGCTGAACGCCAACGAGTGGCTCAACAACAAAAACCGAACCAATGTCGATCCAGTAACCGGCAAAGCCAAAGCGCCGCGGTATCGGTATAATTATCCGGGCTACACCTTCGGCGGACCGGTGCTCCTGCCATGGACCAGTTTCAACCGCAACCGCGACAAGCTCTTCTTTTTCTGGTCCCAGGAATTTCTGCCCCTGGTCAGCCCTTCGGCCATTTCCAACCTGAAGTTTCCGACCGAGCTGGAGCGCAAAGGGGACTTCTCCAAAACGGTCGATTTGAACGGCACGCTGATTCCGATCAACGATCCGCTGAGCGGCGGCAAGCAGTTCCCCGGGAACGTGATCCCCACCAATCGGATTGACCTGAACGGTCAGAAGCTGCTGAGCCTCCTGCCTCTGCCCAATACCGCCGGGCCGTCCGGCACCTACAACTGGACCGGGCAGAGCATCAACAAAAATCCGCGCCGGGATTCGATTCTGCGGGTGGACTACAACATCACCCAGAGCACTACCTTCTACACCCGGCTGATCCAGGACTACCAGGCCTGCAAGGGCGAGTACGGCCTGTGCGCCGGCCTGGGAAGCTCCTACGCGTGGCCGCAGCTGCCGATCGATTACAACATCCACAGCGCCGGGGTGGTGGCTACCCTGATCCACACCTTCAATGCTTCCACTGTCAACGAGTTCACCTTCGGGGTCAACCGTGCCCGGCAGAATGTGGTGGCGCTGACCCAGGAACGGCTGGATGCCAATGTCCGCTCCAAAATCGGGTTCACGGCTCCGCAGATTTATCCCGCTGCCAATCCTATGGGCCTGATTCCCAATGCCACCTTCGGCGGCGTTCCCGGGAGCGTCTCGCACCTCGGGATCGAAGGGCGCTTCCCCTTCTTCGGCACCAACAATATCTGGAACTACTCGGACAACCTTTCCAAGATATCCGGCAAGCACGGGCTCAAGTTCGGATTCTACCTGGAGCGGACCACGCGCAACGCCGCCCGCAGCACGGTGTTCAACGGGGCCTACAGCTTCGACCGGAACGCCAACAACCCCCTGGATTCCAATTTCGCCTACTCGAATGCCATCCTGGGAATCGTCAACTCCTATACCGAAGCCAGCGCCCACCCCAATGCTCACGGCCGGTTTATCAATTTCGAGTGGTATGCCCAGGATACCTGGAAGGCCACCCGACGGCTGACCTTCGACATCGGGGTGCGCTTCTACTCCATTCAGCCGGTCTGGAGCGAAGGGGACACTCTGGCCATCTTCGACCCCAAGACTTACGACAGGTCCAAGCAGCCGCCACTGATTCAGCCCTACATCAACCCCGCGAATAATACGCGCGTCGGAAGGGATCCGGTCACCGGGACTCTTTACCCGGCCGTAAAGATCGGCACCTTCTCCAGTGCGGCGGGAACCCCGTACCAGGGGATGGTATCGTACAAGGAAAAGGTGGCCAACACGCCGCCCATCCAGGTGGCCCCGCGTTTCGGCCTGGCCTGGGACGTATTCGGAAACGGGAAAACCGCCATCCGGACCGGGTTCGGCATTTTCTACGACCGGTTCAGCGACGATCAGATCCTGCAGCTGGTGCAGATGCCTCCGCTGGTGACAACGGCGACGGCCAATTACACCACCATCAGCAATCTGATGGCGACTCCGGTCAGTCTGAGCCCGGCCGGCGTGTTCGGTTTTCAGCGCGACTACGATCCGCCCGCGGTGTATAACTGGAGCTTCGGCATCCAGCAGGACATCGGCTTCGGGACGCTGCTCGACGTGGCCTACGTGGGCAATTCACAGAAGCACCTGATCAACCAGCGCAACCTGAATGCCATCGACTACGGGACCCGGTTCAAGAAGGAGAACATAGATACTACCCTGAGCGGCAGTCTGCCGCTGCCGGACAACTTCCTGCGCCCCTACCTCGGCTTCACCGATATCCAGTACCTGGAATTTGCCGGGATGGGCAACTACAATTCCCTGCAGGTGCAGCTGACCAAGCGTTTTTCGCACAACTTCACCTACCACATGTCCTACGCCTGGTCGAAAGCTCTCGACCTGGTCGACGGGCAGGGCGGCGCCGTTCATCCCACCCTCCCCTTCCGCATGCGCAACTACGGGCTTTCCGGATTTGACCGGCGCCACAATTTCAATGTCAACTTCGTCTACAACGTGCCGAACCTGAGCTGTTACATGGACAACTGGTTCGGCCGCACCATGCTGGACGGCTGGCAGTTCTCCGGGGTGGCCATGATGATCACCGGATCGCCCAGCGGGATCGGCTACAGCACCTCCTACTCCGCGGACCTGGTCGGGGGGACCGGCAGCGGCATGGACAGCCGGGTGGTGGTGGTAGGCAAAGTCAATGAAAAGGTGGGGCAGATACCGTTCAACGCCGCAGCCATCAAGCCGCCCACGGCCGCCTACTCTACCAACGGGATTGGCAATGCCGCCAAGGTGCTCTTCACCAACCCGGGAATCAACAACTGGGACCTGGCGGTCTTCAAGAATTTCCGCTTCGGGAAAACCGAAGCGCAGTATATCCAGTTCCGGGCGGAATCCTACAACACCTGGAACCATACCCAGTACTCCAGCGTGGACACCGGGTCGCGCTGGGATGCCGCCGGCAACCAGATCAACGGCAACCTGGGACAGTTCACCAATGCCGCCCAGGCCCGGCGCATCCAGTTCGGCCTGAAAATCTACTTCTAACCCTGCGCCTGATTTCGCCGGGGCATCCGACGGATGCCCCGGCGAAACGCTTCCTTCCTTGGCCCGAAACGCCGGATCGGCTTATTTGCCTTCCATTCCCGGCTCTTCGGCGGCCGGCGGATCTCCCAGCAAAAGGCAGACTCCTGCGGTGACCAGCGGCACGCCGATCAGGAGAACCCCAACTGCCAGGCCCCACCAGGAGGGCGAATTGCGCTGCCCCACGGTCACCATCAGCAGGATCAGCAATCCGGCCGCCAGGATGGAGAGAATTCCGACGGGGCGCGGGTAGCGGATGGAGAGAAGCCCTATTCCGGCCACCGCCAGACCGGGCAGAGCGGACATCAGCATTCCTCCGACGGATCGGGCGTCCATAATCGAAAAGAGGGCGATCATCAGTCCGGAGACCAGAATGATTTTAGTCGCTCCCTCCCGGTAATTCCTGGAAAAAACCACATGGAACAGCGCCTTGGCGGCGACGCCGACCACAATGACCGCGGCAAAATATTCGAAATCGTGATTTTCCTCCAGCTCGAGCTTGGCCAGAAAGAACACGCACATGAGCAGCGTGACGGCGAAGCCGACGTTGCCGGAGCGGTAGTGCAGGCTCATCTGCCGCTCGTCCACGTATTTTCGGGCGGCGCCCAGGGAGGCCATGGTCGGCCGAAGAAGGGCGGGAATAATCAGGAGCGCCAGCCAGTACTGGTAGTGCCAGCCCGCAAATAAGGCCAGCATCAGAACGAAAACCGCGCTGGCCCCCCAGAAGATCGGATCTGTCTTAAACATAGTCTTTCTCCTCAAGCTGAAACAGCTGTTCCACGGTTGTATCGAGCTTTGCGGCCAGCATAAGGGCCAGCTTTACCGAGGGAGCATAGTCGCCGCGCTCGATCGACACGATGGTCTGGCGGCAGACCGAAACCATCTCAGCCAGTTGCTGCTGACTCAATTCACCCCGCTCGAACCGGAATCGTCTAAGGTTTGTTTTCATCGGACCACCTTTTGCAAGGACCAGGATTTTTTCAAAAAATGTATATTATGCTTAACACAATGTCAAATATTATTTTCATTATGTAATGAAAATATTACATGTTCATGGCGACATCCCATTAGATTTTCTTCTATTTTTTATTCAGAGATTTGAAACCGGTTTCCGCATTAGGGACTGGAGGCAGAAAAAAGCTGCCCCGGAAAGGAAAGTCCCATGGAAAACCGGTTCAGATATCGGACCGTCGCAATGATCCTGGCCCTCGGCAGCCTGGCAGGAATGGCAGAGTCGCTAAAAACCCGAGAGGCCGGGCGAATCATCCTGGTTAAAGTTCTCAATACGGCGGGCGCTCCCCTGGAAATGCTCCAGGGTGCGGAGCAGCAGATGGCGCAGGTTTATCGGCGGTTCGGGGCAACGGTCGTCTGGCAGTACACCGCGGAAGTACCCCGGGGCGAACCATCCCTCGGAGCGGCCGAAGGCTATGCGGTTTATTACCTGCGCATCCTCCGGAGAGAAGGGGCCTACCGGAAGGAGCTCGACCCGCGCGCCGCGGGCTATGCTGCCCCCGGAAGCCGCTTTGTGAGCGTCTTCTACGACCGGATCCAGGACGAGGCTGCGGTCATGGACGTGCCGGAGCATGTGATCTTCGGATATGTGGTCGCCCACGAGCTCGGACACACCTTCCTTCCGGCCAACTGCCACGCTCCCGGGTCCGTCATGTCCGCCCACATGGAAAAGGAATACTGGAACAAGGCCCGGAAGGGCTGGCTGAACTTCCGGCCGGAAGACGGCAAACAGATCCTGGCGGCCCTGCGGCGCTAGGTTCCGGCCGGCTCGGGCCGTAAGTACGGTTCCTGAAAATGTTGATCCGTGATATTTTCCAGGCATGACGCCGTAACGGTCCGTAGGAGGAATGGATGAAAGACATGACCCGAAGAGAGATGTTGAGAAATACCGCCCTTGGCGCAGGGGGTGCGGCTTCCGCGGCCAGTCAGCCCGGGATCCCCGACACCGAAAGGCCCCTGAAGTGTTATCCCGTTTATCATGCCGGGCGGAAGCGGATCGTTCATCCCGAATGGCAGCGGGAAATCCTTTCCCAGACGGCGGTCTGCTACCTGCGTTTCCTGCGGAAAGCCCGGGTCGGCCACCTGATGCTGCCGGTCGTCAACGAGGCAAAATATTCCGGCCGATGGGTGCCCGGCGTTCCGACGCATCCGGCGCACCTCGTCGTATCCGTGCTGGATGGCAAGACCAATGGCTGGGTGGAGATCCGGAGCATCGATTTGCCGCCCAACCCGAAGTTCGCCGGCCAGGGCCTTTCCCAGTCCATGTCCATCGAGGAGATGGAGGACTTTTTCCGGAAGGCCGTAGCGGAGCAGCCGCCGCACCGGATCGAGCTGGGCGGGGTGGAAACCGACTGCCTCCGGGTGGAGTGCGACCGGGAGCATCCGGTCTGGCCGAATCACGGCGAGTGCAACGGCGGGCCGTTCCATGTTCCCTTCGGAACGCTGCACAGCCTCGAGGCCTACGGCGAACCGCTGGAGCCGGGTGCGGTTCCCGTCTACCGCCCGAAGCTCAGGAAACTGGCCTTCTCTCCGTCGCCGCCGGACGGCATGACGCTCGATACCCGCAACCCTCTGGAGATTGTCTTCCGGGGCAGCCGCATGACGATCGGGTTTTCGCTGGTGCGACCCATGCTGACCTCCCTGGAGTGGGACTATTTCGGCGGCGGCCCGGCCCCTGCCGGCGGGAGCCGCCTGTTTTTTAAAAACCTGCCGGAAGCTCTGGGCGGGTTGAACGGCCCTTCGTACATTGCCGCCGGGGGCAACTTCGTTCCCGGCAACATGACCGGCGCCGTGGAGGTGTCGGGCAACCGGGTGAGCTACCGTGACATTGAAACCGGCTGCGGCGTGACGGTTCAGGCCCATTTCACGGTGACGGCCGAGGCCGTCCGGCTCGAGCTGGAGCAGCAGGCCGACCGGGATATCCCGGTGCTGGAAGGGGAGGCCTGGCGGCTGGTGTGGAGCATGGCCAAAGGGATGACCAGCGTGGCCGGCGTGCCGGCGGACCGGGAGGGCCGGAACGGCTTCGTGGAACTGCCCGCGGTCATCGCCGCCGACCGCGGAGGCGGCCTGAGCGTGCGTCTTCTCGACGGAACCGGGAGCTTTCACGCCGAGAGCTATCGCATTCTCGAGGCGCGGTCCACAGGCTTTGTGCTTGCCGTCCCGGAAACGGGGAAAAAGCCCGCGCTGATTCCCAGGGGGAAGTCCGCGGCGGTGTTTGAGCTGAAGCCCTGCGCCCTGCTGCCGGCGGCCGCGGTCGGGGAGGAAAAGCTCTCCGAAGGAGTCCGGAAATTCTGGACCGCGGGATTCTCGGCCTTCCGCCCGGAGTTCGGCGGCTTCTCCAACAACGCCATTTCCACCAACTGTCATGTCAACCAGCATACCGCCTTCGACTTTGCGGCTTTCACCGCGAAGCCCCCCGTCGGCCCGGACCCGATCGAGCTGGTGAAATTTTCCATCGGCCGCGCCCTGCTGGACGGCGGCGGCTACGGCTACCACCGCAGCCTCTACCTGGACTCCGATCCGATCCTGATCAGCGGAGCGGGCCGCGTCGTGCAGCTTTCCGGAGACCGGCGCTGGCTGGAAAAGGTCGGCCCGGGGATCGTCGCCGGGACCAGGCGGATTCTCGGGAACTTCGACGCCGGCCAGGGAATGATCCTTTGCCGGGCGCTTTCCGGAAATTCCGGCACCCACCGGTGGAGCAGCAACGCCATGGACGTCATCGGCTTCGGGCACATCGACGCCTACGTCAATGCCTGGTCTTTCCGGGCGTTGAAAAATGCCGCCACGCTCCTGCGAATGCTGGGCAGCGATTCCCTCGCGGCCCGCTGCGCCGAGACGGCGGCCGCCATCGCCGGCCATTATGCCCGACAGCTCCTTCACCCAGAGACGGGCTGGGTGTCCGGCTGGAGGAGCCGGGACGGCCGGCTTCACGACTACGGCTTCGTCTGGGTCAACGCGGCCGCCTGCGCCTTCGGGGTGGTGGATGCCGCCACGGCGCGGGGTGCGCTGGAGCGGATCGAGCGGAAGCGCCGCGAGGTTTTTCCGGAAAACGCGTACCTGGGCCTGCCGATCAACCTGCTGCCCATTGCCGCCGCCGACCACATGCTTCCCCGGCTGGGATACGGGCACAGGCCCTCGTTCGAAAATTATACCGACGGCGCTCTCTCGCCGCTTTTTCTGGCCTATTACATCCGGGCGCTTTCCTCCTGCGGGTTGAAGCAGGAAGCGCAGGACATCGTCGGCAGCCTGGAGCGGGGTTATGCGGACGGCAGGTTCTGCGGGCCGTACGGCACGGGCAAGGAGTTCATGACCTGGAACGGCGCGGACTCGGGCTACGAGGGAACGTTCGGCCCCAACTCCGGCCCGCTGTACGCCATTGCCGTAGAGCAGGGTGTGCTCCGGCCGCCCGATCCGGAATGGTGGCTGTGACGGCCTGGGCCGGCCGGCGCTCTGCCTCTCTGGTATCGGAACGTCGACGGGTCTCTCGGCAAACCTCCTGTCCCTTGATTTTGCCGGGACCGCGTCCTATACTTGCCGAGCGGTGAGGTAGCACGGGAAAATACCTTCCTTTCCTCCATGGAGAAGAGCAATTATGGATCACGACCGAACGGTTGCAGAAAACAAAGACGCCTCCCAGGTACTCGATCGCTGGGAAGAGCTGGTCAACGCAGGCCATGTCGATGAAATCATGGCACGATTTTCCGACGATGCCATCTGGTGCAATGCCGAAGAGGGAATTCCGGTGATCGGCCGGGAAGCCATACAAGACAAAACCCGGGCCGTGTTTGCATGGGCGCGCGCCCGGAACTCCCTGCTGGAGATCCGGCAGGTGGAAATTCTGGGCAACTGGGGCTACCTGACCGCTTCTTTTTCCGCGACGTGGAGCGAGCCCGGAGGCCATCAGGTGGAGGAGCGCAGCCGGTATGTCCTGATTCTGAAACGGGAGAGCGCCGGCTGGAGGATCTGGAGTTTTTGTTTCATGCCGGAATCGAAACAGGGGGATTAAGGACACCCATTTTTCTTGGGCGGTTCAATAAGTGGTTGTCCTTTTTCTCCGTCCTTTTTCTCCTTTTAAAAAATGACGATCTTTAAAAACACCATCGGAGACGCATGCGAAAACAAAATTGGATCCTTGCCGGAATGGTGACGGTAATGTTGTTCGTCACCCTGCTCTGCGGGGCAGCGCCGGCGGAAATCGCCACCCCCGCCATCCCGTTGCCGGAGCATCCCAGGCCCGACTTTGAGCGTGCCGACTGGCTGAATCTGAACGGTACCTGGCACTTTCGTTTCGATCCGGAAAACCGGGGGGAAGATGCCCGCTGGGCTTTGGGCAATACCTTATTCGCCGACCGGATTATCGTGCCGTTCCCATGGGGTTCGAAACTCTCCGGGTTGGAAAGCAAGGCGGACATCGGCTGGTATCAGCGCTCGGTCCGTGTTCCCGAGGCGTGGAAGGGGCGGCGCATCTTCCTGGTGGTGGGGGCCTGCGACTGGCTGACCCAAGCATGGATCGACGGGCAGGTTCTGGGAACCCACCAGGGGGGCTACACACCGTTTGCCTTCGAACTGACGGCCCATGTCCAGTGGAGTCAGGAGCAGAAGATTGTCCTGCGGGTCGACGACACCAAACATGACTTCAAGCTCGAGGGCAAGCAGGGCTATGGTCCTGCCAGGGGCATCTGGCAAACGATCTACCTGGAAGCCCGCCCTGCGGTGAGCCTCGACTCGATCCGCTTCACTCCGGACATCGATGCCGGCAGGGTGGGCGTCCAGGCGCTGCTGAACGGTCCGGCGCCGAACGGCACCCGCCTGGCGCTGCGATTCAAGACCGGCGGCCTGGCGGAAGCCTTGCAGACCGTGGCCGAAGGCACGAGGGAGATCCGATTCGAAGTGCCCGTCGCCGACGCGCACTTATGGTCGCCGGACGATCCCTTTTTGTATGAGGTCGAGGCCGTGCTGAGCGCCGCCGGCGCCGAGGACCGCGTCGGAACCTATTTCGGCATGCGCAAGATAGGCGTTACCCGGCTTCCCGGCACCGATTTTCCCTATGTCGCCCTGAACAACAAACCGCTCTACCTGCAAATGACCCTGGACCAGTCCTATCACCCCGACGGCTTCTACACCTTCCCCAGCGATGCCTTCATGCGCGATGAAATCCTGCGGTCCAAGCGGATCGGCTTGAACGCCAACCGGATTCACATCAAGGTGGAGGTGCCGCGCAAGCTCTACTGGGCCGACCGCCTGGGCCTGTTGATCATGGCCGATGTTCCCAATTTCTGGGGCCACCCCACCCCGGAGGCCAGGAAGGAGAGCGAATTCGCCATGCGGGGCATGCTGGCGCGCGACTTCAACCACCCCTCCATCTTCAGCTGGGTCCTCTTTAACGAAACGTGGGGCCTGTTTACCAAGGAAGGCGAGAAACGGGCTTATCTCCCGGAAACGCAGGAATGGGTTGTCTCGATGGTTCGCCTGGCCAGGCAGATCGATCCGACCCGCCTGGTGGAGGACAATTCCCCCTGCAATTACGATCACGCCGAGACCGATCTGAACACCTGGCACGATTATCTGCCCGGATACAAATGGCGCGAGCGGCTGCAGCAGATCGTGAACGATACGTTTGCCGGTTCCGGCTGGAACTTCATCGGAGGGCGCAAGCAGGGCCGTCAGCCGCTGCTCAACAGCGAGTGCGGAAATGTCTGGGGTTACGAAGGAAGCACGGGCGACGTGGACTGGACATACGATTACCACATCATGATGAACGAATTCCGCCGGCAGCCGAAGATCGGCGGCTGGCTCTACACCGAACATCACGATGTCATCAACGAATGGAACGGTTATTACCGCTACGATCGGTCGGACAAGATCACCGGCCTGGACGCATTTGTTCCGGGGATGACGTTGAGCGATTGGCACAGTCCGTTCTACCTTTCCACCGGGGATCGGCTATGCCGCGAGGTAAAGCCCGGCGAGTCGGTTGAGGTGCCCCTCTTCGCCTCTTTCCTCACCGATCGGGCGGCCGGCCAATCGCTGGTGCTCCGATCGGAGCTGTACGGTTGGGACGCCCTGGGCCGGCGCGAGACCTACGATCGGAGGTCGCAGGCGATTCCCTTCGAACCATGGATGGCCAGGGATCTTCCGCCGATGCGGTGGACGATGCCCTCCCATACCGCCGTGGCCGTACTTGCCATGACCCTGGAAAACGAAGCCGGCGTAACGCTGCACCGCAACTTTACGGCTTTCCTGGTGGCCGCCGGTCCGGCCCCCCGCACGGAAAAACAGGAAAGTAATAAGTTGCTGGTGCGTTTCGCAGCGGACAGCTTCCAGGCCGCCCGGTGGTCGCAAAAACAATGGAACGTGCTCGGCGGCCTGAAGGTCAACGGAGCGGGACATGGATACTTCGAGTACCGGGTCCCCTGGCCGGAAGGGCTTGATGCCCGGAAGATTGCCGGCATCTCTTTCCTCATGGAGGCCTCTGCCAAGCAGCTTTTCGGCAAGGACCGCGAAGGATCCAAGACCGAGGGCGGCGATTTTATGCTGGGGAAAGGCACCCACGATCCCGGCAGGCTGCCCAACTCCTATCCGATGACCGATACCATAAACTTTCCCAGTCAGGTGCGGTTGCGGGTGAACGGAGCGGTGGCGGGAACCTTCGACCTGCCCGACGATCCGGCGGATCATCGCGGACTATTGTCCTGGCATGCTCAGTTGCAGGATAAAAAGCTGCGCGAAGCGGGTTCCTATGGCTACCTGGTCCAGGCCCAGCTGCCTGAAGCCGCCTGGAAAAGGGCGGCGGAGCGGAAGGAGCTGATCCTTCGCCTGGAAGTGGATTCCGCACTGCCCGGCGGACTGGCCATCTACGGGGAGCGCTTCGGGCGTTATCCGCTGGACCCGACACTGATCTTTCTCCTGAAGTGACACCGAGGCAGGGGAAAGAACCGTTCCGAAACGATGCCGGCCATGCGTTCCAGCATGGCAAAATCGCTGCGCGCACGGCAGCGGCAGCGACCGGGAAAGCGGCCTGGCCCCCGCCCTGTTCTGTGGTTTTTATAAAATGGTTCCCGATCGGCAATACATCAGGATCCTGGCAATTCGTCGATCGAGATTTTGCCGCACAGGAATTTTCCATCACAGACGTGCCGTGAGTGCCGAAAATTTTCCCGATCGGTGCATTGGCCCGCCTGGGAAAACAGAAAAGAATGCTTTCCTGGGGTGGAACGAAATATAAGGAGTGCGCCTGGCAGGACTTGAACCTGCGGCCTACGGTTTAGGAAACACATCCTATAGTCTTTTTTATATTTTGAGGAATCTCGGCAACTTTCCGGTAACCTTTTTTACAAATTACTATAATTTCTGCCCCCCTAAATCAATTTCTTCAGAAATTGAATGGCGTCGCACACGCGGATGTTATCCGGCGACATGTAGTCCTTTCTTCCGGTGGCGCTAATCTGGTAAGCCTCGCTCTCGGGGAAACGCGCCTTCAGGTATTTGAGCCCGGGACTGATGGGTTCGTCGCTCCACTTGCATTCGATCAGCCAGAAAGGCTTGCCGTTTTCCACAACTACGAAATCGACCTCTCTTCGATCCACGTCCCGGAAATATTGCAGTTCCACATCCCTTCCGTGAGCGTCCTGTTCGAAATGAACCCATTTCAGAAGATGACAGGCGACCAGGTTTTCGAAACGCGACCCTGCTTCGGGAACCAGGGACCAGTCCCAGTGATAATGCTTCTGTTCCTTCTTCACGGCGCGCAGCCGGACGCTGCCAAAAGGAGAAACACGAAAAATGGCATAGAGCCGCTCAAAAATATTCAGCCAATTGGCCACGGTCTTGTGGCTGACTTGCAGGTCTTCCCGGAGAGCATTGATCGAAAGGGGACTGCCGACCCGTTGCGGAAGAGACAGCAACAGCAATTCCATATTGCCGAGATCCGTAACCCGCTCCATGCCGGCAATATCCTCTCGGATCAGCCGGGTTCGGTACTCGCGGCTCCAACGCCTGGCGTCGATATCCGAGCCGGAAAGGAAGGGTTCCGGAAACCCTCCCAGGCGCAGCAAATCCTGTAATCCGTCGCTAGGCCGCAGCCCCAGTTCGGCCGCCGATAGCGGATGGAGCCGCAGGAGGTGATACCGGCCCTGCAGGGAATCGCCACCGAAACGATAAAAATCCAATCGTGCGCTGCCGGTGACCAATATCTTTTGTTGCCGGTTTCCGGTATCGTAGAGTCCTTTGAGATAATTCCTCCAGGAGCGGTACTTATGGATTTCATCGAATACCCAAAGAGGGGCGGCCGGAAGTTCTTTCTTTAAGATTCGTTCCCGGTCTTCGGACGCATCCCAGTTGAGATAGCCTTCCGTATGCCGGATTAATTGCCTGGCCAGAGTGGTTTTGCCTACCTGACGCGCTCCGCTGATAAAAACCATTTTCCTGGCAAGATCTTTTTCGACCTGGGATTGAAGGTATCGTTTCATAGGAAAATAATACTACTTTATTCTCCCCTTGTCAAAATTACTCGCGAGTAATTTTGACAAGGGGTAAAATCGCAATGTGAAATCGGAAGGTGTCCACTACCCGATGCAGATGAATTCTACCTGCTGGAGTCGGCAATTCCGGATTGAGGATTCAATGAAAGTAGTGATGCAGGATGGCAGCCGACAGATTTTTCTAATATAGATCGGAGCCATTCCTGGGGAGCAACCCTGAGGCCGGATTGCCGAGGTGGATGGCAGGACGGAATTCATAGAATCCGCTTGATGCATATCCATTGTTTCTGCAAGCTCCTTCAAACCGGAAGCTTTGACGAGGCTTTTCCATGGGTGTCGGGACTGGTGGGAAAGGTTACCAGAATTGCCGGAATAGAAGTTTACCAGGAAATGATTTTCGATAAAAAGGACAAACCTGTCCTGTGTGCCCCAAAGGACAGATGACCGACCGGGATTTTTGAGAACGAACGTAGATTACATATCCATGCCCACCTGGTAAAAGTTCAGGCAGATTGAGTTTAGAAATTTGACTCGGGGCCGGAAGATTTTTACGATGGCACGAATTAGCCTCGACCAGGTATTGAAACGAATTCCGACTTTGCATTTTGCAGGTCTGCAGGATCGTCAGCAAACGAGCGGTAGCCTTCTCGCCCGCTCCGTCTGATTAATGGTTGGTTCCAATCCGGATCGGTGGACAAATTCAAACAGCTTTTCGGTCTGCAGGAAAATCCTCGGGCCAAACAACGCACTCCTGCGCATTGGCTATTCACGTGCTCCTCAGCCAAGCGGAAAAAATTCTTTTCAATTTTTCAAAGTTCCCTGTTGCAGTTCTTCCCGATCAAAACTATTTCCCCGATACCTGTGCCGCAACCGAAACAGCTGCAAAACCAGAGTGGGGATTTGAGGAGCATACCAAGTCGCTTCCGGGTTGCCCGAGATTTCCAAAATTCCAAGCAGATCCCGTTTCAAAGCAGCCCAGCATAATTGAGCATTTCCCCGATGACAAGCCGAATAGACGGTCCATCGATCCCGTACCCATTACGCCGGAGAAGGTGGCGCCTGGCAGATTTTCAAAACCTTTTTTCCCCGAGAGGGATCCAACCAGTAGAAAACGTATCGAGCCGCCACAAAATCTCACATCCAGCGTTGCTGCCCGTTCATTTTTCAGCCGGTTTCATCCACCTTTAAAACTTTCTGCTGCGGCAGCTGCTTCGGTAAATCCTGATAAACGGACGATACTGCCGCCGAAGCTTCTTCCACCGAACTCTGATCGGAACCTGACCGCACAGGAACGGGTTTGTTTTTGCTCATGATGATGGAAGTCCGGTATATCCGGATGCGTCCGTCAATCGCCATTTTAAGCCGGCCATTGAGAGGTCCGGCTTGGGACCTGCCTGCTGGCACGAATTGCAGCATACTTTCGGATCGATCAAGAAGGAAGCAGGAGAAAGTCCTACTTACGTTTCGCAGCAGAGGGGCCATTCGCGGGTGTCCGTCAGCCTGGATAGTGATTCCCGCCTTTTGAAAAATTCGAACCCGGAAGCGGGAAAAAGACAGACGAACTTTCGCTCGGAAAAAAGTAGTTGGTAACTTATTGCTGCTTTACCTCTATAACGAGTCCCAGCGCCTGCAGCACCTGGAGCGTCTTGCCTGTCTGGCAGGTGGGTTTTCCCCTCTCAAGATCTACGATGAAACGCAGTCCCGTGCCACAGGCCATGGCCAGTTCTTTCTGGGTGATCTCCAGTTGCTTGCGCCGCATTCGGATCGATATGCCGAGTTGTTCTGTAGTTTTCATGAAATAGTTCCCGATCGGTAATATATCAGGATCTTGATAATTCGTCAATCGAGATTTTACCGTACGGGAAAATTTACTCACAAACATTCCGTCAGCGCGGTGAATTATCCCGATCGGTGCATTGGGGCTCCTGGCAAAACAGAAAAGAATGCTTTCCTGGGGCGGAACGAATATAAGGAGTGCGCCTGGCAGGACTTGAACCTGCGGCCTACGGTTTAGGAAACCGCCGCTCTATCCTAACTGAGCTACAGGCGCAAGGGGTTTTATTGTATCATACTCGCGAACAAGAGGAGTCCGTTCTTCCATGATGAAATTTATGT
>CAINFC010000249.1 GCA_903847975.1 uncultured Acidobacteriota bacterium | reverse complement strand
TGACTTTTTGAAAACACTCGTCGTAAACTGGCCGCGTGATCGGGTGATGAAAAAGCAACCGCTTATCAACCTGCTGTGCGTCCTGGTTCTGATGCCCGCGGTCGGAGTGGCGCCGGCTTTAGCGGAAGCGCCCCCGCCGGAGAATACAACGCTTCTGCGGGTCGAGGCCGTCGCACAACAGATCACGCTTGATCTGGAGGCCCAGAGCTACGAGGTCAAGCGCGGCTCCTTCAGGCTGTACACGCAGGCGGATTGCGACAACTTCTCATACCCGATGATGGAGACGTGCTACGGCAACAACCCTGCCGCGCCCTACATTCTGCCGATCGTGCCGCTCTGGCCGGGCGAGGAGGACAACCTGGATCCTTCGGAAAAGGTGGCCTTCGGCGATGATGGCACGGGCTACAGCGCGAATCATTTCTATGACCCCCGCGAGGCGATTCTCATCTACGGGGTTCTGCCGCCGAAGGCCGCCTATTTCGGAATCCAGACCTACCTGGGCAGCCGCCAGGGCACATGGGATGAGAGCAGCAACACGTACCGTTGGATGGCGACCAGCGTCCCGCAGTTTATCCCGATATTCTTCACTTACATCCCGCGAAACCATGCGCGGATTCAAGTGGCCGCCAGCCTGAGCAATGCCATCAACAACGTGGTCATCCAGGGAGGGCCGCAGGGGTCGAACCCCGTCTGGGGGCAGGTGCGCTTCTTCATCATCACACCCGACCAGACCATGGACGCTTCGCTGCGACAGGTCATCCCGGCTGATTCCAGCCAGGTATTCACCGAGCCGATTCCCGACGGGCTGCGCCTGGGGCTTGACGCTGCGTCCGACGATTTCAACAACGTCATTCGTTACTCCATGCCGGAGAACGAGGCCGAAGGGAACGCCTGGCGCAGCGAGTTGCCGCTCGTCCTGCTGCGCATCCGCTACACCGACCCGACCCGGCAGCCGGTGCGATACCCTGGCTTCGCGAAACCCGAGACCCGGGAAGCGGCGGACGAACGGGGTTTGCAGGCAAGCCTCAAGAACCTGCTGTATGCCGTGAGCGTGAAGTGGCAGCAGCCTTGTGATAACGGCGATTGCGCCGAGGCATGCGTCGAAGGGGTGGATTGCTCGGACGAGGCCAAAAGCTTCCTGAACCTGCAGATCTCTCCCTTCAACCTGTTCGGGCCGCAGTGCTCCGCGATCGGGATGAACTGCCTGGGCGACACGCAGGACACCATCTACCAGATTGCCAACCAGCTTATGCTCGACAGCGGCCAGATCTATGCGGTCGCCGGCCCCCTGGGCACGGAAACAGGCAATGCGACGTATGTCGGCCTGGGCCTGAACTCGAGCACGAAGAAGAAAGGTTTCGACAATCTCTCTCAGGACAAGCTCAGGAACACGGCGAATGAGTTCGCCTCCGGCGTGCTCACGGACACCGCGAAGCTATTCGTGTACTACTTCGCCCGCAGCTGTGCCGGCCTCGATGCGTACACCGGCGGCCACTGCCGGGAGATACCGGAAAGCGAGATCCCGGTCTGCACCGACCCCGCCGGCGCAGGCTGCGACAAGCTCACCATCAGTTTGCGGGATTACATCAAGCCGGGTACCCAGCGCGGCCCCGACGCGGCGCTGACGCTGCCTCCGATGGTGCTCAAGCTGCATAAGCCGACGAGGACCGCCGCCAGGATTTTTTATTTCCCGGTGGTTTTCATGAGCCGCTGACCGCACAGCGCATCCCCCTGCGTGCGGCTGTTTTTCGGGACAGGTCGGCGTTCCACCACCTCATCGGTGGCATTCTCTTTCCTCCGGGCGACAAAAGAAGACTCCTTGTTTCGTCCACTCCGCAAACAGGCCGCAGTCGTTATTCCATCGATCGCCGGCAATTTTGCCAAAGAGGAGAAAAAGCTCGCGAAGTCTTTCTTCTGGCTTTGCGAAATGTAGCCGAAGCCAATGGCGGGATGGCAAAAATGGCGGAGAAGGCACATTTAAACCGCGAGAGTCTGTATCGGACCCTTTCCCGGCGGGGAAATCCGGAAATCCGAACTCTGCGCAGGCTGTTGCACGGAGCGGGACTGCGGCTGAATATCACTCCGGAACATGCCAAAACGTAAGTTTTGCCCGGAAAAATCCGGCGGGTGACGGTGTCGCTTTCTTCCGGGATTTTCCAACAAGCCATTGTATCCTGCTCCCCTCACTCATTCACCTTCCTGCCGAAACAAAAGGAGTGGGGGGAGCCAATCCCTGGAACCTTCTCCGGGCGGCCGAAGGCGCCGGCCAAAGGATAATTCCCGAGAAATTAGACTTTGTCAGGACGAGGCAATGGCGTTGAATGTTCCGCCGGCAGCAGAGGCAAACAGGGGCATGATATTTCATAGAATCCCTGGAGATAAAACTTGATCCAGCCCTCCCAACTGCCGACTCTTCTCACGGCATTGAGACCCTCGTAATACTCCTGGTGATGTTTCCTGAAGAACAGGCTTAAATGACGACCCGGCAAAAAGTCCCACACCTGTGGATTTCCTTTGGGGAAAGCCCTTTCGGGTTCCAGACTTTTTTAAATGATAATCTCGCATAAGGTCGAAATTCATTTTTTTCTCTGCCGTCCCTTACGGGACGTGCGTGTGTGCTGCACGGGACGAAATAGCGGAGATCGTACCGTTGTACTCCGGCCTTGCCTTGTCAAGGCCCTACGTTTGCCGGCACACGACTGTGCTTCCGAGGCATAGTCCCGTCAGGAACGGCAAGATTATGGCCCGGCACTTTATTGCCGGGTTGGCTCCAGCGCGGGACAAGTCCCATCGGGACGGCAGAACCGGACGAAAAACGATTTATTGCGAAGCCATCTTAAATAAAGCAGCGGTTTTGCCGGCACCTGATCGTGACCAAGCACGAAGGTGATGAGCAATCGGCCCATACGTCCGTCGCCGTCCTGGAAATGGTGGATGGTTGCGAATTGGGCATGGGCCAAACCCGCCTTCAGGAGCGGAGGATAGGAATCCTCGTGGAGGAATTGTTCCGGATTCCCCAGGCAGGGCATACCTTCCTGGGCTGGAGGCGGAACAAACAGGGCATACCCGAGCCTGGTTCCGCCGATCCGGTTCCGGGTGATCCGGAATTCTCCGGGATTTTTCAGTCCGCCCCGATTTCCCGTCATCCAGCGGGCGTGAATATCCCGAATTCCAGCCGGCGGATCATCTCCGCATCGATGATCAAAGGAGGATCAGGCGGCAGCGGCCAATAAATTTTTCCCGCCTCCCGCTTTCGTCATTATTGTATAGGCCAATATCCCCAACCGCTTGAGGGGCCGGAAAGAAAGTATGGCTAATTCAGCGCCAATTGTATTTTCGGGGAGCTTTCTTTACCGGGATAATACCAATCTGCTATAAGGAATCGGTCAGATTCACAGGAGCAGCCGCGGCGTGCGGCAGCTGGATAAAGTGATTTACCGGAATATCTGGCCGGGAACCACGCTGGAGCATGCAACCGGCGGAGGGATTGCACAGAGCCGCTACCCGCGTGGCTGCAGGTATCACCTCAGAGGCCATACGGTTGCGCTACAACGTTCCCGTAGAGCAGATGGAGGACGGCGGTTTAAGGCTGAAGTTCGCCACAGGAGTGATGCAGGAGAGTGCGCCAATGGCCTGGCAGGAAGCGGGAGATCGGAGGATTCCGGTACCGGTGACGTCACGACTACTGGGTGGCCGGGGGTAGGCTTCGGGCTGGGGGAGCACGATCCGGAATTGCCGGTGGAAATCGATCCGGTTCTGACCTGGAACACGTTTTTGGGCTCCCCCGGGGGGGAATGGGGAAGATTTTGGCCAGAGTAATGCTGTGGACGGATCAGGTAATACGTGGGTGACCGGAGAAAGCTTGAGCACGTGGGGCAGTCCGGTGCGACCGCATTCATCCTATTCCGATGCTTTTGTGGCGCGGCTGGATGCCTCCGGCACAATGGTGTGGAACACCTTTCTGGGTGGCAGCGGCAGTGATTCCGGCAACAGCATTGCTATGGACGGATTGGGCAATGCGTGGGTAACTGGGCATAGTAGCAGCACATGGGGTAACCCGATGAATGCCTACTCCGGTTCCGGCTATGATGTGTTCGTAGCCCGGCTGGATGGGAGATTCTCCTCCTATCTTCCCATAATCCGATTGAATTACCCGCTGTCCAATCAGGGCATCGTGATAATTACGAAATGAAGTTCGTGGATGTCTCCCGATTGAATATCCCGGCTCAGGTCAAGCTTTCAACTCCAGGGTACTTATCACATCGAAAGCGACGAACCGATCCTTCTGGTATATTGCTGATTGGGATCGGTTGGCTTTTTGTTCTCAAAAGGATTGCAGCTCTACGCCAGAAAGTCCGAGTTGGTTCCACAGCCGGGTGTTTTGGGTCGGCGCGGCTGGAATCGTGCCTTTGATAAAGCCGCGCAAATCAAGAGGTGCACTAATCCGGAGACAGGAGACAACATCATGAATCAAAAAATGTTCCTTGGGAGGGAAGTATGAAAAGACGTGACTTTATGGGGAGATCCAGTTGTGGTATGGGATTTCTGCTGGGTGGAGCGGAGTCCCAGGCAGCGCAGACCCCCGCTCAGCCTGGGACGCAAAGCTCTGCTCCTCCGGCCAGAAAAAAATATGCAATCGTGATCGAGATCTTTGAGGCCCGACCGGATTCCTGGTGTCACAAAAAGGGAGACAGGTTCCAATATCCTGCCGATTGGGGAAATCTTTGTCCATGGTTGCGCGGCAGCCTGAATGATTTCGTCCGGATTCTGGAGTACGGTGGGACACTTCCCTGGAAATACGAAAAGACTCCCTACGAAAAAGTAATCGATCCGAATGGAATTACCACCGAATATGTCCGTTGTCCGGATCCGACATCCAACCTGGTCGCCAAGATCACCAGGACCCTGCTACCCGCATCTCCGGTAAGTCGATAAATTAGGCAGACCAGCGCTCTGCTCCGCGCTGGAGGGCGATTGTCTCGACGGCCTCGGTCAGACCGGAAAAAGCGAGATTTTCCCACCCGGATGCATCCGGATCGCGAAGCAAGAGTCATTCCTTTAAATCAAAATGCTTTTTTATAATGACCAAGCTGTGGAACCGTGCCCAAAAATTGAATGCTGCCCATCCCAGTCACTACGTTTTCCCGAGCTGTGAGAAAGGAGGAATGTCTCCGGAGATGGGTATGAAGAGCTGGCGGTCCGCATGGCGCAGCCTGACCAACGAAGCCGGGCTAAAGGGGATACGGTTTCATGACATGCGCCATCACGCCATTATCGAACTCGCAGAAAGTGGATTAAGCGATCAAACGATTATGAGCATTGCGGGGCACGTAGGCACTCAGATGTTGAATCATTATTCCCATATTCGGCTGGATGCCAAGCGGAAAGCCTTGGAAAAGCTGGACTCCGGGCCAATGGAGCCGATCGCTCCCATGAAGCAGGAGGGGGAAACGCTCCACGTCATTTGAGGTAGTTACGTCACAAATTGCGTCACAATCGCCCATTTTGTGTCTGGGTGAATCGCCGTAAGTTGTTGAAAAGAAAGAGTACGCCCAGCAGGACTCGAACCTGCGACCCTCTGCTTAGAAGGC
>CAINFC010000248.1 GCA_903847975.1 uncultured Acidobacteriota bacterium | reverse complement strand
TCACGGGAGCTGGCCTATGGCATCACCAGTCATACGGTAGCACAGTCGGGACCGCAGGAGATTCTTCGGGTAAACCGTGGTCATTGGGCGATCGAGAATAGTTGCCACTATATTCTCGACTGGAACTTTGACGAAGACCGTTACCGTTTACGCAAAGGATATGGGCCGGAAAACATGACTCGACTTCGCCGGTTCGCCATCGGGGTACTCAAATCGAAAGGTGTGCGCAGTGTGGCTCAGAGGATGCGACAACTCACACAAAATACTCGACTGGTTTTGGATTACTTACGAATCACGAAAAACGCATGCCGATGCACCGCTCAGAGTTAGAACAAATTTACCGTGAGGGGTGCCCGGCGAGCCTTGACCCGGGCACTTTGGCCGCCGGGAACATCCGATCGTATTTCGCTCCGCGGATCCGCATGCAGAGATTCTAGAAAGAGCGCCAAAAGGAGTCAAGCGGTGCGCCAAATCTCCAACCGTCAGGGGGGGGGCGACGCCAAACAATTTTTTTATTTGCCAGGCTGTTTTGATAACATCATACGGTGAGAAGCCATCGAAAGGTGATTGGGGGAGGGAGAGTCCGATGGAGGAGAGTCCGGTTGTGTCCGGAGCAGCCGATTCCATGATTTCATTTCTTTTCGTCGATTCCGAGCGGGTCTGGCGCGGAGGACAGGACCAGCTTCTGACACTTTTACCGGGACTGCTTTCCAGAGGGCACAGAATTCATCTGACGTGTCCCCCGGGGGCGCTCCTGGAGGAGCGTGCCCGAGCCATCGGGGCCCGGGTCTACCCGGTTTCCTTGCGCCGGCTGGGCGGGATCGGAGACTTTCTGCACCTGCTCCGGATTATGCGCCAGGTGCGGCCCGATGTGATCGCTTTTAACACCCCTAAGCCGATTCTGCCGGGTATCGTGGCGGCGGCACTGACCTCCGTTCCGGTAAGGATTATCTTTCGCCGGGTCAGTTTCCCCCTGCGGAGGAATCCGGTCACTCGCCTGAAATACAGCTGGGGCATCGACGGCATCATCGCGATTTCGGAATCGATCCGGGACCAATTGCGCAAAGGAGGCGTGCCGGACTCGCGGATCTTCACCATTTATGAGGGAATGGACCTGACCGCTTATGAGCCCCTGGCTCGGCCCCGGCCCCTTCCTGCCGACGGGCCGATGGTGTTTGGAACCCTGGCCCACCTTAGCCCGGAAAAAGGAATCTCCTATCTGATCGACGCTGCTGCCCTCATTCCAGAGGTGACCTCCCGAATACGTTTTTTGATTGTCGGTGACGGCCAGTGCCGCCGGGATCTGGAAGAGCGGGTGCGTTCGCGGAACCTCGACGGATGTTTTTCCTTTGTCGGCTTTCAAAACAAACCGATCGACTTTCTTGGCCGGATGGATGCCTTCGTTTTGCCCAGCCTGTCCGAGGGGCTCTCCTCCGCCATCCTTTCGGCTATGGCAGCAGGCTTGCCTGTGGTGGCCACCCAGGTCGGCGGGATTCCGGAACTGATTCATTCCGCCGACCACGGCATCCTGGTTCCTCCGGGAAACCCCCGCGCTCTGGCGGACGGCCTGGTCTGGATGGCGGAACATCCGGAGGAGGCTTTCCGGATGGGGCAGAACAACCGGCGGCGAATGGAAGAGCGGTTCACCCTGGCAAGAAAAATCACGGAAACCGAGGAGCTCTGCCAGGCTCTGCTCAGAAGAAAAACCGGGCTCCTGAGGAGTAGTGGTGTTTAAACTGCGAACCCCTCGGCTGCCGGAATCGCTGCCGGGCGGTTCTTTCCGTATCGCCTTCCTGGCCCTGGCGGGATCTGTTGCCCTGGCCATGATTTCCATTGCCGCCTCCCAGGTCCTGCTGGGAATAGCGCTCCTGGCTGCACTTTTTACGGGCGGTTCCGGTCGGCTCACGGAGCGGATCCGGCTTCCGTTTCTGATGCCTCTGCTCCTCTTTTTCGGCTGGACCGTTCTTGCCGCCCTGGTATCCTCCGATCCCCTGCTGGGCCTGGGAATCGTGCGGAAGTTCTTTCTTTTCCTGATCCTGTTTCTGGTTCCCTGGATCGGCAGGGGGCCGACCCGCATCCTTTGGGCCTACCGGCTGATTTTTGCGGTGGCCGCGGTGGCCGGGGCAGCCGGCATTCTGCAGTATCTCGCCGATCCTCACCGCAATCTTCTTCACCGGATTTCCGGATTCATGAGCCACTGGATGAGCTATTCCGGGCTGCTGATGCTGGTCCTGGTGGCCCTTTCCGCCTATATCATGTGCATCGGGTTCGGAAAAGCCGCCTGGTCGCTTCCCCTGGGGCTGATGCTGATCCTTTCCCTGACGCTCTCTCTGACCCGAAACGCCTGGTTCGGAGCGGTGGTGGGACTGGTAGTGGTTCTGCTGCTGACCCGACCGCAGGCCATCTGGGGGCTGAGCCTGATCCTGGTTCTGATGCTGGCCGTTTCTCCGGGGAAGGTCCGGGACCGACTGCGAAGCGGTCTGGATGTCAGCGACGACAATACCCGCAACCGAATCGAGCTGTTCGAGACCAGCCTGCGGCTGATCAAGGACAATCCGTGGTTCGGAGTCGGTCCTAAAAACGTGAATGTGGAAGCCTTGCGGTACCGGGGCACCCAGGAATTCCCCGACTGGATGTATCAGCACATGCACAACAATTTCCTGCAGCTTGCCGCCGAGCGCGGTTTACCCGGGCTGGCCCTCTGGCTCTGGCTCCTGGCCCGGATGGTCTGGGATGCCTGGTGTGCTTACCGCACCGCGGCTCGGCAGGCCCTGTCCGATGCCGCCCGCCAGGAGCCGCGCGAGGCTCTCTTTGCGGCCAGCGCTTCGCTGGGCTGCTGTTTCGCGCTGCTGGCCGCCGGCTGCTTCGAGTATAACTTCGGCGATTCCGAGGTTCTGACGCTGTTCCTGTTTACCCTTGCTGCTCCTTATGCCTTTTTGCCGAAGGCCGAAGCGCCCGCGAGCCCGGCTGGTCCTTGCGGGGCCTGATCCGCCCCTACCCGCACTGAAACGAGTATAGCCGGGCGTCCTGCAGCAGGAATGCCAGGCGGATCTGCCTGCCGGCCATTTCGCGCAGCGACCGGCCTTCGGGCCAGACGACTTTGGCCCCCGGCCGGCTGGAGGTGTGCTCCGCGCGGCGGGAGCCGCTCCAGGCCTCCAGGGGCCGGTTGCTTTCATCCCGCACTTCGATGGAGATGCGTCCTCCTCCGGAAGAAGGGTGGCTTTGAGGGTAGCGCTGGAGGGTGGCGTTGAGGACCAGATCCCCCTCTGGCCAAAGCATCGGCCGGGTGAGCAGCTCCCCTTCTTTGAAATCCGCGCGGATGGCGGCGAACCGGTCTGCCGTCAGGGTAGCGAGTCCGACGGCCCCGTACGATTGAGGGTTTTCCTTGCCGTGCGCGGCGCTGCGACCTCCGAAATAAAACCAGAGCTGGTTTCCTTCGCGGATGGGGGGCGTTCCGGCACAGCTGTTCCATCGCCGGTTCCAGGGGAACCTGGGCTCGATAAAGGCAGAGCGCTTTTCCGGGCGCTGCCACTGCCTTCCATCCCGGCTCCAGGCCACCTGCACTTCCACCACGTCCGGGTTCCCGTACCAGCGCTCCAGCAGGCCGAGATAAAGCCCAGCATGGCGAAACCCGCACATCCCGTAAAGCTCCGTATTGGCGTCGTCCAGCCAGTCCGGCTTGAGCAGCAGCTCCGGCTCGGACCAGCGGAAAAAGTCTTCGCTCTCGCTCCACCAGATGGTTCGGGCCCGCTGGGTTTTCATCATATCGCGATGGCGAAGGTAGGCAACGAACTTCCCCCGGTGGTCCCGGCCGGAAAGAAGGTTGGTGCGATCCCCGGTGCTGGTCAGGACCGCTGTGGGATGTGTCGTCCAGTCGATTCCGTCCCGGCTGAAAGCCACGTATTGTCCGGCGGGCTTTTTCGTGTCGGAGAAGATATGCACCATCATTTTGAATGGGCGGGCAGTGTCCTCCGGGTCGTGGCACAGGGAAGGGCCGTCATGCCTTTCGCCTTCCCCCGGAGCCCAGACAATATTGTTGGCTTTGCTTCCCTGAAATTCCACACGGCCAAGGTTCGGTCGCTCCCAGCGTATGCCGTCGCGACTGGTGGCCAGGCAGTACCAGGATGGCAGGGGAGGGTTGTAGGTCATGTAGTACATGCGCCACTCGCCTGCCAGCCGGAATACCGATCCGTAAAGCACCACCTGGCGCCCTTCCCAGGGAGCTTCCGGTCGAAGGACCGGCTCCGGAAACAGTTCTGCCGCTTCCCAGACCCGCTCCAGGCGGCTGGCGGATTCGATCCAGGTGTCATCCAGAAACAGCTGACTCTGGTACAGGTCGGCCGTAGGGATGGCCCCGGTGGGAAAGGGCGGCGCGGCACTCGGTCCCTGGGCGGATGAAAAGCCGATCAGACCTGCTCCTGCGCCGATAAAGGTGCGCCTGGACCATGGATTTCGGTTCATGTCTTCCTCCGTGGATAGTCGATTGAATTCCTCCGGTTGAATTCTAGCCCAACTTGCGGCTGCTGCGGAAAAGCCGATGCGGACGCCTCCATGCCGGAATCCGGCACGAATCCCCTGGTGCTCTTTCCATGGAAATGCGGTATTGTTCCATGAGAAGAGAAATTTGCTTTACTGTTTTGCCAAAGGAGAAAGAGCCCTATGATGTCCAATGAATTCGAGCATTCCCGGATCTTTCAATACGCGGAGAGCATCGATTATGCCACCGGCGGCATTGTCAGCCGGCAGGTGATCCAGCGCAAGGCGGGCAATGTGACCCTGTTTGCCTTTGATGCCGGCCAGAAGCTGAGCGAGCACACCGCCCCCTTTGACGCCCTGATACAGGTTCTCGAGGGGGAAGGCGAAATTCTGATTCAGCACCAGCCTTACCGGCTGACTGCGGGACAAGCCATCATCATGCCGGCTCATATTCCTCATGCCGTCAATGCGGTCGGACGTTTCAAGATGCTGCTGATCATGATCAAGGACCTCCAGCAGTAGCCGCAGGTTGCCCTCATTTCGCCAGGGAAGCAAGGAGAGGAAAACGGATGAATAAAAAATGGTGGATGTGTTTGTGGGCCGTGGCGCTCGTTCTGGATATGGGAGGGAAAGGCGGCTGGGCCGCGGATCCGGGGAAGGGATTTGCCTTCCGCGACAAGGTGGTGCTGGCCTACTACTACATCTGGTTCAGCGAAGACAACTGGATCAAGAGCGCCGCGGAAGGCGGGCGCCGCGAGGGGCTGGCCGGGCTGCATCCCCTGGTGGGAGCCTACAATTCCTGGGACCCGACCATCATCGAAAAACATATGCAGCAGATGAACCGGGCCCGCATCGACGCCCTGGCGGTCTCCTGGTCCTATCAGACCAAACCCAACGGCTTCAACCAGGTCCTGGATACCATTTTTCAGAAAGCTGCCGCCCATAACCTCCGGATCACCGTGGACTACGAGCACGGGCGGTTTCCGCTGGAGGAGGTGGATCACGATCTGGCCTACTTCTTCGGCCGCTATAAGGATCACCCTGCCATGCTCAAGGTGGACGGATGTCCCGTCGTCATGGTCTGGACCGCCTGGGGGCATACTCCCGCCGAATGGCTGGGCGTTTTCGACCGCCTGGAGAAAAGGGGGGTCAAAGCCTTTCCCATCATGTCCGGCAGCTACCAGGGAGGAAAAGGGAGGGAGTATCTGGGGCCCTTCCGCAGCCTGGAGGAATACACCCTGGTGGATGTGGAAGACTGCCTGCTGGCGGATTTCATGAAGACCATGCGCGGCCACATCGACGAGTACAACCGCCTGGCGGGGTTCCGGGACGGCAAGCCGGCCCAGCACCATGCCACCATTTCCCCGGGGTATGACGAAACCCGCAACCCCGGTCGCAAGACCGCCAAGGGAGGCTTTCTCGGAGCCGGATGGAAGGACCGCACCAAGTTCGGGGTCCGCTACCCGGATGATCCCGTGGGGGCTTATTATCGCGGGACCTTCGAAGCGGCCATGGCCTCCCGGCCCGACTGGCTGCATATCAGCACCTTCAATGAGCTGGCGGAATTCAGCCACATCGAAGCCACATTCGAGGACGGGTACCGGTACATCGATCTGACCGCCGAATTCGTTCAGAAGTTCAAGAGCCAGCCGGAAAAGTAGTTACCGGGCACACCGGACTCCGGTTTTCTTTTACCGGATCGTTTCCGGTGCCGCCACGGGGCCTGATCATTGTCCGACCTCAATCCGGCAATCAGTTGCCGGGTTGGGTCGGAGGTATTCCAAGTCCCGTCGGGACGGCAGAACCGGACGAAAGAACGATTTTTTCGAAGCCATAGTCTGGAACCCCGAAAGGGGTTCCGGATCACAGCCCGGGGTTGCGCCGCAAAGGCGCTACCCCGGGTAGACGGATTTGTTTAAAGCCAGCCCTGAAAGGGCTGCGCAAACCGCTGGCATGGCTGGAATTTGCGCCACCCTTTCAGGGTTGACGCGAACGGGTGTTCCTACCCGGGGTAGGCGCGAAGTGCGCCAACCCCGTGCTACGATGCGAAACCCCTTCAGGGCATCCGCCCGAACTCGATTTTTTCGAAGCCATATTCTGGAACCCCGAAAGGGGTTCCGGATCACAGCCCGGGGTTGCGCCGCAAAGGCGCTACCCCGGGTAGGCGGATTTGTTTAAAGCCAGCCCTGAAAGGGCTGCGCAAACCGCTGGCATGGCTGGAATTTGCGCAACCCTTTCAGGGTTGACGCGAACGGGTGTTCCTACCCGGGGTAGGCGCGAAGTGCGCCAACCCCGTGCTACGATCCGAAGCCATTTCCTTCGGTGGCTTTGAAAAAAGTCGAGATCCAACCCCGAACAATCTCACAAACGAAATCTGTATGGAGTTCAAGCTTGCGTGGCACACGGCTTTTTGCACATTCCTTTTCTTTGTCTCCCTATCCGAAATGGGGTGATCGCTTCTTTCTTCCCTCCTGATCTTCCCGTCTTCCTGTGAAAAGAAAAGGCTCACAGGAAGAAAAGAAGAGCGGGAAGAAAAGCGGAAGGGCTTGTCGAAAGGAGAGGGTGACTTTATCCCGGTTCTGTCTTTTTGATGGGTTCGCGAAGGGCAGGGACCGGAGCAGGAACGGCTGGTCCGGGCGTCTCGCTTTTCAGCGACGAATATCGTAGCAGGTCAAAGTGTCATGGTAGCGGAGATACAGACGGCCGTCCAGAATCGCCGGGTGGGCCCAGGCGTCCTGAGTCCGCATCTCCGGCAGCCGGAATTTGCCCATGATCTGGAAGGAACCGGATCCGGGCTCCAGAAGGTACATCCACCCGTTTTCCCCCAGGGTATAAAACCGGCCGTCGGCCCAGACCGATGAGCCCTTGATCCATTCCGCAGCCTGAAAAAGAACAGCGCCCGTGGCGGCATCCACCGCTGCAAAGCCTTTGCGTCCCAGGTAAAAGGATCCGAACAGGCGCCCGCCCTGGAAAACCACTCCCCCCTGGCAGGTGTCCAGTTCGGTGCGCCAGACTTCCTCCACCGCGACCGTTGTTCCGGGCTTGAGCCTCCAAAGTCTTCCTCCGCCGGCATAAGGAGCGGTCATAAAAACGGCATCCCCCACCAGAACCGGCGTCATGGTGAGCACGGAGTAGGTGGTGTGCAGGGCTTGGGTCCACTGCAGCACTCCGCGGTCGGCATCCACGCAGAAAAGGTGATTCAGGGAAGCGCCGATCAGGAGCCGCCGGCCTCCGTATTCGACGAGAATGGGGGAGGCATAGCCGGCGCTCTCCAGCGCCCGGTCCCGGACCGGGTCGTGGAGCGGAGCGCTTTTCCATAGCGTGGCGCCGGTATTTTTATCCAGAGCCGCCACCAGACCTTCCTTCCCGCCGGCGGTCACATAGACGGCCTTTTCGTCCACCAGCAGGCATTCGCTGATGGCCCAGGTCAGGTTGGATCCGCCGAATTTATTCAGCACGTCCAGCGACCAGATCTCCCGTCCGGTATCGCGGTCCAGGCAGGCGATGCGGCCATGGGCATTGAGATGATAGATGCGGTTCCCGCTCAGAGCCGCACTGGCTCGGGCTCCGGGATAGGATCCCTTCCAGGCGGAGCCGTTGGCGGCGGTCCAGAGGACCTTACCGCTTCGGTCCAGCGCGGTCAGGATCAGCTGGTCCTGCTGATCTCCGGTAATGATCATGCGGTCGCCGGAAATGACCGGAGAAGAATACCCGCTGCCGATGCCCCGGGCGGCCCAGAGCACCGGAGGGCCGGATTCAGGCCACCGCGGAAGCAGGCCCTTTTCTTCACTGACTCCATCGCGCCGCGGGCCGCGGAATTGCGGCCAGCCGCTCTGCCGGGAGGCGACCAGGCGCGCCCCCTCGGCTACTGGCGCCGGCCTGGCCGGCGCCAGTAGCGACAGGAGAAATCCGCCGGCGAGCGCCAGGATTGCGGTTCCAGGCAGGACCTTTTTCATGATACTGCCTCCCGGTTTACCACGTTTTCCGGGTCCGTCTGTCGGCTGTTCCCGCATTACGCACCCAGGTCCCAGCGCCGGAAGTAAAGAGCCTGCCGGACGATGGGCAGGGTGCGCTTTTCGAGTTCGCGCATCTGCGCTTCGCTGAGCGGCGTGAACGAAGAGGCAAAGGCCACATTTTCCTCCATCTGGGCCACCGTGTCGACTCCGATAATGGTGGTGCTGACCGGCAGGGTGAGATTGTAGGCGAGTGCCTCCTGGATGGTCAGCGTTCCGGACAGTTTGGTTCGCATCCGCTCGTTCTGTTGCTCTGCCGGAGGCGGCGTCCAGGAGGAGAGCACCCGGCCGCGGGTGGCCACTTTCATGCCGATGATCCCGAGCCGCTGCTCCAGGGCCGCAGGGAGCAGGTGCTCGATAAAGCTGAGATAGTGGCGGTCCGCGGCATTGACGGCCATCAGCAGAGTGTCGAACCGGTGGCGCCGGATGGCTTCGATGAGCACGTTGGGCTCATAGTGTCCGGTCACTCCGATAAAGCGGGTCATGCCCTGCTGGCGGGCTTTCTCGATTGCCTGGATGGCGCCGTCCCTGGCAAAAATCTGCTCCAGCTGCTCCCGGGTCTGCAGGTTGTGGATCTGCCAGAGATCCAGGTGGTCGGTGTTCATATTGCGCAGAGTGCTTTCCAGCAGCCGCATGGAGCCGTCATACGTCCGGTCTGCAGTCTTACTGGTGACAAATACTTCCTTGCGGCGGGTTTTGAGCACCATGCCGATATGTTTCTCGCTGGTCCCGTTTCCGTATCCGGCTGCGGAATCTATGTAGTTGATACCCAGGTCGATGGCCCGGTTGATAATCGCGGCGGATTCACTTTCCTTGCCGGGGATTTCCAGCGTGGCCTGCCCGCCCAGGCTCAGCAGGCCGACCTTGAAGCCGGTTCTGCCCAGGTTGTGCATCGGCATGGCCTGCTGGGTCCGGGGATTGAAAGGCAGGGAATATCCGGCTTTTGCGGCCGGCGCGGCGCTGCCGGTTTCCTGGGAGAAGGCGGCCGGCGTGGCGGCGGCCGCGGTCAGGCCGGCCCCCAGAAAGCGGCGCCGGTCGAGGTTTTCTTTCATCGTTTTATTTTGCGGTTCCATAGGGTTTTTCCTCGTTGGAATAGTTCCTGTTTTAATTTTCAGATCACTGTGTTTTCTGCCGTTTCGGTCCGGACGGGTCAGTTCTTCTGGACCAGCGGTAGGTGCAGGGAGCAGGGCTTTCCTACCAGGGCGATGCCGATATCATAAAGGCTGGAGCCGTGGTCTTCGTATACGACCAGGAAATTCCCGCATGTGGTATTGGCCGCCACACTCGGGTAATAGAGCGGGTTGGCGTTGTCGGCAATGGTGAAAAAGGGAGCCAGCGGCGTGTCCGTATCGGCGATCACCCGCTGCCCCCAGATGTCCCATCCTCCGTCCCGCATATCCACCCAAGCCAGAAGAAAGCGGCCGGGACTGGTGTTATAGGCCACTGTGGGGTAAAGCTGATTGCTGGCGGCCAACGGAGTCACGTTCTTTGCCAAACCGGTAAGAAAAGGTCCGGTGCTGCTGCTGTTGACCAGCTGACGGAAAATGTCGGAGGTTCCGGTCCGTTCATCTTCCCAGGATACAAGGAATTTCTGGTTGACCGGATCGGCAGCCGCCGCGGGTTCCGTCTGATTTGCGGTGGCATCGGAGATAACCTGGTTGACGCCTTCCAGGCTGCCGTCGCTGTGCACCCATTGGCCGTAGATATCTCTCCCGGTGGTGATGGAGTTCCGGTTGTCTTCCCAGGCGATCAGGTACATCTGCTGCGTAGGTTCAAAGGCGACCGTAGGAGAGTACTGATCTTCGACGTTGCTGCAGAGGATGATCTCTGTGGAAAAAAATCCGCTGATCGGGTTCACGATTCTCCCGTAGATATCCTTATTCGCAGTGCGGTCATCCTGCCAGGCCACCAGGAAGCGATGATTGACCGAATCGAGGGTCAGGGCAGGATATATCTGGTTCCCGGTCACGCCGGAAATGACGAATTCGGGAGCGGGCATGGTCCCGTCCGCCAAGACTCTTCGCCCGACTACGTCATAATGGGAGCCGCTGTAATAATCCATCCATACCACCAGAAACCGACTGTTGAAGGGATCGAAGCCGACCACCGGCTCCAGTTGATCGTTGGTCGAGCTGGAGATAAGGAACTCGCTGCCCTGCGGAGTTCCCGACGCATCCAGAAAACGACCGTAAATGTCGAAGTAGGGAGACGCGCTCAGTGTTTTCGCGTATACCAGGAGATACTGGCCGCGGATCGGATCGAAGGCAACGGAAGGGCGAGTGCTGCCGGGTGTCGCCGTTCCGTAGGCGGCAAAAGCCAGAGGCAGGTTGCCATTGGGATCGATGAAGGGTGCGATCTCCCGGCGGGGAATCCGGAAGGTATAGAACTTATGCCGGTAGCCGGCGCGCGGGGTATAGACGAATCGAGCCTGCCCCCAGCGGCTTTCCTGCTCTGTGATACGGAATTGTTTTATCCCGTTGGCGGTCGGCAGCAGCAGGGCGGCGTAGTCCTTGTTCCCGTCGCGCGTATTGTCGGCGGTGAAATCCAGGGAGGCATAAAGATAGGAATCATCGTGGCTCAGCCAGCCGTAGGTAAAGCCGCTGGGATGCCCGGATCCGGTCAGGGAATACTCTTTGAAAAAGGGTGGGCGTTTCTGCATCTCGGCAAACGGATCCGCAGACTTGCCCTTTCCCGCGATCCTGCGGAAGGGATAGGAATAAAAGGAGCGTACGGACTCCGGACGGCCGTAAGGGTTTTCCCTGGGGAAGAGAAAGGCCCGGTCGGCGATCTCCAGGCCCTCGATCCGGGCCGTCAATGCCAGCACCGGATTTTTTCCGGCAGCGGCAAAGGTGATCCGGATCATGCCCCGTGAGGCGTCCAGGACATCCGAGTCTGCGGCGGCCAGCCTGGCCAGGGCGTCCCTGCTGCCGACGGAGCAGCGGACCGGCGGCTGTCGGTCCAGCAGCACACGGTCGATCTGGGCGGCTCCTCCTCCCTGCCTGGAGAGGCGGACCGCGGGGGAACCGGCGGCCATCCATTCCGGTTTCAGCTCCAGCTGCTGCTCCCGGTAAAAGCGGTCAAAGAAAAGAAATCCCGCCGGTCTCCATTGTTTTCCGACCAGCACTTCCACCTGGAAAGCACCGTTTGGATGCATGCGGTCATTGGAATGGAGGCCAAGACGCCGGTGGGATACGGGAAGGTCCGGGTCGGCGGCAGGCAGGGCAGCACTCAAAAACGCCAGGCCCAACAAAAGTGCCCATGGGGCAAAGCGACGAGTCTTTTTCATCACAATCTCCAATCGATTCACTTTGGATGCAATGACGATTTGCTGTGTAGATTGGGAAATTATACCACTGACGGCGCAGTCCGCACCGGCAGTTGACCTTTGCGCTTACCTGGGTCATACTTTTCAAGTTTTCAGGGCTCAGTTCAAGCAGCTGTTCATCATGAAATGGAAAGGGGTCAACAGCCCTTAAACCTATAAAGGAACCATGGCGTACCTGATCGTTTGCAACGGCATTTTGCAGGGAAAGTCCTTTCCACTTTCGGGAGCTCTCGAAACCATCGGGCGGAACAGCGCCAATTCCATCATTTTGCCGGATCACTGTATTTCGCGCTTTCATGCCGAGATCCGTTGCCAGGAGAATCGATACTGGCTGAGAGACCTGCAGAGCACCCACGGCGTTTTTGTCAACGGGGTGCGCTGTCTGCCGGAGCTTCCGGTGATGGCCGGCGACCGGCTCCGCCTGGGGAAGATAGAACTTCTTTTGTCCGACACGGCGGAGGCCGACCTGGATGCTTTGTCTCCCGCCCATGCTCCCCTGGAAAAGGGGCAGCTGCCTTTTGCCGACAAGAGCAACGAAACGATTTCCTTTCAGCTTCCCGCCGGCAAGGAGTCGGCCCCGGGAAACCTGACCTCCGAGCATTCCGGGCTGCTATCACGCATGGCCGATTCCATGCAGTCGGTTTTTGAGCTGGAAGACCGGCTGCAGGCCCTGATGGATATTGTTTTTGAAGTATTCAAGCCGGATCGCGGGGCCATTCTTCTGCGGGAGAAGGAGGAAGACCCGCTGGAGCTGCGCTTCCGGAGGCCGGAGGACAACCTGCTGACCGTCAGCCGGACCATCCTGGATCATGCCGTCCATCAGCGCCGCGCCCTGCTGACCTTCGATGCCGCCACCGACGAGCGCTTCAAGGCGTCCCACAGCATCGCCGCCCTGAACATACGCTCCGCCATCTGTGCCCCGCTGGTGAACCGGAATCGGGTTCTGGGGGCCATTTACATCGATTCTCATTCCTGTTCCTTCACCTACCAGAAGGATGACCTGGCGCTGCTCAACCTGCTGGCGGCCAATGCGGCGATCAGCATCGAAAACGCCATTCTGATGCGCGAAAAGCTGGAATCCGAGCGCCTGGCCGCTTTCGGGATGGCCATGGCCGGGCTCTCCCATTATGCCAAAAACGTCCTGACCGGCGTCATGGGCGCCTCGGAGCTGATGAATCTGGCCCTGAAAAAAGGGGATCTTCCCATGCTGGGGCGGGTCTGGGCCATGCTGCAGCAGTCCACGGATACGCTCAGCACGCTGGTCCAGGACATGCTGTCCTATTCCAAGCGCCGGGAGCCCGAATGGCAGAATGCCAACCTGAACCAGACCGTGCAGGCCGTTTATCAGCTGCAGTCCCATCGGGCCACGGAGCAGGGAGTCCAACTGGTCCTCGAGCTGGACGAGGATCTTCCGGATTCCCAATTCGAGAAAAAGGCCATTCATGATTCCGTCCTGAACCTGCTGGTGAACGCCATGGATGCCTGCCATGGGCGGAAAGGAGTGCGTATAGTGGTGGGAACCTTTGTCCTGCCGGAAAGCGCCCAGCTCGGGGTGGTGATCAGCGATAACGGTCCGGGGATAGCGCCGGAGCTGCAGAAAAAAATTTTTGAGCCGTTCTTCAGTACCAAGGGCTCCAAGGGGACCGGCCTGGGTCTGGCCATGGCGCGCAAAAATGTCACCGAGCATGGCGGGCAGCTGCTGCTGGAAAGCGAGCCGGGCCGCGGAGCTACCTTTCGCATTCTTCTGCCCTTGCGAGCCAGGGATACCGAATCGGCTACCGAGGAATCCCCGGCTCCATGAGTACCGAGCTCCGGGTCAGCCCCGCCTCTCTCCGGGAAGCCATCCGCACGGCTCTGCTCCGTGCAGGCGTACCGGATTTCATCGCCCGGGTGGAAGGGGAAGTCATGGCGGAAGCGGATTGGATGGGAGTCCCCTCCCATGGGATCCGTATGCTGCCGCTGCTGGTCCGTTCGCTGCACCAGGGGCGGGCCAATCCGCACCCGTCGGTGGCGCTGGGCCGGGATATGCAGGCTACCTGCCTGTTGGACGGGGATAACGGGCCCGGCCGATACGTGTCGGTCCAGGCCATGGGCCAGGCGGTCAGCCGGGCAAGAAAATATGGAATCGGAGCCTGCCTGGCTCTGCACACAACTCACTGGGGGCGTGCCCACGCCTACGCCTGCCGTGCGGCCGGAGAAGGATTCGTCGGGATCTGCACCACGAATGCCATTCCCAACATGCTGGCTTGGAACTCGACCCGACCGCTGCTGGGAAATAATCCGCTGGCCATTGCCTTTCCGCGAGGCCGTTCCCGGGAGCCGGTCGTTCTGGACCTGGCCATGAGCCAGGCGGCAGTCGGCAAGGTCGGAACGGCCGCTCGGGAGGGAAGGCAGGTCCCGGAAGGCTGGGGGCTGGATGAGGACGGCCATCCGACAAAGGACCCGGCTCGCATCCTGGCCAGCCGGAAGCTGCTTCCTTTCGGCGAGCACAAAGGGGCCGGGCTGGCTCTGATGATGGAGCTGCTTACGGCCGGCCTTTCCGGGGGGCGCTTTTCTCATGAGATCGCCGCCCAGGGGGATGCGGGGCTGGATGCCAATGCTACCAAGCTATTTATAGCCCTGGACCCCGAATGTTTTCTGCCGCCGGACCTCCGGGAGGATCGTCTTGAAGATTTTCTTGCCTGCCTGTGCGCGGCGGAGCCCGACCTTTCCCTCTCGCTTCCCGGAGAGCGCGGATGGCGCACGCGCGAGCGGTATTCGGTCGAGGGAATCCCGATTCACAAGGACATTGTGATGGAATTGAAAAAAATCGAAGTGGACCTGGAGGAGCAGAACGGATGAAAGCGGGAATTTTATATCAGGATGGAGAGATTCGTTGCGGAACAACTGCCGACCCGGAAATCAGGGAGAGCGAGGTTCTGCTGGAAACCGGCTTTGCGGGGATCTGCGGCACGGACGTGCACATCTTCCACGGGGAATTCCATGACCGGGTAGCCTACCCGGCCATTCTGGGCCATGAGTTCGGAGGAATCGTCCGCGAGGCGGGTCGCCAGGTGAAGGGCTACCGCGCCGGAGACCGGGTCGCCGTGGATCCGATCATCTCCTGTCACAACTGCCTTGCCTGCCACACCGGGCATATTAATGCCTGCCGGACCCTCAAGCTGCTGGGAGTGGATCTGGCCGGGGGATACGGTCAGTACGTGGCGGTTCCCTCGGACCGCCTTTTTCCTTTGCCCGATTCGGTTCCCATGAAGTTCGTACCCATGGTGGAAATGTACGGCCTGGGGAATCACATTCTGGCTCGCGGCAAGGTGCAGCCCGGCGAGACGGTGGCTATTCTCGGAGCCGGCCGGCTTGGCCTTTCCGTACTCGATGTGCTCTGCCACAGCGTCAGTCCCGGGTTGACTTTGATTACCGACATGGTATCGTTCCGGCTGGAAACGGCCCGACAGATCGGGGCGGACCTGGCCATCGATGTCCTCCGGGATGACCCGGTTGTCCGGGCCATGGAGCTGACGCAAGGGGTCGGCGTGGACTGCGTGATCGAGTGTATCGGACATTTCCACGAGATACCCGGCCAGGATAACCCCATGCAGCAGGCGGTCGGCATGATCCGCAATGGCGGGCGAATCGTCACCTGCGGCATGGGTGCCCAGCATTCCCCCATCCACTTCAAGACCCTGGTGGTCAAGGAAGCGGAAATCATTGCCTCCCGGGTTACCCGGGGAGAGTTCCCCCGCGCTCTGCGGCAGATGGCCAAGGGCATTCTTCACCCCGAAAAGCTGGTTACGGGCGAAGCCCCGCTTTCCGAAATCACCGCCGCCTTTGTCAAAGCGGACCGGGATCCGGCCACGATCAAAATGGTCCTGGATGTCCAGAGGGCCTGACAATAATCGATCTTCACCCTAAAACAGCCCGACTGCTCCGTGCGGCTAGGGAAACGGATGCGTCCGGAAGAACTTTTTATTCACAAAGTAAGGAAAAAAACCGGGGAGACGATATTTCAATATTCTCTCTTCCAGGGCGGCGAGCGTGTGCTGGTAGGAATTTCCGGAGGGAAGGACAGCCTTTCCCTCCTGGATCTGCTCGCCGCCTGGAACCGCCGCTCGCCGGTAAAGGTTCATTTATACGCGGCCCATATCGAGATGGAGGGCTTCGGACACCGATTGGACACGGAGGCACTCGGGAATTTCTGCCGCCAGCGGGAAGTGCCTTTCCACCTCCGGAAAGTGATCGTGGACCTGGACCGCGACCAGGCAAAGGATAAGTGCTTCCTTTGCTCCTGGTATCGCCGCAAAGCCCTCTTCGATCTGGCCCATGATCTGCAGTGCGCCAAGCTGGCTCTCGGCCACCACCTGGACGATATTGTCGCCACTCTGCTGATGAATATGGCGCACAAGGGAATTTTTGCCGGCATGGCGGTCAAGCTTCCCCTGTTTCAGGGTGCGCTTACCCTGGTGAGGCCTCTGGGCCGGCTGGAAGAAGCCGAGGTTCGCCGTTATGCAGAGCTTTGCCGCCTGGAAGTGCAGCACCAGGATTGCCCGTTTGGAAAAAGCCAGTCGCGGGCGCGGATGAAAGAGGTCCTTGAAGGGCTGGCGGCGATCTCGCCTCAGGCCAAAAGAAATTTGTTTCTGTCCATGAGCCGGATCCGAAGCGAATATTTATCCTGACCCCCGGAAAATGGAAAAGCCCGCCTCCCCAGGGGAAAGCGGGCTTCGTTTTGGGCGGGGTGAATAAGCCGGCTTATTTGGCAGCCAGCTTGATGGAGATCTGTTTGGGCCTGGTCTCTTCTTTTTTCGGCAGGGAGACGGTCAGCACCCCATCCTTGTATTCGGCCGCCACCTTCTCCTGGTCGACGGTTCGCGGCAGCGTGAAGGACCGGATAAAGGTGCCGTAGGATCGCTCCATGCGATGATAGTTTTCTTTCTTGGTTTCGCCTTCGAACTTACGTTCCCCTTTGAGTGTCAGGGTGTTGTTCTCGATGCGGATGTCCACGTTTTCCGGCTTGATTCCGGGCATTTCCGCCTTTAAAACCAGATCGTTTTCGGTTTCGTAGATATCCACCAGCGGAGACCAGACGCCGTAGAAGTCGTTTTCCTCCTGCGGTCGGAAGATGGCTTCGTTGAAAAGCCGGTTCATTCTCTCCTGCAGGCGATTCATTTGCTGAAACGGGTCAAATCTTACGATGCTCATTTTTTCCTCCTTATGTTTTATTTTTGATTTCTTTTTTATTTATCTTAGCACAACAATGTAATATGATCTGACTGATATGTTGTCAACTATTTAAGGAAAAATTTTTCCTCCGTCCCGGTGACCACCCGGACGAGCGAACTCCGATGTCGCCTCTCTGCACACTCGTCCCGTCTTCCTGTGAAGAAAAGATTCTCTCAAAGGAAGACGGGACGAATGGAAAGAAAGGTAGAAGGCCGGAGTCAGGAGGCAGAGGAGTCGGCAATGATTTTTTCCGGTTCATCAGATATACTCACAGGGCTGAGCCGGGATTGTCGAAAATCCGTACATAATATTTTTTATCCAGCATCGCAGAGGTTTCATGTCGGAAAAATTTGTTCTGCCGCAGTTGATTGCCCGTTCCGATCGGCAATTCTGGAAATCCTGGAAGCTGGTCTGTCTGGGCGGTTTTCTCCTGGCACTCTTTTTAGGCGGCTGGCTTCCGGCACCTTTTCCGGTGATCGGTTACCTGATGGGCCTCGCTTTCTCCGTGCACCTCCTCTTCTACCTGGGCCGGCGGCTGAAGAATTTTCTTCTTTGGAGGGTGCGCAACCGGATCGCCGGCTCCTTTATTTTTGTCGGCCTGATCCCCCTGCTTTTATTCGCCGGGACGGTCGTGCTGCTCGGTTATATTCTCCTTGGCCAGATGGCCGGCAGCTATCTGAGGTCCTCCCTTCAGGAAATGCAGCATGAACTCTCCCTGATTTCCGTGGCGCTGGAAGCCCGGCTGTCAGACGGCCGGTCGGCGATTCCGTTCCCCGAGGCGGCGGCGGAGGCGCACAGGAAAAACCGGGAAAAGTTTCCCCGCTTATCCATCCGGCTCATTGCCACGCGCCAGGACGGAACCGTGAAGCCGCTGGAGGTGTATGATCCGGCCACCCTGGTTGCCGATTTCAACAAATACCTTCCGGCCATGGAATGGGAAGGGAAGGAGGAACTGGAGGGGCTGTTGCGGCTGGAAAAAAACACCCTCCTGCTTTCGGTCCGACCGTTTGACCGTCTGGAGAATGCCCGCCTGGAGGTCTGTGCTCCGCTCGATGCACATATCGAAAACCGGCTGGCCAAAGAGAAAAGCATCTACACGATCTTTCTGGGTCCATCGACACCTCGCCTCACCATTCGCAAGGGAAAGGCGGAGAGGGAGTCCGGCGACCGGGTCCGGACCAGAGATCCTCAATTTGAAAAGCGGTTAAGTGAAATGGAGCAGCGCCGGGCCCAGGATGCCAGGCAGATGGTATATGGCAACCCGTCGACGCGGGTCCGGGGCTGGAGCCAGCAGTCGGGGAAGGAGGAGTCCCTGGCCCACGCCTTGCTGGCAGTCCCCGTGGAAGTTATTTTTACCGAGTATTTCGCGCAATATCGGTCTTCCGGCCACTATCTGCTCATGGCCTTTTACATTCTGTTCGGATTTTTCCTGGGGGCGGAGCTGATTTCCGTTTTCATCGGCATCCTGATCAGCCGCGGGGTCACCCGCTCGGTGGACGACTTATATAAAGGAACGCTCGCACTGCAGCGCGGCGACCTGCACCATCAGATCCCCATTCGGCGCCACGACCAGCTGGGCATGCTGGCGCACTCTTTCAACCAGATGACCGCTTCCATCAGCCATTTGCTGTCGGAGGTAACCGAAAAAAAGCGGCTGGAGCACGAGCTGGAGATCGCCCGCGAAGTGCAGGCCACGCTGTTTCCGAAAATTCTTCCCCGGCCGCGGGGATTCTGCATCTTCGGAGGGTGCGAGCCGGCGCGGACGGTCAGCGGCGACTACTACGATTTTATCGTGGAGGACGACGCCCGGATCCACCTGGCGGTCGGCGACATCAGCGGCAAAGGAATTTCCGCGGCCCTGCTGATGGCCAGCCTTCAGGCAGCCATGAGGAACCAGCTCATGTCCGTTCGCCAAAACCGCGTCGGGGATGTTCCCCGCGGGCTGATCGAGGTGATGCAACAGCTGAACCTTCAGCTATACCAGAACAGCCCTTCCGAAAAATATGCCACCCTGTTTGTCGGGAGGTTCGATGCCGAAACCCGCCAGTTGTGCTATTGCAACGCGGGTCACCCCCCTCCTATTCTGTTTCGCAACGGTTCGATATGCCGCCTGAATACCGACGATACCGTCATCGGCCTGCTGGAGCATACCTCCTTTCATGCGCGAACTGTGGAAATGACGCCGGGCTCCGTTTTGGCCATTTTTTCCGACGGGGTGACCGAGGCAATGAACGAACAGGAAGAGGAATATGGGGAGGAGCGCCTGATCGAAGTGATCAGCGGTGCCCGGCCCCTCTCTCCCGAAATGATCTATTCGCAGGTGATCCGGAGGGTCCAGCAGTGGCAGGGCGCCTCGCGGCAGCACGACGATATTACCCTGATCATCGGCAAGGTGGATTAGAGGCATCTTGACTCCGGCCGGATTGCCGCTTAAAATCGGCGGGTGGTTCTCATCCCGGAATCCATCCGAATGCGGTGCGGAGCAGAAAGCAAATGGTAACCATCGATAGGAGTTACAATGAAGGGAATGAAAACAGCGATTTGGCTTCTGGCGTTCGGCTCCATGGCGGTCCTTGCGGCTGGCGCCGGAGCAGCGAAAGATCCCATTCGCCTGCTCCTCCTGGATGGCCAGAATAATCACGACTGGAAGGCCACCACGCCGGTGCTCCGGGACATGCTTCTGGCCTCCGGCAGGTTTTCGGTGGATATCCTGACTGCTCCGCCGAAGGATGCTCCCCGGGAAGCCTGGGGATCTTTCCGACCCGATTTTTCGAAATACAAGGTGGTGCTGAGCAACTACAACGGCCAGCTGTGGCCCGCGGAATGCCAGGCTGCTTTTGAAAAGTACATGCGGGAAGGCGGTGGACTGGTGATTTACCATGCGGCCAATAATGCCTTCCTGGAGTGGTCCGAATGGGCCAGGATGGTCGGACTGCTCTGGGCTCCGGCCACTTATGGAGATCGGGTCACCGTCGATCGGGAGGGCAAGGTTATTCGCACCCCCAAGGGGGAAGGGCCGGGAGCCGGGCATGGCCCCCAGCACGCTTATGAAGTCATTCTCCGGGACATCAAGCACCCGATTATGCGCGGCCTGCCGCTGAAATGGGTTCACGCCAAGGATGAGTTGTATCACGGTCAGCGCGGGCCGGCTCAAAACATACATGTCCTGCTCACCGCCTTTTCTTCCCCGACTCAAAAAGGAACCAGCACCAACGAGCCGATGGTTTTTATTGTCCCTTACGGTAAGGGGCGAGTGTTCGTCAATCTGCTGGGCCATGACCAGGTCAGCGTTGCCCACTCGGGGTGCTCCGCCCTGATGGTCCGGGGGGCGGAGTGGGCGGCGACCGGCAAGGTGACGATTCCTGCCCCGAGGATTCACCTTAATAAAAAATAAACAGATTCATTTCAAGGAGCGTGATTATGTCCAGAAGCATGGTCGGAAAATCAATGGCCCTGGTTTTATGCTTACTTTTTCTGGCCGGCACGGCCGTCGCACAGCTGCCCAGGGAAACCGCGGAGCAGAAGGAGGCCCGGATGAAGTGGTGGACCGAGGCGCGGTTCGGCATGTTCATTCACTGGGGGCTTTATGCCCAGGCGGCGCGGCACGAGTGGGTCAAAAAGCGCGAACGAATTACCAACGAGGATTACCAGAAGTATTTCGAGGTTTTTAATCCCGACCTTTATAACCCGAGGGAATGGGCGCGCATGGCCAAAGCGGCCGGGATGAAATACGGAGTGATCACCAGCAAGCATCACGAGGGGTTCTGCCTGTTCGATTCCAAGGTCACCGACTACAAAGCAACCAAAACGCCGGCCGCGCGAGACCTGTTGAAGGAATGGGTGGATGCCTTCCGAGCCGAAGGGCTGGGGGTCGGGTTTTACTACTCGCTCATCGACTGGCATCATCCCCATTACACCGTGGACCGCAATCACCCGCAGAGCGCCAACACCGACGAGGAGTACGACAAGCTGAACCAGGGTCGGGACATGAGCATCTATCGCCAGTACCTGAAGGACCAGGTGCGCGAGCTGCTGACCCATTACGGGAAAATCGATATTATCTGGCTCGATTTTTCCTTCCCCGGCGATAAGCATGGCAAGGGCCGCAGCGATTGGGACTCGGAAAATCTGCTGAAGATGGTCCGCGGGTTGCAGCCGCAAATCATTGTCAACGACCGGCTGGATCTGATGGATGTCGAGGGCGGATGGGATTTTCGCAGCCCCGAGCAGTTCAAGCCGCGCGAGTGGGTCACGATGAACGGGAAGAAGGTTCCCTGGGAAACCTGCCAGACTTTCTCCGGCTCCTGGGGGTATTACCGGGATGAAACCACCTGGAAAAATACCAAACAGCTGCTGGTGCTGCTGATTGAGACGGTCAGCAAGGGGGGCAACCTGCTATTGAATGTCGGCCCGACGGCTCGCGGAACGTTTGATTCCCGCGCCCAGGAGAGCCTGAAATCCATCGGTTCCTGGATGCAGGGGAACAGCTCTTCCATTTATGGATGTACGCAGGCGCCGCCGGAATTCAAAATACCGGAACAGTCGCTACTGACCTATAATGCCAAGACGCGGCGGTTGTACCTGCACCTGCTGGACTGGCCCATGGGGCAGATCGTGCTGGAAGGATTTGCCGACAAGGTCAAGTACGCCCAGCTGCTGCATGACGCCTCCGAGGTCCGCATGAGCGTACGCCGGCAGACCACCTGGATCAAGGAAGACGCCCGGATCAATGACCTGGTCCTGTCGCTGCCGATCGTCAAGCCGAACGTGGAAATTCCGGTGGTGGAGCTGCTCCTGAAATAGCTCCTTTGCGCCGGGAGCCTTATCCCGAAAACCAATAAGATGGCCCCGTAAAAAGTCGAGAATCCCAAAGGCGTTCCCCAACGGAAATCCGAAGATGTGGGACTTTTTACGGGTTTGTCCACAGAGAGGGCTTCGCAAAAAGTCCGCTTTCCCTCTCCGTCATCCTGAGCGCAGCGAAGGATCTCCTCCTGGGGAAACCTGTATCCTTTTGAAAAAAAACCATTACGAACGAGATCCTTCACTACGCTGCGCTTCGTTCAGGATGACAGTTTAAGGGATTTCTTTTTGCGGCCCAATCTTGATGTCGCGGTAAAGGGCAACCATCCCCTGGCGAGAGGCCCTTTCGCTTCTCTTGCCGGCCTTACTTTCTTCCTGTGATCCCTGTCTTTTCCCGGCAAGGAGGAAGCGGTCAGTTCCGGTACAGGGCCTGGCAGGAATAGCACCGGTAGAGCTTCAGCCAGGGATCTTTTCCGCATTGGCCGGCGATCTGGGAGCGGATGTTCGGGTCGGTTTCCCCGAAATCGGCATCGAACGGGTAGTAGTATTTCAGGGAGCCGAAACAGGACTTTCCCTTTTCGTCCTTCTGGGTGCAAACGGTCTGTCCGGGCAGCATTTTGTTTATGTTCAATGGTGTTTCTCCAGAATGAAAGATGACTCACGCAAGGCCCGCCGGGATCCGTTTTCCCTGCCGCAGTGTGGCGCGCAATTCATCCAGTGATTGGGTGTTCAGAACATCCCCCTTCTCCAGCCATCCCCGCCTGGCCTGAAAGACCCCGTAGCGTAGGAAGTGAAAATGTTCTGCGGCGTGGGTGTCGCTGTTAATGGCCACCTTCACGCCTTTTTCTTTTGCCATCCGGCAGTGGATGTCATCCAGGTCCAACCGGGCCGGGAAAGCATTCAGTTCCAAAGCCACTCCCCATCGGAGTGCGGCCCCGAAAATCTTTTCCATATCCAGGTCAAACGGCTCGCGCTGCAGCAGAATCCTTCCCGTCGGGTGAGCGAGAAGGTGAACGCATCCGTATGACATGGCTCGAACGATTCGCTCGGTCATCTCGTCCCGGGGCATGCTCATGTGGGAGTGAACGGAAGCGATCACCAGGTCCAGCCGGCTGAGGACTTCCGGGTCCAGGTCCAGAGAGCCGTCGGCTTTGATGTCCACTTCGCAGCCTTTGAGAAGCCGAACCCGGAACGGCTTATCGGCTCTGGCGTTCCAGCGGTCGATCTCCTCCATCTGGCGCAGCAGACGGCGTTCGTCGAGGCCATGGGCCACGGTCAGAGACTTGGAATGATCGGTGATGGCCAGGTACTCGTATCCCCGGCAGTCGGCCCAGAGGGCCAGCTCTTCCATGGTACAGGCGCCGTCGGAATCCCGGGTGTGATTGTGCAGATCGCCTCGAATATCCTGCCATTCGACCAGCTTCGGCAGCCGGCCGGCTGCCGAAGCTTCCAGCTCCCCGCGGTTTTCGCGCAGTTCCGGGGGAATCCAGTCCATGCCGCAGATCCGGTAGAGATCTTCTTCCCCGGCGATCGGGCACGGAGCATCCTCCGGTTCCCGAAAAAGTCCGTACTCGTTGATTTTGTATCCCGACCGCTTGGCCCGCTCCCGCAGAGCGACGTTATGGGCCTGCGAACCGGTAAAATATTGCAGTGCCGCCGGGAAGCTCTCGGGCGGCACCAGCCGCAAATCGACCTGGAGGCCCGACTCCAGCCGGATGCTGGAGCGCGTGGTCCCCCGTGCCAGCACTTCTTTCACCGCGGGAAGCGAACAGAAAGTCTCCATAACCGGTTCGGCAATGGAGCCGATAGCCAGGATATCTATGTCTCCGACCGTGTCCCGACGCCGGCGAAAACTTCCGGCTACTTCCAGGGTTTGGATCTCCGGGCAGGCAGTCATCCGAGTCCGGATTTCCTGAATTTCCTGTTCGGCCTCGATCCAAAGCACTCTTCCGGCCACTTTTTTGAGATCTTCTATCCCTCTCAGGATTTTTGACTCGCTCTTGGCGCCCATGCCAGGCAGGGCCTGCAGCTTTCCTTCCCGGGCAGCCCGTTCGAGCTGGGCCAGCGTGGAGATTCCCAGCTCCCGGTAGATCAGGCCGGTCTTCCTGGGGCCGAGCCCGGGAACCCGCAGGAAGTCCAGGAGTCCGGACGGCAGCCGGCCCAGCAGATCCTGGTGTTCGCGGCACCTTCCTTCTGTGGCGATTTCCCGGATTTTCTGGGACATGCCCGAGCCGATTCCCGGCAGATGCAGGGGCTGGTCCCCGCGGTGTAAAGCCCAGGATGCCAGGTCCTCGGCGCAGGATTCGATCGCCTGCGCCGCCCGCCGGTAAGACCGGATTCGAAAGGGATTCTCATCCTGAATCTCCAGGAGGTCGGCAATCTGAGAAAAGATGCTGGCGATTCGGGAATTGTTCATGGGCCGTCCGGAACGGGAATCTGTTCCTGCATGTCGTGACCCTGATTTTCTTCGAAGATCAGGCGGTAGGAGGTGCCCGCCTCGGTATTTACGAAAAGTTCCGCTTTCAGAAAGCGGCAGAGCAGGCGGGAGAGCCTCAAGCCGAATTGAATCTCTTCCGGCGGATGGGCCGGTTCCCGGGAAACGATCCCGTCATGCTGGAGCTGGAGGACATATTGCCACTCCTGCCGGTAGGACCGGATCCGGATTTGACTGTGGCTCCGGTCCGAAAAAGCGTATTGCAGCGATACGGCCAGCAATTCGGACAGGATCAGCCCCGCCGTGATGGCCAGCTCCTGCGGCCAGGGAGTATCCTGGCACTCCAGGCTCCATTCGATACCGGCCGAGTTCTGACAGGTTACCTGCAGGTGATCGACCAGCTTGCGAATGAGGCTGGAGAAGCGCATTTCCTCCGGGATGTCCTTCGCCAGGTAATTCTGAAAGGTCATGGCTAAAACCTGCACCCGCCGATGGTCGGCCAGGAGCATCCTGCCGGCCTGCGAATGCGGATCGCTCTGCATCTGCAGCTGCAGGATACTGGAAAGGATCTGAAAGCTGTTCATCACCAGCCGGCCCTGATCCTCCAGCCGCCGGGAAAAATGCATCGCCTGGGCAAGACGTTCCTCCTGTTCCTGGCGAAGGGCGGAGATATCCTGGACGATTCCTTCCAACGACAGCAACCGGCCTTCCGGACTATACCGCGCCATCGGGGTGTTGCGGACCCAGCGGATCGCGCCGTCCTTGCGGCGGATGCGATGCTCCAGGGGAGGCCGGGGCGGATCGGCGAGCAGGCGCCGGGCCTGCTCCCTGACGTTATCCTGGTCTTCTTCCACCACCATCCTTATCCAGAGATCGGGATCGGCTTCAAAGTCTTCCGGAGAGTATCCGGTCACCGCGATACATCCCGGACCATGAACCGTCGGCAGAGGCCGTCCGTCCTTAAAGGGAATCCGATAAACGTAATCCCCAACGGAAGAAAGCAACTGCTGATACCTGGCTTCGCACTGGCGCAGTGCTTCCTGGCAGGAGCGGATATCCCGGCCGGCCGGTTTCCAGTGCCCGCAAAGAGTCTCCAGCTGTCTCAGCATCTGATCGATTGTTTTATCTTGTTCTTCCATGGCAGCCATCCACAGCGTTCCGGTTCAATTTTAGTGATAATTCGGTCCGATTTCAATCACCCGGACTGTCCGGGCGCTTTTTCCTTCCTCCCACATTGACAACCGGGAGCAAAAGGTTTAAAAACAACGGTCCTTGATTAGGGGGGAAAATGGAAGAATGCAAACAAAATTCTTTGCCGCGCCGCGGATTCATGGAATCCGCGGCTCTGGTCGGTTCCGGTCTGCTTCTGGCCGGCTGCTCCCAATCTTCCGGAGGCTATTCCAAAGTTACCTTCGTAGACAAGGCGCCGGACGGACCTCCTTTGAAGGCGGGCCTGATCGGGTGCGGCGGGAGAGGGTCGGGAGCGGCCGTGGATTTTCTTCTGGCGGGACCGAACCTGCAGATTACGGCGCTGGGGGATGTTTTTGCCGACCGGCTGGCTTCGTGCCGCCAGATGCTGCAGTCCGGAATTTCAGACCGGCGGACTTTTCCTGCCCAGCAGGTCCCGGAAGGCAGCTGCTTCGTCGGATTCGATGCCTACCATCGGGTGATCGATTCGGGAGTCGATCTCGTCCTGCTGGCCACGCCCCCGCACTTCCGGCCGGAACATTTCTCTCACGCGGTGAATGCCAGGAAGCATGTCTTCATGGAAAAGCCGGTGGCCGTGGACCCGGTGGGAGTGCGCAGCATCCTGGATTCCGCCCGGAAAGCCAGGTCTTTCAATTTGAGCGTGGCCACCGGAACGCAGCGGCGCCACCAGCGACCCTACATTGAGACCTTTACCCGCGTGGCCGGCGGGGCGATCGGCAAAGTCCTGGCCGCCCGGTGCTATTGGAACCAGGGCCAGGCGCGGCATGTGGAGCGCCAGGAGGGCTGGACGGACATGGAATACATGATCCGGGACTGGGGGAACTGGTGCTGGCTGTCGGGTGACCACATTGTGGAACAGCACATTCATAACCTGGATGTCGTCAACTGGTTTGTAGGCGAATACCCCGTCAAAGCTTTAGGCATGGGCGGAAGGATGCGGCGCGTGACCGGCGACCAGTACGATTTCTTCTGTGTCGATTACACCTTCGACCACGAATTGCACACTGCCAGCGCCTGCCGCCAGATTGACGGCTGCGCCAACCATATATCCGAGGTCCTGGTCGGAACCGAGGGCTCCACCAACTGCCGGGGGACCATCTGCGACAAAAACGGCAAGGTGGTGTGGCAATACCAGGAGCAGGGGCAGGAGCCGGAAAAGACCCGGTTCAACCCCTACGAGCAGGAGCAGATCGATCTGGTAACGGCCATTCGCACCAACAAGCCGTTGAATGAAGCGGAAAATACCGCTTATTCCACTTTGACGGCCATCATGGGACGGGTTTCCGCTTACACCGGGCGGGAAGTAACCTGGGAAGAGATGCTGAAGTCGGACCTGCGGCTGGGTCCGAAAGAATACGCCATGACGCCGCTGCCGATGAAAGCCGTGGCGCCGCTTGCCGGCCAGGAAAAGAAGTCCTGAACATCCGGCGGCAGGCTCCGGGTTGTCCCCGACCTTCCCGTCTTCCGGTGCATAACAGCTCACAGGAAGAATCAGGAAGGGCGGGGAGAAAGGGAAAAGCTCCGGCTCTGCCGGACCCGGGGCGTATCTTCAGCTGCGGAACGACGGATCCCGGTTCGTTCCCCCGCCGCCGCTGTTCCCAGGGGTCTGCCCGAGAAATTAACTATGCGGAAGGCCACTATCCCGCTTCGCCGGAGGAATCGGCTGGCAAGGTTGTGGCGGAGGTGTGCCATTCGCACATCTCTACAGATATCTTGTTGGAGATGTCGATTTCTCGGGCAGCCTTCTTGGGTCTTTCCAAACGAGATCAGAGCAGGTTCCTGGCCAGGAATTCATAGCTGGCCCGGGCATATTCGAAGGGGGAGCCGTCTCCGGCATCCTGTTCGTAAATATACCAGTCCACTCCCGATTCCCGGCCGGCCGCGAAAATGTCCTTCCATGGCAGGGCGCCCTGGCCCAGCGGCTTGAATTGAACCTTGCCTCCGGCGGGGACCGCCGCGGCGATGTCTTTTACATGAATGACCGGGCACCGCCCCTTGTACTTGCGAATATATGCGGCCGGATCGGATCCGCCGTTAAACACCCAGGCCGTATCCAGTTCCGCACAGAGATTTTCCGGTTTGGTGGATTCCATGAGGATGTCCAGCTTGTTACGGTTGTCGCCCGGAAATTTTTCGAACTCGAAACTGTGATTGTGGTAGGAAAGGCGCATGCCGACAGCCCGGAGTCTGGCTCCAATGGCGTCCAGCCTCCGGGCGCCCTTCAGCCAGGCCTCCAGGGAACCCTGGCAATCCTTCATCATGCTTCCGGGAGCGATATCCATCGCGCCGATCGTCTTCCAGAAGCGGGCGGTCTGCTCAAAGTCTTTTTCGAATCCCTCCATGTCCGTATGGACGGCCATGGCTTTGAGCCCGGCGGCATCCAGGGCTTCCTTGATTTTTTCGGCGGAAAGATCGGGCATTCCGCTCCATTGCACATATTCCCATCCGATCTCTCTCGCTTTTTTCAGGGTTCCGGCAAGATCTTCTTTGGCCTGGTTCCGTAAAGTATAAAGCTGCAGAGCAATCCCTTTTCCCTTGGCCGGTTTATTGGGACCCGACGAGGCGGACTTGCCTTTTGCCTGGGGGCCGCCCTGGGCAACAGAGGCAGGTGCGGCAGCCAGACCGAAGATGGCCATCGCTTCACGCCGGGATACGATTCGATTTCTTGTTTCCATTTGATGTTCTCCTTGGTCCATCAATTGGACCATCCTGATGTCAATGAATGTGGCCGTCGGAAATACGGGTGAGTGAGTTGTTTTCGCACGTGACAATTGTAAAGAGTGCCCGGCCTGCTGTCAAGCCGGAATCCGGCGCCGGCCGCCGGGCCGGGTGCCGCGCCGGCCTTGCGCAGGGAAGTTTTCAGGGCTATTCTTGATGCATGCAGCTTTGGAAGCGAAAGTCCTGGCTCCTGCTGTCGGTGACCGCCGGCATGGCCGCCGTGCTGTTCATTCTGGGTGCCCTGCAATACCAGTGGAGCGGAAGGGTCAGCGAAGCGGAAAAGGCCCGAATGGCCGCCAGCCTGGACAACGCCGTTCATCAGTTCCGACGGGAGTTTCAGCTCGATCTGCAGAGAGTCTGCGTCGCCTTCTCCTCGGGCTCCGAAAACCGGGCAGAGGGGGACCTGCCGGGCTACGTGCAGCGGTATGAGAACTGGATGCAAAGCGCCTCCGATACGCACTGGGTACAGAGCGTTTATTTATGGGACCCCGCCGCCGGGGCCGGGCGAACGCTGCTCCGGCTCTCCACGGAGCAGCACCGGTTCGAGCCGGTTTCCTGGCCCGATCGCCTGAGCCGGCTTCCGGCGCTCCGGCCTTTTGCTGCCGCGGGCCGGGTACCGGTCGGGTTGCGCAACGCCGCCTGGATTTTCCTGGAAGAGAGCCTTCTGGTCCTCCATCCGGTTCCCTCCGCCGAGCCGCCCGAAACGGCGGAACCCCGTTTGCGACCTTTCCGAGCCCTTATCCTGGAGCTGAACGTTCCCGCACTGCAGCAGGAAATCATTCCGGAACTGGCGCAGAGATACTTCAGCGGCAAGGTTGGATTTCAGTACCAGGTGGCCATTGTTTCCGAACGTCAGGCCGACAGGGTCCTGTACCAGTCCGACCCGGCGATCTCCCCGGATTTTTTCCAGGCACCCGACGTGCGGATACCCCTCTGGAGCGAACCGCGCGAAATGTTCTCCCGCGCGCCGGAAGAGAATCCCCCGCGCCCGGATCGCCTTGGGCCTCCGGATGCCGCGGACCTGCGGCTGCCGCCCCGTCAGCCGCCGGAATCCGGAGGCTTTCGTCCCGGCCGGGGCCGCGGGAACAATCTCATCGTTTTTTCCATGCGCGATGAAAGCCGGTGGATCCTTCTGGCCCGGCATCGCGAAGGAACTCTTGCGGAGGTAGTCCGAAGCCAGCGCTACCGCAATCTGGCCATAGGGTTTGGAATATTGCTGCTTCTGGCATCCAGCATGGCGATGATCGTCGTGTCCACCCACCGGGCCCAGCGCCTGGCCCGGCTGCAAATGGATTTCGTGGCCGGCGTTTCCCACGAGCTGCGGACCCCGATTGCGGTCATTCGTGCGGCCGGAGATAACCTGGCTGCCGGGGTGGTGGCCAGTTCCAACGAGCAGATCCGGCAGTATGGGGAGCTGATCCGGCAGGAGGGGGTCCGCCTGTCCGGCATGGTGGAGCAGATCCTTCAGTTCGTCAGCGCCCAGGCGGGATACAAAAAATATAACCTGCGTCCCACGCCGGTGGTCGAGGCCGTCGAATCCCTGCTGTCCAAAATGCAGCCGGTGATCGATGCCGCCGGATTTACCGTGGAAAAGAACCTGGAAGCGGGGCTTCCGCCGGTGAATGCGGACCGGACCATCCTGGATCAGTGCCTGGAGAACCTGATCAACAACGCACTGAAATACGGAGGCGCCAGCCGATGGATGGGAATCCGCGCCGCCTGCATGGCGGCGCGGGGGGGAGGACGCGAGGTCCAGATCACCACGGAAGACAAGGGAGTGGGAATTGACAAAAGCGATCTTCCGCATATTTTCGATCCCTTCTTCCGGGGTCGGGCCGCCGCGGAGAGCCAGATCCACGGCAACGGGCTGGGCCTGTGCATCGCCAGGGAAGGGGTGACCGCCATGGGCGGCCGCATCAGCGTGAAAAGCAAACCGGGAGTGGGAAGCTCCTTCACACTCCATCTGCCGGCACTCTCCGGAACCAATGCCGCCCGGGAGGAACATGAAGAAAAAAATACTGCTTGTGGAAGATGAGCTGGGTTTGCGGATCACCATCCGGGACCGCCTGACCAGTGAAGGGTATGCCGTCGAAACCGCCAGCGACGGGAAGGAAGGCTATGACTGCGCCCTGGGCCATGCCTTCGATCTGATCATACTGGATATTATGCTGCCTCGAAAAAACGGCCTGGATATCTGCCGCGATCTGCGCCAGGAGGGGCTGGCCACGCCGATCATGATGCTGACCGCCCGGGATCAGACCCTGGACAAGGTTTTGGGCCTGAAGCTGGGAGCCGACGATTATCTGACCAAGCCGTTCGAAATGCTGGAGCTCCTGGCGCGCATCGAGGCGCTGCTTCGCCGGGCGGCGCCCCCGCAGCCCTCGGCTATGACCGCCTACCAGTTCGGCCGCGTTCAGGTGGATTTCAAGCGTACGGAAGTGAGCCGCCAGGGGGAGACGGTTTCCCTTTCGGCGATGGAATTTCAGCTGCTACGCTACTTTATCGAGCATCGGGGCGAGACCCTTTCCCGCGAAAGACTGCTGCAGGACGTCTGGGCCTACAGCAAAACTCCCTACACCCGCACCGTGGATGTGCACGTCGTCTGGCTGCGCCAGAAGCTGGAAGACGATCCCAAGCAGCCGCACTGGATCGTGACCGTGCACGGCATGGGGTACAAGTTCACCGGCTAGCCCGGCTCCGAAGTTCCGCTCTCCGCCTGTTCTGCCGCCGAACCCTCCGTTAAGGAATTGTAATTTAGATTTAACCGTCCTTTTACAACCCTTTTTCCATTCCGGGCGTATTACCGTTTGTGAGTCACGCGGCGGGCGGCGCAAAGAGAACCGCCTTTCGGATGTCTGCCGCGTGCTTCGCCCAAAAGCAACGGATCAAACAAAGGGTTGAGGAGCGGTCATGAAAAGAATGCAACGGCTCGGGTTCTGGTTCAAAGGGGTGCTGGCCGCCGGACTCCTCCTGGCGGTGCTGCTGGTGGGGCAATCCATTCTCGGCTACTTCCGACTGGGCCGGGTCATTGTCGCCGACCAGGTTCAAAAGGAGGCGGAGCAGCAGATCCATTCTCTGGAACGGGAGCTGCGCCAGGCGGAGGGCTGGGATCCGGTCCGATGGAAAAGCATTCTGGAGGAGTTCCTTTCGGACACCGGTAAAAAAATTGCCTGGCTGGAAATCCTGGACGGCACGGGCGCTCCACTCCTCCGGGCCGGGCGGGACGGCAGGGCGGAGATCACTCCCCGGCAGATCCAGGCGGCAGGGCGGGATAGAGCCTGGATCTCGGAGGAAAGATCCTCCGCCGGCGGCAAGGTGGTCATCGCCCTGCTGCCGATCCGGTTTCGTCCGGTACGATCGGTTCCCGGCGGTGCGGACGACCGCAGCGCCAGGCCTCCGGAGACGTCCTCCGGCCCGCGCCTGGCCGCGGTGGCTGTCTACCTGGACAGCGTGGCCGCCGCCTTCATTCCCCTGCAGCAAGGCCTGACGGTGAGCTGCCTGGCAGCGCTGGTGCTGGCCGCGTCGATGGCCTTTCTTTGGTGGCAGTTTCCGCGATACGTGCGCGGCAAGCAGCTGGAGGAGCAGCTGGAGCTGGCCCGTCATGTCCAGACCGATTTGCTGCCTTCTCCCTGCAGCAAGGTGGAGGACATCGATTTTGCCGCATCCTGTGTGCCTGCGTGGCAGGTCGGCGGGGACTTCTACGATGTTTTTCCCGCAGGCCACGGCAGGACAGCCTTCGTCCTGGGAGATGTATCCGGAAAAGGCATTCCTGCCGCCCTGCTGATGGGACTGCTGCAGGGGGCGGTCCGCTCGGCCTGCTGGTGGAATTCGACGGTCGAACACGAAACCGCAACCCGCCGGCTGAACGATCTGTTGCATGCCCGCACCTCGCCGGATCGCTTCGTCAGTCTCTTCTGGGGCTGTTACGATCCCGATACCCGGCTCCTGCGCTACGTCAATGCCGGCCACCTTCCTCCGGCGCTGATCCGCCGTCAGGCGGACGGAGGATTCCAGGTTCTGCGGCTGGACAAAGGCGGACCGATCCTGGGGATACTTCCGGCGGTCCGCTACCGGCAGGGGGAGATACGGCTTGAGCCCGGGGATACCCTGGTGATGTACTCCGACGGGATTGTGGAAGCCGCCGGTCCCACCGGGCTGGAGTTCGGAGAGGACAGGCTGTTCGGCTCCATCGAAAAGCTATGGGCACTGCCGGCCCAGTCCATGCGCAACGCGGTGCTGAAGGAGGTGGATTCTTATCTGGCAAGCAGGCAGCCGCAGGACGACATGACCCTGGCGGTTCTGCGCATGGAAGCCGGGGAGGCATTGCCGGCGGAAGCAGAAAAACCTACCGTTACATGGCTCCGGGAGCTGGCTCCGGCGCAGCCTCTCTGGGCCTACCAGGAGAGGGTGCCGGAACGTTTTACTTCCATTTAACAAATGCCGCAGAGTTTGCTGATTATACTTTTGTCCATGAATAACTGATTGAACCAAAGGAGATGAACATGAAAATCGCTACTTCGCTGTTAACGCTCGTTTTTTGTATGGGATTGCTGGCCGCTCAACCGGGGCACATGGGGATGGGGTCCATGCCGCCGGCCAGGGCGAGCGCAGTCCCGCCTCTCGATCAGCTGAAAACCTATCTCACCCTTTCCGATGCCCAGGTGACCAAGTTGCAGGACGTGCAGAAAACCTGGCGCGATACCGCTCAGCCGCTGATGGAGCAGGTCGGTGCCAAAACCCGGGAGCTCCGGGAAGCCATGCGTGAAAATCCGGTCGTGCCGTCCAAGGTGGATGCCCTGAAGGCGGAGCTGGATGCGCTGCAGAAAAAGGTGCAGGTCCTGCGCGACCAGTACCAGCCCCAGGCGCTGGCCGTTCTATCCACGCAGCAGCAATCCCTGCTGGCCACCCTGCAGAAGGTCCTGGAATTGATTCCGGCGGCCCAGCAGGCGGCCTTTGTCAACCTGATTGACAACCCGCAGGGAAGCGGACCCATGGGTTTTCCAGGAGGAGGCGGACGCGGCGGCACGATGGGCGGACCCCGATACCGTTAACCCTCCGGGTTCTTTCGCCTGGGTGGCACAAGCGGAAACCCGCCCGCAGCGCGCCTTCTTTGACAAGATCGCGAAACGTTCCTTTGCCTTTCCAAAATACACATGTGGCCTCTTTCTTCCTTCCTGATCTTCCCGTCTTCCTGGGAGCCGATAAAACTCACAGGAAGATAAGGAAGAGCGGGAAGAAAGGCGAAAGGGTCCGTTGCCGGGTGACGGTGATATTTTTCGAATTTGTCTCCCCTGGTGAAGGTGAAAAAGTGACGGATGGGTCCGGTTCTGCCATCCCTTACGGGACTTGCTTGTGAGCCGCACGGGGCGAAATAGCGGATATCGTACCGTTGTGCTCCGCCATGGCCTTGGGCGACCCCGCCTCAACCGGTACAGGACGGTTATTCCGAGGCAACGTCCCGGCAGGGACAGCAGGGCAAAATGAAATAGACTTTTTGGGTTCCCTGCTTAACTCGCAAAAAGCCCGAGAAGCACCCGGAAACAAACTTACAAACGAAAGCCGTTTTGAGTACAGTCTTCAGACTGCGCGCTGCAAGCAGGTTGCCGCTTGTGGCACGCAAGTTTGAACTCCAAACAGATTTCATTTGGGAAACAGTTACAAGTCGAATTCGGACTTTTCACCGGGTTATCCTTCCCGGTTCGCCTGCCCGCAAACCGTCTTCCCATCCGCAAGAAAAGCGAAAGAGACTGCCGCCAGGGAGTGGTGACTTCTATCCAGCCCTTCTTTTCTTGACAGTCGTTCCCCTTCGCGTCTACAATCCGAAGCAGGTGGCCGACGGAAATCTTTCCGTCAGGGCAGGGCGCCCGGGGGCAGCGATTTCCTACACACCGGTACCTGTGCGAATTTCTTTTCTTGCCTTGTTCGATATTTTGCTCTAAAAAGGGGGACAACGGTTATGAGTAGCCGTTTCAAGGACCAGGAACACCTGATCCGGATGGGCGTACTTTTGTTGGCCGGCATTATCGTGTTCTTCGTTCTTCGAGGGGTCATGGTACCCCGGGATTTCGGTGAATATGGACATTACCGCGGAGGGGCCCTCGAAGATAATCGCGCCCGCCCCGCTGTATATGCCGGCCGGAAGGCTTGCGAGGAGTGCCACGAAGAGGTGGTTGCCGCCCGAAAAGGGGGCCGTCACGCCGCGGTCGGGTGTGAGGCCTGCCACGGCCCTCTGGCCAAGCATGCATCCGACCCTGCAGCCGCCAAGCCGGGGCGCCCGGATGCCAAGACAATCTGCCTGGTGTGCCATCTGGAAAACGTCGCCAGGCCGGCGAAATTTCCACAGGTCAACCCTCTGGATCACGGGGAGGGAAAGGCGTGCAGCGATTGTCATAAACCGCATCAGCCCAAGATTTCCTAGGAGGAATGCCCAATGACCAGCAAGTCGGACCGTCGAGAGTTTCTGCGGAAGTCCAGCAAGTTTCTGCTGCTGTCCGGTGCGGCATCCGTCGCCTATGCCAGTGTGGCGGAAGGCCAGCCGGAAAAAGCGCCCAACTACCGCATGCACGATCACTGGTGGGGCATGGTGATCGATATAGACCTGTGCATCGGCTGCGGCAACTGCGTCCGCGCGGATAAAGCGGAAAACGGGGTTCCCCTGGGTCCCAAGTATTTCCGAACCTGGGTGGAGAGATATCACATCCCACCGGGGGACCTGCAGCACCCGGAAAAGGAAGAGCTGCCCGTAGTGGATTCCGAGAACGGCGGCTTTGACGGGTTCAAGGAAAAATATAAAAAGGGAGACGGGTCTAAAAACTTTTTCGTGCCCAAACTCTGCAACCAGTGCTCGCACTCTCCCTGCACCCAGGTCTGTCCGGTGGGAGCCACGTTCGAGAGCCCGGACGGAGTGGTGCTGGTGGACAGGGAGTATTGCCTGGGCTGCCGCTACTGCATTCACGCCTGCCCTTACGGCTGCCGCTACCTGCACCCGGAAACGGAGACTGCCGATAAATGCAGCCTCTGCTACCACCGGATCGTTCGGGGCCTGACTACGGCCTGCTGCGAAGCCTGCCCGACCGGAGCCCGCCGGCTGGTGGACCTGAAGGATCCCAACGACCCGGTTCACGAGTTTCTGAAAATGCACAAAGTACACGTCCTGAAACCGCAGATGGCCACAGGAGCCAAGGTTTATTATAACGCTCTTGACGGCTCGGTTCGATAAAGGAGATCCCGATGGAAACAGCACTTCCTGGCGTACAAGGCTTTTTGTACCCGAATGAAATCGAATTGCAGTGGAGCGTTCTGATTGTGCTCTATCCCTTCATCACCGGGCTGGTGGCCGGAGCCTTCATCCTGGCGTCCCTGGAGCGGGTGTTCAACGTTCAGGCGGTCAAGCCGACCTACCGCCTGGCCCTGCTCACCGCCCTGGCCTTTCTGCTGGTTGCCCCGCTTCCTTTGCAGCTCCACCTGGGGCATCCGGAGCGCTCGCTGGAGATGTACCTCACCCCGCACACCAGCTCGGCCATGGCCATGTTCGGCTTTATCTATCTGTGGTACCTCATGGCGGTTCTCCTGCTGGAGATCTGGCTGGACTATCGAAAGGAAATCGTTCTGCGGGCGCAGTCCACGCCGGGGATGCTGGGGTGGATTTACAAGCTGATGACTCTCGGTTCCTATAACATCAGCCCGCAGTCGCTCGAAATCGACGACAAGGTCGGCAAGTTCATCACCGTGGTGGGAATTCCATCCGCCTTTTTGCTCCACGGCTACGTCGGGTTCATCTTCGGTTCCATCAAGGCCAACCCCTGGTGGTCCACGCCGATGATGCCGATCGTCTTTCTTTTTTCGGCGATCGTTTCCGGCATTGCCGCCGTATTGCTGGTGTACATGCTGATCTCCTTCATTCAGGGCCGGAAGACGGACATGGCTTGCCTGGATACCACCGCGCGGTACCTTCTTTACGCTTTTCTGATCGATTTCGGGCTCGAAATGCTGGACCTGATCCACCGGATTTACGAAGCCGACGAATCTTTCAAGACCCTGGACTTCATGGTGCACACCCAGCTGTACACCTCGCAGGTCCTGCTGCAGATCATTTTCGGAACGATTGTTCCCATCGGCCTCCTGGCCCTGGTCCAGCTCATCTCCCTCAGCGAGGCGGCCCGCAAAGGGATCTATGTCATTTCCGGCCTGCTCACCCTCGTCGGGATTTTTGCCATGCGCTGGAATGTGGTGATCGGCGGGCAGCTGTTTTCCAAAAGCTTTCTGGGCTACACCACCTACAAAATGGAGTTCGCAACGCGCGAAGGGCTTCTGCCCACCATCATCCTGATGCTGCTGCCCTTCGCGATCCTGTGGGCGCTGGTCAAGCTACTGCCGCCCTGGCAGGATGAAGCCGGCCATTCCCATTCTTCCTGAGGACCGATGCACCATGAACATTTCCCGGAGAGGTCCTGACCGCCGAGGCACCCTTCTACTGGCTGCGGCCTTTTTTTTTGCCGGTGCTGTTTTTTCCGCCGGCGGAGCTCCGGCCGGTCCGGAGCCGCCTCCCGCGGCGCAGCCGGCTCCGCCGGCCTCCGGCGACCTGCAGGTTCCGGCTCCACCCTTCTCGGAGGGGATCTATCCCTGCAGCCAGTGCCATAACAAGGACCTGCCGGTCAACCGCACCCGGCGGAAGCTGGAGGCGGCCCACGACGACATTGCCCTCCAGCACGGTCCGCCGGAGAACCGCTGGTGCCTGGATTGTCATCATGCCGATCGGAGGGACTTCCTGCACCTGGCCAACGGGGAGCAGATCGATTTTCGGCATTCCTACCAGCTTTGCGGCCAATGCCACGGCGACAAGTTCCGCGACTGGCGGGCCGGAGTGCATGGAAAACGAACCGGCCAGTGGAATGGGAAAAAAGAGTATCTGCTCTGCGTTCACTGCCACAACCCGCATTCGCCGCGCTTCAAGCCCATCGAACCGCTTCCGCCCCCTCAGCCGCCCCAACGTACCAATGACTGGAAAGGATTGATCCCATGAAGGCGAATGTTTCGAAACCGGGCGGAAAAAAGGTGGAATCCCTGCCACCCGCATCACCGTGCGCCGGTCGGATGGCGGACGGCGGAGAATCCGGGTGCGCTTCCCGGCGCGCCTTCCTTTCTCTGGCCGGTGTTTCGCTGACCGTACTGGGCATGGGCGGCTGCTCCCGGGAGGCGCGGGAAGAATTTCACCAGAAGCATTTTCGCGAGCTTTCCCCGGAAGAAAGGCAGTCCATCATCTCGCGCCTGGAAAAGGAATATTCCGCCCGCTTCGGTAAAAACGTAACGGTCGGAACGGATCCGGCGGCGCCGGAAACCCAGTTCGGATATGCCTTGGACCTGTCGCGCTGCGTCGGCTGCCGGCGCTGCGTTTATGCCTGCGTTCAGGAGAACAACCAGTCCCGGGATCCCCAGATTCACTGGATTCGGGTGCTGCAGATGGAGAAGGAGCAGGGGGTCAACATTCACCATGCCGATCCCTACTATGCGCCGAAGCAGGTCCCGGAAGAAGGTTACTTCTACATGCCGGTGCAGTGCCAGCAGTGCAAGAATCCACCCTGCGTCAAGGTTTGTCCGGTGCAGGCTACCTGGCAGGAACCGGACGGCATTGTGACGGTAGACTATAACTGGTGCATCGGCTGCCGGTACTGCATGGCGGCCTGCCCCTACGGGGCCCGGCATTTCAACTGGGGCACGCCGTCCCTGGCGGCCGGGGAAATGAATTCCGAAACCCACTATCTCGGCAACCGGCCCCGACCCCAGGGCGTGGTGGAAAAGTGTACGTTCTGCATTCAGCGAACCCGCCGCGGGCGCTACCCGGCCTGTGTGGAAATTTGTCCGACCGGAAGCCGGAAGTTCGGCAATCTTCTGGATCCGGACGGAGAGATCCGCTATATCCTCCGGAACAAGCGGATTTTTATTTTCAAGGAAGATCTCAACACCCAGCCGAAATTTTTCTATTTTTACGGGGTCTGATTCATGGAAAGCATACGCCAGTTTTTCCGGTTTCTTGGCAGCTCCCTGCGAAGCATTCTGGTCGGGAACCGGTACTATTATGCCTGGATCGGGTTTCTGCTGCTGCTTATGGTCATCGGCTGCATTGCCTACTTCGGACAGCTTCGCCATGGCCTCATTATCGCCAATATGCGCGATCAGGTTTCCTGGGGCTTCTATATCGGCAATTTTACCTTCCTGGTGGGGGTGGCCGCGGCAGCGATCATGCTGGTCATTCCCGCCTACATTTATAACTGGAAGCCGATCAAGGAAATCACCCTGCTGGGGGAACTGCTGGCGGTGTGCAGCCTGGTGATGTGCCTGGGGTTCGTCATGGTGGACATCGGCCGCCCCGACCGTTTCTGGCATATTCTGCCGGTGGTCGGCCGGCTTAATTTTCCGAATTCTCTTCTGGCCTGGGATGTGCTGGTTCTCAACGGCTACCTGTTTCTGAATCTTTTCATCGTCTTCTACCTGCTGTTTCACGCCTACACCAGGAAGCCCTACAGCCATCGTCTCATTCACCCTCTGGTGCTGCTTTCCATTCCCATGGCAGTCAGCATCCATACCGTCACCGCCTACCTGTACAACGGCCTGGCCGCACGGCCGTTCTGGAACTCCGCCATCCTGGCTCCGCGCTTCCTGGCCTCCGCTTTCTGCTCCGGGCCGGCCATTCTCCTGGTGCTGCTCCAGATTCTGAAGCGCTATGCTCACATGGAATCCATCAAGGACGAAGCCCTTCACAAGATTGCCGAACTGATGGCCTATACCATGGGTTTCAATCTTTTCCTGACCGCTGCGGAAGTTTTCAAGGAGTTTTATTCCAGCACGGAGCACATCATTTATATTCAATACCTCTTTCTGGGGATCAAGGAGCACAACACTCTGGTTCCCTTTGCCTGGGCATCCATCCTCTGCGGTACGGCCGCATTCATCCTTTTCCTCGTGCCCCGGGCCAGGAAAAACTGGGTTACGCTGAACCTGGGGTGCATTCTGATCTATGCCAGCGTTTACATCGAAAAGGGTATGGGCCTGATTATCCCGGGGCTGACTCCCGATGCCCTTGGCGAAATTTACGAATATCGCCCCTCGCTGACGGAAGTACTGGTGGCTGCGGGTATTTTTGCGGTCGGATTTCTTCTCTTCACCCTGCTGGTCAAAATCGCCATCCCGATCCTGAGGGAGGAGACTGCCGCCCACTCTTCCTGACGGGTAAGCCCAAGCTTTTCACAGGAAGACGGGAAGATCAGGAAGGAAGAAAGATGCCGTCCGGTTATTTCGGACGGGGAAAGCGAATTTTTACGAACCTGGCTTTTTCGGATAGCTTCGCAAAAAATCGTTTTTCCGTCCGGTTCTGCCGTCCCTGACGGGACTATGCCTCGGAATCACAGTACTGTGCCGGCAAACGCAAGGCCTGACAAGGCAAGGCCGGAGTACAACGGTACGATCTCCGCTAACTCGTCCCGTGCGGTACACACGCAAGTCCCGTAAGGGACGGCAGAACAAAATGAAATATCGACTTTTTGCGATATTGTCTTTTCGGATGGCCCGGCAGAAAGTCCCACATCTTCGGATTTCCTTTGGGGATAGCCCTGAAAGGGCTTCGGTACACAGCCCGGGGTTGCGCCGCAGAGGCGCTACCCCGGGTAGGCGGATTTGTTTGAACCCAGCCCTGAAAGGGCT
>CAINFC010000247.1 GCA_903847975.1 uncultured Acidobacteriota bacterium | reverse complement strand
CGGCTGGATTCCATCGGTCTGCAGCGGGTGCGGGCCGAAATTCCCACCCGCCACAATCCTTTCCATTATTACGACCGGGCCATCATCTCCATCGATACCCTCAAGCAGGATAACGAATTCCGGTCCCACCTGGAGGAGGCCTATTGGGACGTGATCGTCATCGACGAAGCCCAGAATGTGGCTCGCCGCGGCGGCGGGGCCTCCCAGCGCTCCGAGCTGGCCCAGCTGCTCTCCGGCCGCTCCGATGCCCTGATCCTGCTCTCGGCTACGCCCCACGACGGCCGGCGCGAAAGCTTCGCCTCGCTGATGAACATGCTCGATGCCACCGCCATTGCCGACCCCAAAAGCTACGGGCCCGAGGATATCCGCGGGCTGTTTGTCCGCCGTTTTAAAAAAGACATCAAAAACCAGGTCGAACGGCGATTCCCGGAGCGCACCATCCGCAAGGTCAACGGTCCCCAGGCCCCTTCTGCCGAGGAGCAGGCCGCGTACCATTGCCTGGCCGGCCTGACTTTTTCTTCCATTGACCGGCGCCGCAGCGGCACCATGCTCTTCAAGACTCTGCTGGAAAAGTCGCTCTTTTCCAGTCCGGCTGCCTGTCTGGAAACCATCGAGAACCGGATGGCCACGATTCGCAATCAGACCGCCGGCGGCGATGAAACCGACGTCCTGCGGCTGGAAGAGCTCAAGGCCCGGGTGGCGGCCATTCCTTCGGCCCGGTTCTCCAAGTACGGCAACCTCCTGGCACTGCTCCGGGAGCTGAAGTGGAAGCCCACTGCCACGGACGATCGCCTGGTGCTCTTCACCGAACGTCTGGCCACATTGCACTTTCTGAAAACGAATTTGGAGCGGGATTTCCCCTTCCGTCCGGAGCAGATCGAGATCCTGCACGGCGGCCTCAATGACCTTGAACAACAGCACATTGTCGAGGAATTCGGCAAGGAGTCCTCCCCCATCCGGCTGCTGCTGGCTACCGATCTGGCTTCCGAAGGGATCAACCTGCACTATCTGAGCCATCGACTGATCCACTTCGATATCCCCTGGTCGCTGATGGTCTTCCAGCAGCGCAACGGGCGCGTCGATCGCTACGGGCAGGAGCAGCGCCCCGAAATCTACTACCTGATGACCGAAGCCGCCAACGAACGTATCCACGGCGACCTGCGCATCCTGGAGCTGCTCATCGAAAAAGACCGGGAGGCGCAGAGTTCCATCGGCGACCCATCCGCCTTCTTGAACCTCTACGACCAGGAGCTGGAGGAAAAGGCCGTGGCTTCGGCGATGGAAAGCGGCGGAGGCGCGGCCTTCCTGCAAAAGCAGATGAGCGGCTTCGATCCCTTCGAGGTCCTACTGGGCACCGGTCTCCCGGAAACCGCAGCAAATGCCGAAGAGCAGACCGCCAGCCGGCCCTCCCTTTTTGCCGACGACTACCAGTACCTGAAGACCGCCTTGCGGCACCTCCAGGAATCCCGGTCCTCCGAGCTGCAGTGGGAGGCCTTCGACGACACTCGCGAAATCGCCCTGACTTTACCCGAAGAGCTGGAGGCTCGCTTCCGTTTTCTGCCCCGCGAGGTGCGGCCCAGGGAAGAACAGCTGATGCTTTCGGCCGATCCGGCCGTTCTCCAGGAAGAGATCCGTCTGGCCCGCAAGGAGGAAAACAGCTGGCCCGCCAGGCAGTATTTATGGAGTCTGCACCCGGTCGTCGAATGGACCAACGATCGCCTGGCGGCGCACTTCGGACGCCACCAGGCCCCGGTGGTCTTTCTGGGATCGCTGGATTCAAACGAGACGATCGTGCTGCTCGCCGGGCAAATCCCCAATCATCGCGGCCAGGCATTGGTTCATCGCTGGTTCGGGGTGCAGTTCCGAGCCGGGACCTTCGAGCGGATTCTCGCGCTGGAGGAGGTCCTGGCCCGCACCCGTCTTCCGGCCCAGGAATTTCCCAATCCGATGCGCCCCTTCGACGAGGCCGCCCTGGCGGACCTCCTGCCGGAAGCGGTTCGCCGCGGTATCGGCTATCTGATCGAGGAGCGCGGCTCCTTTCTCAACAAGACCATGCCGGCGGTCGAAGAAAAACTCGCCGAACTCCAGGCGCTGGAAGCCCGCCACCAGCAGCAGCTGGATGAGGAGTTCGCCGGGCTCATCGCCGCCGGCACCAGGAAGGAACACAAGCTGCGCGAGGTCCGGAGGGCCTTTCAGGACTACCGGGAGTGGATTCGCAGCACGCTGGAAATTGAGGAGCATCCGCATCTCACAGTGGCCATGGTGTTTGGGGGGGATTAGAAGAGAGAAGACAGAAGATGGATTTCGCGTGATAAAAAGTAACTTGTTTAGAGTACAGCCTTTAGGCTGCGTGGCACGAGCAGGATGGTACTTGAGCCACGAAAGCGAAAGCTTCTACTCTAAACGGCAATTGACATAGTCG
>CAINFC010000246.1 GCA_903847975.1 uncultured Acidobacteriota bacterium | reverse complement strand
CGCCAGCGGTATTGCCTGCGGCAGAATAAAAAAGCCCGTTTCCAGGTCTGCTCCGGGTTTGGGCGGTTGGGTCCTTTTCCGATGGTCAGGCGATCCTTCCCTCGCTCCTTTTCCCTACCTCATCTCCGGGAGGGCCGCCCGCTTTTTCCCGCCGTTCTCCTTTGCCGCTTGATTTATATGGGACCCTATCGTATGCTTGCCGCAAGGCAAGAGAACGCGGAAAACCGGGCATTCATCTGTAAAATCGGAAGCGGTTCGATTCCATTCGGGAATTGCGTCACCTGCTTTATACAATAACGGGGCAGAGAAACAGAAAGGAAGGGTTGCGCATGAGACTACGACGTACCTTATTTTGCTCGACAGCAGCGTTCTTTATCTTATCCTTATCCGTTCTGCTCCGGGCCCAGACATCGACGGGGGTTATTGCCGGATCGGTTCTGGACCCGCAGGGCGGCGTGGTTCCCGGGGCCGATGTGGTTCTTACCCACGCGACGACTGGAGTCAAGCTGAGCACCATCACCAACGATGCCGGCACTTTCGTTTTTCCTTCCGTGCTGCCGGGGCGCTACAGCGTTGCCGCCCAGGCGCAAGGCTTCAAGCGCCTGGAGCGCACCGGGCTGAATCTGAGCGCCTCGGAAAGGCTCGCGGTAGGCTCCCTCATTTTAGAGGTGGGTATCAACAGCGAAACGGTGACCGTTTCGGCCGACAGCACGCCGGTACAGGTTTCCAGCCAGGAGCGCTCGGCGGTTCTGAACGACAAGCAGATGACCTACCTTTCCGCCCAGGGGCGCGATTTCCTGAATCTGCTGAAGGTGCTTCCCGGGGTAACCTATCCGGATGGGGGCGGCACGCAAACCCTGGGAACCAGCGGGGCCCCGGTGATCAACGGCATACGCAACGACTATACCGCCCTGAACCTGGACGGCGTGGTGGCCAACAACCGGGGCCTGGGGACCACCGAGAACATGCTCAACCTGGATGCCATCGCCGAGGTCAAGGTGCTGCTCGGTAACTACCAGGCGGAATACGGGAAGAATGCCGGAGCGATCGTCAACGTGGTTACCAAGAACGGCACGCGCGATTTCCATGGGACCGGATACTGGTACAAGCGCCATGAGATGTTCAACGCCAACGACTTTTTCAACAATCGCTCCGGCCAGCCGAAAGGGCGGTACCGGTACGCTACGGTCGGCTATAACGTCGGCGGCCCGATTTATCTGGGCGGCCGGTTCAACAAGAACCGGGACAAGCTCTTTTTCTTCTGGTCCCAGGAGATCCAGCCCAACAAGCGCCCCTCCACCCGGACCTACACCTTTCCCACGGATCTGGAGCGCAGCGGCGATTTTTCCAAGTCGCTGGAACCGAACGGCGCCCTGATCGTGGTGCGCGACCCGACCAATAACAACCAGGCTTTCCCCGGCAATGTGGTCCCCGCCAGCCGCATCAACACCAGCACCCAAAAGCTTCTTTCGGTGTTTCCCCTGCCCAACTTTTTCGATCGCAACATCAGCAAGGGCAACTACAACTACATCGTCACCGACGACATCGACAACCCGGCCAAGCAGATCGTCTATCGCATCGACTACAACCCGACTGCAAAGTGGCGGCTTTATTTCCGGGGTATGAACATGTCGGTGAAACAGGACGGCCTGGCGGTCACCGCCAACTCCAATGCCTGGGGGATCCGGCAGACCTATGAAACCACCAATCCGAATTACGGGTTCAACCTGGCTTATATGGCCAGCCCCTCGCTGGTGAATGAGCTTTCCCTGGGCCTTTCCCGCTGGACCGAGGTGCAGGCGATTTCCGATTCCGAACTGGCCAGGATCCAGAGAGATAAGTTAGGGATCAAGATCGGGCAGGTCAACGCTTCCCTCAATCCGCTCAATGTAATTCCCACCGCCAGCTTCAGCGGAGTCACCGGGGCCGCCGGAATCGGCTACGACGGTCGCTTTCCGATGGACAACTACGTCAGCGCCTTCAGCATTTCCGACGGGCTCACCAAGGTCAGCGGTAAGCATGTCTGGAAGGCAGGCATCTATTACGAGTTTGCCGAGTATCTGCAGCGCCATCACGGCAGCAATTTTGCCGGCAACCTCAATTTCGGGCGCAGCTCCAGCAATCCCTTCGATTCCAATCATCCCTATGCCAACGCCTTGCTCGGCAATTTTCAGAGCTATACGGAAGTCACCGCCCGGGTCAACTACCAGCCGATCAACAAAGTGCTGGAGTGGTACGTGCAGGACAACTGGAAGGTCAGCCGGGGATTGACCCTGGATTACGGCATGCGCTTTACCTACGATATTCCTCCCTACCAGAAAAAGGATGTCGCCGGCAACTTCGACCCGGCGCGCTACAGCCGCGCCAAAGCTCCCAGCATGTACGCTCCCTTCAAGGATAAGAACGGCAAGCGATGGGGACAGAATCCGCTCACCGGCGAGCTTTTTCCCGAAGCCTATATAGGAATGTTCGTTCCCAATTCCGGCGATCCCTTCATCGGCGCGGTGAAGGCCGGCGATCCGGCCTATCCGCGCGGGTTCGTCCAGAGCAACGGAACCTTGCTGGCTCCGCGGGTGGGGTTCGCCTATGACCCCTTCTGCAACGGGAAAACGGCCATCCGCGTGGGTTTCGGCGTTTTTTACAATGCCCGTCCCCGGTCCGGGCAGATGGGTGACATGTCCTTCAATCCTCCGTTCCAGGCTCAGCCGGTTCAGTATTACGGCAACACCAGCACCTTTCTGACCGCCGGCTCTCTGCTGGCTCCCTCCAGCTTCAACCGGGTGATCGACCCCCACGCCAAAGTGCTGACCATGTATCAGATGACCCTGGGGGTGCAGCGCAACCTCACTCAAAACATCGTTCTGGACATTGCCTATTCGGGAAACCTCGGACGCCATCTGGGGCAGACCCGCCAGATCAACAACGTCCCCTACGGAGCACGATTCCTGCCCGGCAATCAGGATGCCACCACCGCCAAGCCCCTGCCGGACAATTTTTTCCGGCCCTACTACGGCTTTGGAGGCATGCCTTACCTGGAGTTTGCCGGCAGTTCCAGCTACCACGCCCTGCAGACCCAGATCAAGCGGAATTTTTTCCGGGGGCTGCAGTTTTCCGCCGCCTGGACCTGGTCCAAGGCCATGAACTACGGGGAGGCCTACGATGCCGGCGTCGCCAACTTCAATCCCATACGGTTCTGGAATTACGCTCCTTCCGACTCGGATCGAACCCACACCCTGGTGGGGAACTGGGTGTGGAGCGTTCCGAATGCCGGAAAAAAGCTGTCCAACCCCATCGTCCATTGGGCTCTGGACAATTGGCAGATCTCCGGGATCTGCGCCTTCGTCAGTGGCTCGCCGCGCGGCGTAAGCCTGACTCTTTCCGATGCCGCCGATCTGACCGGCGGAGGGGACGGCTCCACGGTGGTGATGACTGGCCGTGCGGTATTGTCGAAATCGCAGCGAAGTTTCTCCCAGTTTTTCAATACCGGAGTGTTCGCCCGTCCCGCCGTGGGAGGGGTCGGCAGCGGGGCCGCCGCCCAGCGCTACGCCTTCCGCGGGCCGGGGGTCAACAACTGGGATCTGACCTTTTTCAAAAACATCCCCATCAAGGAAAAGATCACTTTCCAGATCCGCTGGGAAATGTACAACGCCTTCAACCATACCCAGTTCAACGGGGTGGATGCCGGTTCGCGCTTCGATGCCAAAGGGGCGCAGATCAATACCCAGTTTGGCCAGATTACCAGCTCGCGCAGCCCCCGCATCCAGCAGCTGGCGGTTCGTTTGAACTTCTAATCTATGAAATATAAAATTCGTTTCCTTATTTTCCTGGCAATGGCTGTCGCGGATCTGCGGCTTTTTGCAGCCGCGACCGCGGCGGCCGGATCCGCTTCTGTCCTGGAGAGCCCCAACGGGCAGATCCGGATTCGAATCTCGACGGCGGAAGGAAATCGCCTGACGTACCAGGTGGCCTGGCGATCCGGCACGGCGGTCCTCGAGCCTTCTCCGCTCGGCATGGTTCTCGACGGCCGCGACCTGGGGGTCGGCGCGGAGCTCGGAAAACCGAAATTCTATCGGCGCAGGCAAAGCTACTCCCAGTACGGCGTCCATTCCACTGCGGTTGACTACTGCCGCGGCATGCAAATTCCCCTGCGCCATATCGCCACCGGGCTTTCCTATACCTTGGACGTGCGCGCTTTCAATGACGGGATCGCTTTCCGCCTGGTGGTTCCCGGGGAGGAAAGCCAGGATCGGACTCCCGAGGAGGCAACCCGCTTTCGGCTACCCGCGGGCAGTCTTGTCTGGTACCACGATTTCGAAGGGCATTATGAAGCGCTTCATGTCCGGAAGGCGATCGGGGAGGTTCAGGCCGGGGAGTGGGCCGCACCCCCGCTGACTTTCCGCCTGCCCGGGAACGCCGGCTTCGCTTCCATCACCGAGGGGGCATTGATCGCCTACCCCGGGATGGGCCTGCAGGCGGATGGGCAAGGCGGATTCTGCGCCCGGCTGGGGCACGCCGTTCCCCCCTCCTATCCCTTCCGGTTGCGCTACAAGGCGGACATCGAACGGGTGGCGCAACCGGCCCGCATCCGCGGGACCATTACCACTCCCTGGCGAATTGTTCTGGTTTCCAGGGACTTGAACGGGCTGGTGAACAGCGACATCGTTTCCAGCGTGGCTTCTCCACCGGATCCCCGGCTTTTCCCCAAAGGAAACAAAACGGAATGGATCCGCCCGGGGCGGGCGGTCTGGAAGTACCTGGACGGCGGCGAAAATACGCTCGCCGAGATGCGGAACTTTTCCCGCTTGGCGGGGGAGCTGGGTTTCGAGTACAACCTGATCGAGGGCTTCTGGCAGAAGTGGAGTCCCTCGGAATTGAAAGAATTCGTGGACTTTTCTCGCCGGCAGGGGGTCGGGATCTGGCTTTGGAAGCACAGCAAGGACCTGCGGGACGCCGAGAGCCGCCGGCAGTTTTTTCAGGTCTGCCGGGATGCCGGAGCGGTGGGGGCCAAGATCGATTTCTTCGATCATGAAGCCAAGGAAGTCGTGGAACTGTATGCGGCCTGCCTGTCCGATGCGGCCCGGTTTCAGATCATGGTCAACTTTCACGGGGCCAACAAGCCTACCGGCGAATCCCGCACCTGGCCCAATGAGTTGACCCGCGAAGGAGTCCGCGGCATGGAGTCGCGCAAGACGAACCGCGCCTCCCATGATGCCACCCTGCCGTTCACGCGGCTGCTGGCCGGCCCCGCCGACTACACCCCGATGCATTTCGGGGATCGGCGCAACGACACCACCTGGGCGCATCAGGTGGCTAGTGCCGCTATCCTAACCTCGCCGCTGCTGGTTTATGCTGCCCACCCGGCCAACATCCTCCAGAATCCCTGTGCCGGCATGGTGCGAAGCATTCCCTCCGTCTGGGATGAAACCATCGCCTTGCCGGTGTCGGAAATCGGGGAAGTAGCCGTTCTGGCCCGGCGCACGGGAAACACCTGGTTCCTGGCGGTGGTGAACGGAGCTGCCGCCCGGACCTTGTCCATTCCGCTTTCTTTTCTCGGCAGAGGAACCTATGAGGGCCTGACGATTGGCGACACTCCGGATAACCCCGCCGATGTGACCGTAGGGGACGTTCGGTCCACCCGCCGGGATACGGTAGCGGTGCGCCTGTCGTCCGGAGGGGGCTTTCTCGCCCGATACCGGCCGTCGAAGTAAAGCGGCCGTCGAGTGCCCGGGCACGGCGGGACAGGGTCGCAGGCCAGGTCGATCCATGTACCGCTGCCGCCGCTCTTGTCTGCCGGCCCTTACGGGACTTGCGTCGGTGCCTACGGGGCGAAATAGCAGAGATCGTAACGTTATGCTACGCCATGGCCTAGGGAGGCCCCGCGTAAACCGGCACGGGACTGTCATTCCGAGGCAAAGTCCCGTAAGGGACGGCAGAATCGGACCCGTTTACCACTTTTTTACACCTTCATCAGAAAAGACAATCTCGTAAAAAGTCTTTGTTCAGAGTACAAGCTTTAGCTTGCGGAGCACAAGCGGAAACCTGCTTGCACCACGCAGCCTGAAGGCTGTACTCTAAACGGTTTTCGTTTGTGAGTTTGTTTTGGGGTGTTTTAGAGACTTTTTGCGAGATTATCAGAATAGATGGCCCGAAAAAGTCCCACAACTCCGTATATCCGTTAAACAAATCCGCCAGCGGG
>CAINFC010000245.1 GCA_903847975.1 uncultured Acidobacteriota bacterium | reverse complement strand
CGGAGTGACCCTGCCGACCTTTTACAAGGACCAGATGATCATCGCCTTCCGCCTGCCGGCGGAACAAAAGGCCCTGGAGCAATCGCACCCGACCGTGACCTCGAGCGGCGGCTCCTTCAGCTGGGCCGGCCTCGGCAGCCGCACGTTCGCCGACGCCCCGGAACTGCCGGCGGAAGCGGGCAGGTCCTCCTGGATTCAGGTCGCTTTCGACACGCCGCAGACCGTCCGCGGGGTGACCGTGGCCGCCCCCGGAGGAGGCGCACGCGGGGGAGGCGGCCGCATGCCGGGCGCCCCGCTGCAATGGCTGGAGGTGAGCAGCGACGGCCGGACATTCGCCAAAGTGATCGACCTGCCGGGCGGAAACATCTACCAGCGCACCTTTGCGTTCGCAGCGGTAACCGGTCGCTATTTCCGCTACCGGCTGCCGGCGCTCAGCTCGGCACCCTTCCGGGTGGCCCGCTTCCGGCTGCATGCCGCGACCCCCGTGAACCGCTGGCAGGAAAAGGCGGCCTTTGCCATGGTTCCCGATTTCTACGCCATCGACACCGTGGGCGATGCCGCCGGCGCGATCCGCAAAGAGGACGTTGTCGACCTGACCGGCCGGATGCGGGTGGATGGAACACTCGACTGGACGCCGCCCGCCGGGGACTGGGTGGTATTGCGAATGGGCTACTCGCTGACCGGCGCCACAAATGCCCCGGCACCGCCGGAAGCCACGGGCTTCGAGGTGGATAAGCTGAGCAAAACCGCCACCACCAATTTCCTGAACGAGTACATGAAGTCCTATGAAGAAGCCTCCCGGGGCTTGATGGGCAAGCACGGAGTGAATAATGTGGCCACCGACAGCTGGGAAGCGGGACCCCAGAACTGGACGGATAGCCTCCTGGCCGAGTTCAGACAGCGGCGGGGCTATGACCCGACGCCCTGGGTGCCGGCGCTCACCGGCCGGGTGGTCGTATCCCCCTCGGCCACCGACAAATTTCTATGGGATTTCCGCCGGACGATTGCCGATTTGGTGATCGCCGCGAACTTCGAAGGGATCCGCGACGCCGTGCACGCCCGGGGAATGAAGTATGTGACCGAGGCCATGGCTACCGGCCGGCAGCTGCCGGCCGATACCATGGAGATGAAGGCGCGGGCCGATTATCCGGAAGGTGAGTTCTGGCTGCCCTTCGGGAACCAGCTCACCACCAACTACATCGCCGACCTGCGCGACACCGCGTCGGTAGCCCACATTTACCCCAACAAGCTGGCCACCGCAGAATCGATCACCTCGACCGGCATCTACGAGTCCTACGGACCGTGGGACATGAAGCTGACCGCGGATCAGATCTTCCTGGGGGGCATCAACCAGATGACTCTGCATGTTTCCGTGCTGCAGCCCGACGAACGAGCCCCGGGGCTGTCCCTCGGGCCTTATGGCCAGTGGTTCACCCGCCACCAGACCTGGGCGGAGCAGATGCGCGCCTTCAGCGACTATCTCTCCCGAAGCTCCTACCTGCTGCAGCGTGGACTGGCGGTAATCGACGTGGCCTATTTCTACGGCGAGGACGCGGTCACCACCACCATCCACGAGGGGCGTGCGCTGGAAATCGCGGACGGGTACGCCTACGACTTTGTCAACAAGGAATCGCTGCTCAATGAATTCTCTGCATCCGGAGGCAAGCTGGCCACCCGCACCGGGATGACCTACCGGCTCCTTTATCTGGGCGGGAGCAGCCGGCGGATGACGCTGCCGGTCCTGGAGAAACTGCAGAGCCTGGCAGCGGCGGGAGCGGTGGTAGTGGGGTTTCCTCCCGAAGACACCCCCAGCCTGTCGGACGATCCGGCCCGGTGGAAAGCCGCGGTGCAGGCTCTCTGGCCTGACGCATCCCCGGTCCGGGAGCTCGGCAAAGGAAAGATTTACCGGACAGCCAACCTGAGCTACGTGCTCGGTGCGGAGGGCATCGCACCGGACTTTTCCTACCTCAAACCCTACTCCGATGCCAGCGTGAAGTACTACCACCGGGTGGAGGGCAGCACCGATCTCTACTTTGTCAGCAATCGCGTCGACGCGCCGGCGCCCATCCAGGCCAGCTTCCGGGTTACCGGAAAAGCTGCGGAAATCTGGTACCCGGACCGCGGCACGATCGTCCCGGCCTCTTACCGCATCCACGACGGGGTGACCACCGTACCCCTGACGCTCGAGCGGAGGGATGCGGTGTTCGTGGTTTTCCGTGAGACGACGACCGTCCTGTCGCGCACGGTTCCCGCTCCGGGCCGCATCCGCCTGGCGGCCCTGGAAGGGCCCTGGGAAGTTGCCTTCCAGGCAGGCCGCGGAGCCCCGCCCTCCGCCACCTTTGCGGAGCTTTCGGACTGGAGCGATCACCCTCTGCCGGGCATCCGCTATTTTTCGGGAGAAGCCACCTACACCAAAACCGTGGATATTCCTGTCTCGGCGCTCGGCCAGGGGTCGCGGATCGAGCTGGACCTGGGAACGGTGCACGAAGTGGCCGAAGTGGCGGTGAATGGACGGAACGCGGGAATTGCCTGGAAACCGCCCTATCGGGTCGACATCACCGACGGGGTAAAAGCCGGCGCCAATACCCTTTCCATCAAGGTCGTCAATTTGTGGCCCAACCGCCTGATCGGCGACATGCAGCCGGGAGCGGAGAAGGTGGCTTTCGCCCCCAACAGCACCTATACGGCCGGTTCACCGCTGCTGCCGTCCGGGCTGATCGGCCCGGTAGTCCTCGAGCAGCTGGTCGAAATCAAATAGGATGCACAATACAGACGTCAGGGAGAGCGGTGGCGTATAGTCGCTGCTTCCCCTGACGTTTTTTATCCATTCCTTCCGGGACAGACACAGGGACCGGGAGCCTTGACATCCTGTATCCCTGCCTGTATTCTACGTATCCGGGCCGATGGCGGGCAACGAGAACGCCCGCACAAAATTTCGCCGATATGGCTTTTTCAGGCCCAAACAGCATGAGCGAACAAAAATCCCGAAAACGCCAGGACCTGATTGCCAGGCAGATCGATGAGGATCTCGTACTGATGGACTCCGCGGCACGGTCGGTTCACGTCCTGAACCGAACCGCGCGGCTGGTCTGGGATCTTTGCGATGGCGGCCATTCCGCCGAGGAGATCGCCCGGCAGCTGCAGGACCGCTTTGCCGTCCCGCCCGGCTCCGATCCCGCTGCGGATGTCCGCGAAATTCTCGGCGTGTTTCAAGACAAAGGGCTATTGACAGACTTTCCCTTTCCCGGAGAATAAGATGACCAACGAAAACAACCATTCGGACCCAACCCCAACCGGCCTTCCGCCTTATGAACCTCCCCAGGTGACGACCTACAGTGAAGATCAGGTCCTCAAGGAACTGGGAGACGCCAAGGCTCTGACTGCTTTCGACCCGCTTTCGCCGAATTACTGAAGAGCCTTGCCGCAGATCAGCGTCATCCTCCCCACCTGCAACCGCGCTCCCACGGTTGCCGAGGCGGTGCAAAGCGTCCTGGCACAAACCTGGACCGATTTTGAAGTGGTGGTCGTCGACGATGGCTCCACGGACGATACGGAGGGGCGGATTTCCCGGCTGGAGGATCCCCGGATCCGAATCATCCGCCAGGAGCGGTCCGAACGCTGCGTGGCACGGAACAGGGGAATCCATGCATCCTGGGGGGAATACGTCTCCTTTCTGGATGACGATGACCGCTACGCTCCCCGAAAGCTGGAACAGCAGCTCCTCTTTTTAAGAGCGCATCCCGAAGTGGATTTTGTGGGCTCCGGGTTTTTTGCCGGAGAAGGATTTCGTGTCGTCCAGCAACCCTGGCGCCACGGAGACGGCAAAGACGACATTACCCTGCAGGATTGTCTGTACGGCATTCGGCCGGCCATGTGGACCTGCCTGGTCCGACGAACGGCCCTGGACAAAATGGATCACTGGTTCGATACCCGCCTCATTCCTATCGAGGACATCGATTTCGTTCTGCGCCTCGCTCTGGCCTGCGGCTCAAGGGGCAAATGGCTGCGTGAATGCGTCTATTTTTATACCCGGGAT
>CAINFC010000244.1 GCA_903847975.1 uncultured Acidobacteriota bacterium | reverse complement strand
TGCCGTCCGGCAGCGCCAGGTTCTGGGGGAAGGTCTGCCCGGTAGGGTAGGAGGTGCCGAACGCGCTGAAGCTGCCTTCATTGCTGCCTGCGAGGTTGTTTTCATTTTTGCGGTATACGGAAAAGACCCCCCCGGATTTCACGGTGTGCCGCCCGAAGACCGCGGTCCAGCTTCCGGTGAAGTTATGCTTGTAGGAGAAGTTGTCGTAGGGTCCGTAGCCGCTAAGCCCGGTAAATCCGTTGCCGGTAAGGGTCGGGATGCGGTCCCGGGTATTTTCGAACGGCAGGGTGACGGGAATCCGGGTGTTGGCCAGGGCCAGGAGACCGACGTTCCTGCTGAGAATGGCTCCGTAGCCGTAGTTGTATCGGCCTTCGAAAATCATCTTCGGACTGGCGATGAATGTGGCCTGTGCGGTGTGGGCCTTGCCCGGCGAGTTGGTTTCGGTGGTGGACACCCCGGGAAGACCGCTGCCGCTTGAAAACAGCGAATTGCCGTCCAGCGTGGGGATGCTGTCGTGCTGAAAGCGGTAATAGGCGGAAAGCCGGGGAGAAAAGGAGTGGTCGATCTTGATCACTTCCTGGCGAAAGTCGGTGCGGTTGGCAATAGCCGTGGTGAGCCCGAAAGGATTGGTCACCGATACATTGTTGGGCAGCGGAAGCTTGCTGTAGATGCCGGTCAGATAGGCCTTGGACGTAGGATTGATCAGGCTGGCCGGCAGGGGCGTGTTGGCCGGCAGGATGTAGGGATCAGTACAGGAGGCTTCTCCCAGCGCCGGACGGTTGATGCAGACCGGCATCGGAAAAACGCCGCTGCGTAGCAGGGAATTCGGCACGCTGACCGTCGAAGCCGAGGAAAAGCGGCGGTCTTTCCGGAATTCCTGGGAAAAGAAGAAGAAGGTGTTTTTCCCTTTTTCTCCGAGCAGCTTCTGGACGAACGGCACGGGCCCTCCCAGGGTCCAGCCGAAGTTGTTGTAGTGAAAGGGCGGGCGTTTGGCCTTGCCCTCCGAAGTCCGGCCGAATGCCGGATTGGCGCTGCTGTTGATCAGGAAGCTGTTGGCATTGAGCATCTCGTTGCGGAAAAACTCGAAGGCGCTGCCGTGAAACCGGCTGGAACCGGACCGGGTAACGATATTGATCTGGCCGCCGCCGCTGCGCCCCGATTCAGCCGGGTACAGGCTGCGCAGCACCTTGAACTCCCCGATGGAATCGACGCTCGGATAGGCCTGGATGGTGATATTGGAGCCGCGATCGGTGATGTCGGCGCCGTCCACCGTAAAGGTGTTCTGGCTGCTGCGGGCCCCGTTGACGGCGATATTGATGGTGTTGGCCTGCCCGTCCGGGTTGGTGCTGCCCACGTAGACCTGATCCGACAGGTCGTTGGACACTCCGGGAGCCAGGGCCACCAGCTGCACCCAGTTGCGGTTGTTGAGCGCCAGCTCGCGGGCCTGATCCCCGCTGATGAGCGAGGAGGAGAGCGGGGTGGAAATTTCCACCTGGTTGGCGGTGGCCTCCACCGTAACGGTTTCGCTGAGGTTGCCCACTTCCAGGACCAGATCCACAGACCGCCGCTGGTTCAGGTCCAGCTTGACACCCTGCGATATCTGCTTTTTAAATCCCTGCGCCTCGGCTTCGATATTGTATATTCCCGCCGGGAGGAGGGGAGCGGAAAACTGACCTTCGGCGTCTGTTTCCACGGTGCGGACCAGAACATTTTTTTCCGCATCATAAATGGAAATCCTGGCCCCCGGAATGGTGGCTCCCGTTGTATCCCGCACCGCCCCGATCAAACTGCCGGTGGTTTCCTGGGCGGAAATCCAGGGAGCAATAGTCAAAAAAAGAAGGAGCGTGGTCGGGAAAATGAATTTCATACGTTCGGTCATGGTGTCCTCGCGAGAATAGCTTGTTTTCTGATTTGCTTTCAGCCCTGATATTTTACCCTTCCGGACGGCGGTCAATCAAGATTCCGGAGCCTGATTCCCTTCCCGGCTTTCGCATCTTCCCGGGAAGCGAACGAAATCACAGGAAGATCGGGAAGAACAGGAAGAAAAGGAAATAAGCCGGCAGAAAAAAGCACCTCTTTTCGAAGGCAGTGGATGGATCCGGGTCTGCCGTCCCGATTGGGACTTGCTCCGTGCTGGAGCCAACCCGGCAATCTTTTCTTTCTTGCTCCACCAGTGCTTTCCCAGTACAATCCCGCTTATGCGCAACACGAAGATTCAAACCATCGATCCGCTTCGCTTTTTTCTTCTCCTCCTTCTGGCCGTCATGCCGTCGGCCTGGTACGCTTTCGGTGAAGGCCCGACCCGCGCGCCGCAGTCCCCGCCCTCTCCGCTGGAAGGGCTGCATCTCCGTATCGACCGTTCGGCGGAAGCCATCCTGCCCAAGGTAGTCCAGTGGCGACGGGATCTGCATGAGCATCCCGAACTGGGCAACCAGGAAACCCGCACCGCGGGAGTGATCGCCCGGCATCTGCAGCAGCTCGGCCTCCAGGTGCGCACCGGCATCGCCAAGACCGGCGTGATCGGCGTGCTGTCCGGAAGCCGCCCCGGCAAGGTCGTCGCCCTGCGCGCCGACATGGACGCGCTGCCCGTCACGGAAGAGACCGGGCTGCCCTTTGCTTCCCGAGCCCGGGCGCAGTACAACGGGAGAGAGGTCGGCGTGATGCACGCCTGCGGGCACGATTACCACATGTCCATGCTGATGGGAGCCGCGGAGGTGCTCAGCGGGATGAAGACCGACCTCGCCGGCACGGTGGTATTCCTGTTCCAGCCGGCCGAAGAAGGAGCCCCCGAAGGCGAAACCGGCGGAGCCGAACGTATGGTGGCCGAAGGAGCCCTGGACAACCCCAAGGTGGATGCCGTCTTCGGCCTCCACGTCTTTCCTTATGCGCTGCGCTCCATCGAGGTCCGGCCGGGGGGCATCATGGCCGCCAGCGACACGGTGCAGATTACGGTACGCGGGCGCGGCACCCACGGTGCCATGCCGGCCCAGGGAATCGATCCGATTGTCGTCGCCGCCCAGATCATTCTCGGGCTGCAGACCATCATCTCCCGCCAGGTGGATCTGCCCACCGCTCCGGCAGTCGTTACCATCGGAACGATCGAAGGAGGCAACCGCTCCAATATCATCAGCGACACGGTCCGCATGACGGGAACCATTCGCACCTTCGACCCGGAGATGCGCAAGCAGGTCCTGGAACGCGTCCGGCGCACCGCGGAAAAGATCGCCGAAGCCGCCGGGGCCACGGCCGCCGTGGCCTACGGCGAGGGCTATCCGGTCACCTACAACGACCCGTCGCTTACCGAGCGGATGATTCCTTCGCTGCGTCGGGTCGCCGCGCCGCGCTTCAACGGCAACACCCGGATGCTGACCACCGCGGAAGATTTTTCCTTTTATCAGCAGAAAATCCCCGGTGTTTATTTCTTCCTGGGAGTGGCTCCGGAAGGAGCAAACCTGTCCCTGGTGCCCTTCAATCATTCCTCCAGGTTTTCTCCCGACGAGGGAGCTATCTCCACCGGCGTCCGGGCCTTGGCCAGCCTGGCGGTGGACTTTCTTACCGGAAGGTGAGCTATGAATACCCCCCCATCGCAGCACAGACGGCAATTTCTCGAAACGGCCACCGGCAGCCTGGCCGGTCTTGCCATAGCCGGCAGCCGTGTCGAAGCGGCAGCCGCTCCAGAACCGGTCGGATCCGCCTCACCGCTGGTGCGCTACGACCCGGATCCCTCCTGGCCTAAAAAGCCGGAGTCGCTGGGATCCTGGGCCGGAAATCCCGCTCTCATGGTGGACGCGAAGCAGCAGATCTGGGTCTCGAACCGCGCCTTCCCCGCCATGATGATTTTTGATGCCCAGGGCAATTTTATCCGTGCCTGGGACCGCCCGGAGCTGTTCTCCGAAAAAGGGCCCGCGCTTTTTCAGAGTCGCGAGAAAGGACCCTACAACCTGCACTTTTTCCGCTTCGATGACCGAGGGAATGTCTGGATCGCCAACACCAACCGGCACGTGATCCAGAAATGCGATCCGGACGGCAATGTGTTGCTGACGCTCGGAACGCCCGATAAGCCGGGTGCGGATGCCGCGCATTTCAACCGCCCCACGGATATGACCGTCACTCCGGCCGGCATCTTCGTTTCCGACGGATACGGCAACCGCCGCATTGTGCATTTTTCGCCGGAAGGAAAATTCATCCGGGCATGGGGGCGGGAAGGCTCCGGGCCGGAGGACTTCATCGATCCGCACGCCATCTGCCACCTGGGCCGGCACCTGTACGTTGTCGACCGCGGCAATGTCCGTATCAAGGTTTACGATTTTGAGGGGAAGCTCCTGGACCTCTGGCAAAACCTGATGATCGCCTGGCCGCTGATCCCCTGCGGCCAGAACGCCATCTGGAGCTGCGGGTGCACGCCGATCCGGCTGGATCAATACACGGAAATCACCAACGGCCGGCAGCAGCAGGACCAGATCGCGGTGAAGTTCAGCGCCGAAGGAAAAATCCTGCAGCTCTGGTCCTTCCCCACCTGCCCGCGGACGGAACGGCACATCCCCGGCCGTTTCAACATGCTTCACGGCCTATGCGCCGATGCGCAGGGCAACCTCTACCTTGGCGAGGCTTTTCTGCCCGGCCCCCAGAAATTCACCTGCACGCCGCAGCGGAATGTTCCCGTCAAAGGAGAATTCCCGGCGATCTGATCCGCCGGCTCCCGTTTACTATCCGGAAAGAATAAAGAAAGGATCCTGATGAAAAAAACCTGCGTTTCCGCCCTGCTTCTATGCATCCTGGTATCCGTAGGCCTCGCGCAGACAACCAGGAAAGTGGTCATCAACAGCCTCGGCCCTTACCACTCCCGTATCGGCGAAAAAGAGCTGGCGGAGTTTCGCGCCGCTGCGCCCAATATCAATCTGGTGGTGACGGAAGACAAGGCTAAAATCCTGGAAGAAGTGGCCGACGCCGACGGCATCCTGGGGTTCATCACCCCGGAAATTTTCCGTGCCGCCCGAAAGCTGCAGTGGGTCCAGGTGCAGCAGGCCGGGGTGGAAAACACGCTCTTCCCGGAGCTGAAAAACAGTCCGGTGGTGCTGACCAACTGCAAGATCACCCAGGGGCCGGAAATTGCCGATCACGCCTTTGCCATGCTCCTGTCGTTTACCCGCGAGCTCTACCGCATCATCCCCCGGAAAGCGAAGGAGGAATGGCTGAGAGGGGAGTATCGCCCGGTCGAGCTGAACGGCAAGACCGCGGTCATCGTCGGGATGGGGGGCATCGGCACCCATATCGCCCAGCGGGCCAAGGGATTCGGCATGAAGGTCATCGGGCTGGACCCCAGGGAAATGGTGGCTCCCACGGTGCTCATCGACCGCTGGTACCCGCCCGATCGGCTGGACGAGGTTCTTCCGGAAGCCGATGCGGTTTTCATAGCCGCCCCCAGTACCGCGGAATCGGCCCGGATGATGGGAGCCCGGCAGTTCGGACTGCTGAAAAAATCGGCCTACTTCATCTGCGTCTCCCGGGGCCGCATTTATGAAATGGACGCCCTGGTCGCCGCGCTCCGCGCAGGGCAGATCGCCGGCGCCGGAGTCGACGTTACCGATCCGCAGGAGCCGCTGCCTCCCGGGCACCCGCTCTGGAAATTCGAAAATGTAATTATCACCCCGCACCTTGCCGGACGCTCGGACGGTGAATTTGCCAGGTACATGGCCCTGTTCAAGGAAAACCTGCGGCGCTTTGGCCGGGGAGAAAAACTAATTTACATCGTCGACAAGCAGAAGGGATACTGAAAATATCTCCCGCCCTGCGAAAGGACCCGACTTATGGGAAATCGTATGAAAACAGGCCTGCAAGCCGTTCTCGCACTATTCCCCCGCTCTCTGTTCCGGGCGGTGGAAACCTCGGTATGCCACTGCCGCTACTGGTCCTATCGCACCTTGCGGCTGGCCTCCATCCCGATCCTGGCCCAGACGGTTTACGTTCGCGCCGAAAATCCCGACCTGGAGGAAGCCATCCGCAAGATCCGCATGGGCACTCTGGTTATCCAGGCCTCGCCGGACGCGGAAGTCCGGGTGACGCAGCAGCGCCACGAATTCTGGTTCGGAGCGGCGCTGGCCAGCGGCATGTTCTCCTCGGATGCCGACACCGAGGGAGCGGCACGGTACAAGCGCGTCTTTCTTGAAAATTTCAACGCTGCGGTCACCGAGAATGCCCTCAAGTGGCACGCCATGGAGCCGGAGCGGGGCCAGGTCGATTATCGCATCACCGACCGCATGCTGGACTGGGCGGAAAAAAACAGGATCCCCCTGCGCGGCCACAACGTGTTCTGGGGCATTCCCAACCGCGTGCAGCCCTGGCTGAAAGCCATGAGCGACGGCGAACTCCGCAAGGCGCTGGAAGCCAGGGCCCGCGATGTGGCCCGGCGCTACCGGGGCCGCTTCGCCGAATACGACCTGAACAACGAAATGGTGCACGGCAACTGGTACGAGGACCGTCTGGGGCCGGAAATCACCCGGGAAATGGCCGCCTGGATGAGGGAGGAAGATTCGGCCGCAGTTCTTTACCTGAACGACTATGACATCCTGACCGGCCGGCGGCTGGACGATTACCTGGCCCACATCCGGAAGTTTCTCGGCCAGGGCGTCCCCTTTGCCGGCATCGGCGTGCAGGGCCACCTGCACGGGGACAGCTTCGATGCCGACGCCCTGAAGAACGCCCTGGACCGGCTGGCGGAGTTCAAACTTCCCGTGCGGGTGACGGAATTCAACTTCCCCGGCCAGCGATCCCGCTACTATGGGAAAAGGGATGCGCCGCTGTCGGAGGAGGAAGAAAAGGCCAAGGCTTCGGCGATCGTCGATTACTACCGCATCTGCTTCGCCCACCCGGCCGTCGCTGGCATCCTTATGTGGGGATTCTGGGAGGGAGCCAACTGGATCCCGCAGTCCTCCCTCTTCCGGCGCGACTGGGCGGAAACCCCGTCGGCCAGGGCCTATCGGGACCTGGTCTACCGGCAGTGGTGGACCTCCTGGAGCGGAAAGACCGATGCCCGAGGCCGCTGCGAGGTGCGCGCCTTCTTCGGCGAGCACCGGGTGACGGTGAACGGCAAGGAGCAGCCGGTTTCGTTGAGACGCGCCGAACCCTTGCAGAAACTGGTGTTCTGACGGACAGGAACATGCAGAAAGAGAAAGAAAATCCCGCGGCGATCGAGAACTATATCCGCGAGGCTCCTCCTGCTCTTCAGCCCCGGCTGAGAGAGCTGCACCGGTGCATCGCCGGTGCGGCACCCGGCTCCACGGAGGCCATCAAGTGGAGCATGCCCACCTTTTCTTACCGGAAGATTCTGGTGGCTTTTGCGGTATTTAAAAACCACACCGGATTCTACCCGATGCCTTCCGCCCTTCGGGCTTTCGAGGAAAAGCTGGGGGATTACCGGACGGGAAAAGGCTCGGTCCAGTTCCCGCATGACCGGCCGCTGCCTCTGCCGCTGATCCGCGCCATGGTGGAATTCCGCGTCAAGGAAACCGCCGGCGACGGGGCAGCCCCCGGGAAGGCCGCTCAGCGCGCTTCCCGCCGGCGGGAATAATATCCCTCCCGGCTCTTAACCGAAAGGCCGCTGCGGCGGACGGCAACCTGGATACGCCGGTACCCTTCCCCGGCCGGGCCTTCGGGGGTATAGCCCAGGCTGTACTGGCTGCGCAGCTCCTCTTCGATCTGCGCGTAAATCCGATCCAGGGTTTCCTTCTTGCCGACTTCGAAATATCCGCCCCCCGTCCGGGAGGACAGCTTCTGCAGGTTTTCCTTGCCCTGGGCGTGATCGTTCACCCCGGGCGCACCTCGACCGGAAGGTCCCGTACCGGGTCGCCGGCCGGGCCCGCCCATCCCCGGGATGCGGCCCGTCGGAATTCGGGGCCCGCCCCCGGCGGCGAAGTTTTTGTCGTAGATCCGGATCGAATAAATCAGGGCATCCGCCTCGAGCGCGGCGGCAATGGCCTGCTCGCCCCGATCGCCCAGGTGCCCGCCATCCCCCAGGACGAGCAGCGTTTTCCTGCCGCTCTGGGTTTTCAGCACCTCTTCGGAAGCCAGATAAACGGCATCCGATAGCGCCGTCGGATTCATGCCCGGCCGAGCGGATCCGGGTCCGCCGGTCGGGCCGCCGCCCCCCCTGCTGCCGCGCATTCCGGCCATGCCGTGCGCCTCCAGGCGGTTCATGGCCGCTTCCAGTTTCGCACGCGAGGACGTCAGGTCCTGGAGCAGCTCGATTTCCGAATGGTATTGAATCAGGAAAGCCTTGTCTTTTTCCGGCCGCAGCATACGTTCCAGAAATGCCATGCTCGCTTTCCGCTCCTCCGAAAGCATGTTCGATTCGCTGGGGGTGGTGTCGACCAGCAGGCCGATGGTCAGGGGGAGATCGGTCTCCCGGGCAAAATAGCGGATGGTCTGCTCCCGACCGTCTTCGCGAAGAAGGAAGTCCTCCCGGGTCAGGTCTTTGACGATCGCCCCGCGCGGATCGCGAACGGAAGCCAGCACTTGAACGACTTCCACTCCCACCGAATAATTGGGCACCTGGGGCGGAGAGGCTTCCTGCGCCGCGGCAGGGCAAAGGCCGGCGACCGCCTGGGCCAGGCCGCAAAGCAGATCCCTCCGGCCGGTCCGCATGGATTTCGAGATCGATGGCATCCAATCCCTCGGCTGTTTCAGGACCATAAGATCCACAAAAGAACCAGAAAAGCGCCGGCGAGCACCGCCAGGCCGGTCCGCCGCCGGCGGCCGCTCCCATACCAGAGATAGATTCCGGAAAGGGCCAGAAGGATCACCCCGGCCGAAACGGCATCCATCATCACACGCCAGAGCCAGGTAGCCCACCCGTTGGTTTGCAGGGCCGGATCGCTGCGGCGCACACCGGTAAAAGAATGGAGCATGTTCATCGCTCCCCAGGCATTAACCTCGATCCGCTTTATCCCGGCGCGCGAGATGCTGAAATCGATGCTCAGGTCGGATATCGAGCCGGGGCGGGTGACGCGGAATCCCCGGATGACTCCGTTCTCGGACATCCGGATCTGGGAGATTTCTCCGCGCAGCCCGACCTGCGACATCACTTCCCGGGCGGCACCGAGAGCGTCGGCCGCCGATGGAGCCGATACGGGGAGGACCTGATTTGACTCCACCCTTTCCTTCCAGAACCCGGCAACATTCCATTTGGGATGATTCAGCACCAGCCCGGAAAGGAAGAAAACACCGAGAGCCGAAAGGGAAAAAAGACCAACCCAGAGATGGAGCTTGCGATTCCAGCGGTCAGCGGCAGACGGCATAGACAGCACCTCCCAGGATGATCATACCGGCCAGGATCAGGACCAGCCCCGGGCGGCGCTCCGACCGGACCGAGGCCCAAAGCCAGATACCGCTGACCGCCAGAAGCAGTGTAAGCCAGACCGTGGTGTCGGCCAGAATTTTCCAGATCCGCATCCCCAGCCAGTTTCCGCGTAAATCCGCCAGATGAGGTCCGGGCATTTTGTGCAGGTACAAAAGCTTGTCCCAAAATCCGGTCCGGCGCTCGCGAACCGAAAGCGTTCGATCGGCCAGAGACACCTCCAGACGGGCTTCGTAGCCCGGGCGGGTCACCGGGATCAGCCACTTTCGCTCCTTGCGGGAAGCGCCGATATAGCTGATCTCGCCCCATATGCCCGATTGCCGCAACAGGTCCTGCGCCGGCTTCAGCCGCGCTCCGGCATCCATCTCTTCCATGCCGGTCGGCAGCTCCACGGGAACCGTCTTCTCCGCAGACCAGGCCGTCTCACCCAGCGGAATTCCGGGATGATTCAGCAGGAGGGCAGAAACGGCATACACCAAAAGAAACGGGGCCGCAAACAGCCCTGCCAGCAGGTGAAAATCCTGGAACAGCGATAAAATCCTACGCCCCATTTTTCTTCCCTATCTTCCTTCTCGGATGGCTTCGCAAAAAAATCGTGGGAACCCTGAAGGGGTTCCGCAACACAGCCCGGGGTTGCGCCGCCCAGGCGCTACCCCGGGTGAGCGGATTTTTCACAAGCAGCCCTTTAAGGGCTGCGCAAACACCGCCAATGCTGGATTTTGCGCAACCCCTGCAGGGTTGTCCTATCCGAATATCCTTACCCAGGGTAGGCGCGAAGCGCGCCAACCCTGGGCTGCGATCCGAAGCCCTTGCAGGGCTTTCGCAAGAATTCCGGACTTTTTGCGAGATTATCTTATCTGACGAGCCGATAAAATGTCACCCCTTCCTTGTGGCAAGCCCCTCCGCCTTTATTCCCGCGTAAGCCCAATCTTTTCACAGGAAGACGGGAAGATCAGGTTTTGCGAATCCATCTAATCTTGTTCCCGGGATGCCTGAAAAGGTCTTGTTGCCAGGTCTTTCTTCCTTCCATGGTGCTGGACATAAAAAAACGGCCGCTCTCGTGGGAGGTGAGAAACGGCCGACCAGAAAAAGCATTTAGTTGTCTGTCATTTTAATGAATAAATCAACCCGATTATGCGATCTCTGTCACACAATTCAAAAAAAATTGTCCTACCCATCAGTTTTTTATTTCACCGCCTTGAGCCATCCATTTCCGGACAGCTGCTCCCCCTACCGGGCCGCCGATCCGGCAGGCGGCTTGATCGGCAGCTGCGGGCGGGGCGGACCGCCGTAGGGCTCCGCTCCCAGCCGGAGACCGCGATGAGGAACAGAAAGAAGCTCCCGGTCTGTCGCCGTCGGAGCCTCGATGAATCCGTAGTAGCGCCCCATCCAGTACTGCTCCAGCCAGCAGGCCGGGTCGACCACGCTGTTGCCCTTGCCGTCGTTATCCAGAACCGTCCAGTCGCGGTTGACGCGTTGGGGCCCGACTTCGCGCGGGCTTAGGGCCCGGATCCGGTCGGAGTAGTTGCGGTATCCCTTCGGCGTGCGTATATCGTGGCGATGGGAATTGAACTGACTCCAGGCCACCAGATCCAGCGGCCAGTCCCGCAGGTGGGCTGCGGCGCGGTCGCTCTCGCAGTCATTTCCCGTGGCCGCCCCGTAAATATAGTTATACCAAGGGACGCTCTCGATTCGCTTCACCTCCCAGCTCCGCTCCAGGCTCCGCAGCCAAAGTGACCGCAGGTTGGGGTCGGTTTCGTAGCGCAGCAGCGGATCGTAGGCCAGGAAGGCCAGCCGGTCGTCATGGTCGGTATATAATCCCGGAGGAAAGGCCTGCTTCTGGCGCAGGATATCCTTCAGGTACCCTTGCTGCAGCAAATGCTCCCTGCCTTTCTGGAACTTCGCATCCTTCGTAAAATGAAAAGAGGAGGTGACCATGCTGAAAGCCTCCAGCCCATTCAGGCCGCGAGCGAGAAAACCGTTCGGACTGTTCAGGTACTCCGGGTCCCAGCGCGCCCAGCGCGTCGGCAACCCGTCGACGTCGCGCAACGTCCAGCCATGGTCGACGATGTGACCGAAAACGCGGCGGAGGTGCTCCACTGCCATGTCGCGCTCCCGGCCCTCGGCCACCAGCTCCAGAAACAACGTCACGGCATAGGCGTGTGCGTCGGTCTCGTCGCTGCTGGTGTTTCCTTTCCATTCCCAGCAACCGTCGGGCGTCGGATGCCATTGGTCGGTAAGAATGTCCGAACCCTCCTTGGCTTTGATCCCCTTCTGGCCGACGGCCCAGATGCTCCGGGCCGGAAAGCCCGGGATGGTGGTGATCTCCTCGCTCCACTTGATCATGGTCATCGAGTCGAGGGCCGCGGCGCGGGCCGCGGGATCGCGGGTCACTCCATATTCGTAGCACCTGGCCGCCAGATAATGAGCGCTGAAGCCGACATCGTTTTCGCCGACCACGCGGAGCCATTCTCCATTCCGCTTCCCGAGCGCGTGGGTGAATCCCAGCCGCTTCATCCCCCATTCTTCCAGCCAGCGTTCATACCAAGCCGCTTTCTTGCGCAGCGTGTAGGGCTCATAGGAGATCAGCCCGAGGCCCCCGTCCGTGGCAATGCATACCCGGCTGCCTCCGACCGCAACGGCGTTGACGCGATCGTGGGGCAGCCACCGGCCGCTGCCGTAATAATGAAATTCGGCGCCCACCTGGCGGATGGCCCCTCGCGTCGTTCCGATCCAGAGGTCCCCGGCAAATCCCTCCGCCAGGCAGGTGGTATCCTCGTAGCACAGCCCGTCTTCGCCTCGGGTTTCATACCAGGTCATACCCCGGAGGGCCGCCAGCCCGCGGTCGGTGGCCACCAGCAGCCGGCTGCCCAGGGAAAGAAAATCGCGTGTGGAAGAGCCGGTGGGCAGGTTGCCCCAGTCCTGCACGTCTTCCAGGGTGAGCGTCTTCCCTTCCAGGACTCCCAGGCGCTGCGGATGGCGCACATAGACGTTCCCGCTGTAGGAAGCCACCCCTTCCACCGGGAAGCGGGAGGAATCGCTGATCGACACCAGCCGGTCCCCTTCGACCTTCCACACCTGATTGCCGGAAGCGGCCAGGAGCACGCCGAGGTGAAGACAGACGTCGGCAACCGGCCGTTCGCCAATCGGCTGCCAGGAGGCCCCTTGTAGGCGCCACAGACCACGCTCGGTGGCGGCGTAAAGCACGTCCTGAATCGCTTTCAGGCGCCGCACCGGACCGGAGGGGCCGGTCACCCGCACCAGGTTCCCATCGGTCAGCTCGAGAAGACCGGCCGCGTCGCCGGCGAAAAGCCTTTCGCCGTACCAGGCTGCGGATAGGATCGGCGAGGCACTGCGCACCCTCTGCCCTACATCCTGCAGGTAAACCCGGTCGGGCTCCGGTTTCCACCGGGGATGGGACGGTTTCCGGATTTCCGCCCATGACGCGCCCACACTGATCGACAGCAGCACCATCCACTCCAGGAGAACCCGGAGCCGGTCCTTTTTATTCATACGCCTCCCTATCCACCACTTTCAACACCTTCCCCCATTTTAGGGCAGCGGCATACGGATAACAAGAGGCGGCGGACCGCATGTCGGCGGCACTCCGTGAGCAGGACGCTCGGCCCGCGGTTGATTTCGGAAGGAAAAGACCGTAAACTGGCAGGGTGTTCCGGAACCCCGAACGATTGAATCGGCTCTACTTTTCTCAATGAGGATCGAAGAAGAATGAAACAGCCCGCGTCCCTGGGAGATGCCCCCGTCTCCTCTTCTCTCGCCCTGGTGACCCTGGTGGCCGCCACCGGCGGATTCCTGTTTGGCTATGATACCGCCGTTATCAACGGGGCCAACCAGTACCTCAAGGCGCACTTCCAGCTCAATCCCATGCAGGAAGGAATCGCCGGGGCCAGCGCCATCCTGGGCTGCATCCCCGGAGCGATGTTCGCCGGCTTCCTCAGCGACCGCTTCGGGCGGCGCAAGGTGCTGTTTCTCTGCGCGCTGCTCTACGCCGTGAGTGGCGTTCTTTCGGCCATCCCGCGCACCTTCATGGAATTTCTGGCCGCCCGCTTCATCAGCGGCCTGGGGATCGGCTCCTCCTCCATGATCTGCCCGATCTACATCGCCGAGCTGGCTCCGGCCAAGCGTCGCGGCCGCCTGGGCTCGCTCTTCCAGCTGGGGATCGTCGTCGGGGTGTTCCTGACGCTGCTGGCCAACGCCTGCATCCAGAACCTGGGAGACGAGATATGGAACGCCCGGAGCGGGTGGCGATGGATGCTCGGGGCGGAAGCCGTGCCCGCCGTCTGGCTCCTGGCGCTGCTGTTTTTCGTGCCGGAAAGCCCGCGCTGGCTGATCGGCGCCGGCCGCGACGAGGAAGCCCGGCGCATCCTGGAGGGCGTCGGCGGCCCGGAGCACGCCCGGCAGGAGGTCGCCGCGGTGAAAGCGGTGCTCCGCGAAGAGGAGGGCCGCTTCTCGGAGCTCTTCCACTCCCGGTTCCGGCGGCCGCTGGTGGTCGCCGTGCTGCTGATGGCCTTCAGCCAGTTCAGCGGCATCAACGCCATCACCTATTATTCCACCAAGATCTTTACCACCGCGGGAGTCGGCGTGAAGGACTCCTTCCTCTCCTCGGTGATAGTCGGGCTGGTCAACCTGCTGCTGACTTTCGTGGCCATCGCCCTGGTGGACCGGGCCGGAAGGCGACCCCTGCTGCTGTTCGGGCTGACCATGCAGGTGATGGCTCTGGCCGCCGTCGGCTGGATGTTTCACGTCGGGCTGAACGGACGCCCCCTGCTGTTCGCCATTCTGGCTTTTATCGGGGCCTTTGCCATGGCCCTGGGGCCGATTCCCTGGATTCTATGCTCGGAGATCTTCCCGACCAAAGTGCGCGGCAGGGCCATGTCGGTGGCCACCTTCACCATCTGGACCGCCTGCTATATCGTGGCACAGACTTTCCCGATGTTGAACGACAACCCGTCCATCGGTCCGGCGATCACCTTCTGGGTCTACGCTGCCTGCAGCCTGGCGGCGCTGTGGTTCGTATATGCCATGGTGCCGGAAACCAAGGGGCGCACCCTGGAGGAAATCGAGAGGCGCTGGCAGCACCCTTGAGCACGGCGCTTTCCGCTCTTCCCGCCGACTTTTTTTCGCGCGGGAATACGCCCGAACCCGGAACGAACCTCAGAGTGCCGTGGTGCGGCGAATGGCCTTGGGGTGCTCCCAGATTTCCGGCTTGATCCGCATGCCGAATCCCGGCCCTTCCGGGGCGGCAATCGAGCCGTCCCGTGGCAGGAGCGGGTTTTCCAGCATGAGCGGCCAGTCGTTCTCGTAGAACCGCTGGCAGCTTTCCTGGATCCACACATTCGGGCTGGCGGCAGTCAGATGGGTGGAGGCGTAAAACAGCAGCGGGCCGCCGGCGGTGTGCGGGGCCACCGGCAGCTGGTAGGAATCGGCCATGGCGGCGATCTTGCGGGCCTCGGTGATTCCGCCGCACCAGCAGACGTCGAACATGATGAATTTGGCCGCCCGGCTTTCCAGCAGCTGCTGGAACTGCAGCTTGCCGGCCATGCGCTCCCCGACCGTCAGCGGCAGCGAGGTGGATTCCGCCAGCTGCCGGTACTGCGCAAAATGCCCCGGCAGCAGCATATCCTCCAGCCACATCGGCTGGTAGGGTTCCAGCGCCCTGGCGATGCGCACCGCCGCGGTCAGCGGCCAGAGGCTGTGAAACTCGATGAGAATTTCGATCTCTTTTCCGAACTTCTCCCGCAGCAGGCGCACCGGAAACAGCGCGGTCTCTATCTGCTCGCTGGTAATGTACTGGCGGGAGGTGGAGTGTGCCGCCGGATCGAAGGGCCAAATTTTAATGGCCCGTATGCCGTAGCGGTCGATCAGCTCGCGCATGATCCGGTCCGGCTCCTTGAGAAAATCGTACCGGTGCGGGAAGCAGGTGTTGTACAGGCGGACCCGCGGGTTGGCTTTCCCGCCGAGCAGCTGATAGACCGGAGCGTTGAGCGACTTGCCCAGCAGGTCCCACAGGGCCAGGTCGCAGGCGCTCAGCACCCGCATTTCCGTCCCGCCGGCAATCTGGTAGTCGATGGTGTGGTAAAAGTCGGACCAGAGCCGTTCGATGTTCCGCGGGTCGCGGCCCAGGAGCAGGCGCGAGAGCTGGGTGTGGATCATGGCCGCCTCCGCTTCGCCGCGCGGATAGGTTTCGCCGACGGCCGTGATTCCGGTGTCGGTATGCAGCCGCAGCCAGGTCCAGTGAGGCCAGAAGGGCGCGTCATCCCGCGAATTCCAGTAGAGGCTGTCGATCCGTGTGACTTTCATCGGGGGCGCCTGGGCAGCCAAAGCCTGATAGCGGCCGGCCAGAGGGAGGGCCAGAAGAGAGGAGAGAAAATGTCGGCGGTTTCCTGGTGTATTCATGCGGATCTCCGGAGATAAAAAGGAATCATTCTGGTTCATTCGAAAAAAGTCACGTATTTCCCTCACCCGGCTCTTCCGCTTTTCTTCCCGTCCTTCCGTATCTTCCTGTGAGTTTTTTTCGCAGGAAGATGGGAAGGTGGAAAAGAAAAAAGCAGCCGGGTGCTGTTCCTTTCGGCCGTGTGGATTTTTTAACGGGTCCACCCATTCTGGAGGCCGGAACCAGCCCGGGCAGTCCGTCAGCCTCCCACGGCGCCCTGGGTGTTGACGTACAGACTGTAGAGAGAGGTGCTGGCGGCCATAAAAAGCCGGTTACGCTGCAGGCCCCCGAAGCAGACGTTGGCGCAGCGCTCCGGCAGATCGATCCGGCCGATGGCCTTGCCGTCGGGATTAAAAACCGAAACGCCGTCCAGCCCCTCCTGGCCCATGCCCCAGCCGCACCAGAGGTTTCCGTCGACGTCGCAGCGCATTCCGTCGGGGGTTCCGGCGCCGGCATCGATGAAACGCCGCCGATTGGCAAGCTTCGCCCCCCCCTGGACCACATCGTAAACCTGAATGGCCCGTGGGGATACTCCGGCCTCCACCACGTAGAGCCGCGATTCGTCCGGGGAAAAAGCCAGCCCGTTGGGGCGGTTGAGATCCCCTGCGGCGACGCTCAGTTCGCGCCGCTCGGGATCCAGGCGGTAGAGGTTGGTGGGCAGCTCGGCACGGGCGGGGAAGCCTTCATAGAGGCCGAGGATCCCGAAGGGCGGATCGCTGAACCAGACGGATCCGTCCGATTTGCAGACGATGTCGTTGGGGGAGTTCAGCGGTTTCCCCTCGAAGCTGTCGGCCAGCGGCCGGATGGCTCCGTCGTACTCCGTGCGGGTGATGCGGCGCGCACCGTGCTCGCAGGTCAGCAGCCGTCCCCGGCGGTCGCGGGTATTGCCGTTGGAAAAATTGGACGGCTTGCGGAATACGCTGACCGCCCCGGTCTCCTCCTCCCAGCGCATGATCCGGTTGTTGGGGATATCGCTCCAGAGCAGGTATCGTCCGTCGCCGAACCAGACCGGGCCTTCCGCCCATCGGAAGCCGGTGGCCAGCTTCTCGACCTTGGCCAGAGCCAGGCGATAGCGGTCGAAGCTGCCGTCCAGGCTGCGGACCAGCGGATCCGGATATCGCTGGCTCGGCTGCCACTGGGCGATTGCCGCTGCCGCGGCGCCGCTTTCCGACAGGAATGTCCTTCTTCCCAGCCTCATCGTTTCCTCCTCTCGCCCTTGGCAGGCGCGCTTTAAATATTATTCTCCGGCGTACTACCGGTCTTTCGGGTTGCGGGGCGACGGACCGATCTTCCCGAAGGGAATCTCCTGAAAACCGAGTCCCCAGACCGGGGAGTCGGGCCGCAGCCGGAAATTTCCGTTTTCCGGATCCACAAACAGCGGATCCCCTTCTGCCCAGTTGTCCGAGAGCTCCACCATATCCGGCGTGGCTTTCCAGGTCAGGTTGAGCAGCCGGCTGTTCCAGCACACATTGCGCTTCAACCGGATGTTTCCAGGCGGCACGCCCTCCCCCTGTTGGTAATAGCGGTCCAAGTCCGCCAGTTCCGGGTATCGCGTGCGGTACGGGGCCTCGGTCCATTTCATTTCTTCCAGGAGCTTGCGCATGGTTTGAAAAACCATGTTATGCCAGACCGGCGCCTGGCTCATACCGCGGTCATCCAGCTCCACGGCCGGATCGCAATCCACAAAAACGTTATTTTCCACGAGAAAATCCCGCCCGCCGCCGAGGAACACGGCCCGCTTCTGCTTCCAGAGAACGTTCCCGTAAATCTGCGTCCCGCTGACGCAGTCGTCCATGTAGATACCCCGCGAGCTCAGGCCGACGCCGCCGTTGTGGTGAATGAAGTTGTGGCGGATGACGTTGCCGCGAAAGGTGTAGTCCCTTCCGGTGTAGATCGCACCGACATCCCCGGTCTCCAGGCACACCTGGCGAATCTCGTTGAGCTCGATGAGGTGTTCGTTGCCGGTGAACAGAATCGCGCAGTGCGGGTGATCGTGGATTAGATTGTTCCGGGCGTGAATGCCAACCCCGGTCATGCCGATGGCCGGCACGTAGCAGCGCGACCAGCGGCCGATATGGTGAATATGGTTGTCGGCTATGATGTGCCCCGCAGGAGAAAGGCTGCGGCGGTTCCCGCCCTCGGCCAGAACTCCGCCATCCCCGGTTCCGTAAATCCGGCAGCTTTCGACGGCGTGGCGGAGGCCGCCGCTCAGGATGACGCCGTGGTTGCCGAAATTCCGCACGGTACAGCCAGTGATCCGGATATCGTTCCCCCCCTCGACCTGAATGCCGCTCCCCCGACCCATTTCCAGGGTCAGGCCCTGCAGCACGATGTGAGCAGCTCCGCGGATCTGAATCAAGGTGCTCCCGGTAAGAGAAACCGCGGAGCTTTCCTGCCCGGCCGGTTCCGGAGGCCAGAAATAGAGAAGGCCCGACTTCCGATCCAGGTACCATTCCCCCGGCTCGTCCAGCTCTTCGAGGATGTTGAGAAAATAGTACCGGCCGCCGGGCTCGCCGGCGCGAAAGCCGAAAAGACCATAAGGCGAATCCGTCCGGATGAGACGGCGGGCCGGGTGAATGGAGGCAACGCGCTCGTAGGAATTGGCCCAGTCGTACGCCCAGTAACCGTGCACCCAGATGTCGCTTTTGTCCCTCCAGCGTTTCGGCCGGTCGCCTTCGTAGTGGAATCCGGCCTTCAGCGCACCCAGGCGACCGCCATGCTCATCCCGGGTGCTTTTCGGGATAGCGGCGATCCGGGTGAACTCCCCGTTCGGCCAGCGGGCCAGGGTCATCGGGCGACCGCCGAAAAAGAGCTCCAGCCCCGCCGGCACCACAGCCCGGCCGAATCCGCGGCTGGAAAGCCGGCCCAGGCTATGAATGCCGGCCGCCCGGAGATCGACCTCATAGACATGATTCGCCGCGGCCGGATCGAGGCGGTTCAGAATCGATCGGTCCTGGACCTTGCGCCAGGACGGAATGGCGCGCCCACCGGTCAGCCTCACCTCTCCGCCTTCCGCGGCCCGGTAGAAAACCGGCGACTCTTCCGAGCCTGAATCCTCCGCGGTCAGCGCAAAGCCCTTGTCCAGAAAGTACTCTCCGGGGTGAATCCAGACCGTCCGGCCGCCCCGGGGCAGACCCTCGGCCTGTTTCTCGCGAAGAACCAGGCGCCGGGCGGCTTCCAGAGTGGCCAGGGGACCATCGGTCCGCTCCGCGTTGGGCGCGCCAAGTTTTCCCGACCAGGTATCCCGGCCGAGAGGAGAGACATGCGTCTCGGACGCCGCCAGCGCCAGGCCCGGACGGGGAGCAAATCCGGACAGGGCCATCATCAGCCAGGACAGTTTCCAGAGTCGAACGTTTCCGCATTTCATAGCCTGTTTCCTGTTCTCAAATGCGAATGGCAGGCAGCGCCGGGTTGCGCGCCGCGGCCCACATGCGCTGGTGCCAGATGGGATAAGGCGCCGGCACGGCGCTGACCTCGTCGAGCCGCGCCATCTCTTCGGCCGTCAGGTTCCAGTCGGCCGCAGCCAGGTTGTCGAGCAGCTGCTCCTCGGTGCGCGCCCCCAGAATCACCGTGTCCACGCCGGGCTTGCCCTTTACCCAGTTCAGGGCGACCTGGGCCACGCTTACCGCACGCGCAGAGGCGATTTCCGCCATCCGGTCCACGATGCGGTAGAGGTGCTCCCAGTCGAGCCGGATGGGCACATCCAGCAGGTTGAGGCGGCTTTCCTCCGGTCGGGCCGCTCCGCGGCGGAACTTGCCGGAAAGAAGGCCGAAGACCAGGGGGCTCCAGGCCAGGACCCCGACGCCGGCATCCAGGCCCATCGGGATCAGCTCGAACTCCGCGTCGCGAACCAGCAGCGAGTACTGAATCTGCTGGCTGATGTAGCGCGGCAGGCGGCACCGCTCCGAAATCCCCAGCGCCTTCACCGTCTGCCATGCCGAAAAGTTGGAGCAGCCGATATACCTTACTTTTCCCTGCCGGACCAGAAGATCGAATGCTTCCAGCGTTTCCTCCATGGGGGTCAGCGAGTCGATGCCGTGCGCCTGGTACAGGTCGATATAATCCGTCCGCAGCCGGCGTAAACTGGCCTCGCAGGCCCGGAGGAGGTGATAGCGCGAAAGGCCCAGGTCGTTGGCGCCGGGCCCCATGCGGGCAAAGGCCTTGGTGGCCACCAGAACCTGGTGGCGGCGCCCATGCAAGGCTTCGCCGAGCACTTCCTCGGCCAGGCCTTCGGAGTAGATATCGGCCGTATCAAACAGATTGACGCCCCGCGCCAGGCACAGGTCCACCTGGCGGGTGGCATCCTTCACCCCGATGCCCCCCATGGCGGCATGGCGGCCCTTTCCGCCCAGAGTCATGGTTCCGAAGCTCAGCGCCGAAACGCTCAGCCCGCTTCTTCCCAGTCTTCGTTGTTCCATTGGTTCCGCTCGAATGAAATAAAAGTATTGTTGTCCGTTGTCCTGCCCCAGGTAATGGTAAGTTTCCTTCCCGCTGCTGTCAACCGGAAGCAACACAGACGGGCCCTGTCCTTATCCACTCCTTTCGCGGCAGCCGCTTCCCCAGATAAAAAAGGTGAGACGGGCATCGGCAGTCGCTGGAGCCAAACCCCCGGAAAAGGGGCCGCGGCGCGCTCGATTGCCCGATGGCCCGCGCCCAGGTGCATTCCAGCCGCTCCGGCCCGACGTGCCACCGTATCTCCACGATCCGCGCGTGGCGCAGCAAATAATCGATATGCCAGCGGAGCTTCTTTTCCGAACGCAGGTGCCTGCCAAGCCGGGGCAGCAGCCCGCCCTGGGCGCTTCCGATATATGCGTAGCAGCCTGCCGGAAACCGCTCTTCTTTCCGCGATCCCGCCTCCAGTACAATTTCGCCGTCCAGAAAAAGGATCAGCAGATAGGTGCCTTTTTCACCCGGTTGCGGCAAGGCCGCGTCTGTCCGCAATGGCGGCGGTCCTGGATTCTTTTCCTTTGACAACTTCCTCATCCGTCGTTACAATCTTTTCCGTTCTTATTCTCACCTTATTCTGGAGGATCTTCAAAATGAAAACCATAGGTTTTATCGGGTTGGGAATCATGGGAAAGCCGATGAGCAGGAATCTGCTTAAAGCCGGCCATTCCCTGATCGTTTACGATATCAACGCGGCTGCGGTCGCAGAGCTGGCCGCTGCCGGAGCCCGGACGGCTGCCAATCCCAAAGAGGTTGCCGCGCAATCCGACCTGGTCATCACCATGCTGCCCAACAGCCCGGAGGTCCGGCAGGTGATTCTCGGGCCCGATGGCATCCTCGAGGGTGCCAAGCCCGGAGATATCATCGCCGACATGAGCTCCATCGCTCCGCTGGTCAGCCGGGAAATCGGCGCCCGCCTGGCGGAAAAGGGCGTGCACCTCCTGGATGCCCCGGTGAGCGGCGGAGAGCCCAAGGCGATCAACGCCACCCTGGCGGTCATGGTCGGCGGCGAGCAGGAAATCTTCGATCGCGTCAAGCCGGTTCTCAGCGCCATGGCCGCCTCCGTGGTCCGCGTGGGATCCCTGGGAGCCGGCAATGTGGCCAAGCTGGCCAACCAGATCATCGTGGCCCTGAATATCGCCGCCATGTCCGAAGCCCTGGTGCTGGCCACCAAAGCCGGCGTGGAGCCGGATCTGGTTTACCAGGCGATTCGCGGCGGGCTGGCGGGAAGCACCGTGCTGGATGCCAAGGCCCCCCTCGCCATGGACCGCAAGTTCGATCCCGGCTTCCGGATCCGCCTGCACATCAAGGACCTGAACAACGTGCTGGAAACCGCCCACGAAATCGGGGTACCCCTGCCGTTGAGCGCAGCTGTCATGGAAATGATGCAGGCTCTGAAGGTAGGCGGTATGGGAGAAGCGGACCACGGCAGCCTGATCCGTTACTACGAAAGCCTGGCGCAGGTCGAAGTGAAGCGGGACGCCAAAAACTGACCTGGTACCATCCAGTCCGGGAATCCTGGAAGGGTTGCCCAGTGGACACGCGCGCTTCATTTCGCATTTCTGTAGGGGCGCACGCCGCGCGCCCCTACAGAAGAGCGCAGCCCCGGGCGGTTCGGGAATTATTCGTCCAGGTCAATCTCCTGGTGCTGCATTCCGCCATACGGATAGACCGCCACGCGGGGAGTTCCCGGATGACGCTTCTGAAGATTCCGGATGACATCCTCCCATCGGTCGCAGAATACCGTGTCGCGCGGATAGTTGTTGATCTGCGATCGATCGGTGTACTTCGAAAAGACGATCAAGGCGGAATTTTTCGGATTTTTCCCGTTTAATCTCCGGGAAGTCAGGTCGAAGTAGGTCGACCCGTCCATTCCGGCCAGGCGATTGTTCAGAAAATGAATGGGGTCCAGCGCCAGCGGGTGCTGGACGATCGACACCCCCGTACCTCCCTCCCGGACGGAGTAATGGATCCATCGCCGGGCGTGGAACGCCTGGGCGTTCTGCGGGTATCCGTTGGTCACGACAATATCGGCGTCTTTGACCGTCGGAGTGCAGTAGTGTTTGGCCGCCACCCGCACGCCGGCATGGTGGGCGTCCACGATATCGCCGCTGAAAATATGGGTCGGCTGCAGCTTCTGGTTGTAGAGGATCTGCACGGTGAAATCGACCCCGACCATTCGTGCCGCCTCGATCATGTCGCGGCGCATTTCATTCTTGAAAACCCGGACCGGCCCGGCGGTCCTGGTCTGGCGCAGAATAACCTGGTGGTTGTATTCGATGGTGGAAAGGCCCGCCACCCCGGGCAGAATCGCCTTGGCGCCGCCGCCATAGCCTGCATCCTGATGGACCTTGATGCCGCTGAGACAAATCTTCAGATCCGCGGCAAGAAATGTCTGGTTCAGCCGGACGCGATTCCTGAAGGACGTTTCCCCGACATCCTTCAAACTGTCGAAAACGTTGTGGTTCATCCAGGCGTAACGGAGAGCAATTTCCCTCCCCAGCTTTTTCTGGACTTCCAGGGCGGTCATGGGTCGATGCGTGCCGTAGGAAGACAGAAAGAGAATGTTCTCTTCCTTGATGCCGGCCGATTGCAATTCCTGTACGATCCAGGGAGTCACCGTGTAGGTGGGGGTCGTGCGGGTCAGATCGTCGAAGGTTACCACCACGGTTTTCTTTCCTTCGGCCACTTCGCGCAGCCGTCGGGTTCCAATCGGTTGATCGAGCCGATTCCCGATCTGCGCGGCGGTCAGAACCGGCGCCGCATGCCCGGCCATGTTCATGACCTGGATGTCCCAGTCCGCTGGAAAATCGAGCCGCTCATCCAGGTCGCCGGCGAATTCATGCGTCGGAACGATCACCGATCGGGTGGCCCCTTTTAAAGCAGGCACGCCGGTCGGCTGATGCATGGCGGTCCCCGTCGCGGTGCCGATCAACGGCACGGCTCCGACGGCACCCAACCGGTTTAGAAAAGCCCTGCGCGGATGCAGGGCAGCTCCATCCTTTGTCTTCGAATCATGCATAGGAAAACCTGGAAGTAGGGGGGGAAAAGAAATGGGGCCGGCGCACTTTCGGAAGCCAAAGTGCGCCGGCCCGGCTATCGGAACGAAATCAAAAGTTGACCTTCAGACCAAACTGGATCTGGCGCATGGGAGTCCAGGTCCCGGTAATCTTACCGAAATTGGCGTTGGGCGTGGCACTCGAACCGTTGTTCCACTGCAACTGATTCCCCGGGTCCAATACCACATGGTTGGGAGCATTGAACATCTCGGTGCGGAATTCGATGCTCTTCTTTTCGGCAATCGTGAAAATCTTAACAATGGAAACATCCTCCGTCCCTCGCCACGGTCCCCGGAGGGTGTTGCGCCCGCAGTTTCCGAACGTGCCGGCGACCGTGTTGGAGAAGGCAGCCGGATTAAACCACCCGTTCTGGCTGGGATTGGGCAGAACCGGATCCACACCGGCGTTGCAGTTGAGCCGGGTGGCATTGGTGATGAAATTGGTACCACCGGAATCCCACGAACCGACGTTGACCGGGCGGCCGCTTTGCAGCGTGGTGATGGTGCTGAATTGCCAGCCGCCGACCAGCTGATTGAGGACGCCGCCATGATTGAGAAATCTCCGGCCTTTACCCAGCGGTAGCGTGTACAGGATGGAAGCCACGAACCGTTGCGGAACGTTGAAAGCCGAAGGGCCTTTTTCACAGGAAAGCGGGCAGCGGGCATCCTGGGGCGAGAAGTCGTTTGCCGGCCCGCGGATGTTGCTGGCCGTGTCCAGGGCTTTGGACCAGGTGTAGGAGAACAGGGTGCTCAGATCGGTTCCGAAACGCTGGGTCAGCTTACCCGCCAACCCATGATAACTCCCCATACCATCGGCCATCAGAAACTGGATTCCCGAAGCGCCCCATTCCGGGTAGGGCAATCGTTGCACCGCCGACAAACTGGGGTGGAGAATCCCCTGATTCATATTGGTCAGGTACTGCAGATGGCGCTGCAGCGACCCGGTGTAGCCTACCTCAACCGTTGTCGCTTTGCCGAGCATACGCTGGACATTCAGAACAAAGGTCATACTGGAACTGTCGGGCAGGTGCTGATTGGCGCCCCAGGTGAGTCCGGTGGGCAAGGTGACCGGAAGCTTGGAGGTATCGATAAAATTCGAGTAGGTGATTGTCGGAATTCCGTAGGTATTCGGCGCCACGGATCCGGTACGACCGCCCATTCCACGGCTCATATCGAAAATGGAGTTCTTGCTCTCCATGGAGTAAAAGATGCCGAAGCCGGCGCGCACCGCCCACTTGTCGGTAGGGCTCCAGGCGATGCCGATGCGCGGCGCGAAATCGCCGTAATTGGTGTCGATCAGCCGCTTGCCCATCCGTCCGTCGCGCACCGTCTGCAGCGGATAAAGAGTCCCGACCGGCTTCACGCTCTGCGTGGAATAATAGGGAGCGAGCCGGAAGGCAATTCCCTCGTAAAAATCGCCGCTGCTGCCGGAACGGACATACACCGGATGCTGGCTCTGATCCTGCACGTTGGCGACGTTGGGAAGCCAGGAATGGAGTTGAACATTCGGCATGCGACCGAGGGCATCGTACATCGGCTGAGCGACTTCCCACCGCAGTCCGAGACTGAGGGTCAGTCGCGGCTTCACCCGCCAGGAGTCGTCGAGATAGAGCGCCCATTCGCTGCTGCGGAAATCGGACTGCACCAGCGATACGGCGGCAATCGCGTTGTTCGTGTAGCCCATGAGGAAGTCCGCCCCCACGTACCCGCCGCTCTCGGAAGCGGAGTTGGGACCCGTGGGCGTAATGGTATTGGTGTAACGGTTGTTGAAATAGAACTGGCCGCGGGGGAATTCGTTGCCGACCTGCGGAAATTTGTTGTAGCGGTACTCGCCCCCCATGCGCAGCGAGTGCTTGCCGACGATCCAGGAGAAGTTCTCCACGAACTGGAAGTACTTATTGTCGATCTGGAACGGGCTGCTGGTCGGGTTGCCGAAAGAGGTCAGGTTCTGGGTCTGGAAGTTGATGTTGGGTATGCCCCAGGAATTCGGATCTTCCACCTTCAGGGGCGATTTGATGAGGGCATTCACATCCTCTTTGCCGGCCAGCTGCTGGGTGATATTGTTGAACAGCGAGTTATAGCCGAAGCGCGATTCGAGCACCTTGGTGGCCGAAAGAGTCCGGACGTTGGAGATCACGATCTGGCTGGCCTTGGTGTTCAGCGTATTTCCATCATCCAGCCCCATGCTGGGAAGTGCGGCAAAAGAAGTTTCGCCGTTCCAGCTGTAGCGGCCGAACCATTGGGAGCTCGAACTCTCGATAAAATCGATACGCTCGGTGATGGTGTCTTTGTCGACCGGCTCGCTCCGCCCGTACTGATAATTCCGATAAGGAAGCGATCCTGGCGTCGTGGTCAGATTTGGCAGCGGCATCCACCGGCTGGCCAACAGCTTAGAACTGGCGTCGATACGTGAGGCGGGGATCACGTTATTCGGGAACCATTGTTGGGTGATATTCGGGAATGTCCCGGTGCGCGTGAGCGGATCGGCCAGTTTATACGAAGGCAGAATGGAAGAAAAATCGCCGTTGCGCATTTCCGGAGTCAGAACCGTGGCATACTGCATGGTAGTTCTGCGGCTCTTATATCCCTCCCAGTTGGACATGAAGAACAGCCGGTTGGTTCCATTGTACAGCCAGGGGATCCGCACCGGTCCGCCCACGGTGTAGCCGTACTGGTTCTGCCGGTAGGGGGCTTTACCGGGAGAAGGATTGGTGGGGCTGCGGCTGGCCGAGGACCAATCGTAATCTCTGGCATCCAGCTTATCGTTGCGCAGAAATTCGACCAGAGAGCCGTGGTATTCGTTGGTGCCTGGTTTGGTGGAAACGTTGACCTGGCCGGCGGCCCGGCCGAACTCCGCAGGATAAATTCCGGTCTGCACCTTGAATTCCTGCAGGGCATCCACCGAGGGCTGCAGGATGTACGTATTGAAGTCGATGTCGGTGTTGGTGATGCCGTCCAGGGTGTAGTTCTGCCAGGTCGAGCGGCTCCCCGACAGGGCCATGGTGATATTGGATCGCGTGCCTCCCAGGCGACCGCTGGCCTGCGCAGCAGGCGTAAACCCATAGGTCACGTTGGGGCTCAGGGCGACCAGGCTGAAGAAGTTGCGTCCGTTCAGCGGCAGGTCCGCAATGCGCTTCTCCTCGATGACCGTGCCGACGGTGGCGTTTTCGGTTGCCAGAGACAGGCCGCTGGCATTGACTTCGACCGTCTCGGTGACCTGGCCGACCTGCAATACGAAATCGACGCGGGCGGTCTGCTGCACCTGGACAGTGAGGCTGCTGGTCATGACCCGGAAGCCCGCCATTTCGATCTTCACCGAATAGGGCCCCGGCACCAGCCCCGGCACCGTATAGAGGCCGGCGTCGTTGGTCACGGCATTACGAACCGCGTTGGTGGAGGTGTTGGTGATGGTGACCGGCGCACCGACCACCACCGCTCCGGTGCTGTCGGTAACCGCACCGACAATCTCGCCGAGCGTCTGGGCGGCCACCGGCAAACAAAGAGCTACGGCAAGCAGAAATACACATTGGATTTTTCTCATTCCCTTACCTCGCATTCGATGTTTTTACTTTTGGAAGAACCGGAGGATGTTTCGAAATCGTCCGGGCGGAATCTGGTGTTCCCTGCGTCTGTGTCCCCTGCGGGGATTGCGAAAGAACCGAAACGGAAGCCGATAAATTCGTATGCTAACTGATGGACAGATGGGGCCGGGCGATCAACGAATGGTCCGTTCCCGGCCGCCCTACTTTCGCCTTGATAATATTCCCGCTCCTTGTGCGCCAGCGTCAAGGCTGATTTTCGGACTATACCCAAAGGGATCTGAATCTGTCAAGGTTTTGTGTGTGTGCGCAACCCGAACAGGGTGGGGTCGAAAGGCAGGGGCGTGCGCCGCGCGCCCCTGCAGGAATCCGTTGGCCTCGGAAAGCCGTGAGTTCCTGTCAGAGCTTCACCAGGTCCCACGGCTTGCGGTACGGGCGGTTCAGATAGCGATTGGCTTCCGCATCGCCCGGGATAGTGAGCTGCCCGGCATCCCACTTCAGCTTACGCCCGGTCCAATAGGAGATGTTGCCGAGGCAGGCGACCGTAGTGGCGCGGATTCCGGTTTCGATGTTCGGAAAGGGATCCTTTCGGGCACGTACACATTCGGCGAAATGCAGGGTGTGCATGGGAGTCGGTTCGTCCTCGTTCATCTTGAACTTCTCCATCCGGGGCTCCCAGGCAAATCCCCTTCGCCCGCTTCCCGGCGCGGGAGGCTTGGGTTCCGGGTAAAGCTCCATCCCGATACGATCCACGAACAAGGCGGCCTCGGTGCCGTAGAAGGCCATGCCGTGCGGACGATCTTCCGGACCGCGCATCCCATAATAGCGCATGCCCGCTGTTCGGCCGCCCAATCCATGCCCGTTGTAATTGCAGGCCTCGTAACTGAGAAGGAAGTTCCTGTACTCGTAGGTGGCGGTTTGCATGTCGTAGATATCGCCCGCCAGCTTCTGGTTGAAGCGCAGCGCCGAAGAGGCCACCGTGAGCGGGATTTCGTCCCCCATGATCTGGTGAACGGAATCGAAACGATGGTTGCCGTAATCGCTGATGATGCCGTTGGTGTAATCCATAAAGGACCGGTAATTCAAACGATTCCGGTTGAAGGGCACCTTCGGGCTGGGCCCCAGCCAGGCATCCCAGTTCAAATCAGCGGGCGGTTCGCTGTCCGGGAGAGGGGCGTTCCCCCAGGCGATGCTCATGTAGTTCCAGACGCGAACGAATCGGACTTCTCCGATCCTGCCGCCCTGGACCATCCTGGCCGCTTCGGCGATATGCTCCGCGGAACGGTGTTGCGTACCGATCTGGACAATGCGCTTGTTGCGGCGGACCGCATCGATCATGGCTTTGCCTTCGCCGATGCGATAGAACACCGGCTTTTCCAGGTAAACATCCTTGCCGGCATCGCAGGCCAGAATGGCCATCGGCGCATGCCAGGGATCCGGTGTGGCAATAATCACCGCATCGATTTCCTTACTATCCAGCAGCTTCCTGAAATCGCTGTACGTCCTGGCCTCCGGGGCCCATCTCTTGGCGGCCTCGATCCGGGCGGCATACACGTCGCAAAGCGCCGCGATGTCCAGGTTGCGCGGTGCCGCCAGACGGGGATCCAATTGGCCGTCATGGAAGCATTCGGGTGCCACCGCCTGGATGTCCTCGGCAGTGCCGCGCATCAACCGGGCGTCTAAGCTGCCGCGTCCGCCGCAGCCGATCAAGCCGATCCGCAACCGGTCGTTGGCTCCGATTACTTTTTGCATTGAGGTTGCAGAAAAGGCGGCAACCCCGGAACCTGTGTTTTTTAAAAAATCCCTTCGTTTCAAAATGGCTCCTCCGTGGTACGTGATGTTTGTCGGGCTCCGGGCTCCTCATCATTCGAAGCCGCTTCCAGGTCATTCGTTCTTTTCCGGCTCGGGCCGGCCCGGCAATGAACCTAAGGATCATACCCATGAAACGAGGAAATAACAAATAGCCAGGCCGCCATAATTGTTCCGGAACAAGAAAGGAATTTTCGGGCCGCAGCATCTTCCCCGCTGATCCTCCCGACTCCTGGGGAACAATAGAATTCACAGCACGGTTGCCCGAAATGAATGGGAAATCCGCCGGGGCGTGCGGCGCGCGCCCCGGCGGATCAACGAACATTCTGAAGGTAGCTTTCATCCATCCGCTGGCTCTCCCAGGGCGCCTGCCAGGCGCCCCTACAACCACTTGATTCCCACCAATCCGTCGGCTTTTCTCCTCGGGAAAAACTTTCCATCCTCCGCCTTGATATTGCCCATCGGGCACAGTACAATGCCTGCATCATTCTGGGGTCCAGGCGATATTCGCGCAGGAACGCGCTTCGCTTCGGGCACTCCGGGCCCAGCCAGCCGCAGTGCCAAGGACCTGATGATGAACCGGCGTGCTTTATGATTTTTTTAATTTCTTAAGACAGGAAAGGTAAACGTCATGCAGGATTCATATAACCCTCCTTCAGGATCTACCCCGGAAAGGAAAACTCCGCGGCGGATCTTTCTACGTGAAGTCGGCGCGGCCGCCATGACCGCCGCCTCCTACTCGCGGGTGCTTGGCGCCAATGAGCGGGTCAATATCGGTGTGATCGGCTACGGCCTGATCGGCAAGCAGCACATCGTCGATCTGAAAAAATTTGAAGACGTCAACCTGGTCGGGCTTTGCGATGTCTACAAGCCCCGCGTGGAAGAAGGCCTGGCGCTGATCGGAAATCCGGCCGCTAAAGGCTATAGCGACTTCCGCAAAATGTATGACAACAAGGATATCCAGGGCATCCTGGTGGCCACCCCGGACCACTGGCACGCCCTGATGACCATCATGGCCTGCCAGGCAGGCAAGGATGTATATGTCGAAAAGCCATTGACAATCTTCATCGACGAAGGAAAATGGATGGTGCAGGCCGCCCAAAAGTACAACCGAATTGTGGTGGTCGGCACCCAGCGGCGCCACGGCAAAGGGGTGGGCGAGGCCAGGAAGGTCGTGGAAAGCGGCGTCCTCGGCAAAATCCACTCCATCCGAATCGCCTCCTACCGGAACATATACCCGGGATTCGGCAAAACGCCGGTCGCACAGCCTCCCGCCGATCTCGACTACGACCTGTGGCTTGGCCCGGCGGAGAAAAAGCCCTATACCGCCCACCGGGCCCTGTACCACTTCCGATGGTTCTGGGACTACTCCGGAGGCCAGATGACCAACCTTGGCGCACACACCATCGACCAGGTCCTTTATATAATGAAGGCCAAGGGGCCGACCTCGGTGGTGTCCATGGGCGGACGACTGGCCATGGAGGACGACGGGGAGGTGCCGGACACGCAGGATGCCATCTGGACCTTCCCGGGCGGCTGGATTATGAATTACGCCATCCGCGAAGCCAACGCCATGCGCGGCGATGCCGCCTCCCGCGGCCAGGCCTACTTCGGCACCAAGGGAACCATGATTCTGGCCGGCGGCTACCAGGTCGTCCCCGAAAACAAAATCGACCCGGTCAACGATATCCCCAAATTTTCCGGCCATCCGGTCGGCGGCCCGGTGTACACCGACACCCAGCCGACACCCTGGATTCAGGCCTCCAAGGGCGGCGTGGAATCCGACGCCCGCTACGGCACCGGGGGAGAAGACACCATGGCCATGAACGAGCGCAACTGGATCGACTGCATCCGCAGCCGGCAGCAGCCGCTGTGCGGGATCGAGGAAGGACACCGGGTGGCGGTCTGCTGCAACCTGGCCAATCTCTCCCTGCGCCTTGGCGGCCGGCAGATCCGCTGGGATCCGGATAAGGAGCAGGTGATCGGCGACAAGGAAGCCGCCGCCATGTGCACCAAGCCGTATCGCGCCCCGTGGGATGCCGCGCTGAAGAGCGCCCTCGGAAAAGCATAGTCCACCGATTCTTTCCGGCCCGGATTTGTTTCGAACCCATGAATTTCAGGAGTAAATTAATGAATAAGAGCTTTATGCATCGGGTCCCGATCGTGGGACTTTTCGTTCTGTTTTTCTTGTACGGCCTGGCGGGAACCGCCCTGGCCCAAACCTTCGGCGAAATTGCCGGCGTAGCCAAAGACCAGACCGGGGCGATTATCCCGGGGGCCACCGTAACCGCAACAAACATGGGCACCAACGCAGCCCGCATCACCACTACCAACGAAGCCGGCATTTACACCTTCCCGAACCTGGTTCCCGGAACCTACTCGGTCAAGGTGGAAATGACCGGGTTCCAGACCGTGGTCCGCAACAACATCGAGCTGCAGGTGCAGCAGTCGGCGCGGATCGACTTTGCCATGCAGCTCGGGCAGCGCACCGACACCGTGGAGGTGACCAGCGCCGCACCGCTGCTCTCCACTTCCGATGCCACCGTGGGCACGGTAATCGAAAACAAGCGGATCGTCGATCTGCCCCTGAACGGCCGCAACTTTCTGCAGCTGGTGGCGCTGAGCCCCAACGTCAGCTACGGCTTCAGCACGCCGGGTCAGGCGGACGGGCGGCAGGGCGGCCATCGCGCCAGCCAGAACATTTCCGTATCCGGTATCCGCGGCACCTGGAACCACTACACGCTGGACGGGATTGAAAACACCGACATCAACTTCAACCTGTATATCCTGCTGCCCTCCGTCGACGCCCTGCAGGAGTTCAAGGTGCAGACCGGCATCTACTCCGCGGAGTTCGGGCGCGGCGCCGGCCAGATCAACGTATCCACCAAGTCGGGCACCAACGCCTTCCACGGCTCGGTCTACGAATTCATGCGCAACAGCCAGTTTGACGCCAAGCCCTACGACTTCCTGGGAACCAAGCCATCCAAGGCCCCCTTCCGCTGGAACCAGTACGGGTTCACGGCCGGCGGCCCGGTCTGGATCCCCAAGATCCTCAACGGCAAGGACCGCCTGTTCTTCATGTCCAACTTCGAGGGATTCAAGCAGCGCCAGACGAATCAGGCGACCGGAGTATTTCCGACCAATGCCATGCGCGGCGGCGATTTCAGCGGCCTGGTGGACACCGCCGGCAACATGATTCCGATCTATGATCCGCTGACGGTCTGCGGCACCGGCACCCAGCCGGCCTGCCCGGTCGATTCGCGAGGGAACAAGCTGGTGGTCCGCCAGCCGTTCGCGGGCAACAAAATCCCCACTTCGCGCTTCGACCCGGTTTCCGTGAAGCTGCTGGAATACTGGGCGGTCCCGAATATTTCCAACGTGGCCTGGGGCAAGATCAACTATGAAACCCCGCTCAAAAACACCATCGACAAGAACCAGTTCACCCAGCGGGTGGATTTCAACGAAAGCACCAGCTCCCAGTGGGCCGGCCGTTTCAGCTGGACCAGCGAATCCACGGTGACTCCCGGGATCCGGCAGTCCGGAACGATTCTCGATTCCGTGGCCAAGCAGTGGATGGTCTCCAATACCCGGGTGCTCTCCAATAACAAGGTCAACGAACTGCGCTTCGGCCTGAACCAGTTCAAGAACATCATCGGCCAGGAGCTAGGCGGGATCAAGAACGTGGTGGAAGACGTCGGCATTCCCATGAAGTACCCCGATCCCGACACCTGGGGGATTCCCACCATGCGCGACATGATCGGCATGCAGGGTTCCATCGGCAACGGAACCAACGGCCCCTTCCGCATCCAGGACAAGATCTTCCAGGTCATGGAAAACTTCTCCTGGATCAAGGGGAAGCACTCCATCAAGATGGGCGGCGAATACCGCTACGACATCTATGACCAGATCGGCAACGAGTTCGGCCGGCCGGTGTTCGGCTACGACGGCTCCTACAGCCGGTCCCAGACTTTGAGCAGCAGCGGCAGCGCCACCAACGTCGGCGGTTTTTCCGCCGCGGACTTCCTGCTTGGAAACATGTACCGCATCGACGTCTCGCTGAACCTGGCGGCCTCCAACTTCCGCAACAGCAACTTCGCGGCTTACGTGGACGACACCTGGCGCATCACCCCCAAGCTGACGGTAAACCTGGGACTGCGCTATGAGTTTTTCCAGCCCTTCCGCGATGAGCTGAGCAACCTGGTCAACCTCTATGTCCCCTACCTTCCCAACCCGGTCACCGGGCCGGTGGCCGATATGAACCTGCATCCCACCTTCATCCGCACCGGCAACGGCGACTTTTACGACGGCAAGGATTTCCGCTATGTCGGCGTCAAGACCGCCCGCGACGGACGGATGGGCGACCGGATGATCAACAACGACTGGAACAACTGGGCGCCGCGCATCGGGATCGCCTACAGCCCTTCGGCGGAATGGTCCTTCCGCTCCGGCGTCGGCATTTTCTACTCCGCGGAAAGCGCCAACTCCCGCTTCGACCTGGTCCGCGGCATCGCCGGAAAAACGGCCCTGACCCAGTCCGTTACCATTCCCTACAACTACCAGAACTTCCTGGGCGGAGTCTCCAAGCCCACCCAGCTCTCCACTCCCTCCCTCTGGGGCGTATCGCCGGATGTCGGCACCAGCTACTCCTACATGTACCTGTTCAATGTTCAGCGAACCCTGGGCAAGAGCACCGCGCTGGAAGTCGGCTACAGCGGCGCGCTGCACAAAAAGCTGCAGGGCCTGCAGAACATGAATCCGGCGGTACCGGGAACCACCACCATCGCCACCCGCCGTGCCTTTCCGGAATTCTCCTGGCTCCAGGTGGTGCAGGGCAACGGTTTCGGAAGCTACAATGGCCTGGGCATCAAGCTGACCCAGCGCTTTGCGACCGGATTCACCAGCCTGGTCAGCTACACCTGGTCCAAGGGGCTGGATACGGTCAGCGCCATCCGCGGCAACAGCACCGATATCTACCCCGTAAACAGCCTCTGTCTGCGCTGCGAATACAGCTACTCGGCCTACAACACCCCGCACCGCTTCGTGGCCTCCGTGATGTACGAGCTGCCTTTCGGAAAGGGCAAGAAGCTGGCCAACAACCTGGGAGGACCGGGCGGCGCGGTGGTCAACCAGATCATCGGCGGCTGGCAGGTCGGTTCGATCGTCACCGCCCAGAGCGGGCGGCCTCTCAACCTGACCACCGGCTGGGACGGAACCGGACAGGGCCTCTTCGGCGAGAACCGCCTGGTCTACGTCGGCGGCGATCCCTACCTGGGCAAGGGGCAGCGCAGCCCCGATCAGTGGTTCAACATCAAGGCCTTCCGCAACACCAATGCCGGAGAGTTCGGCAACCTGGCGCGGAATGCTCTGGTCGGGCCCTCGCAGTTCAGCTGGGATTTTTCGGCGATCAAGAACTTCACCATCCACGAGGAGCAGAAGCTGCAGTTCCGCTTCGAGGCCTTCAACTTCCCCAATCATCCGGTTCTTGGCAATCCTACATTGGTATGGGGGAGCAGCACACAGACGCCGGCCGCTACCTTCGGACAGATCCGCAGCACGGCTACCTCGATGCGCCAGTTGCAGTTTGCTCTGAAGTACATCTTCTGACCGATTGAAAAACGGACCTATGGCGGGGGTGCCCGGCGGGCGCCCCCGCCCGTCGGGCAGAATCAAAGCTGAATTCCGTTCTTCGACATAACTCTCCCAGGGCGCCCGCCGGGCGCCCTTACTCTTTATTACTTGCCATTTTTCCAATAATCCATTATTTTTTCAGATCTCATACGGACATCTTTACTAAGAAAGGAATACGTTATGCTATCAAGGAGAGAGGTTCTGGCAATGGCCGGCGCTGTTCCGGCCTGGTCTACGGCATTTTCCGCGGGCGCCGAGGCCCCTAAAATGGGCGGCGCTCCCACGGCCTTCGTCTCTCGCGTTCGCCCGGCACGCAGCGGCGGGCCGGCCTTCGATATCGTGGAGCACTGCCGCAAAATCGGCCTGGCCGGAGTGCAGACCAACCCGCCCTCCATGGATCCCGAGGAAATCAGGAAATTCCGGCAGCGGATCGAAAGCTACGGCATGCATCTCATCTGCGATCCGCGGCTGCCCAAGCAGGAATCGGATGTCGCCGCCTTCGAGAACGCCGTCAAGTCGTTCAAGGAAGCCGGGGCTGCCTGCCTGCATGTGGCCCTCACCGGCCGACGCTACGAGGACTTCGACGCCCTGGAGCCCTGGCGGCAGATGTTTGAAGGGATCAAGAAGTCGATCGCCCTGGCCGAGCCGGTCCTGCGCCGCCAGAAAATCAAGCTGGGCGTGGAAAATCACAAGGGATACCGCTCCGGCGAACAGGCCGCCTGGCTCAAGCAGCTCGGCAGCGAGTGGGTCGGCGTCTGCTTCGATTTCGGCAACAACCTGTCGCTCTGCGAAGACCCCATGGACACACTGCGCACGCTGCTGCCGTACACGGTGTTCGCCCATATCAAAGACATGGCAGTCGAGGAATATGCCGACGGATTCCTGCTATCGGAAGTGCCCATGGGCGAGGGCTTCCTGGACCTAAAGCAGATGGTGCAGCTGCTGCGGCAGAAGGACCCCAACATGATTTTCGACCTGGAAATGATCACCCGCGATCCGCTGAAGATTCCGGTTTTCACCGGCAAGTACTGGGCCACCTTCGACGATGCGGTCAGCCCGCTTTCCGGAAAGGACCTGGCCAAGGTCCTGGCGCTGGTCCGGCAGAACAAGCCCAAAAAGCCGCTGCCCAAAACCGCCGGCCTGAGCATGGAAGCGGTCATCCAGCTGGAAGACGAATACAACCGGCAGTGCATCGCCTACGCCAAACAGAATCTCAACCTGTAAATCAATAAGGATCGACCCAAACTTATGAGTACCTATCTGAACTGGGTGATCGAAAACACCCGGACCAGCTGGTGGCACGATTCCGCCGATCCGGCGGAGCTGCAGCTGGGTCTGGATCGGGGCGCAACCGGGGTTACCACCAACCCCTTCCTCTCCGCCCTGGCCATGTCTAAAAACCGTGCCCTCTGGTCCGCGGAAGCCGAAGCCGTCCTGGCCCGCAACCTCGGCGCGGAAGAAAAAGCCGAGGAGCTGATGAAAATCGTGGTTACCCGGGCCGCGGCCATGTACCGCCCGATCTACGAGCAGAGCGGCGGCCGCTCCGGCTTTGTGTGCGGACAGGTCAATCCGTCGCGCGCCGGGGACCGGGAAGCGATGCTGGCCATGGCCCGACGCTACCGGACCTGGGCGCCCAACATTGCCGTCAAGCTCCCCGCCGCTGCGGCCGGCCTCGACGTCCTGGAGGAATGCATCGCCGAGGGAATCACCGCCACCGCCACGGTGAGCTTTACCGTGCCGCAAGCCATAGCCATAGCCGAGCGCTGCCGCTCCGGCCGGCAGCGCGCCCTGGCCCGCGGCATCGAACCGGGAAAATGCTTCGCGGTGATCATGATCGGCCGCACGGACGACTACCTTCGTGAGGTGGCCCAGGACAACGGCGTCGCGGTCAGCGAGGCGGATATCCGCCAGTCCGGGCTGGCGGTGACCAAGCGGGCCTACCGGATCTACCGGGAGCGCGGCTACGAAGCGGTGCTGCTGGTGGCCGCCCTGCGCGGCGATTACCACCTCACCGAGCTGGCCGGAGCGGACCTGATCATGTCCATCGCCCCGGCTCCCCAGGAGTGGTTCGTGCATCGCGATCACCCCCGCGAGGAACGGATCGAAAAGGAAATCCCCGCGGAGGTCCTCGAGCGGCTGGCGGCCATGCCGGAATTCCGGAAAGCGTACGAGCCGGACGGAATGGCCCCGCAGGATTTCATCTCCTACGGCGTATCGCAGCGCACCCTCTGCCAGTTTGTCGAGGCGGGATGGAAGCTGCTGGAAGGCATGCGCTGAGGCAGCCTCGGCACCATAAAACGGAGAGTCGGAATGGCTATTCCCATTGAAATGCCGAAACTCGGCAACACGGTCGAGGAGTGCCTGCTGGCTAAGTGGCGGAAGCAGGTCGGAGAACCGGTTTCGGAAGGCGAGATCATCGCCGAAATCGAGACCGACAAGGCGGTCTTCGAGCTGAAAGCGCCGGCTTCCGGCACGCTGCTGGCCACTTTTTTCCAGAGCGGCGACGCCGTCCCGGTTTTTGCCAATGTCTGCGTGCTGGGCCATCCCGGCGAACCCTTCGAGCTGTTCCGTCCGCAAGCGGGCGATCCGCCCCCTGGGCCGGCTCCTTCGTCCGACAGCCGGACAACCGCGGAGCCTCCTCCGCCACAGGCTGCCGCGGCGCCGGCCGCAGCAGCCGCTTCTCCGGATCGACCTTCGCTCAGCCCGCGGGCCAGGCGTTTTGCCCGGGAGCGTCATTTTTACCCGGAGGCCATCACCGGCAGCGGAGCCGGAGGCCGGATCCTGGAAAGCGACCTGCTCGAGCGGTACCACCGCTCGCCGCGCCCTTCTCCTCTGGCTAAAGCGCTTCTCGACGATGGCTTCCAGATCCGGGAGGAACCCTCCGAGGCCGCGGGCCTGATCCGGTCATCGGACCTGCGCCCGCCGGCCGCGAAGATTTCGACCATGCGGGAGCGAATCGCCCGGCGGATGCGGGAGTCGCTCTCCTCCACGGCGCAGTACACCATGAATGCCTCCGCTTCGGCGGTCGGACTGCTGGCCCTGCGCTCCCGTATCAAAGCCGGCCACCTGGCGCAGAGCTGGCCGGACATCAATATCAACGAGATGGTCCTTTTCTGCGCGGTGCGGGCCCTGGAGCAGGTTCCGGAGCTGAACGTGGAGTTCCTCGACGGGCGGATTTACCGAACGGAGGAGATTCACATCGGGTTTGCCTGCGATACGCCGCGGGGCCTGGTGGTCCCGGTGGTCAGGAACTGCCGTCGCCTGGAAATCGCCGAACTGGCCAGGAAAATCAAAACGCTGGCCCGACAGGCCTCCGAGGGCAGCATCGCCCGGGAGGACCTCGGCGGGGGAACGTTCACCGTCACCAACCTGGGCGTCTTCGGCATCGAGTCCTTCACCCCGATCCTCAATCCGCCGCAGGTAGCCATCCTCGGCGTCAACGCCATCGGTCTCAAGCCGGTGCGCGGCAAGGACGGAGGGGTGGAGTTTGTGGAGCACATCGGGCTGTCGCTGACCTGCGATCACCAGGTCATCGACGGCGCCCCCGGCGCCCGGTTCCTGAAAACGGTGCGCGAGAAAATCGAGGCCATCGAATCGCTGGCCCCTTTTCCGCGTTGAACGCGGAATGCCCGGGTGCCGTGATTCGGACGGGCTATCCAAGGAGAAGTTATGTACGATCTGATTGTCATCGGAGCCGGCCCCGGCGGCTATGAAGCCGCGGCCCACGCCGGCCGGCTGGGAATGAAGACCCTGCTGGCGGAAAAAGAATTTATCGGCGGCACCTGCCTCAATGTCGGCTGCATCCCGACCAAAACCTTTCTCAAATCCGCCCGGCTTTTTTCCGAGTGCCGGAGCGCCGCGGCCTATGGAGTCGAGATTGCCGGGGCCAAGTGGAACCAGGCCGCGGTGGTTCAGCGCAAAAACAAGGTCGTATCCACGCTGACCCGGGGGGTGGAAGCCCTTTTGAAAAAGAACCGGGTGGAAGTGGTCCGCGCTGCGGCCCGGCTGCAGTCGGCCGGCTTGGTGCAAGTCGGCGACCGCCGCCTGGAGGCCAGGAATATCCTGATCGCCACCGGCGCCCGGCCGGCCGTGCCGCCCATCCCCGGGATCGATTCCCCAAGCGTCCTCGACTCCACCGCCGTTCTGAATCTCACGGAAGTGCCCGCCCGCGTGGCGGTGATCGGCGGAGGCTATATCGGCCTGGAGCTGGCCGGCTTTTTCTTCGCGGCCGGCGCCGCGGTTACCGTGCTCGAAATGCTGCCCCGGATCGCTTCGGGGTCCGACGCCGACATCTCCAGCCGTTTGCAGCAGGCCTTCAAAAAGAGCGGAGTTACGCTGAAGACCTCCTGTAAAGTCACACGGATCGAGGGAAACCGTATTTCCTGCCTGGACGACCAGGGGGCGGCCTTCGAAACGGAAGCCGAGTGTATCGTCAACGCCACCGGCCGGGTGCCGGTGGTTCAGGATCTGGGCCTGGAGGAGCTGGGAATCGACCTGGACCGCAAAGGAATCAAAGTCGACGAGCGCGGCCGCACCAGCCTGCCCGGCGTGTGGGCCTGCGGCGACGTCACCGGCCGGAGGCAGCTGGCGCATGCCGCCACGCGCGAAGGGCTGGTGGCGGTGAACGAAATGGCCGGGCGCCGCGACCGGATCCGCTATGAGGCCATCCCGTCGGTCATTTACACCCATCCCGAGGTGGCCTGCGTCGGCTGGACCGAAGAGGAACTGAAGGCCCAGGGCAAGGAGTACAAAAAAGCTCTGGTCCCCATGGCCGTCGCCGGCCGATTCCTGGTGGAAAACGAGGGAGGCAGCGGCGTCGTGAAAGTGCTGGCCGGCGCCCGGTATGGAGAAATTCTCGGCGTGCATATGCTCGGCGACCTGTCCAGCGAATTCATCGTCGCCGCCGCCCAGATGATGGAAATGGAAATGCGCATCGCGGATGTGGAAAAGGTGGTCTTCCCTCACCCGACCGTATCCGAAGCGCTGAAACTTGCTTTATTGGAAATCGCCTAAGGAGCCGCTGACCCGCTATGCCCAAATCGATCCTGCTTGACCCGGACGTCCTGCTGCAGCCCGGCCGGATTCCGCTCACCGACATTGAAGTGAATTCCTATGCCAGGACCATGGAGGAGGAGCGGGCGGTCTTTTCCAGGGAGGAGTTCCTGGCCATCTGGGAGGACATGGTGGCCATCCGCCACTTTGAAACCATCCTGAACGAAATCAAGATCAAGCGCACCTTTCAGGGCGTTCAGTACGACCACCTGGGGCCGGCCCACCTATCCATCGGACAGGAAGCCTCGGCAGTCGGCATGGCCTTTCTGCTGCGGCCTGAAGACCATATCTACGGCTCGCACCGCTCCCACGGCGAAATCCTGGCCAAGGGCTTCTCCGCCATCCGCTGCCTGGAGGAGGGCGCCCTGATGCGGATCATGGAAAGCTACCTCGGAGGCGCCATCCTCCGCCCGCTGGAAAAGGAGCACTCCGGCACGGTGAAGGAGCTGGCCTGGAGCTTTATGCTCTTCGGCGCCTACTCCGAAATCTTCGCCCGGGAGACCGGCTTCAACCGCGGCCTGGGCGGCTCGATGCACGCCTTTTTCACCCCCTTCGGCATCTATCCGAACAATGCCATCGTGGGCGGGTCGGGATCCATCGCCCCGGGCGCCGCCCTGTTCAAACGGGTCAACCGCCAGCCCGGAATTGTGGTCTGCAACATCGGCGACGCCAGCTTCGGCTGCGGGCCGGTCTGGGAGGGAATCACTTTCGCCGGCATGGACCAGTACCGGAACCTGTGGGATCCGGCTTTGGGCGGCGGGCTGCCGATTCTTTTCCACTGCATGAACAACCACTACGGCATGGGCGGACAGCCGCTGGGCGAAACCATGGGCTGCCGGTTCATTGCCCGCATCGGCGCCGGCGTCAATCCCGAGCAGATGCATGCCGAGCGCATCAACGGCTACGACCCGCTGGCGGTCATCGACGCCTTCCGGCGCAAAATCCCGCTGCTGGCCGCGGGCCGGGGCCCGGTGCTGCTCGATACCATCACCTACCGCATCAGCGGACACTCCCCCTCCGACGCCTCCAGCTACCGCTCCCAGGAGGAGATCGAGGGCTGGCAGGAAGCCGATTCCCTGTCCGCTTACCGCCGCCGGATGATCGAGGGCGGGGCTCTCCCGGAGGCCGACCTCGAACGAGCCCGGGAGCGCACCGAAAACGGGGTTTTTGCCATGTTCCGCAAAGCGGTGGATTTCGATTGCGCTCCGCGCATCTCCATCGGGTCCCCGCTGGTAGGAGAAATGATGTTTTCCAACGGGCGGGTGGAGCGCTACCTGGAGCGGGAGCCGGAGCTGCTGCAGGATCCGGCGGAAAATTCCCGCGTCCGGCAAATTCAGGGCAAGGTACGCACCCCGCTGCAGGACGGCAAGCCGGTTTCCCGACTGAAGGCCTACAACGTTCGCGACGCGATTTTCGAGGCGCTGCTGCACCGCTTCCGCATTGACCCGACCCTGGTGGCCTTCGGGGAGGAAAACCGCGACTGGGGCGGCGCTTTCGCCGTCTACCGCGGGCTGACCGAGGCCCTCCCCTATCACCGCCTGTTCAACTCGCCCATTTCGGAAGCAGCCATCGTCGGAGCGGCCGTCGGCTACGGCATGGAGGGCGGCCGGGCGGTCGCCGAGCTGATGTACGCCGATTTCATGGGCCGGGCCGGCGACGAGATCTTCAACCAGCTTTCCAAGTGGCAGGCCATGTCGGCGGGCCAGCTGCAGCTGCCGGTAGTGCTGCGCATCTCCGTGGGCGCCAAGTACGGCGCCCAGCACTCCCAGGACTGGTCGGCCCTGGTGGCGCACATCCCCGGGCTCAAGGTCGTTTATCCGGTGACCCCCTATGACGCCAAGGGAATGATGAACACCGCCCTGGCCGGAACCGACCCGGTGGTCTTTTTCGAAAGCCAGAAGATTTACGATTACGGCGAAATGTTCGTGGAAGGCGGCGTACCGGAGGGGTACTATGAAATTCCCCTCTGCGAGCCCTCCCGGAAGCGTGCCGGCAAGGATATCACCCTGATCACCTTCGGCCCGGCCTTGTACGTGGCGGTCCGTGCTGCCGAACTTCTGGCGGAACAATATGGCCTGTCGGCGGAAATCATCGATCTCCGCGCCGCCAACCCGCTCGACTACGAGCCGCTGGTGGAATCGGTAAAAAAAACCGGAAAAGTCCTGCTGCTCTGCGATGCCGTGGAAAGGGGATGCGTGATGCAGGGGGTGGCCGCCAGCTTGACCCAGATGGCCTTCGACTGGCTCGACGCCCCGCCGGTGGTGCTGGGGAGCCGCAACTGGATTACCCCGGCCGCCGAGCTGGAAGCGATGTTTTTCCCGCAGCCGGAGTGGGTTCTGGATGCCATCCATGAGCGGATCGTTCCGCTCCGTAATCACCGGGTGACCACCAACCAGTCCGGCGGGGAGCTGGCCCGCAGGCTGCGGCTGGGGGTCTGAGACGGACTGAAAAAAAAAGAAGAACCGTCGGGTTATTATGAAAGTCGGTTTTATCACCTGCGTTCATCCCATTTACAACCTCCCTTCCGTGGCCCGGCACCGCGAGGAAGCCGCCGCGGGACTGCGCGCTGCCGGATGCCAGGTGGCGGTTTCCGCGCTGGCCCGCAACCGGGACGATATCCCCTGCATCGTGGAGGAAGTCAAATCTGCGGAGGTCGACCTGCTGGTCTTCTTTTTCTGCACCTGGATCGCCGAGGAGGTCACGCTGTCCATCGCCCAGGAACTGAAGGAGATTCCGCTGCTGCTTTGGGCCCTGCCCTATTTTGATCTTTCCATCCCGATGCCCTCGCCCATGACCGGGATCACCTCGACAGGCTGCAACCTGCAGCGCGCCGGACGCATTTTTCTGCACCGGATCGACGCGGTAACACCGGAAACTTTGCAGTTCACCGCCCGCCTGGCCCGCCTGGCTGCCGTGGCGCGCCGGCTGAGCCGTTCGCGATTCGGCATTTTCGGCGCCGCCTGCCCGGGCATGCTGGACACCAGCTGCGACGATGCGGCCCTGCAGCAGGCCCTGGGTGCCGACGTGCAGCGCTTCGAGCTGGACACGCTGCTTCAGGCTGCGGAAGCCAGTTCGCAGGAAGAGGCGCTGGAGCTGGCCCGCAAGCTGCAGAGCCAGGCCGGAAGCTGCGAGGTGCCGCTGGAGACGCTGGCCGAACAGTACCGGCTTTTCCTGGGGATGAGCGATCTCTTGCGCGAGCACCGGCTGGACGGCTTTTCGGTGCGCTGCTGGCCGGAGCTCCGCGACCGCCGCAAAACAACGATCTGCCTGACCCTGACGGAAATGGCCGATCGCGGGATCGCTTCCGCCTGTGAGGCCGATCCGACCTCCCTGGTCACGGTCTTTCTCCTGCAGCAGCTCTCCGGCCAGGCAGCCTGTACGCTGGAAATCACCGCCTACCTCCGCGAAACGGCCGCTCTGCAGATGGCCCATTGCGGTTCCGCCGCACTTTCGCTGGCTGCCCATCCGTCCTGCGCCCACATACGCCGGCACATGCGTACCGGCACCGGGGCGCTTCTGGAACTGGCCCTCAAGCCGGGGCCCATTACCCTGGCCAAACTGATGCGGCCGGTGGAAGGGCGCTTTCAGCTGTTTCTGGCGAGGGGGGAGGTGATTCCCACGCCGGACGGAACGCGGGGAAGCGTGGCCACAATCCGCGTGGAACCGTCGATGGACGCATTTCTGGATGCCATGCTGCAGCACGGCGTAGAGCACCACCTGGTGCTGGTATACGGCGACTGGATCGAAGACCTCCGGCAGATCGCGCGCCTGGCGGGACTCGCCACGCTGGAGCCGCCCGGAGCCGCCTCGCTGCCGCGCGCCACATAGGGAAGTCGTTCCGCCCCCGGGCAGGTTTTTTCAAAGCCCTCCGGATGGAAGAAGCTGTAAAAATTCCGGAACCCTGCAGGGGTTTCGGATCACTACCCGGGGTTGCGTCTCACAGGCGCTTGCAGGGCTTCCCCCTTTCGTCCCTGACGGGACCTGGGTGTGCGCCGCGCGGAACGAAATATCGGATACCGTACCGTTGTGCTCTGCCACGCCCGGGCGCGGCCCCAAAAGTCCCGTAAGGGACGGCAGAACCGAACCCATCCTCCCGGCTTCCGCTGAGTTTTATTATATGGACCCGCCGGCCGGGCGCTTGCGGGTGACGACCAGCACCATCACCGCGGTCATCAGCTGCGCGCCGGCCAGGGCCAGCAGAGCGGGAACCATGCTGTGGGTCTGATCGCGGATGATGCCGACGGCCGACGGGCTCACGTAACCGGCCAGGTTGCCGATGGAGTTGATCCAGGCGATTCCCGCGGCCGCCGCCGATCCGCTGAGAATGGCGGTGGGCAGCGCCCAGAAAATAGCGAATTCGCACATCAGGGCCACCGTGGCTACCGTCAGCGCGGCCACCCCGGCCACGCCGGAAATCCCCGGGATGGCGCTGGCGGCAAAAGCCGTCGCGCCCAGCATCCCGGCCAGAGCCAGGTGCCATCTTCGCTCGCCGGTGGCATCGGAATGATGTCCGAAGGCGATCATAACCACGATACTGGCAGCCCAGGGAATCGTCGAAATCCACCCGATGGTGATGGCATTCTGGGTGATGGTCTCCTTGATCACCTGGGGCAGCCAGAAGCTGATTCCGTAATTCCCGGCAGCCATCCCGAAATAGGCCAGGCTCAGCATCCAGACCGGCACGCTGCGGAACGCGTCGATGAGCCGATGCTTTCCTCCGCCGGAAGCGGATTTCTTCATCTGCTCCTCCTCCTCCAGACGCTGCAGGACGATCTTCTTTTCCTCGGCGCTCAGCCAGGCGGCTTTGCCAGGGTGATCCGTCAGGTAGTAGAGAGTAATCAGGCCGACGATCAGCGAAGGAATTCCCTCGATGAGAAACAGCCACTGCCAGGAGGAGAGGTGTCCGGCGTCCTTCATCCGTTCCAGAATCCATCCGGAGATGGGGCCGGCGATGACTCCGGAAACCGGCACGGCGCTCATAAAGAGGGCCACCATCTTCGCCCGGTGCCTGCTCGTGTACCAGTAGGTCAGGTACAGGATGACGCCCGGGAAAAATCCGGATTCCACGATCCCCAGAATGAAGCGCAGGACATAGTAGCTGAACGCCCCCTGCACGAACAGGGTGCAGGCGCTCACCACGCCCCAGGCGATCATGATCGGCCCGATCCACCTCCGGGCCCCGATCCGCTGCAGAATCATGTTGGCCGGCACTTCGAAGAGGAAATACCCGACAAAGAAAATACCGGCGCCCATTCCGTAGACCGAGTCGCTCATCGCCAGGTCCTGCTGCATCTGCAGCTTGGCGAATCCGACGTTGACCCGGTCCACATAGGCCAGAACGTAGCACAGGAACAGGTACGGCATCAGCCGCCAGGTGATTTTCCGGTAAATGGCCTCTTCGGCAAGCGGTACCGGGGGTGCGTGAGTCTTTTTGCTCTTCATTATTTTATTGGGTTTTCCTGGTTATCGGGTCCGGTTATGGAAAAAGCAGGGGGGCAAATTCGCTGAGGCACAACCGCCAGACCGGCCAGGTGTGCGCTCCGTTCGGAATCATCCGCAGCTTGTGCTGGATGCCGTATTTCTTCAGCATGTCGAAATAAAACTTGGCCCGTTCCCCGCTGAAGATGTTGTCCTTGTCACCCAGGCCGATCCAGAAGACCTTGAGCTTGCTGTTGGTCTCCCTGGCGTTCTGCAGGACGGCCTGGTATTTCTTCTCGAAATCGGCCCCGACCGCGGAACTGAACACCCCGACCTGGCTGAAAAGGTCGAGATGGCCGAAAGCGATGTTCATAGTCTGCCCGCCTCCCATGGAAAGGCCGGCAATCGCGTGGTTGTCCCTCCCGGCCATCACCCGGTATTTCGATTCCGCCCAGGGCAGCACTTCCTGGAGCATGTATTCTTCCATGAGCGGAGTATTTTTGGCCTGGATCTCGGGCGGCGAACCGAAGGGCACGGCGTGGCCCAGAGGCATGACGATGATCATCGGCCGGGCCTTCTTCTCGGCGATCAGGTTGTCGAGAATGATATTGGCGTTGCCCGCCGTGGTCCAGGCGGCTGCCGTGTCGCCGCTGCCGTGCAGCAGGTAGAGGATCGGGTAGCGCCTGGCCGTATTTTTCTCGTAGTCGGGCGGCAGGTAAACCCAGATCTGGCGCGTGCTGCCGCCGAGCACCGCCGATTTCCTCCAGTTGACTTCCACGCTGCCATGGGGCACGTCCTTCACTTCCCAGACGGCGGCCGGCTGTGAGGGCACCTCCACCAGGCTGGCCGAGGTCCGCTGCCGGAGTTTGAGGATCGGGTTGATGGGATCGGCGATGGCCAGACCGTCGAGAATAAACCAGTAGAGGTGGACGGTGGCTTCCAGCGGACCGGCGGTCACGCTCCAGACGCCTTCGGCATCGCGGGTCATCGGCTGCTGGGTTCCGACCGGCATCCAGTCGCCGTACAGGGCCACCTGGGCGGCCTTGGGCGCGCGGACCCGGAAGGTGACGGTCCGGTCGGCGTTGACCGTGGGAGAAACCAGGTTGTCCGGGGGCGGAGTCTGGGCATAGACTGTAAGGCCAGGCAGGAAAAGCAATACGAGCAGGACAGCTAATAAAACCTTCATGGCATTCTCCGTGTGGGTGTTCTTGGGAGATTGGGCAGGCATGGTGTTGTCTGAAATCATCGTGCAATTTTAATTGGACCATCCATTGTTGTCAATTTGAATTCGCATTACAATTTAGCAATTCGGTAAATCGCAGTATCGGTGAAGTCACTTTTCCAGTCAGGAGGATTCGCTATGGGCAACGGTCGGATTCGGACTTTGGGTTTCGGCATTCTGGTTTTACTTTTCTTCGCGGGCTCTCTTCCAGCCCAGGTATTGTCCGGGCAGATCTCCGGAACCGTCTTCGATTCCAGCGGGGCGGTGGTCGTCGGAGCCCCGGTGGTGGCGCTGAACAGGAACACGGGAATGTCCAGGCAGCAGATGACCAATGACAGCGGGCTTTACGTCTTCCCCGACCTGGTGCCCGGGGTGTACGAGGTCTCCGTGGAATTCCAGGGCTTCAAAAAATACACCGAGGGAGGGATCCAGCTCAGCGCCAACAGCAAGATCACCATTAATCCTTCCCTCACGCCGGGAATCACTTCCGAGGTGGTAGAGGTCACCGCGCTCAGCAACCGCGTGGAGACCGCCTCCGGCGAAACCGGCACGGTGATCACCGACAACCAGGTTTCCCAGCTCTCCCTCAACGGCCGGAACTACACGCAGCTGCTGTCGCTCATGCCCGGGGTCACGGTCAACTACTCCTCTTCCTTCAACCAGACGACCACCGATCAGCAGAACATCAACGGGCTGCGCGGCAACACTTCGGGCTTCATGGTCGACGGAGCCTGGAACCTCAACGTGGGCTCCAACGGCACGCCGCACGTCAACCCCAACGTGGACGCCATCCAGGAGGTAAAGATCACCACCAGCTCCTACGCCGCCGAATACGGACAAAACCAGGGGGCCATGGTGAACGTGGTCACCAAGAGCGGTACCCGCGACTTTCACGGCGGACTTTACGAATTCGCTCGCAACGACGCCTTCGACGCCAGCGACTGGATCAGCAACCGCTCGGGAACCGCCAAACCCATTCTGCGCTACCACAATTATGGCTTCACGCTGGGCGGCCCGTTTTTTATCCCCGGAAAATTCAATACCGATCGCTCCAAGCTGTTCTTCTTTACCTCCCTATCCTGGAGCCCCAAACGAAACGCCACCACCCGCACCGGAACGGTGCCCACCGCGGAAGAGCGCAAAGGAGATTTCACCAATTCCCGACTCAGCGTGCCGATCAACCCGACGACCAAACTGCCGCTGAATCCGTCCAACCCGCGCATCCTGCCTTCCAACCTCTGGTCCAGCAACGGGCCCAGGCTGCTGTCGCCTTTTCCGCTGCCCAACATCGCCGGCCAGGGGTTCAACTACGTCACCCAGACGCTGTCGCGCGGAGATCAAAACCAGCAGATCTTCCGGGTGGATTACAACCTCTCCGCCCGAACCCAGCTCTTCGTCCGCGCCATTCGCGATCAGTATGACCTTTCGGACACCTCCAACGGCAGCTCCCTGGCCATCGTCGGCAACGACTACGCGCGCGACGGGCTGATCTATTCGGCCAACCTCAGCCAGACGCTGACCCCCCGCCTGGTCCACACCGTCAACTTTTCCTGGTCCGGGACGCGGATCGACAACAACGCCGTGACCGCCAACTTCCAGCGCGACAAGCTGGGAATCAGTTATCCGGAGCTCTTTTCCGGAACCCGGCTGGGAGCCGCACCCGACGTATCCATAGCCGGATTCACCGGCTACGGCATCGGGGCCAACCTGCAGACCTTTCATCACCTGTTCCTGCTGCGCGACGACATCAATTTCATCCGCGGCAACCACGCCTTCAAATTCGGCGGATGGCTGGAGCGCTACCGGGCCAATGCCAACGTCCTGCAGAGCGGGGCGCGGGAGAACGGGGCCCTCAATTTCGCCACCTCCTCTTCCCTATCGAGCACCAATGTGCTGGCCGACGTGCTGCTCGGCAACTTCCAGAGCTACAGCGAATCGACCGCCGACTCGGTGATCTTCACCCGCTTCTGGCAGATCGAGGGCTATGCCCAGGACACCTGGCGCATCCGGCCGAACCTTTCGCTGGAATACGGGGTGCGGCTGATCCACTCCGGGCCGGTCTACAGCGCCCTGAACAACCTGATATCCTTCCGCTCCAATTTCTTCGACCCCGCCAAGGCGCCCAAATTCAACGCCGACGGCTCCCTGGTGGCCGGCGTCGGCGATTACATCGAAAACTTTTACGTCAACGGCATTTCCCTGGTCGGCGACGGCTGGCCGGATCGAGCCAAGGGCCGTGTGGCCGTGGCCGACAATCCCGCCTGGAACCGCCTGTTCCGCGGCGTTCCGCGTGGCTCCTACACCCTGCCGGCGGTGAATGTCTCCCCGCGCTTCTCCTTCGCCTGGGATCCGAACGGCAAAGGGGACTGGTCGATCCGCGGCGGGGGAAGCATCACCTACGACCGCATCCGCTCCGGCAGCACCGTGCTGACCGGCAACGGGATTCCCTTCCTCAACCGGGTCACCCTGTATGACGCCAACATCGACCGGATGACCGGAGGGCGCTCGCCGGTTCTGCCGTCTGCGCCCACCAGCTGGGGGAACGACACCCGGACTCCGACGCTCTACAGCTACAGCTTCGGATTCCAGAAGCGGCTGCCGCAGGCGCTGCTGGCCGAGGTGCGCTACCAGGGAACCCAGGCCCGCTTCATCACCATGGGGTTGGACATCAACCAGCTGCCGGTGGGAACGCGCCTCAAGCCGGGCAACTCCTCGGTTCCCCGCGACAGCCTGCGCCCCTATCCCGGATTCGGCAGCATTCTCTGGCTGACCACCAGCGGATCCTCCGGCTACAACGCCCTGCAGTCTTCGCTGCAGCGCCGCTTCAAAGGCGGGCTGGGACTGGGCGTGGCCTACACCTGGGGCCGGACCATCACCAACGGCTACGGCGAGCAGGGCGGCGGAGTGCAGGATTATTACAACATCCGCGCCGAGCGTAGCGTGGCCGATTTCGACCGCACCCACGTGCTGGTCTTCAACTATATCTGGGATCTGCCGCTCTTCCGCGGCCGGAAAGACTGGATCGGCAAGGCTTTCGGCGGATGGGAGGTCTCGGGCATCACCAATATGACCTCCGGGCAGACGTTCACTCCCTCCTTCGCCCTGGCCACCGACCTGACCGGCACCGGGGCCACCTCCTCGCGGCCGGACCAGATTGCCCCGGTCTCCTACTTGGATCCGCGGAAAGTACAAAGCTTCCGGCTGCCCAACGGGGCCACGGTCAGCGGCAACTTCTGGTTCGATCCCACGCTCTCTTTCTCCACGCCGCCCAGCGGGCGCTTCGGCAACTCGGCCCGCGGCGTGATCCGCGGCCCGGGCATGAACAACTGGGACATTTCGCTCTTTAAAAACCTGCCGGTCAAGGAGCGCATGAACCTGCAGATCCGGGCGGAGCTGTTCAACTTTTTCAACCACGTTTCCTTTACCGGGATCGGCACCAGTTTGCCCTCCTCGGCCACTTCCAGCACCTTCGGGCAGGTCACCGGAGTTGGGCCGGCCCGCACGCTGCAGCTGGGGCTCAAGTTGAATTTCTGAACATGAGAAATTGCCTGTTCTTTTTCCCCACGGAGCGTGCATGAAGGGCCAAGCAATGAGGAAGGCGGCCATCGTGCTCCGGGCCGTATTTTTTCTGTGGGCCCTGGCGGTGCCGGCCCGGGCGGAACCGCCGCGCCCGCCGAATTTCCTGCTGATTTTTGTCGACAACCTGGGTTACGGCGATCCCGGCTGCTACGGCAACCGGGAAAACCGGACGCCGCAGATCGACCGCCTGGCGCGTCAGGGAGTGCGCTGCACCGATTTTTATATCGCCTCGCCCAGCTGCTCCCCGTCGCGCGGGGCGCTGCTGACCGGCCGCCACCCGGTGCGCAACGGCTTGAACTACCAGCTTTCCACCGGGGAGGGGGGCGGCACCGAGGGGCTGCCGGCGGCGGAAAAAATCATCCCCCAGTACCTTCGCCCGCGCGGATACGCTACCGGGGCCTTCGGCAAATGGAATATCGGCTTCAGCCCCGGCCGAAGGCCCACCGAGCGCGGCTTCGACGAATTCCTCGGCCATCGCTCGGGCAACATCCACTACTTCAAGCACCTCTATCACGGCGAGAATGATCTGCGCCAGGGAACGGAGGTCCTCGACCGGCGCGGCACCTATTCGACAGATCTTTTTGCCGATGCGGCCATCGATTTTATCAGCCGCCACAAAGACAATCCCTGGTTCGTCTACCTTCCTTTCAATGCCGTGCACTACGTCTACCCGCAAAACGTGGAGCCCGGGGAGAAAGTGGAGTGGCAGGTGCCTGAGCGGTACCTGAAGCTTTACGGACTGCCGCCCGACGAAGCGGATCCGCAGAAGCGCTTCCGCGCGGTGCTCACCGCCCTGGACGACGCCGTGGGACGTGTCCTGCAGACCCTGGAGGCGCTGCGCCTGGAGCGGAACACGGTGGTGCTGCTGATTTCCGACAACGGCGCCTTCATGCTTCCCGGCCGCGGGTTGGAAGTGCAGTCCAACCGCCCGCTGCGCTCCGGCGGAGTGACCGTGTGCGAGGGCGGCGTGCGCGTTCCGGCGATCGTCCGCTGGCCCGGGAGGATCCCTGCCAGCTCGGTCTGCCGGGAAATGCTTTCCAGCCTGGACGTCCTGCCCACCCTCCTGGCGGCCGCCGGCGTCCCGCGGCCTGAGGACCGGGTGCTGGACGGACGAGACATGTCTTCAGTCCTTTCCGGGCGCTCTCCTTCCCCGCACAAGGCTTTGCACTGGGTGTGGGACCAGGGGAAAAACGAGCAGTGGCGCGGAATGCGCGAGGGGTCGTTCAAGATCCTGCGCCGTGCCGATGCCGAACCGTGGCAGCTCTACGACCTGGGCCGGGATCTCGGGGAAACCACGGACCTCTCCGCAGCGCAGCCGGAGCGGGCCAAAGAGATGGCTTCCCGTTTCGAGCATTGGCTCCGTGAAACCGCCGCCAGCAAAAGGTAGCTCCTGTCGTCCCGCCCGTCCCGCTTCCAACTCCTCTTTCTTGCTCGCCATCGAATTCGTTGATCCCTTCGAAAAAATACGGTGGGATCCGTAACCATCTACCAAACGATATCCGTTTTGAGTACAGTCTTCAGACTTCGCGCTGCAAGCAGGTTTCAGCTTGTACCCCGCAAGCTGAAGCTTGAACTCTAAACAAAGAAGACTTTTTGCGGGATTATCATTGCGGATGAAGGCGCAGGAAATCGAGAATTCTCGCGAAAGCCCTGTAAGGGCTGCGCAAACGATTGGCATGACCGGATTTTGCGCAACCCTTGCAGGGTTGTTGCCTGCGGGTAACCCTACCCGGGGTAGGCGCGAAGCGCGCCAACCCCGGGCTGCGATCCGAAGCCCTTTCAGGGCTTTCCCCAACGGAAATCTCCAGACATGGGACTTTTTGCCGGGTTATCAGGGAGTGACAGATTCGAAAAAAAGGAACCCCAAAGGGGTTCCGGTACACAGCCCGGGGTTGCGCCGCAGGCGCTACCCCGGGTATGCGGATTGGTTTGAAACCCAGCCCTGTAAGGGCTGCGCAAACGATTGGCATGACCGGATTTTGCGCAACCATTGCAGGGTTGTCGCCTGCGGGTAACCTTACCCGGGGTTGGCGCGAAGCGCGCCAACCCCGGGCTGCGATCCGAAGCCCTTTCAGGGCTTTCCCCAACGGAAATCTCCATACATGGGACTTTTTGCCGGGTTATCAGGGAGTG
>CAINFC010000243.1 GCA_903847975.1 uncultured Acidobacteriota bacterium | reverse complement strand
CTTCATCCCCTTGCTTCCGATGAGCGCGTCAAGCGTCCGGCCGGTAACGTATTCCATGACCAGGAAGTCGATCCCCTCTTCGGAGGCGATCTCATGGACGGTGACAATGTTGGGGTGGTTCAGGGCGGAGGCGGCACGGGCCTCCTGGAGGAATCGCTTTTTGCGTTCCGGGTCGGCCAGCCAGAGCGCCGGGAGCACCTTGACGGCCACGTCGCGCTTCAGCCGCTCGTCGCGGGCGCGGTAGACGGCACCCATGCCTCCTTCGCCGATCTTTTCCAGGAGGCGGTAGTTGCGCACGGTCCGCCCGGCCAGGTCGCCGCCCGTGCTTTCGGCGAGCACCTTGCCGGCTTCTTCGACCGCCGGGGCTTCCAGGAACCCATCCGCCCCGGACTGCCCCGCCAGCAGAGCCTCGACCTCCACACGCAGCGCCTCATCCCCGGCACAGGCTTCGCGCACAAAGCCGGCGCGCTCCGCGGGGGCCCGCTCCATCGCCAGGTTGTAAATCCGTTCGATCCGCTGCCAGCGCTCCGCTTTCATAACCTATCGGAAATTCTCTATCAGCATCAGGTTGGACTCGTAGCGCTCGATCTGCCACCAGGCCATGCGGCGGCCGTCGGCACTGACCGTAAAGCTAATGGTCGGGTTTCGAACAATTTTATCGATAGCCCCCACCGGTAACACCCGGCTGGTTCGAAAATCGAATAGCCTTACCGGTTTGGGTTCCTTGGAAACCGGTTCGGAATAATCGACGAAAAAGATGCCCCTATCGGCAACCGCCCAGTTGCCCTGCACCACGGCGGTCAGCTGTGGGATCTCCGATTCCTCCCCGCCATCCGGGGACACCGCCCAAAGCCCCTGCGTCGGCCAGGCTGCCTTCGTATAATACAGCGTTTTCCCGTCCGGGGACTCCATGCCTTCCCAGCCCCCGTTGCGTGTGATCTGGCGCGGGTTCTCCCCGGCCGGCGATATTTTCCAGATCTGGTTGCTTCCAGACCGGTTGGATCCGAAGTAAATCCAGCGGCCGTCTGGCGACCAGCGGGCGGCGCCCGCGATGCGGCTGCCTTTAAACGAAGTCAGGAAAACCGGTTCGGATCCGTCGCGGTTGCAGACCAGCAGTTCGCTGAAACCGGAGCGGTCAGAAGAGAAAACGATCCGGTTCCCGTCCGGAGAAAACTGCGGGTTCATCTCGTGGCCCGTTGAGGCGATAATCCGCTTCTGGGCAGCGGGAGGATTCCCGTCGCTTCCGATCGGCCGGCACCAGATACTGATGATGGTCAAGGCGCGGGAAAAGACCAGCCCGCCGGCCGGGCCTGCGGCGATCGCCAACCCTTCCCCGTCGTCCGTTCCTGGAATCCGCCTGGCTTCCGCCCCCGGCGTAACGGCAATTCTCCAAAGCCCGGTGCGCCCGCTGCGGTTGCTGGAAAAAACAATCTCCCGGCTGTCCGGCGTCCAGCATAAGGCCTTGATCAGGCGGTCGTCGTAGGTGAGGCGCCAGACATTTCCATCCTGTTGATTCCTGTCCAAGGGCAGAATGTAAATGTCGTAAATATTGCCGGCGCCTCTCCCCAACCTGGGATAACGGAGAAAGGCCAGGCTTTTTCCGTCCGGGCTGATCCTCGGCCCGACATCCTTTTGGGAACCGGAGTCCGAAGGCGTCAGGGAAGAGACCTTTTCTCCGGAATCGACGGCGATCAGATGAAACTCCTCTTTTTCCTGGAAGAGACGCCGGACCAGCAGGAATTGACCGTCCGGCATCCAGGAAAGAGGAAAGCCCTCGGCCAGTTTTCGTTCCGCTCCTCCTTCCGGAGAAATAAGGTAGGTGCAGTCCTGGCGCGCAAAGGCAATCCAGTTGCCGTCCGGGGACCACCTGGGAAAGTAGTCGCCGTCGGGATTCGATGTCAGGCGGCGCGCGGGGCCGGATCCGACCGACTTGATGTAGATGTCAAAATTGTCTTCTTTTTCGCCGTTCCAGCAGAAGGCCACCCGGCTGCCGTCCGGTGAAAAGTCAGGCGACTCCTGCATCCCCGGAAAGCTGGTCAGCGGAACCACGCGGAGGGCAGGGCCCTCGCCCCTGTCCCGGCGGAAATAGAAGTATCCACCCATCGAACCCAGTGCCGCCAGCAGAATGATGAATGCCCACTGCACGGTTCTGCGCTGCTTTGCGGCCGCTCCACTTTTTCCCCGTGTTCCTGCCTCCATTTCCTCGCGCAACTCCTCGAGAGCGATCTTGAGGTCGCCCATTCCCTGAGCGCGGCGGGCCGGATCCTTGCGCAAACAGCGGGCTACCAGCTTTTCGAATCCCGCCGGCAGGCGGCTGTCGAGCGGCGGAGGCTCCTGGTTGAGGATGGCGGCCAGCGTCGATAGCTGGCTGTCGCCCTGGAAAGCCCGGCGGCCGGCGGCCATTTCGTAGAGGATGCAGCCGAAGGAGAAGATATCCGAACGGACATCGGTCGGCTTGCCTTCGGCCTGCTCCGGGGACATGTAGGCCGGAGTGCCCAGGATGCGCCCCTCCTCGGTCGGCAGCAGCGAAACCGTAGTGCCTCCCTCTTTTCCTGTTCCCAAAGGCTGCAGCCGCTTGGCCAGCCCGAAGTCGAGCACCTTGACCCGCCCGTCGGCAGCAACCATGATGTTGCCCGGCTTCAGGTCGCGGTGCACGATCCCGGCGGCATGCGCCGCGGCCAGGGCATCGGCGATCGGGATGGCAAACTTCAACAACTCCGCGAATTTCATCCCCTTGCTGCCGATGAGTGCGTCGAGCGTACGGCCGGTGACGTACTCCATGACCAGGAAATCGATCCCGTCATCGGAGGCGATCTCGTAAACGGTGACAATGTTGGGGTGGTTCAGGGCCGAGGCGGCGCGGGCCTCCTGGAGGAATCGCTTTTTGCGTTCCGGGTCGGCCAGCCAGAGCGCCGGGAGCACCTTGACGGCCACGTCGCGCTTCAGCCGCTCGTCGCGGGCGCGGTAGACGGCACCCATGCCCCCCTCGCCGATCTTTTCCAGGAGGTGGTAGTTGCGCACGGTCCGCCCGGCCAGGTCGCCGCCCATGCTTTCGGCCAGCGCCTTGCCGGCTTCTTCGACCGCCGGGGCTTCCAGGAACCCATCCGCCCCGGACTGCCCCGCCAGCAGAGCCTCGACCTCCACACGCAGCGCCTCATCCCCGGCGCAGGCCTTGCGCACGTAATCCTCGCGCTCCGCGGGGGCCCGCTCCATCGCCAGGTTGTAAATCCG
>CAINFC010000242.1 GCA_903847975.1 uncultured Acidobacteriota bacterium | reverse complement strand
CTTCGCCGAACGATTCGTGGCGCTTGAGGAAGCGGTGAAGCGGTCCTTCCAGGGAAGTTCGTATCTGGGATTCCGCTTCCTGCAGGGCGTTTTCCAGTTCACGGGATGCATCCCGCAGGTCGCAGCCTCCCAGCTGTCCTGCCATTCCCTTAATCCCATGGATTAAATGCTGTGCAGCCTGCAGGCGGACGGGGCCCAGTTCCCTGATCAGCGACGCAGGAGCGTCGCCGTATTCGGTTAGATAATTTTGGAGCAGCCTGGAATAGAGCTCCCGGTCGCCTCCGGCCCGGAGCAGCCCTTCCTCGAGGTCCAGAGTCCTGGAAACCGGCAGGGGCAGAGGATCGACTGTTTCCGAGCGCCCCTCTTCGATGGTATCCCGATATGGCAGGATAGCGGACCATACCTGCACTCCGTCGGACTTTTCCTGTCTCATGGCTATCCCACCCATCTTTCCGGCCAGCTCAACCAGGGCAGGCAGGGCGGATTCCTGTCTGGTCGCGCAGGACAGGTGTCCCGTGACATGAACTTCCAGCAGGAGCACATTCCCGTCCGGATAGGACTGCGAAGCGGCGGAGCATGCTATCTTTCCCGAATCCAGGGATTGCACCGCAAGCTCCAGAACGGAATGGCACAGCTCTTTGAAAACCTCGGGATCCCCGACCATCGCTTCGGGTACAGAGTCATCCAGCAGGGTTACCAGGTTAATTTCTTTTCTGGCGGCCAGAAGGCCGAAGAGATCACCCGCCCTTTTCAGAATCCTTTTGGGCGAGAAAGGGATTGCCGGCAGGTTTCCTTTTTCTGCCGTGATCAAGGTACCGCTTTCATGAAAGCCGGAAGGCGGCGGCTGAAGTCCTGCATGGTATCCCCGATGGCGATGGTTCCCAGAATGACACCGCGCACCCCGATCCGGGATAGCATCGGCAGGTCGGAAGGCTGCAACGCTTTCTGGCTGGGGACCAGCACCGGCCGATTGGTGGCGGCACAAACCATGGAATAGGCCTCCAGGTCTTTCACCACCAGGGGCTGACGGTAGCAGTCTCCGGAAACGATGGAAGCTTCCAGGTAATCCATTCCCAGGTGATCCAGGGCGCGTATGTCACGGAGCGAATACTGGCTTCCGGCAGCAACCATTCGGCCCATCGGCAGGTCCAGCATCCAGCAGGGCATGTGGAAGTCGTAAATGTCGAAGAAATCGATTCCGATCGAGGCCGCTTCTTCCATTTCCCTGGGGGTCATGGTCGTTTCCCCGCCCGGAAGAATGCCCACGGGACCTTTGGCAAAGGAGAGGATTTTCTCGATGACCGGGCGCTCCTCGTCCCAGGACCCGAAGCGGTTGCCGCTGGCCCGGTGGAGCACATTGGTATGGACCTTGATGCCATGTACCCCCTGATCGAAGGCGGCGCAGGCCAGCCCGACGTCATTTCGGGGAAGGCTGACCAGAATGATAAACGGTTTGTTGTCCAGAATATTGTCTAGCGCTCTCACGGTGGAAACCTCTTGTGTTCATTTATGGCATAAGGAAACTTTAACACAAAGACTTTTTAAAAAGCATGGCCCGGCAATAAGTCCATGCATCCCCTGGTGACAGGCGCTTTCGCTTCTCTTCCTTGCTTCCTGTGAGACTATATTTTCACAGGAAGCAGGGAAGGGCAGGAAGGAAGAAAGAGGCCGTCATGAGGCTCCTGCAGCGGAGCAGGACTTTTTGCCTCGGAGCCCAATGGCGTGACCAGGCAAAAAGTCCTGAATCCTTATAGAGCGGGACGGTCAGAATTCGCTGCCCAGTTCGGCGCGGAAGCGCTGCATGAGGCGGACCGGCCAATCGCTGACCGGCTCCAGGCGGCCCATGAAGAAGCGCAGCACCTTCGGCTCTTCCTTGAACTGCAGGCCGCCGACCAGCTCGCGGTTCTTGTAGAGCCAGGTCAGGCGGTCGACCACGAACATGGCCTGGGAGAGGGTGAACACCCGGCGCGGGAAGGCCAGGCGCATCAGCTCCATGTCGGCCAGAACGTCGTTGCCGTTTTCGTCGCGGTCGGTGGAAATGGTGCCCCGCTCCATCCCGCGGCAGCCGGAAACCAAATAGAAGGCGGCCACCAGTGCCCCGGCGGAGTATTGCGCCTGGGGCACGTGAGAAAGAAATCCCTTGGCGTCCACGTGGCAGCCCAGGGCCCCCGCGGGAGTCACGACCGGGATGCCGCGCGCCGCCAGCTGGTTCACCGCGTATTCCACGAAGGAGGGCGACTGGCTGATTACGCTTTCGTCCAGAGTTTCCATCAGGCCGACCGCCATGGCTTCGATTTCCCGCACCGACATGCCGCCATAGGTCAGGAAGCCTTCAAAGAGGGGCACCAGGTCGCGCATCCGGTCAAAGAGGTCCCGGCGGTTCATGATGATACCCCCGCCCCGGGACGAGCTGACCTTGCGGCTGGAGAAGTAAACGATGTCGGCCAGGTCGCACATTTCCAGGAGAATTTCCTTGATGCTGGTGTTCTGGTAGCCCGCTTCGCGCCGCTTGATGAAATAGGCGTTTTCCCCGATCAGGCTGGCGTCCATGACGATCATGATATTGTGGCGGCTGGCCAGCTTGCGTACTTCCTTCAGGTTCTCGAGGGAGAAGGGCTGCCCGCCGATGAGGTTGGTGGAGGCTTCCATGCGGATGTAGGCTACACGGTCGGCGCCGTAATCGGCGATCACTTTTTCCAGCTTCTGGAGGTCGATATTGCCCTTGAAGGGACAGTTGCTGGCTATGTTCAGTGCCTCGTCGGTGAAGATTTCCAGGACCTTGCCGCCGGCCAGCTCAATGTGCGCCTTGGAAGTGGTGAAGTGGTAATTCATGGGAACCACATCCCCCTTCTTGATGAATACCTGGGAAATAATGTGCTCTGCGGCCCGGCCCTGGTGGACCGGAAGGACCAGCTGCTTGCCGAAAACCTCGCGGATGCTGTCTTCCATGCGGCAGAAACTCTGCGAGCCGGCGTAGGAGTCGTCCGCTTCCAGCATCGAGGCGGTCTGCTTGTCGCTCATGGCGTTGGTACCGCTGTCGGTGAGCATGTCGAGGAAAACATCCCTGCTGGAAAGCAGGAAGGAGTTGAATCCCGCCTCCTGGATGGATTTCAGGCGATGCTCGATCGACCAGAGGTTCAGCTTCTGCACCATGCGCACGCGGTGCAATTCGAGAGGGATTGATTCTCCGCTAAAGAACTTTACGTTTCCGGCACTCGGTGTTTCCATACTCTTCCGTCCTTGCTTGTGATGAAATGTTATGACTTTCTCGGATCGCGCCGCAGGGGGGCACAGGTCGAGAATTCTTGTACGCCATTTGCCATCGGGGCGCCCTGTTCGCAGAGTCGCTACAAATGGTAGGATTGTATCTACCAAACTTAACCGCAATTTACAAGATTTTTTAATGATCGTACCCGTCAGGGAAAGGAGTTTCCGGCATGATCAAAAATTCGAATACGGGAAAAGGGTGTGCCTGCTGCCACAGCAAAGGTTTACAGGCCGGGGCTTTGCCGCCCATGGACCGCAGGATCTTCCTGCAGGGAACCGGGGCCCTGGCTTCCGCCGGACTGGCGACCGGTTCTGCCGCCGGGGCCAGGTCGGAGGTCGCCGAGACCAAAGCGCCGAACGCCCTGTTCCGCCAGACGTTAAAGGTGCAGCCGGTGCTCAGCTACCGGATCCCGCAGAGACGGGAGGCGACCAGCTGGCGGGAATGGGGCGGCATCCAGTCGGAGGAGGCCGCCGCGGCGGAAAAGGAACGGATCGCCCGGGACCTGGCCCAGGTCGCCTCCCAGGCCGATTTTCCCCTGGAAATCCGCACCCTGGAGGCGGTGCAGACCGTGGAGCAGGCCGCCCCTCTGACGCGAAAGGATCACGACGTGATGATCCTTTTCGGCGCCGGCGGCAATGTGAAGCTGCTGGAGGCTCTGACCGATCCCGGAAAGTGGAATCTGATGTTTTTACGCCACCAGTCCGGCCCCGTTTACCTGTGGTATGAAATTGCTCACCCGCGCTATCTGCGGAAGACCGTGGACGAATACGGTCAGCCGGGCATGTCGCCGCAGGACGTGGTGGTGGACAAGGTCGAGGAGCTGACCCTTCGGTTGCGGGGCCTCTACGGCCTGAAAAACAGCCTGGGGAAGAAAATCGTGGCTGTCGGCGGCGCTTCCGGCTGGGGGCAGGGAGGCCGGCAGGCTCCGGACATCAGCCGCAATCTGTGGCGGATGGAACTGGCCGACTTTCCCTACCCGGAGCTGGAAGCCTGTTTGAAAAGCGCCAAAAAAGACAGCGCCCTGGCCCAGAGGTGCCGCCAGGAGGCGGAAGCCTACCTGGGGGCCGCCGGTGTGGAGCTGAAGACCGGGCGGGACTTCTTCGTCAATAGCTTCCTGCTTTGCCACGTCTTCCGGGAGATCATGGCGGAAGCCGGGACGGATGCCATCACCATCAATTCCTGCATGGGAACCATCATGCCCATGTCCGAAACCACGGCCTGCATGCCGCTCAGCCTGCTGAACGATGAAGGCTACCTGGCTTTCTGCGAATCGGACTTTGTGGTGATCCCTTCCGGGGTTCTTCTGCATTACATCTCCGGTAAACCGGTTTTTCTGAATGACCCGACCTACCCGCACCACCGGCTGGTCACTCTGGCCCACTGCACGGCACCCAGAAAAATGGACGGCAAAAATCTGGAGCCGGTAAAAATTCTGACCCATTTCGAGTCGGACTACGGCGCGGCTCCCAAAGTGGAAATGAAGATCGGGGCCCAATGCACCAACCTCATTCCGGATTTCGCCTGCAAAAAGTGGAGCGGGTTTCTGGGCACCATTGTCGCCAACCCCTTCATGGACATCTGCCGGTCGCAGATCGATGTCCGAATCGAGGGGGACCAGGAAAGGCTTCTGCAGGAAATGAAAGGCTTTCACTGGATGATGAGCTACGGCGACTACCTGAAGGAAACCGGCTATGCCCTGCAGAAGATCGGGGTCGATTTCCTGGACCTGACCACCTCCGCATAGGGGTACGGGCATTCATGACCCTGTGCGACCGCCCGGCCGCTTATCCGGGAAGAAGGAGCTTGCGGGAAGAGCGGCCGGGCGGCGGGATTACCGGCGCGGAGCCAGAAAATCCCGAGCGCAGGGATATCCGGGAATGGGGTCGGCGGCCCATACGGCGCGGAGTACCGCCCGGGACAGGGCTTCGGCGGCCAGAATGCCGATGGCCGTAACCGCCCACTCCGCGACCGGCAGAGCTCCGGTCGACAGGGCGAAGACCAGATCGCCGTCGACCAGGGTGTGGACCGGGCGTATGGTCCGCGGCAGCCCGCTCTGGCACATCTCCGCCACCTGGGTCAGCGCCGGTTTTTCCAGCGAGGCATTGGTGGCGATGCAGCCGAGGGTGGTGTTGGCCCCGAAGCCGGGGCGCAGCCCCAGGGGATCGCCCAGAAAGCAGGACCAGGTATCGGCAAAGCCCGCATGATGGGGGCTGCGGGCCCCGGCCAGCAGCCTTCCGTCGGCCGGATCGCAGATATCCCCGAAGGCGTTGACCACAGCCATGGCGCCGACCACCAGCTCGCCGCAGCGAAGGGAAGAATGTCCGAACCCGCCCTTCATGGCCCAGGCGTTGCCGAAGATCTTTCCCACCGTGGCCCCGGCTCCGGCGCCGACATTGCCTTCCGGTAGAAAATCGAGCGATGCATGGCAGCATGCCTGGTACCCGGCCTGGGAGTCGGGGCGGATCCGGCCGTCTCCCAGGAGAAGGTCGAAAATAACCGCAGCAGGAACAATCGGCACCCGGAGTTCCCGGCTGATCTCGAAGCCCAGGCCGCGTTCCTCCAGGTAGCGCAGAACACCGGCACAGGCATCCAGCCCGAAGGTGCTCCCACCGGTCAGGAGCAGGGCATGCACCTGCCGGATGGACTGCAGCGGATCGAGAAGCTGGGTTTCCCGCGTTCCGGTGGAATAGCCGCGCACAGAGACCGCGGCATTGGCACCGCCTTCGCAGAGGATCACCGTGCAGCCCGTGGGGCGCCTGGGATCGGTGAAGTGCCCGACCTTCAGGCCGGGCACGTCGAGAAAGGAGCTTTCCAACATGGCGTGGGGAAAATTCAGGGGAGAATCAGCCGCGGTGTTTCCGGGGCTTCCTCGTGGATTTGAATCTGCTGGGCAATGAAGTTGATGAAGCCGACCGGGTCCCCGGTTTCCTTCCCGGTGGTCTCGAGATCGGCCTGCATGTAGTGCAGACTGTCCAGGATGTCGCTCAGGCTGTAGTATTCGTGCCGGATTTCACTTTTCAATTCCCGGCGGATTCCCGCGGATCGCTCCGTGAGGGCGGAAATGACCGCCTGGACCGCCGGGTCCGAGGATCTCTGTTCGTAAATGAGTCCCTTGGATTCGGTCTGGCAGGTTTGAATAAACTTCTGAAGGGCATCGAGGATCTGCTGGTCCGTGAGATAGGGAAAAACCTGCCGGACCCGGAGAATCGCTTCACAGAGCGAGTTGACCACGGGAATCAGCTGCCGGTAAACCCGGACGAGAAAATCCTGGCTTAGCGCCTGCTGCACCCAAGCCATGTGCTTTTCCTGCTGGCGTTCGATACCGAAAACCAGGTGCGGGCAGTCCGAAGAGCAGGGAATGGAAACGCGCCGTTTACGGGCGCAGCAGACCGGGCATATTTCCGCTTGCAGCGCGGGGCAGTTGCGCTTTCCCTTTTTTTGCCGGCAAGATACGCATTTGCTCATGTGCTGATGATATCATATCGCTGCGGCAGAGAACTACGCCCGGAGCAGGGCGTCCATGTTATTTCCTATAACAAAATTGGAATGATAAAAAGAATAAAATGAGCCTCCGAATTCTGGATCTTCTCGGACTGCAGCCATCGGAGCAGTCCCGTGACTATGTGCAAAACAAGAAACAGTTCCACCTGTTCGATCTGCTGACCGAGCAGCGCCACCCCAAAACCTGGAACCTGAGCTTCGCCATCAAGGAAAAGACCGAGGCGGGGCTGCGGGCGATTCTGTCCGTGGATCGGGATATTGTCGCCCGGTTCCGGGAATTCGAGGAAAAGCCGGCGCTCCTGGAGCAGGCGGTCCGGGCGGTGAAGGAGACGATACGGTCCGGGGGGCGGATCTATGTGTACGGCTGCGGGGCCACCGGGCGGCTGGCCAAGCAGATCGAAAGCGCTATCTGGCGGCCCTTCTGGCGTCGCATGGGCCTGCTTCCGTTCTGGGACCGATTGCGGCAGGTCCTCCCGGAAGATATTGAGGAAAGGCTGATCGGCGAAATGACCGGCGGCGACCGGGCTCTGGTGAGCGCCCTGGAAGGTTTTGAGGATCTGCTGCTCATCGGGGAGCTTCAGCTGCAGGACCGGGGCATCCGCAAAGGCGACCTGGTTTTTTGCGTCACGGAAGGCGGGGAAACCTCTTCGGTGATCGGGACCATCCTGGCGGCCCTGCAGCCGTACGGATCGGGTTCCGAAGGAGAAGGAGGAGCTCCGGAAAACAAACTCTATTTCATTTACAATAATCCCGATGAGCGGCTCCGTCCCTTTGAGCGCTCCGTCCGGGTCATCGACGAACCGCGGATTACCAGGATCAATCTGACCACCGGACCGCAGGCAGTGGCCGGTTCGACGCGGCTGCAGGCCACCACCAGCGAGACCTACCTGGTCGGTATCCTGCTGGAGTGTGCGGTATATGAGCTTCTGGCAGAAGTCCTGTCCCCCGCCGAGATGCGGCAGGCCGGCTGGGACCAGCCCGGGGACCTTCGCCGTGCCCTGCGCGAATTTGCGGAAATCCAGTCGGCCGTGGAAGCGGAGGCGGGATCCATCGCGCGTTTTACCGAGCTGGAGTCGGATACCTACCGCGGCGGGCGTTTATCCACTTACCTGGCCCGGGAGGCCCTGATCACCGTATTTATCGACGGTGCGGAGCGGAGCCCTACCTTCCGGCTTTTTCCGCTGGACAAGGTGATCGAGCCGGCGCGAAAGTGCTGGTTCCAGGTCTGGACCGAGGCCGATTCGGGAAAAGACGCCTGGCATGTTTTTCTGGGGCGCGGCTTCCGCGGCCTGGCCAGGGAAGTCTACCAAAAGCCGTTTGAGGAGCAGATCCCGGATCCCTATTTGCGGGAGGCGGCGCTGCGCAGCCTCAGCCAGGCCGGCAGCGACCAGGAAGTCCTTTACGATTTCAGCATGTCGGGGGAAAACCTTTCCCGGAGGGCGCCGCAGGAAGGGGATCTGGGCGTCCTGGTGGTGGCCGGCAACGAGTGCTCGCGCCTGAGCGATCCCGGTTCCTTCTTCCGCCGTTTTCTGGAGTTGTGCGGGACCAGCAAGGCCCGGACAGTCCTGGTTGCTGTTTGCGATCCCGCCGGCAGGGAAAAGATGGAAGAGTGGATCCGGCAGGGAATACTGGCCCCCGATCTTTTCCTGCCGATCGTCATTCCCCCGTGCCCGGATCCCATGGGGCTGCGCCGCCAGATCATGCTGAAAATGGTTCTGAATGCTCACTCCAGTGCCGTTATGAGCAGGCTGGGAAGGATGGTCGGCAACACGATGACGAATGTCAGCCCCAGCAATCTCAAGCTGATCGGCCGCGCCACCTACCTGATCCAAAGCCACGTCAACGACGCCCTGGCCCGGAACCCCGGTCTGTTCCATCTCGAGGAAAGACAGGCGGTGCGTTTTGAGGAAGCCAATGCGGTGCTCATGGACTCCATCCGGTATGTGGCCGAATGCCAGGCGGCGCAAACGGCGGAGGTGGCTCTTTCCATTATTCGGATCCTGGAGTCGCTTCGCCGCCAGGAGCCGGTCGGCTGGGACGAATGCAGCCGGATCCTGGGAAGCAGGGGGCTCGAGGCGTTCCTCCTGGAATGCAACCCCGGCCTGGCCTATTCGGAGTCAGCGGACAGGTCTTGCCCATGACAGGGGTAGAACCGACTTCCTGAAATGGAGAGGGAATCCACCCAGGCCGTGCCTGGAATGGCAACCGAATCCGGGCTAGGAGTCGGAAAAGAGAACGAGAAAAAATTCGGTGTCCGGCTGATGCTGCGTAGATATATGCAGTTGCCGGAGGGATTCCAGGATCCAACTCAGTCGGCGGAAGGAATCCTCGGACAAGCCGGAACGGTTAATAAAGCGGGATACCTCCTCTGCATCCAGGCCGAAAATGTTGTCCAGGAAAACCTGCCGGGGCAGCCGGCAAAAACCGGACCGGTTGGCCGTTTCCGGGATGGAAAGGGGCACGGCAGAGATTCGCTCTCCGTCGGCTGTCGGGGGGGCGCCGCCCGCATCCAGGTGAAAGGCGAGAGGCCTTTGCAGCTCCAACCCCATATCATACAGCAGACCGTCGTTCAGCTCTTCCCAGGGGAAGAGGGGAGTCATCCAGCGGCTTTTCAGCTCGATCAGCTTGTCAAAGTAATCCTGCGGCGGGCCGATGGAAATATCCTTGTCGATCCGCGCAACCAGGTCGAGAAGCCGGCATTCGGAGCCGAAGCGAATGGAGAGTTTCTGAAATTCGGAAATGATTTCGTCGACTCCGTTCCTGTGGGGGGCAGGGAAGCCGTAAGTATGGCTCGAGTTTCTGGAATCTTCCCACTGTTGCAGCAGCCTGTCGTTCAGATAAACGATTCCCGGATCGTCCGGCTGGACGCCCGATTCCAGGAACTCCTCGATGATGCTGACCCGCCGGCGGACCTCCTCCTCTTCGCTGGTTTGCAGGAAGAGGTTGAATTCCTCCTTTTCCTTCTGCTGCAAGCGGCGGAAAAGGGCCAGGGCCTCTTCGAGGATTTCACCCAGTGAGGCTTCCTGCCAAAGACGCAGGGCTTCCGACAAATTACCGGCTACCAGAAAACCGCAGGTACCCATCCTTTAACCCAGGGGAAAATGCATCGGTACAAGATCCGGCACATACTCGGCCATGGACAAATTATTTTTTAGCCGTTAGAATATTACCATTTAACCGGGTTTTTCAAAATGTGCAAATTCCTTTAGGCAACAGGGTAATGATATGGCAATGATACGATTCACAGCCAACCATGACGATCTATCTACCGATCGGGGTTATCAATTCAAGTTTTACTGCGACAAGTGCGGGAACGGATTCATGTCCGAATTTCAGACCAGCCTGATGGGCACCGGGAGCAGCCTGTTGCGTGCCGCCGGCGGATTCCTGGGTGACGTTTTCTCACGGGCCGGGAATAGCGCTTATGAAATCCAGCGGGCCATCGGCGGCAAGGCCCATGACCAGGCTTTTTCGGCAGCCGTGGAGGAAGCCAAGCAGCACTTTCATCAGTGCACCCGGTGCGGGAAGTGGGTCTGCCCGGAGGTATGCTGGAACGGCAAGGCGGGGCTGTGCGAAGGCTGCGCACCGGACATGGAGGAGGAGATGGCCGCCGGCCGGGCCCAGGCCATGGCGCAGGCAGCCCAGGAGCAGCTGCACGAAAAGGCCAGGAAAACCGACTACGTCAAGGACGTCGATATGAGCCGCGAAGCCAAGCCGGCCGGAGCGCCCTTGAATTGTCCGCACTGCGGAGAGAGGGTCGCTGGAGGGAAATTCTGTCCTTCCTGCGGAAAGCAGATGCGTCAGGAAAAATTCTGCGACCAGTGCGGAGCTCAGCTGGCAGCCGGAGCGAAATTCTGCCCGGAATGCGGTAAAAAACAGGGTTGATCGGCGGGATGTTTCCCCGCGGGTATCCGTACATTATCGACGGATCTGGCGGTAGTGCCAGACGGCGGTGGCCAGGATGACCGTTCCGACCAGGAACAGCAGCACTCCGTTGTGCAGGATGTTCCCGCTGGATAATCCGTAGGAAAAGAAACGATAAATACCGAATCCAACCGCAATCAGTCCCAATACGATCCGGAATAGCCAGCGTGTACCCATAACGATTTCCCTGTTCTGCCGATGCGATGGGGCCAGGTTGACGGCACTCTCCTGGCCTGGATTTTTTCCTCCAGAAAGCAGTTTACCCCACTTTCGGGGGTTTGAAAAAGAGGGCCAATGCGGTCGGGTGTCGAAGGCATGGAGCTTTCCCGTCCTTTATGATAGGATAAAGGCTTTTTGGAAATTGAGCCATGGAGTTCTTGGAACGGTTTGACCTGGGGATGATTCTGCTGCAGTACGTGGTGCTGTTGTTCTCGCTCTGCTTCCACGAGGCGGCTCACGCCTGGATGGCTTACCGCAGAGGAGACCACACCGCCTATATGCTGGGCCGGGTGACCATGAATCCCAAAGCGCATGTCGATCCCATAGGCACGGTGCTCTTTCCCCTGTTGCAGTTTTTTGCCGCGGTTCCGCTGATCGGCTGGGCCAAGCCGGTACCGGTCAATATGCATAACCTGAGAAATCCGGTCCGGGACCAGATGTTCATTTCCGCGGCCGGCCCGGGAAGCAATTTTCTGCTGGGGAGCATCTGCACCCTGCTGTTGCTGGTGCTGAAGGCGGTTTCGCCGGCTGCCAATATCTCCCTGTATCATTTGGTGGCTACCATGACGATTTCCAAGGAGCATGTATTCTGGGGGCCGGTGGCCGGGTTTCTTTTTTTTGGTATGATCATCAATTTCGCCCTGGCGCTTTTCAACCTGATCCCCATTCCCCCGCTGGACGGACACTGGATCCTGGCGGGATTTTTGCGGGGCCCGGCCCTGGAAGCCCTGGAGGCCATCAAGCCCTACGGCTTCATCGTTCTTTACGCTCTCATGTTTTTCGGACTTTTGCGTTTCGTCTTCTGGCCCATCTATCTCCTTTTAAACCTGATTTTCTGAGTGTCGGTTCCTATGAGTCATCCTTTGCGCGTTTTCAGCGGCATGCGTCCCACCGGAAAGCTGCATCTCGGGCATGTGCTCGGTGCCTTGAACAACTGGGTGGAAATGCAAAAAACCTATCAGTGTATCTTCGGGGTGGTTGACTGGCATGCCCTGACCACCGAGTACGAGAACGTAGGGGATATCTCCGGGAACGTGGTGGAGGTGGCCATCGATTGGCTGGCGGCAGGCATCGACCCGGAAAAATCGACACTGATTATCCAGTCCCTGGTTCCGGAGCATGCCGAATTGCACCTGCTTTTTTCGATGATCATACCCATGCCGTGGCTGGAGCGGGTTCCGACATACAAAGAGCAGCAGAAGCAGCTGCAGGGCAAAGATCTTTCCACCTACGGGTTCCTGGGTTATCCGCTGCTTCAGGCGGCCGACATCCTGGTTTACAGGGCGAACGCCGTTCCGGTCGGAGAGGACCAGCTTCCGCACATCGAGCTTACCCGCGAAGTGGCGCGCCGGTTCAATTTTCTTTACGGAGAGGTGTTTCCCGAACCCCAGTCCGTTCTGACCGAGGTGCCTAATCTCCCCGGGACCGACGGGCGGAAGATGAGCAAAAGCTACAACAACAGCATCATGCTGTGCGACTCCCCCGGCGAAACCGGGTCCAAAGTTCTGAAAATGATGACCGATCCCGCGCGGGTCCGCCGGCACGATCCCGGCAATCCGGAGGTCTGCCCGGCATTCACCTACCATCGCGTCTTTACCGAGGGAGAAAAGCTCCCGGAAATCGAGCAGGGATGCCGCACCGCCGGTATCGGCTGCACGGACTGCAAAAAGATCCTGGTGCAGTCGATGCAGCGATTCATGGAACCGATCTACGGGCGGCGCCAGAGCTGGGAAGGCCGCCGGTCGGAAGTTCTGGATCTGCTGGTGGAGGGTTCCCGAAAGGCCCGGGCGCTGGCAGAGGAGACCATGGCCGAAGTCCGGCAGAAAATGCACATTCACTATGGACGTTGAGGGAGGTCAGTCCGGAATCATGCCGGAATCCCTGGATACGGGAGAGCCACCCAAGCGCCCCGCGGCAGCGGATTCGGGTCCAGGCAGGGAAGATCCGGGCCTTGCCGCGGCAAAAGGCGCTGAAACGGCCGGTGTCGACGGAACGGGTTATCGGGTTCAGCTGGAGGCCTTTGAGGGTCCGCTGGATCTGCTTCTTCACCTGATCCGAATGGAGAAGGTCGACATCCTGGATATCCCCATTGCCAAAATCACCGAGCAGTACCTTGCCTATCTGAAGATGATGGAGGAGCTGAACCTCAACGTGGCCGGCGAGTTTGTGGTGATGGCCTCCACCCTCATCTACATCAAGTCCAAGATGCTTCTGCCTCCCGATCCGGAAAACCCCTCGGAGTCCTGGGAAGAGGATCCCCGCCAGGAACTGGTTTACCAGCTGCTGGAGCACCAGAAATTCAAGCAGGCCGCCCAGCTTCTTTACGCCAGGGAAACCGTGGAAAGTTCGACCTGGGGGCATCCGCCGGTGGAGGTGGAGGAGGGAGAGGGAGAAGTGGTGGTGGCCACGCTTTTTGACGTGGTGCGCGCCTTTCACCGGGTGCTCGAGCGGCTGCAGAGCTCCACATCTTCTCTGGAAGTGATTCATGAGGAGTTCACCATCGAACAGAAAATCGATGAGATCCGGAAGCTCCTTGCCCTGCACGGATCCATCCGGTTTTCCAACTTCACCGACCGTAACCTGAGCCGAAGGCACCTGATCGTACTTTTTCTTGCCGTCCTGGAGTTGACCCGGCAGGCGGAAGTCTATTTTACACAGCAGGGACTCTTCGGAGATATTGTCATTCATCATGCCCGCCACCGGGTCAAGGCCCAGGAAGCGGCAGATGAAACCGATTCGGAACCCTTTGAGGACTGAGGACTAATGTCATGAGTTCCCTGCTGCCCACGGAAAAAACCATGGAACTGCCCGAGCTGAAAGCGGCGATGGAGGCGGTCATTTTTGTGGCGGAGGATCCGGTGTCCATGGCGCGTCTTAAGGAAATCTTTCCGGAGGAAAGCTACGACAAGCTCGAAACGGCCATCCTGCAGCTGATGCAGGAATTCAACTCCGGCCGGCCGGGCCTGGAGATAAGGGAAATTGCCGGAGGATACTGTATGCGCACCCGCCCGGAACACCATGAGGCGGTTCGGGCTTATCTGAAAACACGTCCCGGAGCCCGCCTCTCGCTTCCGGCCCTGGAAACCCTGGCCGTCGTTGCCTACCGCCAGCCGATTACCATGGCGGAAATCATGGCCATTCGCGGCATCAAATCCAGTTCGGCGATTAAAACACTGCTGGAAAAGAAGCTCATCGACGCCTGCGGCCGGAAAAAGGTTCTGGGCCGGCCCATCCTGTACGGAACCACCAAGCAGTTTCTGCTGCATTTCGGCTTGAAAGACCTGAAAGAACTGCCGTCCATGGAAGAATTCGAGGAATTTCTGAAGCAGGACTATCTGCCCCAGACGGCTGCACCTTCCGAAGTCGAGCCCCTGGAAGGAACCTCTGTGGCAGGTCCGGAACCGCAGCAGGCGGAACCGCAACGGGAGCAGGGGGAAATAGAACCAGAAATGGAACCCCGGCAGGAACCGGAGCACGGGCGGGAAGCGGGACCGGAACAGGCGGAACTGCAGCCGGAACCGGAAGCAGAAAAGGAACCGGAAGCGGAAACTCTACCGGCGCCTCCCGCTGCCGATCCTCCAACGCCTGCAGAAGACCAGGCCTGACAGGCCGGCTCCGTGATCCGGGAAGGAATTTGTTTTCCTTCCTGATCTTCCCGTGAAATAAATGCATAAAAAAAAGGGTACCGGCAGATCGACCGGTACCCTTTTTCGCTTTACCCGTAATTGGATTTACTTTTTGCCGCCGACCGGACCGTCATCCGGTACCACCCAAAGCGGACGGGCGGATGCATAGGGCCCCAGGCTTTCGAAGAAAAATCCGAAAAGATTCTCGTTGGTGTCGAACTCGCTCATCGGGGTCATTTCCAGCGATCCGGAAGACTGATTGTAATAGGCGATCGTGCCTCCCAGGATATTCTTAAGCTGAACGTCCAGCATGCAGAAATAATCGAGCGCGGGAATCGATAGCTTGGCGCAATCTTCCGTGCCGCCCATCATGTGAAAGGAGCCGATCCCGCTGGGGGAGGTGACGTAATAATTGCTGCTGGTGTAAACGTCTACAAACGCAACGATCGCCAGCCGGGAGTCCGTCAGCACCTGCAGGGGGAAGAAATGATCGAGATGCAGCATTTTCGGCCGAATGATCTGAAAGCGGCTGGTGGTTCCGTTCAGAGGGGTGTTCGAATCGGGAAGAAGGTTGCCGGTGGAGTCGATCGCCGGGCGGGCGATCGCATTCATTCCGTAAGAAGTTCTGGTCTTCGAATTGGCGATGACGATGCTTCCGACCAGGTGGTTATAGGGAAGCGCGGCATAGCCAATGGTGGAATAGGTGGGAGTGACGAAAATCATCCCGCGGTTATTGATCAGATCGGCACTGCCATGCATCTTGTTCAGGACGAACTTTCTCAAGTCCCATGAGCGGGCGCAGTTGGGCTCCAGGCTGGTCAGGAAATTGAAAAGCTCCTCGCAGTCCTCGTTAATGACCTGCACGTGAAGAAAAACCAGGGAGGGTCCCACATTCTTGATGCTGAACGTTCCTGTATCGTTGTTGATCAGGTCGAAGTAATAGATTAGCTGGCCGCCAGGAACGGTGGTGTTGGGCCCGGAGATCTGATATTGCGAAAAAGCCGGAGTAAAGCAGGCAGCGAGAAGAATGATTAGGCCGATTCGTATGGCGAAGCGATCGAATTTCAATGCGCACCTCGTGCTTTAAAAAAGGATTAAGTTTGCAAACAATCCCTACGGAACATGCAGCGTAATTATATCATAATTAGCGGTCCGGCAATTAAAAAATTCCGCCCTTCCTCGGGGAAAATTCTCAGACGGGACCGGAGCCGTGGCTCCGGTCGTATTCCTTTATTTTTTCCAGGATTCCGGCCTCCGCTTCGTCGAACAGCTCCCGGATAAAAGTGTCGCTGAAATTCCAGGTCCGGCTGGAAAAGGGGATGGAATCCGCCCGGTCAAAGAGCATGCGCCTTGCCGAAGCGATGTCCTTCCCGTAAATGTGATAGGAATCCGCATGCCAGTTCATCCTGCCCAGCAGGACTTTTTTCCCCGCTTTCCGGCCGACCGCATCGGCAATCAGAGACTGGTTAAATTGAATGAAGCCGAACATGTTCATAAAACTGGCGCCCCAGGCGTCATTGCTGCGGAAGCGGACGTTGCAGTTCAGCCACCAGATCCCCTCTTCGTCCTCCAGGATGCGGTACCAGAGCGACTGCAGGCAGGGCGGGTCAAAGCAGTGGTTGTCGAGGTGGGGCATCCAGGTGATCATCTGCGCCTGCCGGGTGAAGGGCTGCCGGGCCAGCTTGTCGGTGATGACCTCGATCTGGTTGATCCGGAAAAATCCTTTTTCCTGGGATTCTCCCTGCAGCAGCTCCCGCCAGATCCCGTAAGCGGAGAGGCGTCCGTGGTAGGTATATTCCCAGCGTGTGTCCGCCGGATCGTTCATGTTTTTAACCCAGTGATCCTTCAGGCCCCGGAGCTCCATGGAATATTCCTTCAGGTCCTCAATGCCGCCCGGAAAGGCTTTGTGGATCATCGGATCGGAGCCGGGCTCCAGGATGGTGATGTTCATGGTGGAATCCAGGCTGGGGGGATCCCCCGGCTTGTCGTACTGGGTGGGAATGCTTACCCCATGCCGGTACAGTGCCCGCAGCGCGTTTTCGTAAGCCTCGGCAAGGCTGCGGCCGGATACGGTCAGTACGGGTATGTCCTTTTGCATAAAATGCTATCCTCCTGCGGGTGATTGGCGAAGGCCAGGCCTCGTGTTTCCTCCGAAACGATGCCTGTCGAGAAACGGAAGGAGCGGATCGTGGAACGCCTCGGGAGTCTCAAAAGGAAATCCGTGCGATCCGCCCGGAATAACGGCCAGCTCTGCGCCCGGAATCCTTGCGGCCATGGCTTGCGCATAGCGGACCGGCGTCAGGATGTCCGCTTCGCCTGCTAGGATGAGCGTGGGAGCCTGGATTCTTTCCAGGCGGTCCAGCGTGTCGTGGCCCAGACAGGCTTCGACCTGCCGCAGAAATCCGGCTACCGACTGGGGAAACGGCGTGGCCAGCAGAAGGTCGAGGTATCGCTGCAGGTTCCCGGGCAACGAAAGGAACGGAGGAGACATGATCCAGACGCTCAGCGCGCGGGCAAAGTCTTCCCGGCCCAGACCGCGGCGCATGGCCGCCCAGGACCCCATCACCAGCCGCAGGTAGGCGTCCGCTTGCGCTGCGGTAGCCGCCAGGACGAGTGTGGCGACGAGGTCCGGCCGGGCCAGGGCAAGCTCCTGGGCGATCATGGCTCCCATGGAACAGCCGACAATGTGGGCGCGGGAGATCTGCAAGGCCTGCAATAGACCGGCGGCATCTTCGGCCATATCCATCATCCGGTAGGAAGGATCGGGGCTTTCCCCGGTCTGGCCGGAATCCCGGTTATCGAAAAGCAGGCAGCGATAGCCGGAAGCGGAAAGGGCCGGGACCTGCAGGCCCCAGGCGGTATGATCGGCAGCCAGGCCGGCAATGAGCAGTACCGGGTCCCCGGCGCCGATGCTCTGGTAGTAAATCGGCATACCGTTTATGATTCGCTTCGGCACGCAATGCCTCCCGGCTTCACGGGTGATCCTCCATCGGGGGGGGAGCTACCTTATTGGTGTGCACGTACTCCGCGTGGTAAATGCGGACCAGTTCCGCAAAGGCCCGGCGGAGTTCCTCGCCTTCCATCCGCCCATGGGATCGCGCCAGCAGGGAGTCGATCTGTGCCCGCAGAAAAAGGATCCGCCAGCGCCAGGACTCCCTGGCTTGCGGCGTCAGGCTGCTTTCGCTATCCTTCAGGACTTGAAGTGCCAGCTGCGCCTCGGCCGCGTCTCCTGCAAAGCGCTCCCGCCGTGAGCGCCGGTGGTTTTTTTCCATGATCGCCACGGCCCGGGCCACGGCCCGGGAGACCTCCGGGGAAAAATAGGCGGCGGCATAAGCGCTTACCGTCTCCAGGGCGGACTGCCGCGGGTCCCAGTAAAACTGGCTGCAGATGACCTTGTTGAGGTCCTCGTAGATGCCCTCGGAGTAGGGGAAGCCTCCGGAAACCCTGGTGGCGACCTGGTTCCAGAGTTCCTGCAGGTGGCCGGGCAGCGGATTGGCGCCGAAGCCGCCCCAGGGAGACATGCCCCACATGCTGATTTCCGGAAAGTTGAGCAGCGGCTTCCTGCCGGGAACACCCCGTTCGAGCGGGTAGCGCGGAAAATCCTCATGGGCATCGGCCATGAGATAATCGGTCAGCCCGGGATCCTCCTGCAGAAGCCGCGTCAGGCCCTCCCATTCACCCGCCGGCGGGCTGTCGTACATCCAGGTGGAAAGGATGAACCGGCACGAAGGCCAGCGCTGCCGGGCCATTCGGGAGACCTCCCTCATGAAAAGGGGATGTCCCCTGGCCCCCCACGGCCAGCAGTCCGGGCAGCCGCAGCCTCCTTCGTCGTATGGCCAGAAGGCCAGAAAGTCAAGCCCCGGATCCTGGAATTCCTGGAGCAGGCGGCTCCAGAATTTCATGAGATAGGCGTGCCCGGCGGGCTTGGAGGGACAGACGTTGGTTCCCAGGTTGCCGCGGCGTTTCCAGTCGTCCGGATAGGGTGCATTGAGCAGCTCGCGGGGCGCGGTGCGAAAGACCTGGTTGGTCGCCTGCATGAGTCCGGCGCCGATCCCGGCCCGTCGTGCCCTCTTCAGGATGAGCCGGATCCGCTCGAGGTTTTCCCGGGCCCGCGGATCCTCAAAAGAATCGTACTGCCAGGGGGGGAAGCTCAGCACCAGCGAGTTGATACCCCAGAAGGCCAGGTCTTCGACGTAGGTTTGGATTTCTTCCAGGGGAGCGGCCTCATAGAAATTCCCGAAATGGCAGGCCAGGTAAATGCCGCGCACCGGAGAGACCGGCACCGATTTGCCGCGCCAGGAACCCGGCGCAAAGCCCTGGGCCGTAAAGGAAGAGCTGTGCAGCAGTTTGCCCAGGCCATAAAGCAGCCCGCGGTCATCCTGCCCGGCAATCTCTATTTCACCGGGCTTTGGCTCCCGGATGAAAAATCCTTCCGGACCGATGCCGGGCTCCCGACGCAGCCGGACAGTGAGCTCCGCTTTGCCGGCCACAATCCGCGCCGGGCAGCGCCGTTCGATGCGCGCGGCAAAGGCGGCGACCGCGTCCCGGACCAGGGCAGAGCCTATCCCGTTCGTCAGGATACGAACTTCTTTTACTTCAGCGCGGCAGAAAGTTGCTGCCGCAAGCAAAATGGCGATCGCCATCCGCCGCCGACCTGCGGTGCCTAAGCCTGAGTATGGTGTTCGTCCGTTCACCGGGCTATTCTACAGTGCGGAAGGGGGCAAAGCAAGCAGGACGGTACACAGCCCATGGCGCGATCCCCGGCTGGCCCGTTCCTCATTGGTTGCGAATCCTCGAGGGCAGCGGTTCAGGCGGACAGTCGGGAAACGGAGGGGCGACGGGCACCCGGCACGAGTCATGGAGCAGATTGGTAAAGAGGGTCAAGAACTCCGGCCGCGATCCCCGCGATTTGACCGGTTGCGGGCCGATGTGTAAAATGCTGTCAGACTATGCGGCTGGTTACAGCTCGGAGAAGCGGGGGGAGCCTCTTTGGCACAAGGGGATAGGAGTTGCCATGGGAAAAAGAATAGGTATTATCCCGTTGATAGGCGGTTTCTTTGCCGTTTTTTTCTGCAGCCTTTCTGCGGATGCCTCGATCGGGGACATTAAAAAATTCCTGGATACCTGCCCGGTAAACGATCCGATTTACAGCCAGATCAAAATGGACTTCACCATCCGGCATAATGTGGACACGATCCTATCCATGGACAGCATCGTTTGCAGCGAGCCGGTTTCCGCCATGCCCATCTCCCAATATTCGGACGATCTGATCATTCTGCAGAGCCTTCGGGTCATGTATTACATGGATAAGGGTCAGTCGGGACACCTCCCCTGGACTTCCGGCGCGCTTTACCCCTGGTTGAAATCGCAGATCAAGGGCTTCGATATCAAACTGCTGGATAAGGGAGTTAGCGGGCAATGCTGCGAAGCGCTGGCCGACGGACTCTATATGGAAATGATACCCGAGGAAGACTCCGGCAGGAACTGGGACCGGACCTGGCAGGGCATTTCTCAAACGATCGGCTTTTTTGCTCATGAGGCCCGCCACCTGCTTGGGCCTTCGCATGACTGCTCCTGGGATGCGGAGGGTAACCGCTTCATCGACGACAATAATTACAACCCGGGCAACCTCAGCTCTTTCGGCGTGCAGTGGTGGCTGGAGAAAAGCTGGCTGTACGGAGATATTCAAGTCGGCATTTCGTGTCAGAGCGCCACAGAGAAACAGGACATCATCAGCTGGCACCTCTCCGGGCTCAACACGTTCCGGGCCCGCTTCTGCAGCGTAAAGCCGACGGCCATCAACTTCGCACCCGCCGATGCCGGCGGAGTTTGCCGGTCTGCTCCACCCATGAATCCCTGGAAGGTGCAGACCGTCGATTCGACTCTGGATCAGGGCCGGTACGCCTCTGTCGGAATCGACAGCAGCGACAACACTCCTTACGTCAGCTATTACGACGCCTCCGGCGGGCGCCTTCGCCTGGCCCACCCGGTGAAATCCGGAGGGATTTGCGGTCCGGGGTACAGCTGGTCATGCCAGACGATCGACAGCGGCCCGAGCGTCGGCAAGTACAACTCGCTGGCTTTGCGCTATGCCCCTTTTATTTGGAAGCGGGCGATCAGCTATGTCGATGAGGCCAACCATGCGCTCCAATACTACCTTCTCTCCTGCAATATCCTGGGCTGCAGCACGACCTTCGATGTGGTGGATAATTCGCTGAGCCAGGTCCATCACACTTCCCTGAAATTCGACAGCAGCGGAACCGCGCATATCGCCTACCAGGGCTCCTGTGGAGCACACTGTTCTCAGTTGAAATATGCATCCTTTGTCGGCAGTGGCGGGAACTGCGCGGGCAGTGCCGGAAGGTGGCAGTGCGAGGTGATCGATTCTGCGTCCGCCGACGATTACGGCCTTTATGTGTCCCTGGATCTTTACGGAAACAACCTGGCGGGCGTCGCCTCCTATGACCGCAGCAACGGCGACCTCCGCTACTCCTGGGTTTGCGGCAGCAGCGCCTGCGGGAATTGCGGCCCCGGCAATTCGTGGCGATGCGACGTGCTGGACTCTACGGGAGATGTGGGTCTTTTTCCCTCCCTGCATGCGAGCAAGGGGGGAGCGGACACCACCCGCATCGCCTATTATGACCGGACCAACGGGAAGCTGAAAATGGCGGAATTCCACGGTACAGTCGGCAATTGCGGGCCTCTCCTCTTCGGCTTTCGGTACTGGCAGTGCGATGCGGTCGACTCCATGGGGGCAGGCCTTACTGGCAACGCAGGTATTTCCCTGAGTGTCGATTCGAACGGAACGCCCCTGGTTGCCTATATGGATGCTTCCGAGGAGCAGGCTTCGGCGAAGCTGAAAGTGGCCCGGCGTCTGGAAATTCCGGAGCTGGGCACGTGCGGAGCTCTGAATTTCTGGCAGAGCCGCCTGGTCGACGCCGGCGGCCCTTCCCTGGATGAAGGCATTTATGTCTCTCTGGCCTTCAATTCGAAAGGGCAGGGGATTCTGGCCTATTATGAGGAGGACACCTATTACAGCGATGGAAACCTGAAGGTGGCCCTGTTCTGGGAACAGCTTTTTCTGCCGTTTGTTTTCCGGTAATCCGGTGCCCCGGCATTAGCGAATGCCGGCTTTTTATGCTTCCGGAAAAAAAGAGATTAGACATTCCTTGGCCTTGGGGATTCCTGAGGACAGAATAGGAGGACAGCATGCTCCAGTTCCATATTGACGATTCGCTTTGCACGCGCTGCCATACCTGCGTGCGTGACTGTGTCCGCGGGATCATCGCCCGGTTCGGTGATGCGGTACCTTTTATCGCTCCCGAAAAAGAGGAGCAATGCTGCGCCTGCCAGCATTGCCTGGCGGTCTGCCCTTCTGGGGCTGTTTCCATCTTCGGACTGCATCCCGGGAACAGCCGTACCCTTTCGCCGGACAGCGGCCCCTCCTTCGAGCAGATGGAAACGCTCCTCCGGGGGAGGCGGAGTGTTCGGCACTATCGACAGGAGAACGTTCCCGCCGATCTGCTCCAGCGCCTGATGGCGGACCTGGCCAACGTGCCCACGGGGGTCAACGCCATGGAACTGACGTTCACCCTGATTGACGAGCTGGAAACCATGCGGCGTCTCGAACAGAAGGTCCTGGCGGTGCTCGGGGGGGCGCTATCCAGGTTACCGGACCGGTATTCCCAAATGAAGGAAATGTTTGCGGTCGACCCGGCCGCAGTGGGCGCCATGATATTCCGCGGTGCCCCGCACGCTCTCCTGGTTTCGGCCCCGCCCGAGGCTCCCTGTGCCGAGCAGGATGTTCCCCTCAGCCTGGCTTACTTCGAGATGCTGGCCCAGTGTGCCGGCCTGGGTACCGTATGGTGGGGCTTCCTGAAAATGATCCTGGAAATGCTTCCCGAACTCAAGTCTCTGCTGGACCTTCCGCCGGGGCACGTTTACTATGCCATGCTTTTCGGATATCCGGCCATCCGGTTTTCGCGGACGGTGCAGCGAGACGGGGCGATGGCGCTGCGCAAGGTTCGGCTGGAGCCGCTTGCCGGGGAGGGCGCCTGAGCCGGAATGCACCCGCCGTTTGGCGGAAGCTCGCTCTCTATTACCTCGCAATAGTCTTTTTCGTTTCGTACAAGCTTGCGCGGTACAAGCTGAAACCTGCCTGCAGCACGCAGTCTGGTGCTGAAACTCCCAAACAGATTCCGTTTGGGAGACGGTTACGGTTTAGCGCGCACGCGAGAATTACGGACGTTTGAACGGGCCAGCCGGAGGGGCGGAGTGGTCCATTCGGCTGGGGACCACGGAGATCGCGGTATGTTGGGCTCCGCGACCGCTCTGCGCTTTAAGGGTCGTGGATCTTCACAATCCACTCCTGCTCCCAGTAGCCGGCGCGGGTGGTGATGCGCAGAGTCTGCCCCGCCTGCAGCTTTTCATAAAGCTTGCCGGATATATTGATCCGGTAGGATCCTCCGGGATCGTTCCAGGAGCTGATGGTCAAATAAAAGGTGCGGCTGTCCTTGCTTTTGGTGATGTGCTTGCCCTGCACCGTGCAGGTATGGTCGGCCGGCCGGCTCTCATCCCAAAAGCCGTTGGTGAAAAGCATTCCGGCGTAGCCCAGGAAGAGCGAGGCCACAAGGGAAATAAGGATCAACGGAAAGAAGAGGCGGTGAGACCAGGACTTTCCCCGGATAGCCAGATACGAAAGGAACCAGAAGGGAGGTAATAACGGTAGACTATAGGTAAAGCCCCTGGTAAAAAATTCGGAGTCCAGCGGCGGGTACCAGAGGTTGCCCAAGGTCAGAAGAATGACGCCGGTTATCAGGGCTGCGACTGACAGGACAAAGAGTAATATGGTTCGGGAAAGGAATCCGCTCCCCTCCGGCTCCTCGTGCGGTGCGCCGGCGGTGGAGATTTCGAGGCCGTCCACCAGGCACAGAAGGGAATCAAGGTAGGGCTCCAGATGGAAATCGGCCTCCGGCTTGAGCCGGAAAGGACGGATCCACAGGGTAATTCCTTTTTTATCGGCCTTGATCTGCCGGACGGGCGGCGAAATGCCGGTCAGCAGGCGGCCAATCGCCTCCCGGCGGGACGGAGACGAAAGGACATAGCGATAAAACGACATGTCAGCGGTATCGACGAAGAACTGCTCGTCAAAAACCCGGTCGCCCGATTCCAGTTCAGCGGTCAGTCCGATCCTCTTGGAAAAGCGGTGGAATGCATTTTCCTTCTGCACTCCCAGGGAAGGCCAGACAACACCGGGAAGGCTCATCGAAAAATCGGCCGAATTGTTTTTGCCTCCCCGTCCGTACTGGCAGAGAAAGTTTCGGCCCTGATAGGTAAAGGGTACCTTTTTGCCCCACTGCAGCTTTTTCCAGTCTTCCTGATTTGGGAAGACCTTTTGCAGCGCATTCTGCCCTATTTTAAGGTTGCCGCGCGACTTCCACAAGACGAGAATCAGAAGCGAAACATTCAGCAAGGCGATGACAGCGAAGAAAAAATTCATGCTCGGATTCATAGTAGGTACTCCCGCGGCGGTTGATCCGAAACCTGCCGAAACATCTCCTGGATCACGTCGATTTCCAGATGGTACTTCGGAAGCGCTACGGAGTAATAGCGGGGGGAAGTATCTGGGAAAGAACGGTACGGGTCTGGTTTTCGCGGTAGGCAAGCAATGCCTGGCGAAGGGCCGCATTTTCGAGGGCCAGCAGCGATACGGCGAACAGTGCGGCGTTGACGGCCCCGGCTTTTCCGATGGCGAAGGTGGCCACCGGGATCCCCGGGGGCATCTGAACCATGGAAAGGAGAGCGTCCATGCCGAGCAGCGGTTTGGACTCCATCGGGACCCCCAGGACAGGGATGTGGGTCTTGGCTGCCAGAACCCCCGCCAGGTGGGCCGCCATGCCGGCAGCGGCTATCAGGACCTTCAGCCCCCGTACTTCCGCGGTCCGGGCGTACTCCAGGGCTGCGTCCGGGCTGCGGTGGGCCGACAAAACGCGACATTCGTGGGCCAGGCCAAAAGCAGCCAGGGTTTTGGAGGCGTTTTCCATGACCGGCCAGTCGGACACCGATCCCATAACGATGCCCACCAGTGGCGACGGATTGCTTTCCATGGGCGCCGTGCGATCCGCTCCTACTGTTTGATTCCGTAGGCGGTCTTCAAGTCGTTCAGCGAAACCGCTGTGGCGGCGCTGATCCGGCAGAAGGCTTCAAAGCTGAGTCCCAGCCGCTGGCGGCAGGCGTGGTCGATGGTGAAATTCATTCCTTCCGCACCCAGGCCGATCCCCACGGTTTTAGCCACCAGGTTGGCAATAACTACGGCATCGATGATCGGGTGGGTGTCTGGAACCGGGTTTTTGTGGTGGTTTTCGATGGCCAGGGTGACTTCGGCGGGGAAGTTCCATTTTTTTGCGACGGTGGCTCCGACTTCGGCATGGTCGAATCCGAACAGCTCCTGCTCCGCTTCCACGAAGGTAATGCCTTTTTCATTGCAGCGCTGCAGAATCGTAAAAACCTCCACCTGCAGATAGCGCACCATGATCAGCTTGCCGATGTCGTGCACCAGGCCGGCGATGGGCGCTGCCGGGGGAATACCGGCTTTGGGGCACTCCTTGGCGAGGAGGTTGATAGCCATGGATGTTACCGCGCCGTGCAGCCAGAGGTCATCCTCGGTGAGGTCGTACATCGGGGCGGCCACCGTGATCTTTTTCAGGTACTGGCCAAGAACCAGTTCCAGGATAACGTTGGTGCCCAGGCGCATAACCGCATCCCGCAGACTGGTTATTTGAAACCAACCGGCATACAGGGCTGAGTTGGCAATTTTCAGAATATTGGAGGCGATTGCCTGGTCGAATTCGATAATGCGCGCAATCTCGGCCAGGGAAACGTCTTCGTCATTGAGTGCCGGAATCATCTTCTGGATGGTGATCGGAAGAGGTTCCAGCCGCTGTATTTTATTCAGAAAGTCAGCAGGAATAGGCATGTTGGTTGATTAATTATGAATTCGGTTATTACTTTTTCAGGACTCTTATAATCATACCACGAGACCGGGGGATTGATGAAACCCGAATTTTTCAATACCACCGGTAAACCATGCCGGTGCTGAGTTGAAAATAGTGTTTTTCCGGTCTGACCAGAACGACATCGTTTCCTTCGACGCGCCATGAAAAATGCCTGGTGATGGCGATATCCACTCCGAGGCCGTATTTGAGGGCGAAGTCGCCTTCGGTATTGCCAGCCAGACGGGAGATAACTCCCCCCACCAGGAAATGAACGTAAGGGGTTACATGCCTGGTACGCCAGGAGAACCTGGGTCCCCCGGTGATTGCATAGGCATCATGGTCCCCGGATATCCAGGCGTCGAACTGCCCTTCCACCGCAAACCAGGGGTTGGCATTGGCCGTCAGGCCGATCTGGAATCCATGTTCGTTAAAGGTGGATTGACCCTGGTCCAGAAAGCTGTAGCCGGCGTTAAACTCACCGGCAGGCATCTTCGCAGGTTGGGCTTTCAGGCAGAATGAAAGCAGGAGAAAGCAACAGACAGCCGAATAAAAATACCTATATCGCATGATGGATTGAATCCTCATAATCAAAGAATGTTCCTAAGGTACCCTTATGGCTGATAATATACTTGAAAAAAAGGCATATAACAAGTAGTCAATAAATATTATTTTTAAATATCCATCCGGTGTTCGGCGAAGACGTTCCTTCTTGTCCTGGTTTCTCCCTGCAGAATGAGCGAATGGGTGACTGCTTTGCTCCCCTGAAAGCTGACGCCGCGCAAAATGGGTCCGTCGGTAATCCCGGTAGCCACAAAATAAAAGCAGCGGCTGCGCACCATCTCCTGAACGGAGAGAATCTGCTCGATATCGAGCCCCGCTTCCAGGACGGAATGGCGCTCATCGGCACTCTGGGGGGCCAGCCGGCAGAGCATCCCGCCGCCCAGCGCCTTTACCGCGCAGGCGGAAATAAGTCCCTCCATGGCCCCGCCGATTCCCATCAGCACATCGATCCCTGTATTTTCCGAGGCCGCCATCAGCGCCCCGGCGATATCTCCGTCGGAACGTAAAATGACCCTGGCACCGGCTATGCGTATTTCCTCCATCAGAACTTCGTGACGGTGGCGGGCCAGCATGAAAACGGTCAGGTCGCTTACCTTTTTCTTTTTGGCCCGGGCCACCAGGGCCAGGATCCATGCGGGTGGCGCATTCATGCATTCCGGGACCAGCGCCTCCGCCACCTCGGCGTTGACCACGATTTTTTCCAGATAGATGGCCCTGCTTGGAACCCAGAAGGCTCCCCGGGGCACGGCGGCGAGAACGGAAATAGCACCGGAAAATCCGTTGGCCAGCAGCTGCCGCCCGTCAATCGGATCCAGGATCAGATCAACCGGGGAGCCTGCTCCACTCCCGGACTTTGTCCCGCTCCGAAAGGAGGCTTTTTCCCGCAGCCGGGCCTCTTCGCCAAGCACCAGGCAGCCATCCATTTCGACAGGCTTCAGGGCTTCGAAAATGGAAGCGGATGCCGAGTGATCCGCCTCGGATCGCTTTCCCCGGCCCATCCAGTGGGCGGCGGTCAGTGCGGCCGCCTCGGTGGCCCGCATCAGGTCCAGGCCCAGATTGCGGGGGAGTTGGTCTAGCATGTCTGTCATGGCCTATGTTCCTCAATTATATTAAAAGGCGATCAGCAGGTTGGCCTCCTCCCAGGCGTAAAGTCCCCCCCGCAGGACCGATACCTCGGAGTAGCCGCGCTGGATCAGCAGACCGGCGGCCCGCTCGCTCCGCCGCTGGTCGCGGCACACCAGAACGATCGGGCGGGCTTTTTCCAGCAAGGGGGGCTGCGAAAGCAGAACCGGCAGCGGAAGCAGTTTGGCGTGCGGAACATGCCCCATACGAAATTCCTTGCTGTCGCGCACGTCCAGGACCAGGGGCGGGGAATCGCCGGTCATCCATTTCCACAAGTCCCTGGCTTCGACCAGACGAATTTCCTGGGTAGGAGCGCTGGTTCTCCACTCATGGTGTTCCTGCCAGAGGTTTTTGGGCAGATTCTGGCATTCCCGAAAGATGCGCACCGGGCATTCGTAAATGCAGACCGCCGGATCGATCACCCGGTAAAAGAGGTGCTCGACCGCCTTTTTGTCATGAATCAGAAAGCAGTGCTCTCCCAGCTTCTCTATCAGGCCGGTGTGGCGCATTACCTCCAGTACCGGCTGGCGGATCCGCGTCAGGAAAAGCTCTCCGTGCCGGTTCCGGCACATCTGGGCGATGCTCTCCAGGGCGTGAATGCCGCTGATGTCCAGGTGCTCGACCGTCTGCATGCGCAGCAGCAGGTATCTCCGGCTCGGATTTCCCAGGAACAGCATCCGAACCTTCTCTTCCACGTAGGAGGCGGCGCCGAAGTAAAAATCGCCCAGGATTTCCACGATGGATATTTGCGGGCAGCCCTTCCTTTCCTGGCTGGGTACGAAAGCCTCGAATTTCTCGTCCGGCAACACCTCGCGCACGCGCGGCGTGCTGGTCTGTCTCAGGTAAACGGCCAGAGACAGGAGAATCCCGATCAGTACGGCGACATGCAAAGGCAGGGTGAAGGTGGCTCCCAGGGTGACCATCATGATGATCCGGTCGTTCTGCCGCAGCTGCCATATCCGGCGGATTTCCCGCCAGTTGGTCATCCGGCAGGCGTTGAGAATGACTAACGCCGCCAGGGCGGACATCGGGATGTAACCCACCAGGGGAGCAAAGAGCAGCAGGGTAAGCAGCAGGATCAAGGAAGCGAAGACGTTGCTCAGCGGGCTTTGGGCTCCGGCGCTGAAATTGAGCAGGGAGCGGGTAAAGGAGCCGCTGCAGGGATATCCCGACAGGAAGCCGCAGGCCATATTGGCCATTCCCTGGCCGACAAACTCCTGGTTGCTGTCCAGTTTTTCGCCGCTTTTGGCCGCCAGGCTTCGGGCGATGCTGGTGGCTTCCACCAGTCCGATGGAAGCCAGAGCGAAAGCTCCGCTGGAAAGGTGGCTCCAGAGGGTGAAGTCGAAAACAGGCAGGGCCACCGGTCGGGGAAGATCGTAGGCGATCGGACCCACCAGGCGAATGCCCTCCTGCTGCAGGTTCAGAGCGAAGGCCGCCGCTGCCGAAGCGGATACCAGGAAAATGGATGTGGGAAACCGGGACAGAAACCGCTGCCCCAGAAACAACAGCAGGAAAAGCGATCCTCCAAAGAGCAGGGTTGGCGGGTGGACTTGGGGAAGCCTGCTCCAGAAGAGGGACAGGGTAGCGAGGAAATCGAGGTTCTCCGGCATGTCGATCCGCAGCAGGTGACGCAGCTGGTGGACGATGATCAGGAATTCGGCTCCGGTGGTGAAGCCGATGATGACCGAATCGCTGATAAAATTCACCAGAACGCCGAACCGGGCCAGGCCCATCAGCAGGCGAAAAAGGCCGGCCATAAAGGCCAGCATGCCGGCCGCCGCCAGGTATTCCGGGGATCCCGGATGGCCCACAGAAAGAAGGACCGAGAGGATCAGAAGGGAACTGGTGTTGGTTGGACCGGTCTGCAGGTGGCTGCTGGAACCCCACAGGGCTCCGAAACAACTGGCGACAATCGCGGTGAACAGTCCGTACTGCGGGGGCAGGTTGGCGATCTGCGCAAAGGCCAGGGATTGCGGAAGCATCAGGACCGCCACCGTCAGGCCGGCTTGAAAGTCCGGCCGCAGCTGCTGTCTTTCGTACCGCCGGAATACATCGACCGGCCGGGAAAGGTATACGACCCAGCTTCGCAGCAGGATGAGCCAGGAGGATTTTTCCTCCTTGCCTGCCGCGCGGCCCTTTTCCCGGGAAGATAGGACTGGTCCGGATAAAGATGGTGCGCTCATGATTCAGGCGGATTCCTTCCGCTTTTCGCCGAGAGGCTCCTCCCGCTCGCTACCAATCTCCCGTATTCGATACGGGACCGCTGCTTTTCCAGCCCGTTTCGGCGATTCTGTTCCTCTACGTTATAATACAGAAATCAGGAAGATTTCAAAATTAATATTTTCCTTTGAGGAGCATATGCGTGACGTTGCAATCATCGGATCCGGTCCGGCAGGCCTGACAGCGGCAGTTTATGCCGGCCGGGCCAACCTGCGGCCGGTACTGTTTGAGGGGAACCAGCCGGGCGGCCAGCTGATCACCACGACCACAGTCGAAAATTTTCCCGGTTTTCCCGAAGGGATCGAAGGAAGCGATCTGATGGCCCGCATGAAGGAGCAGGCCATCCGGTTCGGGACCGAAGCAGTCGGTGGAATGGTCCAGAAGGTGGACCTTTCCCGACGCCCGTTTCAAATTCATTCCGAAGGCCGCGTGGAGGAATGCCGCACCCTGATCCTGGCCACCGGGGCTTCCAGCAAAAAGCTGGGTCTGGCCTCGGAGAGCCGGCTGACCGGGCGCGGCGTTTCCACCTGCGCCACCTGCGACGGATTCTTTTTTCGGGGCCAGGAAGTAGCCATTGTCGGAGGGGGTGATTCCGCACTGGAGGAGGCGCTCTTCCTGACCCGGTTCGCCAAGACGGTTCACCTGATCCACCGCCGCGATAAATTCCGGGCTTCCAAAATCATGCAGGCCCGGGCGGAATCGAATGAAAAGATCCGCTTTATTCTGAATGCCGTCGTCGAAGACATTCTGGACCCCGACCAGGGGAAGGTGACCGGTCTGCTGCTCCGGAACCCGGCCGATGCGGCGTCCGCCGCCCGCCATCTTGCAGTGGAAGGCGTTTTCGTGGCCATCGGGCATGTCCCCAATACCGACCTGGTTCGGGGGCAGCTGGAGCTCGATCCGAACGGATACGTTGTGGTCCGGGAGGGTTCCCGGACCAGCGTGGACGGCGTTTTTGCCGCGGGGGATGTCCACGACACGCGTTACAAGCAAGCCATTACCGCTGCGGCATCCGGATGCCGGGCGGCCATGGATGCAGAAAAATACCTGGAGTTTTCCGCATGAAAAACAGAATCGTCTTCCTTTTTTTCTGCGCTCTGCCGCTTTTTCTCGCCCTTTCCTTCCATGCCCGCGTCGTGGCGCAGCCGCAAGTCGCTCTGCCCCCCGGCGTGCTGGAGCAAGGCTTCCTCTATGAAGAAGCCCCCTTTGCTTCCTGCCACGCTTCAACGATCGAGGAATCCAAAAGCGGGCTGGTCGCGGCCTGGTTCGGCGGCACAGGGGAAGGGAACCCGGATGTGGGTATATGGTACACGCGCCAGGAAAAGGGAGCCTGGAGCGCTCCGGTGCAGGTGGCGGATGGCATAGAGAGCTCCGACCGGCGTTATCCCTGCTGGAACCCTGTTCTGTTCCAGGTTCCGGGCGGTCCGCTGCTGCTGTTTTACAAGGTGGGGCCGAACCCGCGTCAATGGTGGGGAATGGTTCGTCGTTCGGGAGACGGCGCAAAGAGCTGGTCGGCCGCCGAGCGGCTGCCGGACGGAATCCTCGGGCCGATAAAAAACAAGCCGGTGATGACCCCCGGCGGATGGATCGTGTCTCCTTCCAGCACGGAAGACGAAGGCTGGAAGGGCCACCTGGAAATCAGCCGCGATCGCGGCAAAAGCTGGGAGAAGACGGCTCCGGTCAACGACCCCCGGGAGTTCGGCCTCATTCAGCCCACCGTCCTGATTCATTCGGACCAGTCTCTTCAGCTGCTGTTCCGCAGCCGGCAGGGCAGGATTGTCGCATGCCGCTCCACGGAGGGAGCTCTGCGTTGGGGGCCGGCACAGGCGACGGAACTGCCCAATCCGAATAGCGGCATCGATGCGGTGACTCTCAAAGACGGCCGGTTTCTGCTGGTTTACAACCATACGGCACGCGGAAGGAGCCCATTGAATGTCGCCTTATCTGCAGACGGGCGGCGCTGGGAGGCGGCGGTCCGCCTGGAAACCGAACCGGGAGAGTACTCCTATCCGGCGGTGATCCAGGATTCTCGGGGCAAAGTGCACGTTACCTACACCTGGAAACGGAAAAAAATACGGTACGTGGTCCTGGATCCGGATCGCCTCCCCCGGAAAGAGATCCAAGGCGGCCTCTGGCCGGATTGATCCGCCAGAACCTACCGTCCGGTAAAGAAGGAGACGATTTCCCGTTCCTCTTCGGCGCGGATGGTACGCATGTCCATCAGAACCCGGCCTTCCTCGATGCGGGCAATAATCGGGGGATCGTTGCGCCGCAGCTTCTCCTCCAGCGTGGCAACCGAACAGGAAACCGATCCGAAGCGCAGTCCCCAGGAAGGCAGATTCTGACCAGGGAAGCTGCCGCCGCCGATCAGGGAATCCATGGCGGTCACTTCCACCGTCCACTCCTCCGGGCCTTTACGCAGAATTCGCTTCCGCAGATTATGAGCCCTTCGTTTCAGATCGGATGGAGCGGCACGGATCATCTGCAACACAGGAATCCCTGTTCCCAAAGGATCTGTGCCGTATATCCGGAATGTCGCTTCCAGGGCGGCCAGGGTCATCTTATCGGGCCGCAGAATGCGCATGAGCGGATTGCGGCGCAGCCTTTGAATCCATTTTGCTTTTCCGGCCAGAATTCCCGCCTGCGGTCCGCCGAGGAGCTTGTCTCCGGAAAAAATAACCAGGTCACACCCCTGCGATAAGCTTTCACGGGGACAAGGCTCTTCCCCGGCAGGGGCACTTTCCCCGGGCGCCAGAAATCCGCTGCCCGTGTCTTCCACCAGGGGAATGTCGTGCGCCCGGGCCAGCGTGGCAAGCTCGCGTATCGGAACGGACTCGGTAAATCCGAGCAGGCGGAAGTTGCTGGCGTGGACCTTCAGCAGAAGTGCGGTATTGCCGTGAGTGGCGGCGGCATAGTCCGCCAGCCTTGTTTTGTTGGTGGTTCCCACTTCCCGCAGCAGGGTTCCGCTGGCTTTCATAATTTCCGGAATCCGGAAGGAACCCCCGATTTCCACCAGCTCTCCTCTCGATACGACGGTCTCTCTGCCCGAAGCCAGCTCGTTCAGGGTCAGGAACAGTCCGGCGGCGGCGTTGTTGACTATGGTGGCATCCTCGCACCCCAGAACGCGGCATATTTCAGGCGCCAGATTCTGATCCCGATGGCCTCGGGCCCCTTCTTCAAGGCTGTATTCCAGGTTGGAATACCCCTGCATCACCGCTTCCACCGCGGATACCGCTGCGGCAGACAGGGGGGAACGTCCCAGGTTGGTGTGAATAATGACTCCGGTGGCGTTAATTACCCGCTGCAATTGGAACCGGCTCGAATGCTTCAGGCGAATGTTCAATTCCGAAAGGATCTTTTCCATAGCTTCTTCCTGTGATTTCAATGGTGGACTGACGGAGGAGAGGATTCCTTTGCGTATTTCATTAAGCAACATGGATAAGTGAGCCAGAACAATGGGTTTTCCATATTGGACAACCAGATCTTTCAGCACGGGATCCAGCAGCAGGGCACCCACGGACGGAATTCTTCGGAGCCATTGGTTTCTGTTTTCCATTTTCATATTTCCAGCCAAATTGCAGGGCAGAGTTCCTGAGCTTTCGGAAGGATTGACCGTGCCAATCGTTCCGCGTTATCATTTGGCATGACAATCGATGAACAGTTGAACCGGTTCGATGAAGGTTTACGAAAACTGACCATCGAATACGACATCTTTTTGGCCGGTGGCAAGAAGGTTCCTCCGAACAACCTGCGCTTTCAGACCGATCAGATTATGAAGCGGTTGATGGAGGAGCGAATGAATTTTGCGCAGCGCTTCCGGTTTAATCAGCTGGTGGCCAAGTTTTCCGTTTACAAAGATCTCTGGCGCCGGCAGACGCAGGATCGGGAGGAAAAAGGCGTCCTGCGCAGCGAAGAAGAACTGGTATCCCTGACCAGGCCGGAACAGGCCGAACCCTCCGGGACTCGCGATTATTTCCGGGAAGTGATCCAGGATCCTTCCTCGGAAAAAGGGAAGGTGCTTGTTTTGTATCAGGAATTGCAAGGGATGCGGCTGCGCAACGGGGAAAAAAAGCTCAAAATGGATGTTGACCAGTTCAAAGATATGATTTCTCAAAAAATGCACCAGCTGCGGGAAAAGCAGAAGCACGAGAATATGGAACTGGTCGTTTTCCTCGACCAGGAAACCCAGAAAGTGAAAATGGTCGCTCGAGCCGCCAGGAGCAGGAATTTAAAAAGTTAGGTGTTCCCGGGTTTCCGGGTCCGGACCGGACGATTACACCCCTCTTTCCAGCTGCGTTTTTCTCAGGTACATCAGCACCTGCTTGGAGGCCTCTTTGAGTGTCTCCGTGACGCCTACTCCCTGGCAGGCAATTGCGTCAAAAACCTTTTCCCCTTTGATGTTCAACTCCTTGGCCAGAACATCGCGCTCCATGGCCGAGGGCAGGTCCCTCTTGTTCAGCTGAAGTACATAGGGAAGTTCCATGATATCGTAGTTTTCCTCTGCCAGGTTTTCCTTGAGGTTGTAGATCGCCTCAATGTTGGCGTCGAAGCGCTCCTCCTGGCTGTCGGCAACAAAAATGACTCCGTCTACGCCCCGAAGGATCAGCTTGCGGCTGGCGTTATAAAAAACCTGGCCGGGCACCGTATAAAGATGAAGGCGCACCTTGAATCCCTTGATCTCTCCCATTTCCAGAGGCATAAAATCAAAAAACAGTGTCCGCTCGGTTTCCGTGGCCAGGGAGATCATCCTGCCTTTCATGTGTCCGGGGGTGGTGTTGTAAACGTATTGCAGGTTGGTCGTTTTCCCCCCCAGACCAGGTCCGTAATACACAATCTTGCAATTGATTTCTTTTTGAACGTAATGGATGAAAGACACGGTTCGCCCTATTCGTAAAAAACAGTTGGTGAAAAAGTGTATTTTAAAAAGATCATAGCAACCCGCGGGGAAATCTTCAACTAGGAAGCAAACAATTTCTCGATATCCTCTTCGGAGAGATTTTCCAGGACGGTGCCGCCAGGCCCGTCTTCGTGGGTATCCCGGACTTCTTTTTCTTTCAGGCTTATTTCGCTATAGGCCCGCGAAAGGTCCATCATCGCCTTTTTCATGCGCAGCCGGACCAGACCGATCGAGGAGCGATCATTGAAGAGGATGACCAGGATGGCTTTCCGGCCGATGGTGGCAATATAAATGCTGTTCTCCACTCCTTCGTGAAACTGTGCGGGAAAAGCCTCCTCACCCACCAGGTGCGCCAGCTCCTCGGTGGCCGCTACGCTGCCGGCGGTCAGCGAGGCAAAACTGGTGACATCCAGCCCGCGGGTTACTCCTTCGGAGGTGATTTGCCGCCCGCTGCGGTCAAAAAGGAAAACACTTTTGGCGGAAGACTCCGAATAAAGGCGTGAAATGATGTCGGCGAGCCGGCGATAATCCTCTTCACTAAGAACCGTTTGATTGAGCATATCTCGATTACCGAAAGTTGGTTCTACATACTACCATAGCCATAATGAACTTTCGAGTTAACCTTAACATGCCCGACTCAAAGTGAATATTCTCCCGGCGGCAGGCTCCGTCGCTTTTCTTTCCGCTCTTCCTTTCCTGCCGTGTATGCCCAATCCTTATCACAGGAAGACCGGAAGATCAGGAAGTAAGATCCGGAATGGGTAGCGTTCAAGTTGAGCTCATTTTTATGAATCACCCGGCATTTTGAGCGGGTAGTTCTATCCATGAATTCTGTCTCGAACGGACCAGTCTTTGCGACAGTGATTTGGTTTCGACCTGAGCACCGCTTGAATAAACTTGAAAACATTTCACTTATGATAAATAATTTGTCATCACTTAACGTAAAACATTAAGTTATCCTTGGGAGAATTGTCAGCGATGAGGTTGTTTTATGCATAGCAGCGCATTGAAGCATTATGCTGAATCTTTAAAGCAGATGCCGACGTTGCCTACGGTCGCTATCAAATTAATTGAGGTGGCGGGCAAGGAAAATGTAAATCTGCGAGAGATTATCAACCTGATTGAAGTGGACCAGGCTTTAACTTCGAGGGTGCTCCTGGTCAGCAACTCGGCCCAGTTCGGCTTTTCATCCAAGATCACCACCGTCGACCAGGCAGTCTCTCTTCTGGGCCTGAACCTGGTAAGAACGATTTCCCTCTCCATTCTTATATTCAGGCTGTTCCAGAACCTGCAGAACGGGAAGAATCTCAACCTGGTGGATCTGTGGAGCCATAACGCCTCCTGTGCCATCGCCGCCGAGCTGCTTTCCAGGCGCTTCGGGTATCCCCAGCCTCAGGAAGCTTTTGCCGCCGGTTTAATGCATGATGTCGGGAAAATGATTTTTTATCATTGGAACCCGAGCGTTTACGACCAGACACTGGAACTGGCGCGGAAAGAGCATATCCGGCTTCTGGAGGCGGAAGAAAAATGTTTTGGTATCGGACATACCGATCTGGCATTTCACCTGATGACCCACTGGCGGTTTCCCGAATCGCTTACCCATGCCGCCTGGCTTCATCACCAGCCTTTGAGCCAGTTCGAACGATCCAACGGAAAGCAGCTGCCGCTGATCGTCAAGTGCGCCAACAGCGTTTGCGCCATGAACCGCTTTGGAAGCGGCGGGAGCCCGCTGCCGGACCTGGACCTGCATCACATCCTGCACATTACCGGTTTTACGCCACGGGAGCTGGAATCCTTTTCGGGAGAAGTATTAAAAAGGCTGGAAGAAGTTTCCCAGTGCTTCGATTTCAGCGGCAGCACGGTGGAGATGTATCTTTCGGCCGTAGCCCGGGCCAACGAAGAGCTTTCGGAACTTAGCGTCGCCATGGCGGTCAAAAACCGCTCGCTGCAGCAGCAGTGCCAGATTCTGGAGTCGATCCGCGGAATCGCCGAGGCTTTGCCTTTGCCGGTCAATTCCGGCCAGGCACTGGTCAAGATCCTGGAGCTGCTCAGCAAAACCATTCCTCACCGGCGCCTGATCGGTTTTATCCCCCGGGCGGAGGAGCGGAATCTGGAAGGCTATTTGCGACTGAGCAACGGCGGCGCCTGGGAGCGCATCCTTTTTCCTTTCCCCGCCGATACCGCTTCCGATCCGATGCTTTGGAATTCCCGGGAGCAGATTTCCATGGTGGAAAAAGCCGTGGAGCAGCTGGGCGAAAAGCTGACCGCGGCAGCGGAAATCTCCTCCGCTCTCCATGACGGCCATCTGGTGGTGCTTCCGCTCTCCGCCAATGGATGCAACCAGGGACAAATCCTGCTGGAGCTGGTCGATTCCAACTGGAGCGGCCGCGAGGGGATCGATCTGCTGCGGCAGTACGGCCGTGCCGCGGGGCTGGCGCTGCAAAGGGTTCTGCTGCAGGAGAAATATCAGTCCCAGGCCGCGGCGCTGGTGCGCTCCATGCGCCAGATCGACGAAGTACAGCTGCGGCTCAATCACATGGAACGGCTCTCCTCGGTTGGCCGCCTGGCTGCCGATGCCGCCCACGAAATCAACAATCCGCTGACCATAATTTCCGGGCGTGCCCAGCTCATGCTGGCCAACTGCTCCAACGAGCATGACCGGAAGGCGCTGCAGCTTATCGTGGATCAGACCGGACGCATTGCCAAGATCATTCGGGATCTGATGGGTTTGGCCAAGCCGGCAGAGCCGAAGTGCGAGCTGATCCAGGTGGAGCCTATTCTGCGCCAGGTTTTTTCTTTGCTTACCCAGAGGATGAAAGCCTGCGGCATATTGGCGCGGGAGGAATTCCAGGCCGGAGCACCCATGGTGTACGCCGATTCCAAACAGCTCGAGCAGGTTTTTCTGAATCTATCCATCAACGCCATCCACGCCATGCCCCGCGGGGGGTATCTGCGCTTTTCTGTGAAGCACGAGGAAGAAAAGCACCGGGTCAGGATTGAAATCAGCGACACCGGCCAGGGAATCCCGGAAAAGGATCTGCCGTCCATTTTCAATCCTTTCTATACGACGAAGAAGGACGGGGAAGGAACGGGGTTGGGGCTGACGATCTGTCAGTCCATCATTCAGGGCCACAGGGGAGAAATCCGGGTTTCCAGCAAGATCGGAGAAGGAACCACCTTCTCCATTTATCTTCCCGTCATGGCCGGATTACACGCCGCCTCCGTCGGAGCGCTGGTCCACGCCGCGGAAACCGTCGAGCCGATCGTTGCCAGGGACAGCAAGGGTTACGTTCTGGTCATTGACGACGAGGACGATCTCAGTGCCATGATGGTGGAGGCTCTGGTGAAAAGGGGCTATGAGGCTAAAAGCGCTTCCGACGGGGTTCAGGGGCTGGAAAAGCTGGAACAGGAGCACTTCGATCTTTTGATCCTCGACCTGAAGATGCCCAAAAAGCCAGGCCTGGAGGTTTTGGAGGCCCTCAAGGAGACCAAGCCGGAATTGCCGGTCATTGTGATCAGCGGGGTAGCCCATGAGGACGAGTTCAAGGAGGCCACCAAGGCCGGTGCCCGGATCTGCTTCAAAAAGCCTTTCAACATTACCCAGCTGCTCGAGGCCGTGGGAACGCAGATACGAAAGCGTTAAGGGACCGCTCCGCTCTTTTACGGGAGCGGGGAGTTTATTCAGGCCGGGCCTTCCTGGCGCCGCACGAAGCCTTTGCTGGTTAGGTAAAATCCTTCGGGCATTTTGCTTTCCAGCTCGCTGGTGTGGGGCCGTACCGTCCAGTTCTTTTCCGCAAACAGCTTGGCAACCCAGGCCTTGACCCGGGGCCGGTCATCCGAATGAAGGAGAACCTGAATCAGTCGGGCCTTCAGCTCCTCGCTCTCGGCCGAAGCGAGATATTCCACGGCGGTCAGGACTACATCATCGTTTTCCTCGTCCAGAAAGGAGAGAACCACCTCACGGCTGGCGGGGCTGGGATTTCCGGGCAGATGCTGGATGAGCCGGGCCTTCTGTTCTTCGTCGCGAATGTGGCGGCCACGCAATTCCTTGAGCACCTCGAGGATTTCCTGCGCATACTCCTCTTCAGGCAGAAGGCATTGCAGGATTTCACAGGGCCAGCGGATTTCCGTCTGCTGGCGAATGTACCTGCGGATCGGGTGGATGATACGATCGCCGCAGTGAATCAGCCGCTGACAAAGTTCCTCCTTTTCCTGCTGGTCGATGGTCAGGGAGGGGAGCTGGATGGTAAAGCGCTGCAGGGCGGCGTAAAGGGATTCTTCCGTTCCCCACTGAATCAGACGGGAAGCGGCATTATAGCGGCCGATCGGATCCCCGAGAGGCTGCATGATCGCTTTCGTGGCCCTCTGAATCTGTTTTACAGAGGGAGTGTCCGACTGGCCGAAAAGAAGTTGTAATATGCCCATAATCCGTATGAAAAAAACCGTTGTCGATCCAATCCCTTTTTTACCCCGGCCCGGCCGTTTGACCGGGCTGGCTAAATTATGAGTACAGAACCGGGGAAAAGCAAGGAATTCCTGAGAAAGCTATGTTAAAATAAACGCGTTTTAGTTTGGATGTTCGGCTTCCGCGCCCTTTGCCGGAAGTAAAAGAGCGTTTCTTTGGGGCACCGGAAAGGATGGGAAGCCAAGAAGGAAAGGATTTTTGGCATGAACAGGGAACAGGGGAAAGTTAAATGGTTTAGTGACTCCAAAGGCTACGGATTTATTCAGAGGGAGACCGGAAACGATGTTTTCGTTCACTTCAAACAGATCCAGAGCGAGGGTTTCAAGTCATTGAAGCAGGGGGACCTGGTGGAGTTCACCGTTCAGGACGGGGATAAAGGTCCTCACGCCCAGAATGTAACCAAATTGTAATATTCCCTCCCGGGCGGGTTTATGCCACCCTTTCCCGCCCGTATCTTTTCCCTCCCGTCTATCCGGTAAAACCTGTACATGAAAAGCTACCGAAAAGAGCTCTGGTTTCAGATTTCGTCCCGCCGTGGATTTGCAAACATCACTTCCCAGGTCGAACAGTGTCTGCGGGAAAGCGAAATTCGGGAGGGTCTTTGCCTGGTCAACGCCATGCATATTACGGCCTCGGTGTTCATCAACGACGATGAGGCCGGCCTGCATGCCGACTACGAGCGTTGGCTGGAAAAGCTGGCCCCGCATGAGCCCACCGGCCAGTACCGTCACAACCTCACCGGCGAGGACAACGGAGACGCCCACCTGAAACGACAGGTCATGGGCCGGGAGGTTGTGGTGGCCATTACCCAGGGGCGATTGGATTTTGGCCCCTGGGAACAGATTTTCTACGGCGAGTTTGACGGGCGCCGGAGAAAAAGGGTTTTGGTCAAAATCATCGGCGATTAAGGCGCCGGCCCCACCTGGCCATGCCTCCCGTAAGTCTTCGTCCGGCACAATTCTCCCGCAGGTCTTTCCGGCGGCCTCCGGTATTTTGCTGCCGATACCTCCTGGGAACCGCCGTCTTTTTTTTCACCGCGGCAGGGGGCTGTTGTCCCTTTGTCCCCTTATTCGCCGCCGCAGAGCAGAAAGAGTCCGGGGCGACCGCGGCTCCGGAGGGACCGCCGACGGGAACAGCTCCAGGAATCCTTTCCTGGGCGATGGAGGAGGGAGCCTTTATCCGCGGCCCGGCCGATGAAAAAGAAATCTGCCTGGTTTTCACCGGTCATGAGTTCGCCGAGGGGGGGGAGTTCATCCGCCGGACACTCCGTCGGCACCGCATTCCCGCCTCCTTTTTCTTTACGGGCGATTTTTACCGCAACCGGAAATTTCACTCCCTCATCCGCGGACTGGTGGCTGACGGCCATTACCTCGGGCCGCATTCCGACCGGCACCTTCTCTACAATGACTGGAGCGACCGGCAGAAAGTGCTCGTAGACCGGGAGACCTTTCAAAAAGACCTTTGGGCCAACTACCGCGAGATGGAACCATTCGGCATACGCCCGGCGCGCGGCAGGATTTTCATGCCTCCCTTTGAATGGTACAACCGCACCATAGTCCAGTGGGCCGAAGAGCTGGGGGTCCGGGTGATTAACTACACCCCGGGGACCATCAGCCACACCGATTATAAATCTCCAGCCGACCGCGGCCGTTATTATTCGAGCGCGGAGATCTATGCGCAGATTCTGGATTACGAGAGGAGATCGCCGCAAGGTCTGCGCGGCTTTCTGCTGCTGACCCACATCGGAGCGGGGCCGGGGCGCCCGGACAAATTTCATCTCTACCTGGACCGCCTGGTGGTCGAGCTTGCAGCGCGCGGCTACCGGTTCCTTTCGGTGGACTGCTGGTTCGGGCCGGGCGCGGCGGCCGCCGCCGCCAGGCCGGCTTCCCCCTAGTTTGCCTCAGACGCGCAGGAAAATCCTGCGATGGTAAAAAATCCACATAATCCCCAGCCAGAGCAGCACGTAGCTGATCGCCCAGAGAAGCGAGGCGTTGATCGGGTCGGCCAGGGGAAGAAAAATCTGCTGATACAGGTAACGCTTCAGGTCCAGGGCGCCGCCGGCCGCATCGGTCCAGCGGATGAGCGTCAGCACTCGGGAAAGTAGGCCCGACAGCACGTATACCGTTATGGCATTCATGCCGAAAACCAGGAATGGCTTGCTCCAGAACCGGTATCCGCGCACATCCGTCAGCCAGTAGCAGGCCGCGAAAAGCAGCAGGGCCAGGCCGGCGGTGAACAGGGCATAGGAACTGGTCCAGATCATTTTATTGATGGGGAAAAGGGGATCCCATGCCAGCCCCAGGGAGGTCAGCAGAGCGCCCGCAGCCGCCAGGCCCAGGGTGCATCGGGTGCCGTTCGGGGCTTTTTTCAGCCAATGTCCGGTGAGGATGCCGAGCAGGACGGTACCGATGGAGGGCAGGGTGCTCAGGATGCCTTCGGGGTCAAATACTTTGGTAATGCGGTACATATGGCCTTCCAGAAAAATCCGGTCGATATACCCGGAGAGGTTCCCTTCCGGGGTCAGTAGCCCGGCACCCGCCCCGGGCACCGGAATCAGGGTCAGAAGTCCCCAGTATCCTATAAGCAGGGAAAGCAGGATGGCCAGCTGCGCGCGAATTCCGGTGTACAGGTAAAGCAGCGAGGCGACCAGGTAGCAGACGGCAATCCGCTGAAGGACACCAGGGATGCGCAAGGTGGAAAGGTCATAGTAGGGGAATCCGTTGAGCACCAGCCCAAGCCCGAAAATGATGGCGCTGCGCCGGACAATCTGTCCGATCAGGGATCGCCGCGGCGTTCCCGCATCCATCCTTTTGGAAAGGGCCAGAGTGATCGCCACGCCGACGATGAAGAGAAAAAAGGGAAATACAAAATCGGTGGGTGTCCAGCCGTGCCAGGTGGCGTGCTTCAGGGGTTCGTACACTGTCCTGCCATCCCCCGGGTGATTGACCAGCGTCATGGCGGCGATGGTGATCCCCCGGAAGACGTCGAGCGACTGGAGCCTGGAGGCGGAGGCGGTGGGACTCTGCGGCTGGGTGCCGGCTTCGGATGCCATAAATTTCTCCCGGATATTTCCTTTGAATACGCAATCTCCAAGACCGTCATGGAGGATTTCCACGGGATTTTATCATGGAAGAAGTTACAATATAGAACCGGTTTGCAGATTGAAATATCGGAGGGAGGCTTTCCCATGGGCGTGGATCTGTCGGAAGAAATCTTGTTGGGCGAAGAGGTCAGGGAGCGGTTTCCGCTGCTTCGCTGTCCCCTGCCGCTGACCCGGACGTCGGGAGAACCGCGGATGGATGCGGACTGCGTCCGGGACTTGGTGCGGCGCTTCCTGGAAGAGGATATCGGCCCGGGGGATGTAACTACCAACATTGTAGTCCCCGAACCGCTCCCGGCAGCCGGGCACTTTGTGGCCCGGGAAGACCTGGTAGTTTGCGGCTTGCCGGTCGTCGAGATGGTCTTCCGGCAGCTGGATCCTGCGGTCCGCATGGAAGTGCTCACGGCGGAGGGGGGCGATGCCTCCAAGGGAGATTCGCTGGCCCGGGTTGCCGGCAGGGCCCGGTCCCTTTTGTCGGCGGAGAGGGTGGCGCTGAACCTGCTGCAGCGTCTTTCCGGAATTGCCACCCTGACCCGCCGCTTTGTGGAAATCGCCCGGGAATGCGGGCCGGTCGCTGTGCTGGACACCCGGAAAACCACTCCCGGCTTGCGCCACCTGGAAAAGTATGCGGTGGTTTGCGGCGGGGGGCGCAATCATCGTGTCGGTCTTTTCGACGCGGTGCTGATCAAAGATAACCACCTGGCGGCCTGCGGCGGAATCCGCAACGCCTTGCGGCAGGCTCGGCAGGCAGGGAAGCTGCCGGTGGAGGTCGAAGTGGATTCCCTGGAGCAGCTGGCGGTGGCTTTGGACGAGGGTGTGGAGGCAGTCCTGCTGGACAACATGTCTCCGGAGATGATTTCCGCCGCAGTCGGGATGGTGCGCCGCCATCCGGTCCATTCCGGGTGCTGGCTGGAAGCCTCCGGAGGAATCCGCTTGGAGCAGATGGCAGAGTATGCCCGGACCGGAGTGGATGGGATATCGGTCGGGGCTCTCACGCACAGCGCCCGGGCAGTCGATATATCCCTGGATTTTGAACTCTGAGGTCTCTCTCCATTACTGCTGGCAAAGAAAGGCAAAATACATTATGTCCGCTATTTTTACGGATGTCCTGGTGATCGGCAGCGGTCTGGCGGGGTGTGCTGCAGCGATCCGTGCGGCTCGCCGCGGGGTCTCGGTGACCGTCCTGAGCAAGGAAGAGGTGCTGGAGGAAAGCAACACCATGTACGCCCAGGGCGGGATCATTTTCCGCGGCAAAGAGGATTCCCCGGAGCAGCTGGGACGGGATATCCTGGCAGCCGGTTCCGGGATGTGCGACCCGGCCGCGGTTGCCGTATTGGCGCAGGAGGGGCCGCGCCTGGTCCAGGAGGTGCTGATCGAGGATATTGGCGTCGATTTCGACCGAAGGCCGGAACTTTCCGGCGCGCTCGACCTGACTTCGGAAGCGGCTCATTCCGTTGCCCGCATCATCCACGCCAAGGACGCCACCGGCCGTTCCATCGAAACGGCGATCGCCGCGGCCCTGCGCCGGGAGCCGAACATCTCCGTGCTGACCGGCCACACCGCGGTGGACCTGCTCTCTCTCTCGCACCACTCGCAGAATCCGGTTGACATTTACAGCCGTCCGACCTGCGTCGGTGCCTATATCCTGGATCAGAAAAGCGGCGAAGTGAAGACGGTGATGGCCAGGGAAACCATTCTGGCCACCGGAGGACTGGGAAGGATCTATCTGCATACCAGCAACCCGATCTCGGCGCGCGGCGATGGGATCGCCATGGCGTATCGGGCCGGAGCCCGGTGCATCAATCTGCAGTTCGTGCAGTTTCATCCCACCACTCTGTACCACGAGGGGGATCGCTTCCTGATTAGCGAATCCATGCGGGGAGAGGGGGCCAGGCTTTTGGATTCCCACGGAGCGGATTTCATGACCCGCTTCCACCGGGCGGGATCCCTGGCTCCGAGGGATATCGTGGCCCGCGGGATTCACCACATGATGCTGGAAAGCGGCGCGCCGTGCGCCTACCTGGATATTTCCCATCGTCCGGCGGAGTGGGTCCGGGGTCGATTTCCCAGAATCCACGATCAGTGCCTGGCCGCGGGAATCGATATTACCCGGCAGCCCATCCCGGTCGTCCCGGCCGCACACTACAGCTGCGGCGGCGTGGCCGTGGACCTTTGGGGCCGGACCAGCATGGAGCGGCTGCGGGCCGCGGGTGAGGTTTCCTGCACCGGCGTCCACGGGGCCAACCGGCTGGCCAGCACCTCGCTTCTGGAGTGTCTGGTTTGGGGCGTCCGGGCAGGAGAGGATGCCGCGGAATCCATCCTCCGTGGAGCGGCGTATTACATGCCGGAAATTTCCCCCTGGAACTACGAAAAGGAGCCGGTGGATCCGGCCTGGATCGCTCAGGACTGGTTGACCATTCGCCACACCATGTGGAACTACGTGGGACTGGTGCGCAGCAAGAAGCGCCTGGAGAGGGCGCATGAAATCCTGCGCGAGCTGCACCTGGAAATAGGGCGTTTTTACGTCCGATCGGAAATCAGCGATTCCCTCGTCGGTTTGCGAAACGGGATCCAGACCGCCCTGGTGGTTCTCCTGGCTGCCATGGAAGCCAGGCAGAGCCACGGCTGCCACTACCGGATCGACTGAATGCCGAAGTCCGCTCCCGCGCGGAAGGGAAAGTCCCGCCAGGGCGAAGAGAGGCCCGGGGTGGGATTCTTCCAAAAGACGGTTGACAAGGATCACAAACAATTCTATATTGTAGATCGTAGAGCGGGCATAGCTCAGCTGGTAGAGTACAAGCTTCCCAAGCTTGGGGTCGCGGGTTCGAGGCCCGTTGCCCGCTCCATTTCTACTTTCCTTCCACCGATGCGAGGACCTCAATGAAACCGGATGGTCTCATCCAGGACGGGCAAGGAAAGCTCCTGCGTGCGCGTTTGGGTCCAGATATCCTGAAAGGTGACGCGGGTGATATTGCGGTTCTGTGACATACGTGCCCGAATCGCCCGCAGTTCATTGGACAGGATGGGAGGCTCTCCGCGGTTGAAGGCGTTAATCACCTCAATGGAATCCACATAGGCGACAACATGTCCCCTGAGCCCGGAGGCGAACTTTTCGGAAAGCATCTTCCAGATTCCCTGGGTGCGCGCATTCCATACAGGTTTGCCGTTTACGGCTGGAAACTCGGCCCGGTAGCGCTTCCAGAAATCCGTAGCCGCCAGTTTTGACTCCAGCGTGAAGCGTCCGTGTTGGGCGGCAAGTGCCGTAGCGACATCCCCGTCGGAAAGGGAGCTCGGCTGCGCATTGGGAGGAAGGGGTCCGTCAAAAAGCTTGGACCAGAGGGCTCCGCAGTTGGCGGGAACTCCCAAGTCCAGGCTTTGAATGTAGGCAGTCCAGTTGGTCCTCGGGCGGTGGTCGCCTATCGGCCCGAACGAACCGAGCGGGGACGAATCGCCCGGGCAGGCAGGCGGCCAAACCGCAGACCAGTGCCAGTCAAAATTCCTTCCTGCCGGAGAGCCGGGATGAGGAGCGGCCAGAATCGACCAGTCGAAGCAGCGACCGGCAGGCGAAGCCGGGTGGGGTATTTCCGTCGGATCCCAGCGGAAAGTTCTGCCGGCAGGCGAGTCCGGATGAATGACCTTGGGCTGTCCGGTAAACCTGGAATACATTACGGGTCCTCCTGTGTAGTAGTCTTTCATGCCATTTTAGTCGGTCTTTCCGTTGCAGTCAACATTCCCCTTTTATCTCGTCTTTTTCGATCGGCATGTTAAAAAAGCGGAAATTGCGGAGAAGGAGGATCATTCCTCACGGGGAGGTCGGTGATCGATGAATCCTTATCGACCTGGATGTTGCCGGGCGCAGGGCGGCGCATGGCGGGGTGGCCACTTGTCGAAACGGACTTTTCGTTTTACCATGTAAGCGTTCATCCTCGGGAACGGCTATGCGACAAACACCCCAAAAGATATTTTTACCGGCAATCGTGATTCTTCTATCCGTCTCCTCCTTTGCCCAGCGGAACGTGTTCCGGCCGAAAGAAGTCTGGCTCGACAAGTCCGGCAACCATATTCAGGCCCACGGCGGAGGGATCCTGAAGATCGGCTCGACTTTTTATTGGTATGGTGAGCAGAGAAGGCAGGGGCTCGATCCGGAATACCGGTACGTGAGCTGCTACGCTTCGAAGGACCTGGTAAACTGGACCTTCCGGGGCGACGCCCTCAAGCTGTCCGATCCGGAAGGAATCGGGGATACCTGGGTGCTGGAACGCCCTAAGGTTTTTTACAACGCCGGCACCCGAAAGTTTGTCATGTACATGCACCTGGACGGACCCAGAGGGCCGGGCGAGGGCGGGTACCGCTTCGCCCGGGTCGGCGTGGCCCTGAGCGACAAGGCGGAGGGGCCGTTCCGCTACGTCCGCTCCTTCCGTCCTCTCGGCATGGAAAGCAGGGATATCGGCCAGTTCATCGACGACGACGGAAGCGCCTACCTTATTTTCGAGGACCGCCCCAACGGATTTCATATCGCGCGGCTTTCCGCGGACTATCTGAGTGTCGAGAAAGACGTGTGCCTGATCAAGGCTCCGATCGAAGGAGGGGCGCTGGTTCATTACGACGGCCTCTATTATGTCCTGGGGTCGGCGCTGACCGGCTGGAAGCCCAATCCCAACAAATATGCCACGGCCACAAGACTGGAAGGGCCATGGAGCGAATTCCGGGACATCGCTCCGCCGTCAACCAACACCTACGGATCCCAATCCAGCATGCTGCTGAAGATCGTTGGAAGCAGGAGCACCACGGTCATTTTCATGGGGGACGTTTGGAAGCCGGAAACGCAGTGGGACTCCCGATACCTATGGATGCCCCTGGAAATCGGCGGCGGAAGGATGTGGCTGCCGGAGCCGGTCCCCTGGAAGCTGGATATACGCACCGGCGAGCACCTCCTGCTTCGCGAAACCAAAGCGGGTCGCGGGAAGAAATGAGCTTCGCGATGTGCGTCATTCTCCCTCGGGTCCATCGGGCCGGAAACTAAGAGCGGAGGGCCGAATGTGCGGTCGATTTACCTGCTTTCTGTCCGCAGAGCTGCTGTCGCAGCTATACCGCGTCCAAGTGGAACCGGGTTCGGTTCCGCCCCGGTACAACATCGCCCCTTCCCAGCCGGTGCTGATTGTCCGGGAACTTCCGGACGGTTCCCGTCAGGCGGCCTGGGTTCACTGGGGTCTGATCCCTTCCTGGAGCAAGGATCCATCCGTCGGCGGCAGCCTGATCAACGCGCGTTCGGAAACCGCTGCGGAAAAGCCTTCGTTTCGCTCCGCGTTCCGCCGCCGGCGCTGCCTTATTCCCGCCAGCGGTTTTTACGAGTGGCAGAAAAAGGAAGGGAAGAGCAAGCAGCCGTGGTTCATCACTTCCGACGATGGCCGGCCCCTCTCCTTTGCCGGGCTCTGGGAGCAGTGGCATTCGCCCGATGGCAGCGACATCGAAACCTGCGCCATTCTCACTACATCCCCCAACGAGCGGATGGAGCCGATTCACCACCGCATGCCGGTGATCCTGGCGCCGGAATCTTTCCGTGCCTGGCTGTCACCCGAAAGCTGCCCGGATGAGCTGCAGGGGCTACTGGTTCCGTTTCCGTCCGAGCGGATGAAATGCTACCCCGTACGCACCCTGGTGAACCGCCCCGGGAACGACTCCCCGGAGCTGTTGATACCGCTGAAGGAGCCGGACAAAGGAGAGGACAACCAGTGAGAAATCTCTCGTTCAAAACATAAAAGCAACCTCCACCCGGTATTCCCAGGGCATGTTTCCCGTCGATACAAATTTTCCCTGCTTGTGGTATTCAAAAGTAACCCGGCCGCTGTCGGCAAATGCATACCCCGCTCCGACCATGGGGCCGCTCCAATGGTCGTTGGCCATCTCTTGATTCGGGTCGAAAAAGTCATATCGTCCGAACAGCGACAGCTTATCCGTGACCATGAAGGCTGCCTCCCCCAACAAACCTAGATTTTTCGCTTTTCTGCCCTGTGGGGTTAGTTGTTCTCGACCGCCGCTAACCATCCCCAGGAAACTGAGTTGCCCCATTGAGATCTGCGCGAAGGCCCCATAGCGATGGAACCGGTTCTCCCAGGCGAACCCGGAAGACGGAATAATTACTCCGCGACCTTTGTACCCGAATGCACCTATATTGGTACTTTGACCGAGGTCCTGGTCGAGTACCAAATAAAAATCCTTGGTCTCGTTCGTATCGATTGAGTTGGTCGGCGAAGATCCCGTCCCGTTAACCAATGAAAACTCGGCATGAAAAGACTTTAAGTGCTGGGCAATGGACACTCCGAAGTTTCGCTGGAAGGGACGGAAAGTGTTGGGCGATACTGCTGAGTTGTTGATGATGTACGGGCGGGTTTCGGAAAAACGAGGGCCTGAGTCGGGCAGCCCCGGCGTGATCTGTCCAAAGCGGACTGTGGTGTAAATCTCCCTGGATGGATGGGAGTTGTACATCAGGTACGCATCTGCCAGCTTGCCGCGTCCCAGGTCGCTGTTGACCGCAGAAGTCGTCCTTCCCGTGTTTTCATACAGATACAATTCGGTGAAATAGGAAAAATGTTTCGACAAATTTCCGCCGCTGAAAAGCTCCACCGCATGTGCCTCAAAGGTGGCATTCCTTCCGGCGGCATTCGAATCGTGGGCCCGGAGCTTGACGTTGAAACTGAACAGCTTGGCCCAGTCGCTTGTGCTCTTGTCCTCGCCGGTCATGCGGAAGCCGTTTCGCTGGAAATTCTGCCCGGTCAGTGTCAACGGCCCGCTCCCTGGTCCCACATGGCAGGCATTACATGTCATGTTATGTTTTGCCGCCCAGGCCTTGATAGCATAAGCCGGAGTGATCGACAGAGTTAACATGCTGAGAACGGCTAACACGAGGATCGAGCCGGCCCAGGTCTTTTTTCCATTAAATCGGCTTAAATTTAGTATTTTTTTCATTTTTTCTCCTTCATTTTCTCAATCATGGAAGCATTAGTTAATATGAACAATATATGCCTCAATGTACTATGTAAGACCAATCTAACTATTGGAGCCCAAAAAAAAGCGACCTGATGCCGCCGAGTTACCTGGGGTGATTGCCGGATATCATTCGCCGGGGTTGCTGATGGAAACGATCTGAACCTGATCCGCTTCCTGCTTCGTCAGTATGAAACGGCTTTCGCGAACAGCAATTTCGATTCTGTCTGCATTTGAGGCCACATGGATGAGAGTAATAAATGCTCCGGGCATTACCTCCATTTTAATAAGCCTTTCGGCCAATTTTTTTTCGCCCCTGATAGAACGGACTTGGGCTTTTTGTCCAGGCTTCAGGGCCGTCAAGGAAAGCACTTTTTCTCCGTTGTTGAAATTGCTTTGATCCTGGGCAAGTTCATCAACGGTCATCTGAACGCAGCGCATACAATTCTGCTGCGGATGTCCATGCCGGCAATAATAACCAAAGTCCTGTACCCATCGGATATTTCCTCGGGGGCAGAGGTCCACAAATTCAATAAACTGTACGAACCGATCCAGGATCGCGGGTGGAATTGCATGTTCCATTTGACAGGCACCGGTGTCGGCCAATTCGGCGTCGATGGCCAAGACCTTGATGAAAAAATCCTTTAGAGTCGAATGCCTTCGATATACATCCTCGGCAATCGCTTTTCCCGATTCGGTCAGGGTGATGAAGCCATAAGGCGTATAATGAATGAATCCTTTCTCCGATAGAGTCTTCAGAGCGCTGGTAACGGATGATTTTCTGACTTGCATCTGCGTGGAGATATCCTTCGCCCGGGCGACCTTATTTTCCTGGACCAGTTGAAGAATCGTTTCCAGATAATCTTCCAGACTTGCACTCAGCTGTTCCGCTTTTGCAGAACTATGTCTATTGATTGCCATATATCTAACAAAGTTAGCATAGCCTAACATGGGAGTCAAGTAATGTTTTGGATAGTTTTGACGCGGATGGGTTAATCTATAATTACGGTGCTAAAAGGCACCCCTAAAGGGAGATAAACCGTATGGCTATGATTTTTGCGATTTTTCTGCTCTTCTGCTCCGCCCGGCCGGCTGCGGCCGACTGGCCGCAATTCCGCGGTCCCAATAGCAGCGGTGTTGCGCAGGACACCGGACTGCCCACCGCTTTCGGCCCTTCTGAAAATGTGGTCTGGAAAACAGCGGTGCCGATGGGCAACTCGTCGCCTGTGGTGGCCGGCGGCCGGATTTATCTGACCGGCTTTGAGGGGGACTCGCTGATCACACTCGCCCTGGACCAGGCCACGGGAAAGATCCTCTGGAAAAACGAGGCGCCCCGCCCGCGCAAACAGGTTATCGAGCGGCCGTCGAACGGACCGGCCTCCGCCAGTCCGGTCAGCGACGGAAAAAGCGTCTGGGTCTTCTTCCAGGATTTCGGGCTTCTGGCCTACAGCGCCGCAGGCCAGGAATTGTGGCGCATACCTCTCGGTCCTTTCAACAATCCGTTCGGGCACGGCGCCTCGCCCATTCTGGCAGATGAAAAACTGCTGATGAACGTCGACCAGGACACCGGATCCTTTCTGCTGGCGGTCGACAAAAGCACCGGTCGCCTTTTGTGGCGCAAGGAGCGCCCGCATGCCCAGCGGGGCTATTCCACACCCGTGCTCTACCAGGATCCGGCGGGGGTGAGGCAGGTACTGGTGGCCGGCTCCTTCCGCCTGTCCGGCTATGATCTCCGGACCGGAGAGGAGCTTTGGTGGATCCGCAGGCTGCCTTGGCAGATCAAACCGACCCCGGTGATTTACGGCAATGAAATTTTCTTTGTCACCTACTCCGGGGAATCGGATCCCGGCAGCCAGGAAACGGTCCCGCCGTTTGCGGAGGCCATCCGTCAGATGGACCGCAACGGCGACGGCAGGCTTTCCAAGGAGGAATTGAGCGATCCCCGGGCCCGGGACCGTTTCGACGAATATCTGGATCTCGACAATTCCGGCTTCCTCGAGGAACACGACTGGCAGCAGTTCCAGGAGCGCCGGCTCGGGGAAAACGGACTGCGGGCCTACCGCCTGGGAGGCAAGGGGGATCTGACCGAGTCGCATCTCCTGTGGAAGAATGCGCGCACGCTGCCCAATGTCCCTTCGCCCCTGGTCTATCGGGATGTGCTGTACACCCTGAAGGAGGGGGGCATTTTCACCTCCTTCGATATGCGCACCGGGGAGATTCGCAAGCAGGCCCGTTTGCAGGGTGCTCCGGGCGAGTATTATGCATCGCCGCTGGCGGCGGACGGAAAAATTTACACGGCCAGCGAGGAGGGGAAAGTCGCGGTCCTGCAGGCCGGGGCCGAATGGCAGATCCTGCAGGTCAACGATATGGGGGACGGGTGCAAGGGAACCCCGGCCATCGCCGACGGCCGGCTTTTTGTGCGCACCTACCGGACCCTGTATTGCTTCGCCGCGCCGGCGGAGAAAAAGAATTAGCCTCGGTTCATTTTTCAACCATTCATCTTTTCGGCGGTAATTCGCATGCTCTCGAAACTCTTTTCCCGTGGCCGAATCGACCCGGTGATGCTCCGCCTGCTGCTGTTGCTGTCGGCCGCTTGGTCCCTGGAAGCCCAGGACTGGCCTATGTGGGGCGGTACGGTTTCCCGGAACATGGTTTCCAAGGCTTCTGGACTGCCCTCCTCCTGGGACCGGAAAACAGGACGGAATATCCGATGGCAATCGAAGCTCGGGACCACCTCTTACGGGAATCCGGTCATCTCGGGCGGGAAGGTATTTGTGGGTACCAATAACGGGAATCCGCGAAATCCCGACATACGCGGCGACAAGGGGATTCTGATGTGCTTCCGCGAGTCGGACGGCCAATTCCTCTGGCAGATGGTTTCCGACAAGCTGGAATCGGGAAAGGGCAACGATTGGCCGGAGCAGGGAGTGTGCTCCTCTCCGGCGGTGGACGGGAAATTTCTTTATTACGTGACCAACCGGGGCGAGCTGCTTTGCCTGGATACGGAAGGATTTCTCGACGGGAGGAACGACGGCCCTTTTCAAGGCGAGAGATATCACGGGCCGATCGACGGAGATATCGTCTGGAATCTGGACATGATGAAGGAGCTGGGCGTTTTCCCGCATAATATGGCCAACTCTTCGCCGGCGGTCTGGGGCGATCTGGTCTTTCTGATTACCTCCAACGGACACGACGAAAGCCACAGAAACATCCCGTCTCCCCAGGCCCCCAGTTTCCTGGCGGTCCACAGAAAAACCGGGAAGGTGGCCTGGAAAGACAGTTCTCCGGGAAACCGCATCCTTCACGGACAGTGGTCCTCACCTTCCATCGGGCAGGCGGGCGGCCGGTGGCAGGCCTTTTTCCCCGGAGGCGACGGATGGCTCTACGGATTCGACGCCCTGACCGGGGAAAAACTTTGGTCTTTCGACCTGAATCCCAAAGATGCCGTCTGGCCGCGAACCCGCAACGACGGAATTGCCACTCCCGTGATTCAGGACGGCCAGGTCTTCCTGGCCATCGGGCAGGACCCGGAAAACGGGGAGGGAATCGGCCACATGTACTGCATCGACGGATCCGGGCGGGGAGATATCACCGAAGCGGGCCGCGTCTGGCGCTTCGATGAAATACGCCGCTCCCTTTCCACGGCAGCGGTGCTCGACGGGCTGGTCTTTATCTCCGATTTCAGTGGATTTTTCTACTGCCTGGACCGCAAAACCGGTAAGCCGCACTGGAGCTACGACATGCTGGGTGCCGTCTGGGGTTCTCCGCTGGCGGCCGACAGCAAGGTATACCTTGGGGATGAAGACGGGGACGTGATCGTTCTGGAAGCCGGAAAGGAATTGAAAAAGATCGCCGAAAATTCCATGGGAGCCGCGGTTTACAGCACTCCCGTGGCCGCCAACGGCGCTCTTTATATCGCTACTCCATCCGCACTTTACGCCATCGCCGGCTCCGGGAAATGAAGTCGGTAAGTCTGACGCCGGCCCTCATTACGGATTTTCGGCAAGGAAGCGCCGCATATCGGTTTTGACCGGATTCAGCAGGCGCTCCAGGTCGGCGGGAAGCACCATTCTCGATCTGGTCACCCCTGTCTGCGAACAGGCAGCGTTTGCGCCGCGTTTCCGATTTACCTGAAATTGCACCGGTCGGCCGGGCAAGTCAATTCCGCGGGGACAGGAGCGCGAGAATTCCTTCGTAGTGGTAACGGCCGGCAAGGTCGGCAAGGCGCTCCGCCACGGTCGGGCTGAAATCGGAAATCTTCCGAATCTGCTCCTCCAGTAAAAAGAAATCGGCATTCTCTGCGGCTTCCATGCAGGCGCTCCTGAGTTCTGAGGGCAGGGAAGCCAGGTCTGCCGCGGAAATGGGTGCGGGTTCGGCCGCTGTTTGGACGCCATCCGGCTCTTCCCCATCGTAAAGATAATCGAGCCGGGCCAGGCGTCCGATCGTTTCGAGGAGGTCTTCCTCCAGGAAAGGTTTGGACAGGTATCCGTCCGCCCCGGCTTCCAGAATTTTCTGCCGGTCGTCGTGAAAGGCGCTGGCGGTGACGGCGATGACCACCGTCTGCCTGCCTTCCGGAGTCTTTTTGATCGCCTGCAGAGCCTCATATCCGCTCATGACCGGCATAGACATGTCCATCAGGATGATCCTGGGGTGCCATGTGCGGAACTGCTCGATGGCCTCCAATCCGTTGGCCGCTTCGCGAATGGAGAAGCCGGCCATGGAAAGCATCCGGGAGAGAAACTGCCGGTTGGTTTCCCTGTCGTCCACCACCAGTACGCGAACTTCCCCCATCGTGAGTTCCAGGCGCAGGATTCTTTTCCGTTCCTCCGGGGCCTCCGCCACAGATCCTTCCGCAGCGCGGATGGGAATCGAGAAGCGAAAGGTGCTCCCCCGGTCCACTTCGCTGGATACCGAAAGGATACCGCCCATGATTTCCACGAAACCACGGCAGAGGGCCAGCCCCAGGCCGGTTCCTCCGATCCGCAGGCCGGCGCTGGCCTGTTCGAAGGCTTTGAATAGATGGGGGGCCTCTTCGGGGGAGATGCCCGGTCCGGTGTCTTCGACTTCGAAACAGAGGATGGGCTGCCCGTTTTCCTGGCCGGTTCCGGCGCGCACGCAGACTCCTCCGCTGGCGGTGAACTTGACCGCATTGCCAATCAGGTTGATCAGCACCTGGCGGAGCTTGCCTTCGTCGGTAGACACCCACCGCGGCACCTCATCCTCCCTTTCGAACCGCAGCCAGAGCTTCTTATCCTGGGTGCGGACCCGGAACATAACCGCCATGTCGTCCAGCAGCTTGTGCAGGTCGAAGCGGCCGGGCAGGAATTCGGAGCGGCCAGCTTCGATTTTCGACAGTTCCAGGATGTCGTTAATCAGGGCCAGCAGATGGGCGCCGCTGCGATGGATGATTTCCAGGTGCTCCCTCTGCTCCTCCGTCAGCTGGGAATCGTGGTTCATCAGCTGCACGAAGCCCAGGATGGCGTTCATCGGCGTGCGGATCTCGTGGGACATGTTGGCCAGGAAAATGCTTTTGGAACGGTTGGCGGCTTCCGCGGCATCCCGCGCTTCTTTCAGTTTTGCCTCTGCGCGGCGAAGGTCGGTCACGTCGCGAATCGATTCGATCGCGCCGCATACCTCGCCGTCGGCGCCGAGCAGCCGTCCGGCAAATCCCATCAGCACCACATCCTTCCCCGCGAGAGTGGCCTGCGACTCGGCGGTCAGGATGCCTCCCTGGAGCCGGACATTCCGGTATCCGGTCCCCGGATGGCGGTCGGGAGCGTCCACCATATCGATCAGGATGGGACGCCTCTCTCCGTAAAAGGGAACGGCATATTCATAATTTCCCTTGCCGAGCATGTCCTCGCTCCTGAACCCGGTCATCTCCTCGAGAGCCCGGTTCCATGCAGCGACCCGGCCTGCGTTGTCGATCACCAAAGTGGCGATCGGCAGAAAATCGATGATATCCGCCAGGCGGCGCTCGGATTCCCGCAGGGCGCGCTCGCTTCGCTTCCTCGAATCAATATCGCGGGAAACACCGACATATCCAGCGTGGTTTCCCTGGCTGTCGCGCATGGTGCGCACCGATACCTCCGACCATACCGTCGTGCCGTCCGCGCGGAAATGTTCGACTTCCATCAGGGAGGTCGGGCTTTGGCCTGCCTGGACCAGAGGGAGGATCCTTCGGTACTCGGCCATCACCCTTTCCAGGGATTCGGGCGTGCCGAGTTCCTGGAAATTCATTTTCATCACCTGATCGGCGGGAGTTCCGATCATCTTCAGGATGGAGGGGCTGACATAGGTGAAGCGCAGATCGGGGGCCATAGTGAAGATGACGTCGCCGCTGTTTTCGGCCAGCAGGCGGTACTGCTCCTCGCTGCGGCGAAGTTCGGCGGTGCGCTCTTCGATGCGCTCCTCCAGCGTGGCATTCTGCTCTTCGATGATGGTCTGGGAGCGACGTTCCCGGGAGATCAGCTTTTCCTGAAACCGGTAGAAAAGGACCAGCAGCGACATGTTGACCAGCAGCAGCATCAGGGTGTCGCTGCTTTCGGCCAGCCAGTCCGCCATGGACAGCGAGTTGCGCTCCCGGATCCACGGAAGAAGGAGGGTCGTAGATCCGGCCAGAAAAGAGAAAAGGAACAGGGTGATTACACTGACCACCGCCACCAGAATTCCCGACCGGATGCCCAGCAGAATGGTGGCGGCCACCGGCAGGCTCAGCAGATAGAGGCGTCCGCTTCCGCTCAGGCCGAGGGTTGCCAGAACAATCAGGCTGACCGTGTAGGCGACCGCAAGAATGCCCCAGGCGCGGATTTGGTAGTCGATGCGGCGAAAAATGGCCAAAAGGATCGGCGGAATGGCCAGGATGCCATACAGAAATACGGAGATCCACTGCTGCGGATTGTGGACGGCCTCCAGGATGCTGGCGCTCAGCCCGATCAACTCCGCGATCACGGTGAGGATCAGAAACCCGTTCAGGATACGGGTGCGCCATTCATTCAATACCGCTTCGGCGGTCTCGGACCTAAGGGCGGATGCCATGTTGGGAACCGCGTCGGAAAATAAAAGAGCAGCACAGGGGAGGCGCGTAAAGGAAAGGTGCCCTTTGGCGAGCCCTTATCGGTATCATGTCGGCCCTCGATGGCTCCATTCCTATTCGGTCACCCGGTTCCGGATGGACCGGAACTCCTCTCGGGATTCCCGAAAAGCACGGATAATGGCCGGGTCGAAATGGCTGCCGCTGCTCTGGTCCAGGATCCGGCAGCATTCCTCAAAAGGGAAGGCCTTCCGGTAAGCCCGGTCGGAGTTCAGGACATCCCATACATCGGCAACGGCCAGGATGCGCGCCGCCAGCGGGGTAAAGGTCCCGGCTAAACCGTCCGGGTAGCCGCAGCCATCCCATCGCTCATGATGGTGTCGTGCTATGGCAACCGCTGTGCGGAGCAGGGTATTTTTCCCGCCGGGCGGTATCGATTCCTCGAGTGCCTGGGCGCCGGCAATGGCATGGCGCTTCACGGTTTCGAATTCCTCCGGGGTGAGGCAACCTGGTTTCCGAAGAAGCTCTTCGGGAACGGCTATCTTGCCGATATCGTGCAGAACACAGGCCCGGACCAGATCCTCGACGAACTCCCGGGTAATCTCGCTGCGGTAGGGCGACTCGTCGGAGCGGAGTCTTTCGGCGAGCGTGCGGCAGAAAATCGGCACTCGCTCCAGATGACCGGCAGTCCAACCGTCGCGCTTTTCGGCCAGCCTGGTCAGGGAGGCGGCCGCGGCGAGTTGCCGGCCGGCGGCTTCTTTTACCTGCTCCTTTACCAAGGATTCCATGGAAACCTCATAGCGGCGGAGCTTCAAATGGGTTTCCACCCGGGCCATCACTTCCTCGAACTGGAACGGCTTGGTAATGTAATCCACGCCGCCGCAGGTGAACGCAGCCGCTTTGTCCATGGTCTCGGAGAGTGCGCTGATGAAAATGACCGGAATGGAAATGAATCGCGGGTCTTCCTTCAGTCGGCGGCAAACCTCGAAACCGTTCATCCCCGGCATGTTGATATCCAGGAGAATCAGGTCGGGGGGTTCTTTTTCCACCCGTTTGAGTGCCATTTCTCCGCTGGTAACCGGCCTGATCCGGTGGCCCTTTTCCTTAAGCAGGTGGATCAGCAAGGTAAGGTTGGCAACCGTGTCATCCACAATGAGGATATCCATGGCAGGATTGTATCCGTCTCCCCAAAGGCTGTCAAACGGTTCCGGCCTGCGCTGGAACCCCGAAGCGGGAAGTGAAAAAGGAACGCCGGTCCTTGAGGAGGACCGGCGTGATTCCTGCGGAGATGAAGGAAGGGTTGGGGGTTACACGCCGGAAACCACCACATCCTGGAACACCAGGCTGGGGGTCCTCCAGGAGGAGTAAGGATAGGGGTCATCGGCGACTTCCACCAGCTTCTGCCAGAATTTCAGGTGATTGTCGGCGATGTTCATTTCCGCAATGGATTGAACCGGAACCCCTTTTTCAAAGAGCTTGCCGAGAATACCGATGGAGGCGTCGCCGGTAGTGCTGTTCGAATTACCGCCGATAAAGCCGGTGATCAGAATGCCGCGGCCCAGATCTTTCATGATGGCCGCCAGGGAGCGGCTGCCGGCGGGAATAAGCAGGTTGGACGGAGATCCCGTCGTGGGTTCCCAGCCCAGCTTGCGGCTGTAATACCAGTCCACATAAAAATCCCGGAGCACTCCCTTTTCAATCATCGTCCGCTTTCGCGATGCCAGGCCGTCGTTGTCGTAAAGCTGCGAGCCGAGTCCCCCTTGGAAAAGCGGATCGTCCACCAGGGTGAGCTTCTCGCTGGCGATTTTGCTCCCCTTTTTATCCGCCAGGAAAGAACGCTTCTGCTGGACATTGGATCCGTACATGGCGGACACCAGGCCGAACATCCACCGCGGTACGTCCTGGTTGCGGATGATCACCGGAAGAGTCTCGGTCTTGATCTTCCTGGCCCCCATCAGATCCAGTGTTTGGCGGGCGGCTTCCGCTCCGATGGCGCCTGCGGCGGGCAGGTCCTGCCTTTTGACGGTTGTCACGAAATGATAGCCGTTGGGACGTCGGTCGCCGGCATCCTGGGCAGTCATGCTGGCCCCGACTGAGTAATAGGTGCCGGACTGGTAGCCGTCAAAGCCGTTGCTGGAGAGCATCACCGATTCACTGAATCCGTCCTGCACCGAGGAGGTCACGGAAATAACCTTATCGCCGCCGGTTTGGAGGCAGGCGTCCTCCACGCTTCGTGCCGTACGGTGCCGGTCCTCGGGTGTATAGCCCTGGTACGAGGAGTCGTTGACTCCCAGGTCCGTCTGGCTGCGGCCCTCATACAACCGGGGATCCGGCAAAGTCCGCTGAGGATCCTCGGCCAGCAGTTTGGTAACGGCCACGGCATCGGCAATAAATTTCTGCAGCGACTCCCGGCGCAAATCCGAAGTGGACTGGCTGGAATAGCGGCCGTTCACGTACAAATCGATGCTCAGGCCTCGCTTGGAGGCTTCCTTGATGTTCTCCGGCTTGCGCTCGCGGTAGCTGATTTCCACGGAGCGATCGCGGTTGATGCTCACCCGGCTTGCCGCCGCCCCCGCCTTTTTGGCGGTTTCCATGGCCCAGGAGGCCAGATCGTGCAATTCCTTATTCATGATTCGTCTCCTTATCCGTTCAAGCCGCCTACCGTCATGGATTTCACCAGAATGGTCGGCTGTCCAAATCCCACAGACACTCCCTGCCCTCCCTTGCCGCACATGCCTGCTCCCCCGCGATAAAATTGCAGATCGTTGGCAACCATGGTGACGTTGGCCAGCATTTTGGGGCCGTTGCCCATGATATTGACGTCTTTGATCGGAGCCGTGAGCTTGCCGTTTTCGATCATCTGACCCTGGGAAACATAGAAGGCGAAGTCGCCTTCCCCTATCTTGACCTGTCCGTTGCTGACATCCTTGACGTATATCCCTTTGGATACGCTGCGGATGACCTCTTCCGGAGTGGCCGGGCCGGCCGGCATGTAGGTGTTGCGCATGCGCGGCTGCACATAGTGCTCATAGCTTTCGCGCCGGCCGTTGCCGGTGGGCTTCACCCGATAGAACCGGGCGGAAATCTTGTCGTGCATGTAGCTGGACAGAATGCCCTTGTCGACCAGAACGGTCTTCTGCGTGGCGGTGCCCTCGTCGTCCACGTTGAGCGAGCCTACCATGCCCTCCTGCGTGCCGTCGTCAATAATGGAGACAAACGGCTCCGCGACTTTCTTACCGATCATGGTGGCATAGGTGGAAATTTTTTTGCGGTTGAAATCCGCTTCCATGCCGTGACCGATCGCCTCATGCAGAAGGATTCCCGTTACGCCCGGTCCGAGCACCACCGGCATTTCTCCTGCCGGCGGCTTCTGGGCCTCGAAAAGCACCAGCACCCGCTGCACGGCTTCCTGGCAAAGCTCATCCACCAGGGCAGGGGTGTAGAAGGAGAAGTCCTTGCGGCCGCCCTGATTCCACCCGGCACGCTCACGCCTGCCGCTCTTTTCGGCGGTTACCGAGACGGAAAGGTAGCTGTTCGGCTGCAGATCTTCCACCCGGGCGCCGTCGCTGGTGACAATCAGGATTCGTTTTTGTTCGTCCGACAATACTGCGTTTACTTTGACGATCTGAGGGGAAAGGCGGAAGCACTTGTCATTGGCGGATTGGACCAGGGGCAGTTTTTCAGTCAGCGGCACCTGGGTATAAAGACGGGAGAGCGGGTAGTAATTCTGCGCCTTTCCGCTATGCCATGCCGCCACCGGTCCTTGCGTCGATCCACCGGCAATGGTGGCGGCGGTGGCGGCGGCGGTCAACATCGATTTTTCATGGAGTTCCTGGGTGAATCCGTAGCCCACCTGGTCGCCTTTGACCGTTCGGATTCCCACGCCAAGGGCCACGGACCCATAGGCCCGATTGACCTTGCCGTCTTCCAGGATCACATAATTGCGAATCGTGTGTTCGAAAAAAAGGTCCGCAAAATCTCCGCCTTTGGCCAGGGCAGTGGCCAGCACTTTTTTGCAGAGCTCGTCGGAAATCCCAAACTCGGAAGAAAAATAGCCGCTTGGGGCCGCGGGGCTGCTTTGCAGCCATGCTCCCGGCAGCACCCATGCTCCTCCGGCAGTGCCGGCCGAAGCGGACTTCACAAAAGAACGTCGGGTCATAACATCCATAACACCTCCAGAAAGGGGTTTACTGATTTCGCGTAAAGTTGCTTATACGGAAAAATCACCGGAAAAGTTTTCGCGGCCTTACAATAGTTTGTTCGTGGGTCAGTGCCTCGCAATTCCGGAATACAGCTTGGCTCCGGGGTTTCGGAATCGGCCTGCGTGATACTATTGTCTGGGGAAAATCCTCCGAGCCGCCCTCCGGAGGCGTCCGGTATGAATGCGGTTCCGGGCTCCGGGGATTTCTCCGGAAAGGGAATCACAGAAATGAAAGTCCGCCTCGTTTCGTTCAGCCGGCCGTCCATGGAAATGCAGGAGGCTGGGATCAGCGATGCGCAGGAGCTTGTTGCCTTTTGCGCGCGGGTTTCCAACCCGGCGAACCAATATAACACCGAGACCTCGGAGCAGCTGATCCGGTACCTGATTCGGCACGCCCACTGGAGCCCCCTGGAAATGGCCAGCGCCTGCCTGGAAATCGAGACCACCCGCGACATCGCCCGACAGATCCTGCGTCACCGCTCTTTTTCCTTTCAGGAATTCAGCCAGCGCTACGCCGATCCTACGCGCGAGCTGGACTTCGTGATTCGCGAAGCCCGTTTGCAGGATCCCGGAAACCGCCAGAACAGCATCGAAGTGCAGGACGTCGTTCTCCAGACCGAATGGGCCGCGCGGCAGCGCCAGGTCCTGGAGCAGGCCAAAGCCGCTTATCGCTGGGCCATCGACCAGGGTATCGCCAGGGAGCAGGCTCGGGCCGTGCTGCCGGAGGGTCTCACCGTGTCACGCCTCTATATGCACGGCACTTTGCGCTCCTGGATTCATTTCATCGAAATACGAACCGGCCACGGCACGCAAAAGGAGCACATGGCTGTTGCCCGGGCTTGTGCCGAGGCGATTGCCGGAATCTTTCCTTTGGCCCGCCGCTTCGCGTCCGGGGATTCGGATTGCTGACGGGCCAGGCATGTCTAGCGGTTTGACAGAACCGATGGCAGAAAGAGCCGGCGGGCCACGGTGAAGGACCAGTAGGCCGTTGCGCTAGCGTCCGCGAACGTCGAGCCGAATCCCAGGCTGTTCCGCGCCCGGACCTGCCAGAAATAGGGCACTCCGATAGTGAGCCCGGTCAGGGTTGCGCTCGTGGAGGAGCCGTTGTCCGTCCAGTTGCTGCAGGCGCCGTCATCGGTGGTGTCAAAACAGAATTCATAGGACGCTGCTTCCGTGCTGCTGCCCCAGCGGAGAATCAGGCCGGTGTCGGTTGCCAGGGCGGCATGCACCGGGCTGCTCTTGCCGAAATCGCCCGGCGCGCCGCCGGTGGTAAAGGACCCGTAAGAAGCGGCCGCTCCGTCCGCGTAGGTGGGCCCGAATCCCAGAGTGCTGACGGCTCTGACTTGCCAGTAATAGGCGGTCGAGGGGGTGAGCAGGGACAGTTCGGCATGGGTGGCCGTGCCGGTGCTGATCCAGGGACTGCAGCTGCTGTCGTTGGTGGTGTCGATGCAATACTCGAAGCCGGAGGCTCCGGTGCTGTCGCTCCAGCCAAGGCTCGGGTTGCTGGGCATGCCCGTGGCGGAAGCGGCCGGGCTGGATTTCTGGAAAGACCCGGGGGGGATCCCGGTGGTGAAGGAGCGGAAGGCATCCGCCGAGCCGTCGGCGTAGGCGGTCCATCCGCCCAGACTGTTGACCGCCCGCACCTGCCAGTAATAGGTGCTGCCGGAGATCAAGCTGCCCAGGGCGGCGGCAGTGGATGTCCCACCGCTGATCCAGGTGGCGCAGGCGTTGTCGTTGGAGGTGTCGTAGCAGTATTCGTAAATGGAGGTGTGGGCGCTGGGGGACCAGGTCAGGCTGAGGCTGGCGGCCTGATTTGCGGCGTTCGCCGCCGGACTGGACTTCCCGAAGGATCCGGGCAGAACGCCGGTGGTGAACGAACGAAAGGCGGCTGCCGTGCCATCTGCATAAGTCGCGCTAAAGCCTAGGCTGTTGATGGCCCGCACCTGCCAGTAATAAGTGGTGCCGGGGGCCATTCCGCTTAAGACCACGCTGGTCTGTGAGCCGCTGCTGGTCCAGGAGCTGCAGGCATTGTCGTTGGTGGTGTCGTAACAATATTCGTAAGAGCCGGCTCCGCTGCCTGCCGTCCAGCTCAGGGACGGATTGGGGGACATACCGGTTGCTCCCGCTGTCGGGTTGGATTTGAAAAAAGCGCCCGGCGCGCTTCCGGTGGTAAAAGAGCGGAAGGAGGTTGCGCTACCGTCCGCATAGACCGTGACGCCTGCATTATTGGCCCGCGCCTGCCAGTAATAGGTGGTATTGGCTGACAACCCGCTCAAAGACGGGCTTGTGGAAGGGGTACTGATCCAGGCGCTGCATGCATTGTCATTGGTTGTATCGTAACAGTAGTCGTAGGAGGTGGCTCCGCTGCTGGCGCCCCAGCTTAGCGTCGGGCTGGCGGATATACCCGTGGCGCCGGCGGCCGGACCCGATTTGGAAAAGTTCCCCGGGGACAGGTCCATCCCCGCGCTGAAAAGGCCGCGCCCGTGGGTGGCTGCCACCAACTGCCGGTTCATCCAGAAAAGCTCGTCCACGGACACATTGGAGGGACCCATGTGGGGAACCGTCCAGGTAGCCCCTCCGTCGGTGCTGTTGAAAACGCCGACTTCCGTGCCGGCATAAAGATAATTTGTATTCTGGGGGTGAATCGCCAGGCTGCGAACCGGTGCGGCGGGTAGGGCGGTGGCCCCGGATCCGTATGCGGCCGCCCAATTGCTGCCCCCATTAGTTGTGACCCAGACGTTGTTGGAGTTAAAGCCGCCGAAGGTCACATAAACCTTGTTGGTGTTGCCGGGAACTACGGCAATGCGGCCCACGTAGCGGTCGGGCAGGCTGGTCGGGTTGTTGTCGACCTGCGTCCAGGACGGGGATGCTGTGGTCCCGTTGGTGGTCTTGAACACGCTGCCGTTATTGTGCCCAACCCACACCTGATCCGAATTTCCCGGCGCGATGGCGATAGCGCTGATATTCGTCCCGGTGGAGGATTTGATGGCCGACCAGGCGGGACCGGTGGTATTGGTATTCGCGGTGCGGGCATCGCTGGAGCGCCAGAGCGAAAGCCCTCCGGCCAGGATGCGCTGCGGATTGTTGGGATCGAGGATAAAAGGTGCGATGAAGTTGGCCGAACTGGTTTGTGCATCGCCGATCACGTAGGGAGCGGCTTTCCAGGCCCAGGAGGATCCGTTCCAGTAGTAGCCGGAAATATAATCCGAGCTGGTGCCGGCGTTGCTGCTGCGGTGCAGGTTCAGGTAGGTGTATTCGCCGTAGAAATAGTTGGAGTTGGTCGGGTCGGCGGCGGAAAAACCTCCGTCGCCGCCGAACGGTGTCGTCCATCCCTCACTGCCGCTCGCGGGGGTATAAAGCAGGGTGCCGTTATCCTGCGTGCCGCCGATGATCACCCCGGTGGTCGCGTTTCCGGCGGCTCCATAAAACTGGGTGATGCCCAGCTGGTTGTTCAGCTCCGTCCAGCCGCTGGTCGCTGCCACCGTGGTGATGTCGGCGGCTTTGTAAATGCCTCCGTCGTTGCCGATGAATACCGTTTTGCTGGTCGTCCCGTTGAAACCGGGGAGAGGAACGATGGCGTGGTTGTCGGCATGGGCGGAAAGGGGGGCGCTGTACCACTGGCTGATTTTGGTCAGGCTGGATCCGCCGTCGGTGCTGCGCCAGATATCGATCCCGCCGATAATCAGGAAGCTGGAGTTAACCGGGCTCACCCAGATCACATTATTGTACCAGCCCTGGCTGCCGAGGTAGCTGTTGCCGGTATTGAGCTGGGTAAAGCTCTGGCCGCCGTTGGTGCTTTTCCAGACTTCGCCGTTATTCTGGTTGACCGAAGCATAGACGATGGTAGCGTTGGAGGGTGCATAGGCCAGCTCCACCCGCCCCAGAGGTGCGTCCGTGGCCCAGCGGTTTGCTGCAGCGACTGTATTCCATGCCTGGCCGCCGTTCGTCGAGTAGAGGGCCTGTCCGTTAAAGCCGCCGGCCACGGCTTTATTGCTGTCCGTCGGATTATAGTCGATGTCCGTGATATTGGTGGCACCGCTGGTCATGCTCCAGGACGTGCCGCCATCCGTGGACCGGAAAATACCGCTGCGGGTTGCGGCCAGGATGGCGGTGCTGTTCCAGGGAATTGCCAGGCGGTTGACATAATACCAGTCGCTGCCGGCTGTTTCGGGAAGCTGCGCCCAGGTGGTACCGCCATCCGTGCTCTTGAAGACTCCTGCTCCACGGATTCCGTCGCTGTTATAAAAGCCTTCCCCCGTACCGGCATACAGGGTGTTGGAATTGGTCGGGTCCATAACCAGGGTCGAAATAGCCAGGTTGGCCATGAAATCATCCACCACCGACCAGCTGGTACCACCATTGGTGGTCTTCCACAGCCCCCCGGAGACGCTTCCGGCCCACATGGTGCCGGTGGTGACCGGGTGTATGACGATAGCCCGCACCCGTCCTCCGATATTTCCGGGCCCGAGCCAGGTCCAGGAGGCAAGTGCCTCTTCCGGGGCCAGGCTCTGGCTTTTGCTCCTTCCGTCCGGCAAAGCGGCCAGCAGCATCCGCCGCCTCTGCTGCTGGGCTCGGTAGAGCCCGTCGGCGGGAATGAAGCCGTTTTCATCCTGCATCTGCAGGCGGCGGAAGGCAACCGCTTCTCCGGGATGGTCCGGCATGGGGCTGGCTGCCCGCCGGAGGGCCCGCTCCAGCTTGTTCTGCGGCATGGTGTCGATTTCATACGTGGTAAGTCCCCTCTGGGCGTGGAGGCTTCGTACCTGCAGGAAGCCGATCCCGCGGTGGCGCGCGGTCTTCAGGTCGCTCAGAATTCCGGAGAAGTCGAGGGATCTTGAATTAAGCGCGCCGATAGCCAGCAGCAGGAGGAGCGGTGGTCCGATGACCGCAATCAGGCCGAACTTCTTCATTATCGAATGTAGGCGCCGCCCGGCAGCAAATACTGGATGGGCCAGATTTCCATTTTCTGCTCGACAACGGCCGACCAACGCATGCTTCGAGCTTCCGGCCGGGCGTAGAGCTGCAGGCCGGGAATCGATCCGGCGGCAGACTCCGCCATCAGGCGGGCGGCTCCCGTCCCGTCAATCTGCAATTGGCGGATCTTCAGCTTTTCCCGGGCAAACCGAACGACGACCTCCACATCCTCGATCATCTGCAGAAAGTAGGGTCTGCCGCTTAGCAGGCTGTTATAAACGTAGTTGGCCATCACCCCCGAAACGGGATTGTAAAAGGCCGGATCGTATCCTTCCGGGGCAGGCCACTCATCGGAGGCTGCGGTCCTGTGTTGCATGCGATCCTCTCCCTGGCCGCGAAAATCGAAAGTCAGCAGCTGCACTCCCCCTGTGACGATGGTCCGGATTGCATTCCAGTCCTCCGGCCCCGCCTTGCCGCGGTCGCTAAACCAAAGCCGCGCTTCTGCACTTTCGCGGTCTGCTTCGCGGATCAGCAGAAGGGGTAGGGAAAGGTTGCCGCTGTGGTGAAGCAGGAAGCGCTGCAGCCGCAGTCCTTCCCAGGTATCTTCTCCCATGAACTGCCACGAGATGTTATCGCGCGAAGGGGAGCCATGCATGGGAACGACATCCATCCGGTCCAATCCCGGATAGCCGCGGCCCCGGTAAAGGTCGCGCACCGGGACGGGCGCACGGCCCTTCTGTGCGGCAAAATATTCCGCAATGAGGTCGATGAGAGGTTTGCCTTCCGGGAAATCCACCCGGACCTGGCCGCTTCGGGTGCAGAGCAGTTCCTGGTCGGGCAGCTTGTCTTCCGGGGGTAGGATTTCCACGGCGGGCATATCCGAAAAGCGGCTGATAAATTGGATGGCAGCCAGAAGGTTTGCCGGCGAATACTGGTGGCCGTGGTAGCCTTCGGCACGGCCCACCCGGTCCGGATGGCCCAATCGGCGGTACAGCGAGGAAACCTCGCGCAGCGCGCTTCGGGTTCCCTCCACCGGAAAGAAATCCTCCACCGCGGCGGCCACAAAGACCGGGCGGGGATACGCCAGAAGGAGCAGGCCGGCATGGTCCAGCCGCTCGGAGACCATCCCGAAAAGGTCCTGCTCCGGATCGCTGCTCGGATCCTTGAAGATGCGGTTGGCCATACGCATAGGCAGGCTGGTGATATAGCAGGAGGGCGCCACCACGCGCAGGCGCGGCTCCAGGGCTCCGAGGTAAGCCGTCTGGGTTCCGCCTCCGCTGGTCCCGGTAACGCTGATCCGGCTGCCGTCCACTTCCGGACGGGTCAAGAGGTAGTCGAAGGCGCGAATGCCGTCCCAGATTTCCCAGCGTGCCAGGCTGGCGTCGGCCAGATAAGCAATGTTTCCCAGAACCGCATGCTCTCCGCAACCCAGGTTATAGCGGCTTCGCCGGCGGGCCGCATCCCAGAACTGGCTTCTTTCGCCCTGGCCGACCGGGTCCCAGGTCAGGGCGGCGTAGCCCAGCCGGGCCAGCCGGGAGCAGATGTACTGGTAGTGGATCTTGCCGTTCTGGGAGTGCCCGCAGGGCACCAGGATGGCCGGCAGCCGGCCGGAAGCACTCTCCGGCAGGTAAAGCAAGGCGGTGACATGAAAGCCGGGCAGGCTTTCGAAAATGACTTTTTCAATGCGGTATCCCGGCCTGCGGATCGTGCCGGTAATCTGCGCATGCAGATCGGTTTTTTCGGTCGGCAGCCCGCCGATCATGGCTCGCAGGCGGTCCCGCAGGCGCTCCTGTACCTTGCGCATTTCCTCTTCGGTGGTGACCGATGCAAACTCCCGGCGCCGTGGCTCGTCCTGCTGCCAGGCCTGATCCAGCTGGTATTGCAGGTAGGGAGTGATCTGCGGGCCCGGCGCGACAGGGGAGCGGCGGACGAGGAACATTTCTGCGGGCGGGACCTGGGTCCGGGCCGTCGACGGAAACAGGACTGCCCACAGTGCCAGAAAAGAGAGAAGGAGTTTACCGGGCATGAATCATCCTGTTCCATTATGCGGCCGGCTTGCCGTAGGTCATAGTCCAGAAGGCGTTTTCCTTGATTTCATCCTTGAATCGCGGAAACATACCCACGAAAACCCCATCGATCGGCTTGATGTTCTGGAAGGCGAGGCGGAATGCCTGTTCCGGGCTGCCGACCCGGCCGGCGGCCAGAATCTTGAAGGCGAAGCAGGGCTTGGGGGTCCGGCGCATGAATTGGTACATGCGCGGCGGATCGTCCTGAAGATAAACCTCGCCGGGCATTTCCGGAAGCTCGCCGCCCAGCAGACGGCGCAGCTCCTCCGGCGTACGCCTGCGGTTGTAAACGCAGCCGGCATAGAAGTCCACGTCCCATCCTTCCTCTTCCACCCGGATCAGAACCTCGGGAATATGGCTGCCGACGCCGACCATGACGCCCTGCTGGCGTGTTTTTTTACAGTATTCCTTGATGGTGTCAAGCCTGCCGGTGCGGTAGGCGTTGTCCACCTGCTCTCCGTGGCAGTAAATGGCGATGGGATGAAGGGTTTTGACCAGGATCTCGGGATCCACATTCCCCTGGGCGATCAGGTTCATTTTCCCGCCGGCAGCCTGGAACCGCTCATAATCGGACGGCGCCCGGCTGGCATGAAAGTAGTTGAAGGCATTGATTCCCAGCTGTGCACTGCGCTGCAGCACTTCCACCACTTTTTCCGGGGTATACCACTCCCTCATCGTGCTGCCCAGAATCTGGTTGAAGTGGGCATAGCCGTAGAGCGGGTTGCAGCCGACCACCAGACGGCTGATTTCCGTTTTGCCAAATTGGATTCGCGGGATCCGGATTTCAGAATCCGGGACGTTGACGGGTGAGGTCCTGCCGGGCTGCGCCGGAGCCTGTGCCAGGGGATCGGCTGCGGCCCCTGCCAGCACGGCCATGGACCAGGAGGTCGATTTCAGAAAAGATCTGCGGGTATTCATGGGATTGTTCCATTCCTTGTTCCGCGCTGTGCGCGAGCGGTTGTTTCACATTCACCCCGATAGTATAATCCTATCCATATGAAAAAGTCGCACCTGATCCGGCAAATATTGTTGAGTAATCTTTCGATTTCTCTGCCTTCCAGTTACGCCTGGAACCACCCGATCTATGTTTTCCTGGAGGTGACCAACCGATGCAACCTGGCCTGCACCATGTGCGGGCGGACCCACGATCCCCGATACGGCCAGCCGGGCCATTCCGGAGATCTGTCACTGGAAATGGTGAAAAAGCTGAATAAGATTTTCCCGTTCGCGGAATATGTTATCCCGACCGGGGTGGGGGAACCCTTCATGAACCGGGACCTGGTTTCCATGATCCGCTACCTGAAGGAGCGGGGAAGTCAGGTTTCGATCACCTCCAACGGGACGCTGCTGAGCCCGGCCCATGCGGAAGGAATCGTGGATGCCGGTCTGGATAAAATTGTATTTTCCGTGGACGCGGCCACCCGGGAAACCTATGAGAAATTCCGCCGGAACGCCCGGTTCGAAAACGTGGTGCGGAACATACGCCGGTTGTCGGAATGCAGGGCAGCAAGGAAAAGCAGCGTCCCGGTCATCGAGTTGGAGCTGGTGGCCATGCGCGATAATTTCTCCGAACTGCCGCAGTGGGCGGAGATGGCGGCGGAGCTGCAATGCCAGGGGCTGATTGTCCAGAAGATGCTGGGACACACCGGAAGTCCCCAGGAGACGATTTTCAACGAGCAAAATCTGAATCAGATTCCCTATTCGCGGGGCCAGGCAACCTGGGACTCCTTTCTCGCCGTGGCCCAAAAGCATAACCTTTATCTGGCCTCGCCTTTTGCCGCTTTGGATTTGCGTGCCGAATTCGGCCCGGATCCGGTGCCGGCCGATCCTTCCCGACAGGCAGAATCCTGTGATGCGGATCCGCCGCAGGGCGTACCGGTCCCTTCCGGCCCGGTGGAAGCCGACGTTCCTGCCGCTTTGCCGGACAGGCCGGCGGAACCGATTCTTCCGGAAACGGCCGCCAGGCGCCTGTACTGCACCCAACCCTGGTCGGTCATCTACGTCACCTGGAAAGGGGAGGTTCGGACCTGCTGCTTCAACGAGTATTGTCTTGGCAACCTGGAGCAGGCGAGGTTTGCCGAGATCTGGAACGGCCGGCGGTACAGGGAGATGCGCAGGGCCGTTCGAAAAGGCCAGGTCCTGGATATCTGTCGCGACTGCCTGAAGAGCAACCTGAACTACAGCGTGATTAAAAACTGGAAGCGCAGCGTCAAGGAAATTCTTTTCCGGAAACCGGGTGGAAAGTGATCGCCCATGAATCCCCTTCCGGAGAAGACCTCGGAGGACTGCTTTGCCGGATTTGAGCGGAATATCCTTCCGGACTGGCTGCTGCTTTTCCTGCTGATTTTTCCTCTGGCCATGCTGATCCGCTGGAGCGTGGTTAATCCGGACGGGGGCCATGCGTTTTTCATCGTCCCGGACAGCCAGGAATATGCAGCGGGGGCCCAATCCATCGCCCAGACCGGAAAGTACTTTCTGCAGGTGGGGCCTTACCGGCTGCAGCCCCGCTACTCCCCCGGCTTCTCGATTTTCCTGTCTTTTTTCGTGATGCTGGGTTTAGAAGGACAGCACCTTTGGCGAGTCAACGCCCTGGCAGGGGCCATGAACGCCGTGGTCATCGCCTTTCTGGCTTATTGTGCCGCACTCTCCTGCCGCGGTGCGGGGCTGGGTCCGCGCGGACGGAGAGCTTCCCGGCGCATGGCTTTCGGTGCCGGTTGGATCTGTGGCCTGGGTTGGGCCGTTACTCCCGCCTCCCTCAGCCTGGATCGCCACCTGCTCAGCGATGAAATGGGTGCCCTGTGCAGCAATCTTTGCCTGCTTTTTCTGTGGCTGGGACTGCTCCGGAGCCAGGCAAACCGTGGCCACCAGGCATGGATTCAGGTGTCGGCCGGCATTTTCCTGGGAATTTCCCTGGCGATCCGTCAAGCCAACGGACTGATTCTTATACCCCTGGTCCTGATTCTCGAAGCAGGCAATTTTATGCTTTCCAGGAATGGGGGAGATCGGACGGCCAGGATGGCGCGACTGGCCGGCGGGGCGGCAGCAGCCGCTCTGCCCGTTCTTTTTGTCCTCTACCGGAGTGGCTACCCTTTGACCCGCTGGTCCAATTACGAGTACTGGGCGCCTGAATTTTATCGGAGCCTTTCCCGGACTTTTCAATGGAATTATGCTTTTCGGGGGGTTCCGTTATTCAATTACAGGGTGGACGGTGAGCTTGTCGGTCATCTCGAGCTGGCTTGCCGGCTTCTTCTGGGAATACCCGGGCTGCCGGAAAACGGCCTGGGCTTATTCTGGCCGTCGGCTGCCTTCATCCTTTTCCTGGGATCCGGTCTGTACGTCATACGCCATAGAAGGGCCGGATCCCATGCGTTTCTGTGGATATGGCTGGCGTATTCATATATGATCCTGGCGGTGGCTTTTCTGTACGGATTTTATTTTTTTCCTGCAGTCCGGTTTTACCTGCCGGTTCTGGGGCTGATCTGGATTCCGGTCGGAATAGTGTGCTCGTGGCTGATCTCCGGTCCGACCTTCCGGCGGACGGGATCCGGCGCTCTTCTGACCTTAACCGTTTTCTTCCTGACCGTATGGGATACGCGCGGATTAATCGGTAGCAGCCCGTCTTATGAAAAGAACAAACTGACGGAAGCCATTTACAGCCATTGGCAAAAAGCTCCGGAAATTGCCCGGCTGAATGCCAAACTGCCCTTCGACCCGGTTCAGGTCCAGGCTCTGGGACTCCTGGATCTTCGGTCCGTTTCCGGGAGAACGATATGGGGGCAGCTCCCGGAATCGGTCCACCTGAGCCGCCTGCGATGGCTGGGATACCTGGCCGACCAGGAGACAATTGTCCCCCTGCTGCCGCTGCTTTTTCCCGCGGAACGCTCGGAATCGGGAATGGAGCGGATGGAAGCGGCTGCAGGCGGAAGGTCCGTCGAGTTGCTCCGCTGCCGAAAGCCCTGCCAGGTTTCCCTGACCGGTAAGGTCCGATGGGATCGCCTTTACCTGGGATACGGGCTGACATCCGGCAGCCGACCGTCAGGGGAGAACCGTTTCGAACTGGAACTGATTACGGAGGAGAAAAATAAAATATCTCTGTTTCAGGGCGTTCTTCCGGCAGAATACCCTGCCGGCGACCGGGGCTGGCGTTACCAGGATATCGACCTCCGTGCCTACGTGGGAAAGGTAGTCACACTGTCCTTCCGGATTTCCGGATCCGATGGCGCCCATCCGGCATGGATCGCTCCCACCGTCTATCGCGTGGATCCGCTGAAGACCGAGCCGATACCGCAACCATGAAAGGATTGCGTCAAGGGAAAGAATCCCTTAATCCATGGCGTCATAGACCAGGACCCTGGCCCAGAGGTGCTGGCATTTTTCGACGAATTTCAAATGGTCGGGATGAGCCTGGTAGGCGTCCTGGTCCTGGCGGCTCCGGAAGAAGGCAAGATAGGAATAGCTGAAGGAATCATCCACGACCTCCCGGCTCGATTCCACCGGTCTGCCGATGTGGCTCGATTGGATCAAGGGGATACGGATCAGGTCCTGCAGCCCTTTTTCCAATTCCTCACGGGCGGCCGGGCTGTTCGGTTCCTTCAGCCAGAAAAAGACATGGTGCACGAAAAGATTTTTCATCCTCGGTCCTTTTTGCACAACAGAGGCGGTGGCGGGCCGCTGGGGCAGGACGGCCAGCCCGCATGCCGCGTTACGAATAAAATGACGACGGCTGTTCACGGGGTGAGGTCCTCAGAACTGCACTTCAATAAATTTAACCTCGAACGGCTTCATGGCGATCGACGTTCCGGATGAAGCCAACAGCTTGCCCAGGGAATTTGTTTCGGAGACGCTCCGGACAGGTTTTCCCGGGATGCGCGAGCCGACTCTGATTTCCCCCGGCTTCCCCTCCAGTTCCCGGAAGCGTAGCAATACGGCCGATTTCTTCGGAAAAGCCGGGCGGCTGTTGGCCAGCAGGATGTTCGGCGGCAACTGGATCTGAAGCGTTTCCAGGACGGGGGCCGGGGCTTCCGACCTGCCGGCCGGGAAGGTCCGCGTGGGGAAGGGATTCCGCTCATTCCAGGCCCAGCGGGTTGCGGTGCCGTTGGTGGTGTCGGCGGAGGATGTCAGCTGATAGCTCCAGCGGAACCCGCCTTCCTGGAAGGCACGGAAATTGGTGAACCAGTAATTGTTCATCACCCAGGAGAACAGCCAGGGCTTTCCGGGCCGGGGATGACGTTCGAACTTGCCCATATTGAAATCGCTGAAATGCCACAGCGGGATTTCATTGCTGGTCAGAATGATCTGAGCATTCCTTCCCCGGACGGCCACGAAGCTCTGCGCTACGTTCCAGTCGGAAGAAGACCCGGGAAGCTGCTGGCCCTGAGCCAGTATTCCCCCGATGGTTTCAAAAACAATCTGGCCTTCCGGCAGGGAAAAAGGAAAAGCGACATAGGTGGCTTCCGGGTCGACCCGTATCTGCTTGCGGGCCGAGTAATGGAACTCAACCTTCTTGGCCTGCCGGAAGAGGCGGATTTCCAGCTCGATACCGGCAGGATCTTTGCCCGATGTCCCTTCGAATCCGGCCAGGTCGGCGGAAACGCGAAGGCTGTCCCAGACCGGCCCCCGGGTTCCTTGTTCAACTTTCACGTTGGAAACCGTGGTGTGGGACGGCTTCATCTGGTCGCGCTTGGGGAGCGTCTCATGGACCAGCTGTCCGATCTTCCAGGGGTTGGAGGAGTCGGCCAGCTCCAGGTTCAGCTCCTTGTCCCGAAGGCTGCTGACGGCGCCGGTTACCTTGTCCATGCTCAGGCGATAATAGCGGTTCTCGAGGATCAGCGCCTCGTCCGGTGCGGCGCGGTCTGCTTCCGACGGAGCATCGCCGAGCACCTCGATTTTCAAAGCCTTGAAGCCCAGTGCGGGAATATCTTCGACCTCCAGCACCCAGTAGGCTCCTTCCCTGCGCTTGCCAATCAGCTGGGCCGGAACCTCCTTCCCGCCGGCCATATCGAGGATCCGGCACTTCTTCTCCACCGGCATTACCTGGTTGTCTATGAAGAGCTCGATATGTCCCGACCGCTTCCAGCCCATGGAATTGATCACGTAAATCAGTGGATGGGTGGCCTTGGGCAGGAAGTCCTGGAAACGGGCCAGCGCCTCCTCATGAAGCAGGGTCACTTTTTTCAGGGCTTCCCAGGCATAGGCGCCCTTTTGCAGCCACTGCCGTGTGGTGTTTTCCGAGAACGGCCGGCTGATGCTTTCGTCGGCGCCGAAAGTGTGTTCGTCGAAGAAAATGGCATTCTCGTTGATGTGGTCCAGGCGGTTTTCCAGGGCTGGCCCAAGTTCCCCGCCCAGCGCGGAGATCATGGCGAAAAGACCTTCATCCACCTGGATCAGGTTCTGGGTTTTCCGGATTTCCGCGGTTTCCCGCGAAGTGGATCCGGCGCCGTCCGTCCACCAGTCAAGCCATGCCTGGCGATGAACCGGCAACCGCGAGCCGTGGTTCTGCTCTACATATTCGAAAAACTCGCGGGCCACCGCCAGCCGCAGCTTGGGGAATTCATAGCGCGCATTCCACTCCCTGACCACCTGGCAAGCCGCGGTGGAGGGCGGGGCATTGTCGGTCCAGTAGCCGGAGTACTGGATGGCGATCCGATCGAACGGGTATTTCCCGGACTCCAGGTCGGCCAGGTGCTCCAGCATGGCCTCCGGCTTGAACGGTTCCGAAACCAGCCCGTAAAAATTGCCGGTATGGTAGTGGTCGGCCCGAAAAGCCAGCAGGCGCGCTCCGGATGGGGATTCCCACCAGAAGCAGGTCGGCTGGTCGAAGGGCAGAATCGAGCGCGTTTCGTTGATACCCATGTCCAGGTACTTGACTCCGGTTCCCTTGAAATAGTCGGGCAGGCACCAGGCGATTCCGTTGACATCGTTCTGCATGGCGGTCTGCACCGGTATTTCCTGGCGCTCAAATTCCCGGAGAGGCTGCAGGAAGTCGACCATCAGGTTCTCGTCGGCCGTTTCCGCCATGTTGCAATACATGCCGGTCACTTCCACCCGACCCTCGCGGATTCTCTTTTTCAACCGTTCGACCTGGGAGGCGGGCCGGGAGCGCAGGTACTCCCGCGTAACCCAGGCCGACTCGCAGGTCCAGCGGAAGCGCGCGTCATCCGGAAGGCTGTCCGTCTGGTCGCAGTAGTCCAGGGCGTAGTCGATATAGCGCATGTGCTCCGCCAGGATTTCCGACTGCGGGCGGGTGTAGCCGATGTCCGTGTGGGAATGCTGCACGAAATAGACCTGCCACCGCCGTGGAGGCGTCAGTGTCAAAGAGGATTCCAGCACCGCCGAAGGGGGATCGAGGCGGGCGGAAATACGGATCGTTTTTGGCTCTTCGACCGCACCCACTTCCAGCACGAACTGGTTCTTTCCTTTTTTAAAGTTGGCGCTCCGCACCTCTTTCCCGTCGACGGAAAATACGGCGGTCCCCTCTTTTTCCGCGGTGTAGATGGCCAGTACCTGCTGCAGCGTTCGCCCGCCGGCGGTGTAGCGGACCGGCAGATTCTTGTAGGTAACGGTGATGCTCGTCGTTTCCTGGGCATACAGGGCGGGCCCGAACGGCATCCATAGCATCGACAGCAGAACAACGGCGCAGAAGCTCCTTTTCATGACGGTCCTCCGGATTGGGGAATGCTATTCAAAAACCTTTTCCAGGGCCTGGTAGGCGGTGTGCACGGCATTCACCCCCTTTTCGCTGGCCACCGGATCGTTTCCCCGGGTTGCTTCCGGCAGCTTTCTGCACTCGGCCAGCAGGGATTCGGCAGCCTTTTGGAAGGCAGGGGTGCGCGCCTCCAGGCGCTGCGGGAGCTTCGCCTTGGCGATGGCTTCCGCCTTGGTCTGCAGGTCGGTGGAGGCCGCAGCGATTTTATCCCAGCTTTTCCCGGGCAGATAGGTGTGGAAAACCACGTAAAGGACCCGGTGAAAGGCGTCCATCTCTTTCAGCACCGGCCGGATGATGCGGACCATCTGCTCGTAACGCGAATGAAGGTCCTCGGCGGCTTTCAGCAGGGCGGCATCGTCCTTCGCGCCGGCCGCCTGGTTGTAGCCGGCCACGGCGCCCTTCAGCTCCGCCAGCCCTTTGTCCCAGGCCGTCTGCTTTTCATGCAGGATGCCGGGCAGCCTGGCTTTTTCGATCCGGGCGAAGCCGGCATTGACCTCTTTCAGGTAAGAGCGCAATGCCGCGGCATCCTTGGCGGGGAAGGCCGTGTGCCAGATCGGATAGATTACTTCGTGAAAGGCGGTCAATTCCGGGACGTTGCTTTCCGCGTCTTTCGGCAGCTCCTCGGCGATCAGGAAAGCCGGTAAAAAGGTGAAAACCAGAACAGCGATACGAAATTTACGATGCATAACCCAATTCCTCCCAAAGAAAATTACAAATATCATACCCGGGAAGCCAAGTCAAACATGGGAGGGATTGAATCCGCCTCGCGTCTGGAAAAGAAACGGGAAAAGTGTAATCATCATTCGGTTTATTCCCGGAAAAATCAATCAGGAGATTTCTTTTATGAACGAATCGAACAAGAACAGACGCGACTTTTTTCAGGCCGTGGGCCAGGCCGGCGCGGGGCTGGCCGCGGCTGCCGTCTCCTCCCGTGACGCCAGGGCGGCGGCAGGCCCTCAGGAGGGAAGCATGGCCGGCTTCCGGGCTTCCGCCCTGCCGGTGGTCCGAGCGGCTTTTATCGGCGTCGGAGCCCGGGGCAGCGGCCACGTGCGCCAGATGATGACCCTGCAGGGAGTGGAAATCGTGGCTATCTGCGACAACCATCCGCCTTCTCTGCAAAGATCCGTGGCCAATGTGGTCAAGAGCGGGCGGAAGGAGCCGGCTGCCTTCGGAAACGGGGACACGGATTACAAGCGCATGCTGGAGCGCAAGGATATCGACATCGTGATCATCGCCACGCCGTGGGAATGGCATGCGACCATGTGCGTGGATGCCATGGAATCCGGCAAGCACGCCTTCACCGAAGTTCCTGCGGCACTCAGCGTGGAGGAATGCTGGAAGCTGGTCAAGGTATCGGAGAAGACCCGGAAATATTGCATGATGATGGAAAACTGCTGCTACGGGCAGGAAGAGCTGATGTGCCTGAACATGTGCCGGCAGGGAGTTTTCGGGGATCTGCTGCATGCCGAAGGATCGTATATTCACGACCTCCGGTCGCAGATGCAGGAAGTGGAGCATGGTACCGGATCCTGGCGCACCCTGCACTATGCCAGGCGGAACGGAAATCTCTATCCGACCCACGGCCTGGGCCCGGTGGCCCAGTACCTGGGAATCAATCGCGGCGACCGGTTCGACTACCTTTCTGCGGTGGCTTCGCCGGCCCTGGGACGGCCGCTGTACGCCAAAAAGAAGTATCCCCCGGACCACAAGTGGAACAAGATCAGCGTCTGGAATTGCGGGGACATGGTCACCACCCTGATCAAAACGGCCAAAGGGCGGTCCCTGATGGTGCAGTGGGATGAAACTTCGCCGCGACCCTATTCGCGGCTCAACCTGATACAGGGAACCAAGGGAACCTTTGCCGGGTATCCTCCGCGCCTGGCGGTGGAGGAGTTGACCCCGAATACGCATGCCTGGGTGAGCGGAGAGCAGCTCAAACCCTTCCAGGAAAAGTACGAGCATCCGCTCTGGAAAAAAATGGGCGAGCTGGCCCAGAGCGGCGGAGGCCATGGGGGCATGGATTGGCTGATGCTGTGGCGCATGGTTTACTGCCTGAGGAACGGTGAGCCGCTGGACCAGGATGTGTACGATGCGGCCGCCTGGTCGGCGGTCGGCCCCCTGAGCGAGCAGTCGATTGCCAGGCGCAGCACCTCGATGGACATCCCCGATTTTACCGGGGGAATGTGGAAAAACGTCAAGCCGCTGGGAATCGTCACCTAAGGGGCGGAGCCGGAAAGCAGGAAGCATATGAACCGACGAAGCTTTATCCTGACACCGGCTGGCCTGGCAGCGGCCTGGGCCGGGGAACCGGTGCGTATCGGCATGGCCGGACTGATGCACGGACATGCCGCCGGCTTTTTCCGCCGGTACCTGAGCCACCCCCAGGTCCGCATCGTCGGGATCTCCGAACCGGATTCCGCGGTGCGTCAGCGGTATGCCGGGCAGTTCCACCTGGAAGCGAACCGGCTGTTTGCCTCGCATACCGAAATGATGGACCGGACCGGGCCGCAGGGGGTGGTCCTGTTTACCAACACCTTCGACCACCTGGCCCTGGTCCAGGCCGCGGCTGCCCGGAAGCTCCCGGTGATGATGGAAAAGCCGCTGGCGGTCAGCGTGGAGCACGCCCGGGAAATGCACCAGGCATCTTCCCGGGCGGGGATCCCGGTGCTGGTCAACTATGAAACCACCTGGTACCGCAGCAACCGGGCCGCCTGGAAGATTGCCTGCGAGCAGAAGGCCATCGGGGAAATCCGCAAGATGGTGGTGCACGACGGGCACCGCGGGCCGAAGGAGATCGGCACACAGCCGGAATTTTTCGGATGGCTCAACGACCCGGTGAAAAACGGGGCCGGCGCGCTTTTCGATTTCGGCTGCTACGGGGCCAACCTGATGACCTGGCTCATGGACGGGCGCCGGCCGCTTTCCGTCACTGCCCTTGCGCAGCGGATCAAGCCGGAGATTTACACCCGCGTGGAGGATGAAGCCACCATCCTGGTGGAGTATCCGCGCGCCCAGGGGATCATCCAGGCTTCCTGGAACTGGCCTTTCGATCGCAAGGATATGGAAGTATACGGGCAGACAGGGTACGTGCACACCGTCCGGAACGAGCAGGTCAAAGTGCGCCTTCCCGGAGGGCAGGAGGAACTGAAGGCGGCCGATCCGATTCCCCCGCCGGAAGACGACTTTCTTTCTTATTTTGCCGCTGTGATCCGCGGGAAACTAAAACCTTGCGGCTTGTCTTCCCTGGAGAATAACCTGGTGGTCACGGAAATCCTGGATGCGGCTCGAAAGTCTGCCGCTACCGGGAAGCGCATCCGGCTTTGACCGCCGCCGCTTCCCGGCGCCTTTTGCCGGGCTGCCTTTGTGGGATGGCCCGGAAAAAAGTCCCTCTCCCCATCCGAAATTAGATGATTGCTTCTTTCTTCCTTCCTGATTTTACCTTCTTCTTGTGAAATGATTTGGCTTACAGGAAGAAAGGAAGAGCGGGAAGAAGAGCGGCATGGCTTTCTGAAATGAGAGGGCGGCTTTTTGACGGTTTGCCTTATGTACGGTTCCGGAAGCGACCGTTGGTCGCATCGCCGATGAGCGAGGGCAGGACGCGAGCCCACAAAAGAAGGTAGAGCAGAACCGTGAGCGCAGCAATGGCCGCCAGGTTAAACCGGAAGGTGGGCCAGGAGATCTCGCCAAGGCGCTTTTTCCCGGACAGGAAGTGGGCCATTCCCCAGCCGGATTCGGGTTGCCGGTAGACCGGCAGCGTCCTCTGAAAAAGACCGTCGGGGGCTCGCCCGATCGGCTCCAGTTCCTGAAGATTCAGGGCCTGCTGCTCGATGGAACGGTTGGTATCCATTCGGACGAGCTGGTCCAGTCCATCGGCGCCGAGTTCTTTCTTCCGCCGGTCCAGAATCTCCTTTCTTTCCGCGGCCGCCTGGCGACGGAGCTCGAAAATATTCTGCCGGCAAGCGGCAAGATAAGCGGCTGCCTGGGCCTCGGCTTCCGGCCCGGGAGGCGGCTGCCCGGCGGCCGCAAAAGCCGGAAGGGGAATTCCCGTCCGCCGGGAAAGCCGGGCCAGTTCACTCGTCAGTAAAACCCAGGCCGCGCCGGTTTCCGCATCCCGGCTCTGCCGGCGAAGCAGCGGAAGGCCTTGCAGGATCGAAAGCAGTTCCGGCAGGTAGTGGTCGAGGTCGAATTCCGCCATGCGCACACGACCGTCCGCTTCGGCAATAGGATTCAGGTAGCGGTTATGCAGGTACTGCTCGACCACCAGGGCTTCATATCCCCAACGCGGCGGCAGGATGTTGGCGTACAGGGGCACCTCGCGGCGCACGGAGTCCGGTGCGATCAGGTCGTTGTAAGGGATGACCACCCCGGAGAGCAGCATCTGGGGAATGATCATCATCGGGATCAGAATATATATGGTCACCGCCGAGCGGAAGGAGGCGGAAATGTTGAGGCCCAGAATGGCGGAGCAAAAGGCGCACAGGAACAGCACCGCCCAGCAGGAGGCCATCATGCCGGGGACTTCGACCAGGGGGTTGGCTACCGCCACGAACAGCAGCATCTGAATGCCGGTCACCAGCGCCAGGTAAAGCGATTTGGAATGGATGTAGCTGCCCCAGCTCAGATGCAGAAAGCGCTCCCGCTGCAGGATTCTTCCATCGCGGCAGATCTCTTCGGCGCTGACACTCAGGCCCAGGAAAACCGCCACGATGACGCTCATAAAGAAGAAGGTGTGCAGGTTGTTGTTGTCATGAAAGGAATAGGTGCCGCCGAACGCACCCCGGCTGACCAGGCCGGTCAGCAGCCCCAGGAGGATTGGCTCCAGCAAGTTGATGAGCAGGTAGGGCCGGTTGGCAAGCCGGGCCCGCAGGTCGCGTTCGAAAAAAATCCGCAGCTGGCCGAAAAGGCTGGGCCGGTTCAGGCTGCGCGGCGGAGGCGGCAGGGAATCCAAGTCTACGGTGCGTACGGAGGTTGCCCGGGCGGCGGCCAGGTTTTCCTGAAAGAGGGAATGCCACTTTTCCGGGGTAACGCGACGCTGGCGGGTGGTTTGCCCGGCCTGGTCGACCGTTCGGGCTTCGATGATTTCGAAGATCTGCTCGGGGTTGACGCCGCCGCAGCCGGGGCAGATGGCCTCCCAGGCTTCCGGAAGGCAGCCGTGGCGGCGGAAATAGGTGACCGCCTCCAGCGGGGTGCCGCTGAAGATCGGCCGGCCGCCCTGATCCAGGATCCACAGGGCATCGAACATCCGGAAGATTTTGGAGGAGGGCTGGTGGATGACCACAAAAACAAGCCGGTTCCGCGCCGATTGCTCCTTCAGCAGGCTCATGACGATTTCCGAGTCGGCCGAGGAAAGGCCCGAGGTGGGCTCGTCGACGAATAAAACCGTAGGCTCGCGAATCAGCTCCAGGGCAATGTTAAGGCGCTTGCGCTGGCCTCCGCTGATGGTCTTCTGCAGCGGGGATCCGACCTTGAGGTCGGCGGTATCCGCCTGCCCCAGTTCGGCCAGGAGGGCCCGGACACTCCGGTCGATCTCCTCCTTGCTGCGATGAGCCATGCAAAGCCGGGCGGCGGTGCGCAGGTTCTCGTAGACGGTCAGATCCTCGAAGAGCAAATCGTCCTGGGGAACGAAGCCGATCACTCCCTCTACCGCCTCCGGCTCGCTGTGAATGTTGCATCCGTTGAGCAGTACCTCGCCGCTGGCGGGCTGCAGGGTTCCGTTGAGGATGCCGAGCAGCGTGGATTTTCCCGAACCGCTGCCCCCCATGATACCGACCAGGCGGCCGTTGTGCTCCGAAAATGAAAAATCGTGAAGTCCGCTATCGCTGCCCGGAAACCGGTACTGCAAGCGGTTTCCGCGGAAGTCGAGGGAGGCGCTCCCTGCCGGACCGTCCTGAAAGGCAGCCAGTATTCCGGCATGGTACCGCTCATTTCCCTGGCTGTCCCGGAGCAGCTGCCCCGGTAGCAGAAGCCGGCAGCACCCCTCACCCAGGGGGCGCCCTTCCATCCAGACGGGTTCCTCTCCGATCGAGGAAAAAATCAGCAGGTTTTCCCGTTTCAGCCGGAGGACGGAAAGCGTGCCGCGGAATCCGATGGCATCCCCGGGCTCGATCCGTCGGCAGTCCGGATCCTGGCCTGCCGCGGCTCCCGGGTCGCTGATGAAATCCATAATACGGCCGACGGTACTTTCCTCGATGCCCAGCTCCTGTCCGAGGATAAGGGCAAGGCGGCGCGGCCCGGGGCGTTGCGGGGCCAGAGCGGTCAGTTCCAGAAGGTGAAGGAGCGACGCGAAGCGCTCCATGCCGAGCAGCATGGCTTTCAGCGACTCCGCCAGTTCCGCTGCCGTCTGACAACGTGCTTCGTCCTCTTCTCCTTCGTGCAGGGAAAGGAGATCCTCGAAAAGCCCGATGTAAACCTGGGCATCGGCCAGCCCGAGATGCTGGTTCAGGTAGTCCTGCGTTTTTTGCCGGGCAGCCGGCCTTGCGGTCTCCGGAAGCTGCGAAGACGTCAGGGCGAATAGGTGAAGCAAACCGTTGAGCACAGGCTCGGCAATCATTCCTGTTCCACTTCTTCAGAGAGAATTCCGTCTGCCATGGGTTCCCATGGATAAAAAAAGAGGTTTCGTTCTATACTCTTCCATCCTGCGGTGATTCTAGAGGGTCGATTTCGGAATGTCAATAAGCAAGGTGTGTAAATGAACCGAAGAGATTGGTTGGCGAAGGGAACCATGTCTGCCGTCGGTCTGTTCACGGGACAGGGCCGGGGATCTGTGGCCAGGCGGATTGCTTTTGGAGGCATCCAGATCGAATGCAGCACCTATGGGGGAGGCCTCTCGAGGATGGAGGACTTTACTGTCCGGCGCGGCACGGCTCTGGCGGACTTCCGGTTTTTCAGCCTTCTGAAGAGCTATCCGCATCCCTTCCTGCCTACCCTGCTGGCCACAGCGGTTCCGGGTGCCCCGGTAGAGAAAGCGACCTACGAGGAATTGAAATCGGAATTTCTGGAACGGGTGCGCGAGCTGTTGCCGCTTGACGGCCTTTACCTCGCCATGCACGGGGCCATGTTCGTCCAGGGGATGCAGGATGCGGAAGGAGACTGGATCTCGGCCGTGCGCCGGCTGGTCGGGCCCGACTGCCTGATCGCCGCCAGCTACGATTTGCATGGCAACATCAGCCAGAAGGTCATCGACCATCTGGATATGCTCTCCGCATTCCGCACCGCCCCGCACATCGACCGCGAAGAGACCGCGCGGCGGGCTTGCGACATGCTTATTCCATGCCTGGAAAAAGGGATCCGCCCGAAGCTGGTCTGGGCCCCGGTTCCGGTGCTGATGCCCGGGGAGCGCAGCAGCACTCTGTACGAGCCTGCCAGGCGCCTCTGGAATCAGCTTCCGGAAATGAACCGCCGGCAGGGCGTGATGGATGTCTCGCTGCTGGTCGGCTATGTCTGGGCGGACGAGCCGCGGGCCACAGCCAGCGCGGTGGTCACCGGAACCGATGCCCAGGCCATCCAGGCGTTGGCGGCGGAGCTCGCCCGGCAGTATTGGGAGGCCCGCACGGAATTCCAGTTCGGGGTGTGGACCGGAACCATGGCCGATTGCATTGCCCGAGCCGCAAGCCTGACCTCCTCGCCGGTGGTCATTTCGGATTCCGGCGACAACCCGACCGGCGGAGGAACCGGTGACCGGGCCGATGCTCTGGGGGAACTGGTGCGGCGGAAAGTCCGGCATGCGGTGGTGGCCGGAATCGCCGACCGTCCGGCCACGGAAGAGTGCTACCGCACCGGTGCGGGCCAGGCGGTAACCCTGAAAGTCGGAGCCTCTCTCGATCCGGCCAAAAGCCGGCCCCTCGAGGTGCAAGCCAAGGTGCTTTTCCTGCTCCCCACCGAAAACCTGCCCGAGCGGCAGGCGGTGGTCGATGTCGGGGGCATCACCGTGGTGCTGACCGCGCGCCGCCGCCCGTTCCACGAAATCAAGGACTTCACGGTTCTTGGACTGGACCCGAAAAAGTTCAAGATGGTTGTGGTAAAGGCGGGATATCTGGTCCCGGAAATCGAGGCCATCGCCAACCCCAACCTGATGGCTCTGACCGAAGGCAGCGTGAACCAGGATATACCGCACCTGGGCAGCCGGTATCGTGTTCCGACCTACCCGTGGGTTCCCGATTTGAAATTCCAGCCCAGGGTGTTCCCCTCCGCCCGATCCAAAGGTTAGGTTTTTTACTGGAAGGGATAGGAACGGGAGGCGGTATGACAGTAACTCCGCGCGAGCGCGTGCAGATGGCCCTGAACCATGAAGAACCGGACCGGGTGCCGATCATCCTTGGTACCAGCAATACGACCAGCCTGAAGATGCCTGCCTGCCGGCGTCTGAAAAAGGCGCTGGGCATTGCGGCCGAGGATACCTATTTATATGATTGGCCGGAACTGGGGACGGCGCTGCCGGATGAGGAAACGCTCCTCCGGCTTCATTCGGATGCCCGGGGTGTGCTGGACCGTTTTCCGGAATGGGTTTACCGGCAAAACCGCAGCCGCCCTCCGCATACACCTTTCCGGGACGACTGGCAGACGGGATCCGTGGAAGTGGAGCCCGGGGTGTGGTACCCGGGGATTCATCCCATGGCGGAGATCGCCACCGCCGAACAGCTGGAGGCGTGGAGCTGGCCCGACATGGATGATCCCACCCGGGTGGCCCTGGTGCGGGCGCAGGCCGAGCGCCTGCGGAAGGAGACCGATTGCGCGGTGATCGGAACCCCCTGGCTGCTGTTCCCCTTTGAGCGGGCCCACGCCCTGCAGGGGCTGGACCGCTTTTTAATGAATATGGCGCTGGATCCGGATTTCGCCCGGGCACTGCTCGGGAAAATCGCGGCCTGCTGCAAGCGGCTGATGGGACATTTTCTGGAGGAAGCCGGGGATATTCTGGACATCATCAAGATCGGCGACGACCTGGGCTCGCAGAGCGGGCTGATGATTTCTCCGCCGATGTACCGTGCCATTCTGAAGCCGGTCCATGCCGATTTCATCCGTTTCATCAAGGAGCGGACCCAAGCCAAAATCTTCTTTCACAGCGACGGGGACGTGTTCGACCTGATTCCGGATTTTATCGAAATCGGGATTGACATCCTCAATCCGATCCAGACCTCTGCCGGAAAGATGGCCAACCTCGCCGAATTGAAAAGCCGGTATGGCCGGCACCTTACCTTTTGCGGCGCAGTCGACACCCAGTATTACCTTCCCCGGGGCACGCCGGAGGAAGTTCGAAAGGAAGTGCGTCGGGTTCTCGAGATCATGAGCCCGGGGGGCGGATATATGCTGGCCCCGGTGCACACCATCATGGCGGACACGCCCCCCGAAAATATCCTGGCGATGGTCGATGCCGCGCTCGCATGAGCCGCGTCAGCGCCGCAGCTGAGGGAGAAAGACCCGGGCCTTTTGCCGGGCGATCAGCAGGTCGCCGTCGCCGAAGCTGATTCGGGCCGGGCCGGCCGGTTCCCGGCATTCCCGTTTTCCCGGTTTCACCCTATAATCCCTTTTTTCAGGAAAGAGAGGGAAGCATGAGCGAATCGGATACGTCACGAAGGGAATTTGTTAGCAGCGCCGCGAAAGGCGCATGGGGAGCCGCCATGGCGGCAGGAGGCCGGGCCCTCGGGGCCAATGACCGCATCCGCCTGGGGGTGATCGGGGTCGGGAGTCGGGGGACCAATGTCATGGGATGGTTCCAGAAGGAGCCCGGCGCGGAGGTGGCGGCTCTCTGCGACTGTTATGAAGACAACCTTCTCGCCGCGCGGGCCAAAACAGAGGGCAAGGCAAAAACCTACGCGGACTACCGGGCGCTGCTCGAGGCCAGGGATCTGGATGCCGTGCTCATTGCTACCCCGGATCCCTGGCACAAGCGGATGGCGGTGGACAGCTGCGCGGCCGGGAAAGATGTCTATGTGGAAAAGCCGCTGACCTTTTCCATATCGGAAGGGCACGAAATCATTCGCGCCGTGAAGAACAACGGCCGCGTGATGCAGGTCGGCCTGCAGCAGCGCAGCGGGGAGCATTATGCGGCGGCGAAAAGGGAATATATCGACAGCCGGAAAATCGGAACCGTCTCCCTGGTCCGTACCTGGTGGCACGGCAACACCTACCACCTGCGTAAGCCCGGTTTCAAGGATCAGCCGAAAGGACTGGACTGGAAGGCCTTTCTGGGGCCGGTGCCGTTCCGGCCATTCGATGCGCACCAGTTCTACAACTGGCGCGCCTACCTGGATTTCGGCGGCGGGCAGATCACCGATCTGTTCACGCACTGGATCGATGTAGTGCACTGGTACCTGGGAGAGGACCTGCCGCTTTCGGCCGATGCCGCCGGAGGTGTGTTTGCCTACCCGGACGGCCGCACCGCTCCCGATACAATTACTCTTCAGCTCCAGTATCCTCGAAAGTGGGTTGCCACTTTCGAAGCAACGCTGGTTCCGGGAGCGCGCGGAGCGGCCATCGAGTTTCTGGGGACCGAAGGCAGCCTGCAGATCGACCGCACCGGCTACACCTGGCAGGCCCGATCGCAGCGTAAAGAGGCAACGGTGGCGCCGGTGGTGGTCAGGAATCCGCTCTCGCTGGAACAATTGCATGTCCGCAACTTCCTGGATTGCCTCCGCTCCCGCAAGCAGCCGAACTCGGATGTGGTCAGCGGTCACCGTTCCGCGCTTGCTTCCCACCTGGGCAAGATGTCCTATCTGAAGAAGAAGCGCGTAGTGTTCCAGCCCTCCTCGGAAAAGGACCACGTTCTGAAACCGGCCTAGGACAGAGGGCGGCGAACCGGCAGCCCCCCCCCGGGGGCGACGGATCGCCGTGTCCTGCGGAAGGAAAACCTCCGGGACTTTCTTGCGGGTCTTCCTTTTTTCCTGTGAAAAAAAGGATTCACAGGAAGAAAGGAAGGGCGGGAAGAAAAGCGAAAAGGCCGGAGTCGCTACGGATCCGGCCTTTCGGAAAGAGTGGCTCCTACGTCACGGTTCGGTGGAAGTCCCATCGCCGGACGTCTTGCGCTTACACATTTTCCGGGACCACGTAGGGTTTGCGGTAAACACGCGACAGAAGCGTGTCGGCTTCCGAGTCGCCGGCAAATTTTTCATATTCGCCCATGAATTTCACCAATCGGCCGACCCGATAGCTGATGTTGGCCAGGTGCGGCAGCGTGGTGGAGTAATGCCCTTCGAGAATGTCGCTGTGCAGGTCTTCCTTTTTTCCGGAACGGATGGCCTCGATAAAATTGGCCCAGTGGTCTCCTCCCCAGGATGAATTTGATTCCTTGGAGCCCGCAAAAGCCTCTTTTTCCCGGCCGCGGAAAGCCTTCCATGAGTTGCCGCTGATTTCCAGCCAGCCTTCCGTGCCGAAAAACAGGTTGCCGACTTCCTGTCCCCTGCTCCCCTCATGGTTGGTGTAGCGACCGCGGCATTCGAACTCCAGCATGGTTCCATCCGCGTATTTGTAAACCGCAGTCTGGGTGTTTGGGGTCTCCTGTGACGTTTTGTCATGATGATAGGTTTCCACACCGCCATAGACCATTTTGCCGGGGGCTTTGGACTCCTTCGGGCTTTCTTCCGGATGGAAGCCATAGAGGCCTCCCATGGAAAAGACGCTCACCGGATGCTCGTTCTTGTTCATTCCCCAGCGGGCTATGTCAAGCTGGTGGGGACCGGTGTTACCGGTATCCCCGTTGCCGGTATCCCAGTACCAGTGCCAGTTGTAGTGGCCGCGCTTTTCGTTGTAAGGGCGATAGGGGGCCGGACCCAGCCAGCGGTCGTAATGTAAGCCAGCGGGCGGCAGGCTGTCCTTCGACCAGCCATAGGAGTCGCGTGCTTTGAAGCAAAGGGCGCGAGCCATGAAAATATCGCCGATGCCGCCGTCGTGCAGGAACTGAATGGCTTCGCGCACGGCTCGGGAAGAGCGGTTGTTCAGCCCCACCTGCACGAGGACATTGTATTTCTGGTAGGCCTCGACCATTTTTCGACCTTCCCATATATTGTGGGAAGCCGGCTTTTCCACATAGACATGTTTTCCTGCCTGGCAGGCCCAGATGGTGGCCAGCGCATGCCAGTGGTTTGGGGTTACCACCGATACGGCGGTAATTTCCTTGTCCTCCAGAACCTTGTGCAGGTCCCACTCCGTCTGGGGCTTGCTACCGGTTTTCTTGAGTACCGTCTGCACCGCCGGCTCAAACAGCCCTTCGTCGGCGTCGCAGACGGTTTTAACGACGACATTATGGCTGTCCTTTAAGCCGCACCAGCTGTTGATGTGTACGGTCCCCTGGTTGCGGATGCCGATCACTCCGAGGAAAATGCGGTCATTCGCCCCCATGATATTGGCGTAGGACCGGGCGTTGAATCCGATGCCCGCGGCGGAAAGCCCGGCGGCGGCCGCGGCGGTTTTCTTAATGAATTCTCTTCTTTGGGTCATGATGAATACCTTTGGGTTAATTGAAAGAACTTTGATCCGTGCCCCTGGCCCAAAAGTATAAATCAAATCCGGTCGGGGAGAAAATACCGCCGAAGTTCCAGCCGTTTTTTTCTGCCGGTCAGGACCCGGTGGAGTAGTAACCGCGACGCGCGTGAATGACGTAGTCAGCGCCCGGTTTGCCGAAGCGGTCCTGGAGGCGCACCTCGATGGAATGGAACGCGCCTCCGCGCTCCGTGCTGGAAGAGTAATAACCAACCGAATAGCGAAGGCGCAGCCGGGTCAGAACCTGCTCCAATGCCGCATTCATCAGGCCGGCCCGTGCGGCATCGATGATTTCTCCGCCGGTTTCCCGGCACATTTTAGAAACCGATCCGCCGCCGAAGCGGATGCTGGGAACCCGCAGGGCAACCGGCCCGGAATCCCCGGCGGTCTTGATACTGTAAATAACCGTCTCGGAGTTCAGGGCTTTGCGGATGGTTTCTCCTTCGCCGGCGCTGGAAGGTACGGTCGACTGGTTGTCGGAGATCAGAATCACCGCCCGACGGGAATCGGGAGCGGCGTTGGCCAGGTAGTTGACCGCCTGGTAAAGGGCATCGACAATGTTGGTGCCGCCTCCCGGATGAATCCGGTTCAGGCCGTCGGCAATGGCCCGGCGGTCGGATGTCAGATCCACTATCCTTTCGGCATCGGAGGCAAAGGAAAAAAGCGCGACCTGGTCCTGTCCCTTCAGTTGCGCCAGAGTGCGCTGGGCAATCCGGCGCAGCTCATAGATGTAAGGAGCCACACTGCCGCTGGCGTCGACCACCAGAGCCAGGGCCAGAGGCATTTCATCACGGGAATAGCTACCCAGAGTCTGTTCCTGGCCGTCTTCAAAAACCCGGAAATCCTCCAGTTTCAGGTTGTCGATCATTCTGCCGGCACGATCCCGCACCACGGTATCCACCTGGACCATGCGGACGCTGACCCGCAGTTTGAAATTCTCCGAGCCGGTCGAGGCCGGTTCCAAGGCGACCGGTTCGTCTTTCGGTTCCGGCTTCGGTATCTCGGGTGCGGGAACAGGACGAGGAAGGGAATCGATCTTTTCCGTCGGGTCGGAGCGGCGGCCACCCAGTGACTCGTCTCCGTCTGCAGGGGCGGGCGAGGGTGTCTCCCTGGTTTTGTTCCGGGTGTGAAGCACCGGCTTCTCCCGCTGAAAAGAGGGCTTTTCATTCTCCCGGATTGTCGGCTCTGTTTCCGCACGCCCGGTTTCATCGCTTTGCGAAGTGGCTTTTTCCACCTGCTGCGCCAGCTCCGGGGGAAGCGTAAACGAATTGTCGAACCTGGCTTCAAACATGGTATCGGCGGGGAGGTCCAGATCCGGCCCCCGTTTGAGGAGCATGCCGCCCAGGGCGATTCCCGCTCCGACGGCACCTCCGTAGGCCGCTCCCTTCGGGCCGCCCATAAGAACGCCGATGACCGCCCCTTCCGCGCCGGATTTGGCTACCGTGCCGGCACTCCCTCCCGAGCCGGAGTCTCCTTTGATGGTCGGATCGCCGCCGTCGGGCTTGATCGGATCCAGGCCGACCCGGATGATGGTCGCCTGGATCGGCTGAAGAGGCCCGGAAAGAATCTCTACGGCCTGCAGCTTGATCTCCACTTCCGCCTTCCCGGCCAGGCGGCCGGCCCGCTTGGATCGGGTAAGGACCCCCCGTATCTTGCTCTTCTGGGGGATGACCACGTTTTCTTCCGCCACGATATCCCCGGCGGTTTCGAACAGGACCGGGTCGCCTTTTTTGTTGTAATTGGTGTGGATGGCCGTTTCCAGGCGCATGATGAATTTCTGCCCGGAAGGAATCGTCCATGGTGCTGCGAAAGAACGGGCATTCGCATCGCCGGGATCATGAGCCGCCAGCGCCGAAAGCACATTCAACCCCATCGTCATGGCCATGGCCGGAAGCGTCCATTTCCAGACGGCGGGCATCCTATATGGCATTGTCATTCCTTTCACATACTCTTGGATGACGTCGGGGTGAAAAAGCGTTCAGAAAAACAGGACTAAGAAAAAAATTTTTTACGCCGGGTATCCGCAGCTCAGGGCCAGGGCGGTCTCTGGTGGTAGGTGACGAAGCAAAGGTCATCCAGGCACAACATCGGGTCGCCGGTCCTGGGATGATTGCGTCGGGACAGCGAGCAGGTTCCGGCTTCATCAATCCGGGAAGGGGTGGCCCCATACATGCCCGTGGCATAGGCGCTCTTGCTCGACTCCCGGTGGTACGAATAGATTCCCGGCATACAGTTCCTTCTCTCGCGGATGATTCGAAAAGGGAATGATACAACTATTCCGGCATGTCCGGCAGGGGAGGGGCATCGGACGGCCAGCGGTAGAAAAGAAAGCGGCGGTCAATCCGGCCGTCGCATGCCAGGGACAGCGGATAACAGGTTCGCAGCCGCCCCTCGATGGATACCTCGTACGGATCGCCGAGGCGCAATCGGTAGGCATCCACACGCAGCACCGTCCCTGCGGTCCAGCCCTCCTTGACGCGGCTGGAAATCAGAACGTAATCGGCTCCTTTCCCGTCGAATCGATGCCCCTCCACAATACGGTCCGGGACCGGCGGACCTTCGGCCTTTTCCCGCTGGTACGCTCTGGACCCCAACCGGATCCGCGACCAGGAGGAGCGGGCCATCCGGTCCAGGAGAGTAAGGATGGGATCCCCGTAGGGGTCGCCGCCTGCAACGGTGAGCAGACGAAAGGTTCCGGAGCAGTAAAGATAGCTGACAAAGAGTCCTTCGGCAGTGGTAAGGAAAAAGAGCAAAGGGGTGACGATGTTGCTGTTGACAATCCGTATCGGTTTATCCAGAATAACCCCGGTGGTTTTATCCCGCGGACGGTTTGCCAGTTCCAGGATCTGGGAGGCAGAGGTATCCGCCGCTTTCCCGGCGTAGGAAAGGAAGCCAAGAAAGCCGATGGGAAAAGAGAGCAAAATGGTTAGAATCGCGGAAGCGATCGCACCCCGGGGCGGTTCCGACCAGTACCGATAGGGGAGTATGCATCGAAAAATGCCGATCAGGATACTCATGGGATTTTCCTCCGCAACGCGACTACGAGCTTTTCTGTTGGTATACATTATTCCCCATTCTTCCGGTGAGATGCAAAATGGCATACAATTATGATTTCCGCGGGAAGTGCGATCCCCTGGGAAAAAGGGACGCTTGAATCCCAGAGGAGGGGATGCAGCCATGGAAAGCCAATCCGGAAGGAAAATCGGACTGGCCCTGGGGGGGGGAGGAGCCCGGGGTCTGGCGCACATCGGCATACTCAAGGTCCTGGAAAGGGAGGGAATCCACGCGGATATCATTGCCGGTACCAGCATGGGCGGCCTGGTCGGGGCGGCTTATGCCGCGGGGATATCCCCCGGGGAAATGGAGAGAGTGGCGCACCGTTGGAGCCGGCCGCTGGAGATGGTCAAGCTGATGGACCCGGGCCTGATCCAGGGAGCCATGCTCAAGGGCAGCCGCATCTATCGGGCTCTGGAAACGTTACTGGGAAAAGGACTGCGGTTCGAGACGCTCCCGAGGCAGCTGGCGGTTACGGCTGCCGACCTGAACAGCGGCTGCGAAGTGATCCTGAAGGAGGGGCTGGTGGTCGACGCTATCCGCGCCACCATTTCCTTTCCCGGCGTGTTTGCCCCGCTCAAGCGCTTCGGATTGCGGCTGGTGGACGGCGGGGTGCTGAATAATGTTCCTGCCGATGTGGTTCGCCAGATGGGAGCGAATCTGGTGCTGGCGGTGGACGTGCTTCCGGAATTCAGCCAGAACAGCCCGGGCCGGCCCAATGTGGCTCACCCGCTTTTTCCCCCCAAGGGGCCCCGGCCGCTGAAAGAGCTGTGGCACATCCAGATGATGATGATTTCTGCAGCGACGAGACTTCGACTGCAGGCGTCGCCTCCCGATTTGCTGATGCGTCCCCGCCTTCCTGCCGGCATGGATTTCTTTGCCGGGTTCAGTCGCCCTGCAGTAGCCATCGAAGGTGGAATGAAGGAAGCCGAGAGAATGCTCCCCAGAATACGAAGCCTGCTGGATGGACCAACTTCTGACGAAGGGGTAAAAAGCCAAAAAGGAGACTGAAAGCCTCAAATATCCCCAGCCCGGGCAAAGCCACGGGATGGAATCTTTTTCTGCCGTCCTCCGTCAATGCTTTTCGAGGCCCTGCTTGAACCCATAGGTGGTCGTTCTGCCGGAACAGGAGTCCCGTAAGGGACGACAGGATTGTGTCCAGGCAATTCAGCGCCGGGTTGGCTTCAGCGCAGGGCAAGTTCCTATCGGGACGGCAGAACCGGAGGAAAACCGTTTTTTCGAAGCCATCCGCCTTGGTGTCCCGGTAAAAAAAGCTCCACAGCTGTGGATTTGCGATGGGGAAAGCCCTGTAAGGGCTTCGTAACACAGCCCGGGGTTGGCGCGCTTCGCGCCTACCCCGGGTAGGGACACCCGCAGGCGACAACCCTGAAAGGGTTGCGCTCAATCGAGCAACGGTAGATGTTTG
>CAINFC010000241.1 GCA_903847975.1 uncultured Acidobacteriota bacterium | reverse complement strand
TCCCCGGGGCTGGCGATCGATTTCCCGGAAAGCCCGGGGCCCTCCAGGACCGGCCCGAAGGCCGTCGGGGAGGAAAGGTCGAAGTCCAGCATGCTGTAGCGCGCGAAAAGGTTGACCTTGGAGGAGACCAGCCAGTTGACCTTGGAATCGTTGGTCAGCCGGTTGAAAAAGAACGGCGCGGAAACGAAGTAGTTGTTCTGCTCGGGATTGGCCGGGGTCATGTTGGGCAGGGGGATCATGGCCATGATCTTCTTGGAAAGGGCGTCAATCCGGTTGTCCGGTATTTTGTTCCCGGGAAAGGGAGTCCGCCCGGAGCCGTCCGCCGCCCCCGTGGCCGGGTCGTAAATGACCGCGCTGAATCCCGAAAAATCGCCGCTGCGCACCTTGGCGGTCGGCACGGAAATGGTCGAGGAGTTGGCGCTCTGGTGATCGCTGGTGTACTCGAAGCTGGTAAAGAAGAAGATCTTGTCCTTGACGATCGGGCCGCCCAGTGTCCCGCCGGCCTGGTGGTAGACGACCTTGGCCTTGTTCTGGTCCGCGGGAAGGAAGAAGCCGCGGGCCCGCAGGGCGGAATTGTCGTGGTACTCGAAAGCGGAGCCGTGAAACTGGTTGGTGCCGCTCTTGATCTGCACGCTGATGGCCGCACCCCCCGCCAGCCCCTGCTCGGCATCGAAGCTGTTGGAAACCACGTTGACCGCCTCGATCGACTCCAGGGCCGGCACATAGGCCCCGTTATTGTTGGGCAGCCAGATATTGGTGGTGCTGGCTCCGTCCACCCGGGTGTTGTTGATGTGCCGGCTTGCGCCGTTCACGCTGAATACCAGGGCCATGGACGGGTTGGAGGCACTGTTGTCCGGCGGCTTATTCATGACGAATCCGGGAAGAGTCCGGAACAGTCCCTGATAGTTGCGCCCCATGGGGATGGGCAGGCTTTCCAGCTTCTTGCTGTTCACCTCCAGGCGCACATCGGCGCGGTCGGTCTGCAGCAGCGGCCCGGATTGCGCCGTGACTTCCACGGTTTGCTGAATCTGTCCCAGCTGCAGCGGTACGTTGACCCGGACCGTGCTGTTGGTGGCGACTTCAATATCCTTTTTCTGATATTCGACAAAGCCGGGATTGACGACTTTGATCAGGTATTTCCCGCCGGGAATGCCGGGGAAGCTGTAAATACCCTCGGCGTTGGTCGTTCCTTCCCGGGAAAAATTGGTTTCCTGGTTGGTGATGGTAACCGAGGCGCCCGGTATGGCAGCGCCCGAGGGATCCGTGACATTGCCCACCATCGACCCGTAAAGAACCTGCGCCGGAGTGGGCAGGGAAAAAATCAGCAGCCCCAGAATCCCACAGGCCAGGAGCGAAAGGCATCTCGCCGGGAGCTTTCGCCCGGCAAAGGACAAACAAGACATCGGAACCTCCTATTTCTGTCGAAAGGTATGAAACGGTTTGCCCGCAAAACAGATGATGCGATTGTTTCCGAAAAGAGTTCTGCCTGTCAATGCCGATTCCGCAACAACTTTTTAAGAGGACCGTGCCGGACGCTATGAGCCGGACGGGGTGCGTTCCGGCCTGCCCACCAGGAGAAGCAGTGCCCCGGTGGCCAGGGGGCCCAGGAGCGCGGCCAGGATGAGAATCGGGGTATAGGAAAAATGGTCCACCACCCACCCGGTGGTCAGCATCAGGGTCATGGCGCCCAGGGCGGCGCCCCCGCCGGAAAAGCCGGCAATGGCCCCGACGTATTCGGATGGGTAAAGATCGCTGGGGATGGTCTGGACGTTGTTGACCCAGAACTGGAAGGCAAACAGGATCAGGGAAACCAGCGCCAGGGCTCCTTCGGCCGACGGGATCCATGGCGCCAGGCCGCCGAGGGGCAGTAGCGCGGAGCCCAGCAGGATGGCCGTGCGGCGCGCCCGGTGTCGGGACCAGCCCCGGGCGATCAGGCCGCTGGAAAATCCGCCTCCCGCCAGGCTGCCCAGGGCCGCGGCCATGTAGGGAATCCAGGCCAGTAATCCGATTTTCTGCAGGGTGAAGCCGCGTACGTTGAAAAGATACAGCGGCAGCCACATCAGGTAAAGCCACCAGATCGGGTCGCCGAAGGTGCGCGCCAGGATGACGCCCCACACCCGGCGGTCGCGCAGCAGCACGCGCCAGTCGGCCGCTGCCCGGCCCTCGCCTTCGCGGTTCGGGTCTGCCGGAGCGGGACGAACGGGGTAGGGAGCTCCGAGGCGGGGCGTCATCCACCAGGGCAGCAGCCAGAACAACCCCAGGGTGCCGGTGACCACAAAAGCCGCCTGCCACCCGAAGCGAAGCTGTAAAAAGACCACCAATGGGGTGGCCACCACCGGGCCGAGCGCCGCGCCGCAGTTGACGATCCCCATGGCCAAAGCCCTCTCCCGCGCCGGAAACCACTCGGCAACGCCCTTGGTGGCCCCCGGCCAGTTCCCCGACTCGAAAAAGCCGAGGACGGCCCGCCAGGCGCTCAGGCTTCGCAAACCGGTGGCCGCGGCATGACCGATGGAAGCCAGCGACCACCCGGCCACCGCCAGGCAGAAGCCGGTGTAGGTCCCAAGCCGGTCATAGATTTTGCCGAACAGGGGCATGCCGACGGCGTACAGCAGCAGAAACCAGGTGGTCACACCGGCATACTGCAGGTTGGAAAGCCCGAGCTCCTTCTGAATCACCGGCGCCAGGATGGAGACGGTCAGCCGGTCGATGTAATTGACGACGGTAGCCAGCAGGACCAGAACCGCCATCCACCACCGCCAGGGGGAAATCCGGGCCGGCTCGATGGCGGGAGACGCGCTTTTCAAAGGGGCATTCTTTCCGGGTTCGGATGGCGGGGGACGCGCTCTTTCCGGTCTGCCCCGAGAAGCCAATTGCTTCTGCCGACCGGGACGGAGCGCGGCCCCCACAGGCCGCTCAGAAGCGGAACTTCATCCCCACCTCGATAATGCGCATCGGTTCGACGCTGGTCATATTGACGTGGCCGACACCCACGCGATAGGCGTTGTAGATCTTCAGGGCATCGCCCGAAGTCGCCGCCGCATTGGCTTCCGGAGTGTTGATGATCCTGAAGCCGTCGGCCATGGTTTTGCCCAGCGCCTTGTACTGGATGCTGCTGTTGATGCCCACGCGCCGCACCTGGTTGAAGGCATTGAACAGGCTCACCCGGAGTTCCAGGACTTTCGATTCCCGCACCCGGAACTGCTTGGCGATATTGATATCGTTGGAAAACGATCCCCGTCCGCGCACGTAGTTGCGCTGCCCGGTTCCGTCCGTTCCGGCGCCCGGCAGGGCCAGGGCCGCCAGGTTGAACTGGTGTGCCAGGTCCATGGTGAATCCGGAGTTGGGATCCCCGGCCACCTGCAGCCGGGGGGCCAGGTCGCTGGTCCCGAGCAGGATGCGGTTCATATCCACGCCGGTGGTGGTGTTGGCCTGCTGCACGCTGAATCCCGGCGTAAAATCCTGCCCGCTGAAGAAGCTCATCATGTGGGCGATCTGCCAGTGGTTCAACACCTGGCGGGCCAGGCCGTTGGTCCAGCCCAGCTTGTCCGCAAACTTGGGGAACTCGTAGGTATAGTTGGCGGTGACCACATGGCGGCGGTCGGCGTTGGCTACATATCCGGTATAGTTCTTCCAGTTTTTCTGGAAGAGCCCCACCGCCTCGGTACCCGATTTCAGCCGGCCTAAAGTATAGGCGCCGGAAACGGTCAGACCGTGCCCGAAGCGCTTGTTGACCGAAGTCTGCCAGGAGTCGTAGCGGTTTACCCCCACGTTGGGATTGAAGGTCAGCGCCGCAATTCCGCGGTAGGGGCGCATCACCACGCTGTCCATCGCATTGCTGCCGGGCAGAGGGGTTCCGGGGTTGCTGGCGGAAATCGGCCCGTAAAAATTGTAGCCCGCATTGCGCGGATCCACGTATTGCGCCTGCCAGGCGGTGCCGGCCTGCACGTAGTTGAGATCAAAGGCCACCGGCTGATGCTGCTGGCGGTTGCCGACATAGCTGGTTTCCAGGACGATATTCCAGGGGAGCTCGCGCTGCACGCCGATGCTGAAATCGTACACCGTGGGCATCTTGGTTTTGGATTCGTCCCGGACGCCGTATCCGCGGGCGTCGGTCCGCTGCAGGTTGTTGGTCCCGCTCATGGTGTCCAGGCTGGTCTGCACCATGTAGACCTGTTTGGCCAAGCCGTTGCGGAAGGGATTGATCGTCTGTCCCAGGGCCAGGAAGTTGTAGGTCCAGCCGAAACCGGCGCGCACCACCGTCTTCTTGTCGCCGAACGGGCTCCAGGCAATTCCTCCGCGGGGCGCCACCAGCAGGGCCTTGGGCCCGTTCAAGGGTGCGTTGCCCAGGCCGCCCTGACCCAGAGGAAATACCCCGTTCATCATGTCGCCCGATCCGGGAACCAGGGTGTACCGAAGGGTGTTGGCCGCCGTAGACGGCAGCGGGCTGTTGGGGTAGGCCGGGTCAATAACCAGGCTGGGATTCTTGGGATCCGGAATATAAAATCGCGGAGCCTTGGCCGCATCCCACTTGCTGGGGATAAAGACCGCATCGTAGGTTTCATTCGGCGTCCGCTCGAATTCCGGGGGAAGGTGGTAGAACCGCATCCCGTAGTCCAGGGTTAAGTCCCTGCGGACCTTCCAGGTGTCCTGGGCAAAGAACAGGTACTGCTTGACCCGCGTGTTGATCCGGGCCACCCGTTCCGTCTGGGTGAAGGTATTCAGCGCGCCGGTCAGGATGTTGGTCGGGGCGTAGTTGGTGTCGAACGGGCTCTGGCTGACCGAGAAGTTGTAGACCCCCCGGCTGTTGGTATTCTGGGTCTCGTCCTTGTCGTTCATAATGTACTGGCCGCCGAATTTGATGATGTGCGCGCCGCGGGTCCAGGCCAGGGTGGCCGATCCCTGCCACTCGTTGGCGATCGACCAGGAGGGTAGGCGGTTGAAATGGAAGTCCGGATAGATGCCGGTGGTAATCTGCGGCAGGATATCGTCCGATACCGGGAAAACCACGGGAAGCTTGGAAAGCCCGTACTTGGCCTTGGATACGTCATCCGGATTGGCCGGCAGAACCTTGACGTCATCCTTGCTCCAGTTCATGAGGACTTCGAGGACCATGGTCGGCCGGAGCATGTAGGTCAGGTTGCCGGTCACGGCGGTGTCCGGCCGCGGCTGCTTGATGATGTTGAACGGCAGGGGCGCCGAGGACTGCCAGATTCCCAGGTCGGTGGCGGTGCCTCCGTCTCGGGTGACGCGGAAGTAGGCCCGGGCTTTGTCGCTTACGTTCCAGTCCGCCTTGGCCACATGGCTAAAGCGCGGCGCATCCCGCTGGCTGCTGAACGTATAATTGGAGCTCAGATCCCCGGTCCGGTTGGGAAGCGGATAGAGATTCATGATCGCCTTTCCCAGAGGGGTGATCAGGTTGGCGGGCAGAATATTGTTCGAAACCACCACCGGCTTTCCGGCAAAGGCGGTACCCGGCAGGTAAATGACCGGTTTCTGACCGGTGGAATTGACCGTTTCGGAAAAGTCTCCGTTCCGTTCCTTTTCGGTGGGTACCCGGGCAAACGTGGTGGCGCTCGGGGTGTTCTGCTTGAAGAACTCGTAGTTGTAAAAGAAGAACAGCCGGTTCTTGAGGACCGGCCCCCCCAGGTTGCCGCCAAAATAGTTATAGCGGTAAGGCGAGCGTTTCGTGCCGATGTAGTTGTTCTGCCAGCTGTTGGCATTCAGGGCCTCGTTGCGCATGTAGTCCCAGATGGCCCCGCGGAACTGGTTGGTGCCCGATTTGGTGATTACGTTGACCACCACCCCGGCGCGGGTTCCGTACTCGGCCTGGAAATTGTTGGTCAGCAGGGAGACCTCCTGGATGCTTTCCAGGCTGGGCGCCACCGTGGTTTTCCCGTCGCTGCCGTGGTCGACGATCCCGCCGCCGTCCAGGTTGACGGCCGTCTGCCGGTAGTCCTTTCCATTGATGGAAAAATCGGCATACCCGTAGTAGCCGTATTCCCGCCCGTTAAATCCGGTGCTGGAAGTCGGATTGCCACCGGGTATAGCCTTGAGCAGGCCGGTCCAGTTGCGTCCGAACAGGGGCATGTCCTGCACCATTTTGGCCTGCACCGTATCGTAGCGGACCGCCGAGTCCTTAACCAGCTGCTGCTCGGCAGTTACGGTGACCGTCACCTGGGCCCCCTGGCCGACCTCCAGCGAGACCTGGCCCAGGGCAATCTGCTGGAAGGCATTCACGGTGATATTTTCCAGCGTTTTCTCCTTGAACCCCGTAGCGGTAATTCGGATGACATATTTTCCAGGAGTGATCGAGGGGAAGGTGAACAGGCCCACCTGGTTGGTGGCGCCGGGCCGGATTCCCTGTGTCGTAACCTCCTTCAGCTCCACAGCCGCGTCCGGAATTACCGCCCCGCTGGGATCGACCACCGTACCGGTGATCGACCCCAGCCCGGACTGGGCCCACAGTGCCACGCCCATCCCCCATACAAAAAAAATCAAAACTCCCATGATTTTTTTCATAATTAATCCTCCTAAGAAAAAATCGATAAAATAATTTTTTATTCCCCCGCCGGCTTTTTCTGCTCAGCCCCCCTAGTTCAGGCAGAAATTGGACATCTGCTTGTGTTCCAGGGTAGCGCGGATATGCTGTTCCGCTGCCTTGAGGTGCTCCACCATGCAGCGCCGGGCAGATTCCTCCTTCCCGGCTTCGATGGCCTCAAACAGCCGTGTATGATAAAGAATGGCCATATCTCTGGCCTCTTCAACAACCTCGTAGAGGGCCATGCTGATCTTCGGCATCAGCTTGCGGATCGGCTCGATCACCAGCGGCAGAATGGGATTGCACGTTGCCCTGGCCAGCAGAACATGAAAATCGCCGTCGGTCTCCGCGAAAGCCGCCAGGTTGCCGGTCAGCTGTTTCATTTTTTCAAGATTTTCCTTCAGCTCCTGGACCATCTCCGAAGTGCGGTTCCTGGCTGCCAGGGCCGCCATGGCCGGCTCCATCACCTGGCGCGCCTGGACCACTTCCAGGGCCCCCACGCTGGGAAAATTCAAGCTCAGGTAGAGGCGCATCGGATCGACCACGAAAGAGGCGGTCAGCTCCCGGATGAACATGCCGCGCCCTTTCTCGATGCTCACCAGTCCCTTGGCGCTCAGCCCGCGCAGCGCCTCGCGCAGAACCGTCCGGCTCACACCGAACTGGGAACACAGCTCCAGCTCTGTAGGGAGCCGGTCGCCGGGCGCCAGCGTTCGGCTCTGAATGGCGCTTTCGATCTGCTCCTGCACCGTGTGGCTTAAAACCTGCCTCGAACCCAGCTTTTTAAACATGACATGTTATGTATGACGTTGCTTTTCTCAGGTGAGATTACTTAGGATAGCTATATTTGTCAAGTGGATGTCCTTCCGCCTTGGGAAAGCCCTTAAGGGCTTCGTAACACAGCCCGGGGTTGGCGCGCTTCGCGCCTACCCCGGGTAGGAATACCCGTAGGCAACAACCCTGAAAGGGTTGCGCAAAATCCAGCCATACCATGTGTTTGCGCAGCCCTTTCCGGGCTGGGTTTTAATCAAATCCGCTTACCCGGGGTAGCGCCTA
>CAINFC010000240.1 GCA_903847975.1 uncultured Acidobacteriota bacterium | reverse complement strand
GGCGGCGCGGTAGGTGGGACGTGCAGCGGGACGACCCCGGCGACGCTGACGGCGGGCTCGACGGCGCTGTCTTTTAGCGGGATTACGATTCCATCGGGCGGCAGCTGCACGGTGACCTTCGGAGTGACCGGCAGCACGGCCGGCAGCCAGACGAATCAGGCTTCGGGAGTGACTACGACGCAAACGCCGACGGCAGGGGCGGCGAGCAACACCGCCACACTGTCGGTTTCCCGAATCGACACGACGACAACCGTCACACCCTCGTTGCATACGGCTGGGCTTGCAGTACCGATACAATTCATGGTGCAGGTGACCGCCACTGCCACTTCCTCCTGGATACCTACCGGCAGTGTAAATCTGTCGCGGGGTGGGGGAATCGCCCTGGGCAGCGCGACCCTGGTGAACGGGCAGACAGTGTTAACCATTGCAGATCTGCCGCCAGGCAGCCATACCATTACTGCAATCTATTCGGGCGACAGCCTGTTTAACGGCAGCACGGGAACTACAGGCCCCGTGCTGGTCAACTATTTTCTGAATCTTCCGGTTCTGATTAAGTGACAGACGGCGTTTAGGCTACAATTACTCCATTCAGCCAATCCTGCTTTTTGTGTTTTTCCGGGGCGTATGTTCGCCGAAAGGAGTTGGTATGTTTCGAAAGCCGGCGTTTTGGATTTTTCTGATTCTGGCTTCTGTTGGGGGAGTCTACTTTTCCTTCACCTTTTTTCCGCAGGCCTTTCCGGTGGTGACCCTCGATTTGCGCATGAGCCGGGAAACGGCGCTGGAAAAGGCCGCCGAGCTGGCCTCCCGATTGCAGCTTCCGCCGGAAGGCTACCGCCAGGCGGCCTCCTTTTCCGGCAGCCAGAAAGTCCAGAATTTCGTGGAGCTGGAAGGAGGAGGGACCGACGCTTTCCGGAAGATGATGGCCGAGGGCCTCTTCCATCCTTATCAGTGGACCGTCCGGCATTTCAAACCCGGCGAAACCAAGGAAGCCGAAATCTTTTTCACGCCCGGCGGCGATGCCTATGGCTTTCGCGTCAAGCTGCCGGAAAAGGAAGCCGGAGCGGCTTTGTCCCCGGAGCAGGCCCGGGCTATCGCCGAGCAATCCGCCGCCCGGGATTGGCGCGTGGATCTGAGCCGCTACAAGCTGGAGGAGACCTCGCAGGAAGTGCGGCCCGGAGGACGGATCGACCACACCTTTGTCTATGAGCGCCCCGATGTGCGCATCGGAGAAGGGCGCTACCGCTTGCTGCTGGAAACGGGCGGCGATCGGCTCACCCGGCTGATTCCCTCGGTCAAGGTGCCGGAGGCCTTTTCCCGGCGCTATGAGGAGATGCGCTCTGCCAACACCTTCATCGGCGGGTTCGGGACCATCGCCCTGGGGCTCTTTTACCTGCTGGGCGGGTGCGGCGTCGGGCTGTTCTTCCTGCTGCGGCGTCGCGGCATGCAATGGCGGCCGGCCATCCTCTGGGGCGGCCTGATCGCCTTCCTGCAACTGCTGGCCCAGATCAACGAATGGCCGCTGCTCTGGATGAACTACGATACCGCCGTGGCGCTGCCCCGCTTTGTCAGCCAGCAGCTGGTCTTCATGCTGCTGGCCTTCCTCGGGTATGCCGCGCTGTTCATTCTGTCGTTTGCCATGGCGGAAGGGCTTACCCGGCTTGCCTTCCCCGACCGGCTGCAGACCTGGCGACTGTGGACCGGGGGAGTGTCCGGGTCCAAAGCCGTACTGGGGCAGACCGTCGCGGGCTACCTTCTGGTCGGAGTCTTTTTTGCCTATGAGGTGCTGCTGTATCTGACCGCCAGCCGCTCCTTCGGCTGGTGGTCCCCTTCCGACACACTGGTGCAGCCGGATATTCTGGCCCACTATCTGCCCTGGCTCAATCCCATTGCCATTTCGGCCCAGGCCGGATTCTGGGAGGAGTGCCTGTTCCGGGCGGTGCCGCTGGCCGGGGCCGCCCTGCTGGGGAACCGCTTCGGCCGCCGGACCTGGTGGCTGAGTGGGGCCATGGTGCTGCAGGCGGTCATTTTCGGAGCCGGGCACGCCGGCTATGCCAACCAGCCGGCTTATGCCAGGCTGGTCGAGCTGATCCTCCCTTCGCTGATGTTCGGCGGGCTCTACCTGCTTTTCGGCCTGCTCCCCGGAATCGTTCTGCATTACGCCTTCGATGTGGTCTGGTTCGCTCTGCCTCTCTTCGTCTCCACGGCCCCCGGCATCCTGTGGAACCGCGCTCTGGTAATCCTGCTGGTGCTCATTCCCCTCTGGGTGGTTGTTTCCGGCCGGGTCCGTGCCCGGAAGTGGTCGGAAATTCCGGAGGAGGCCTGGAACCGCTCCTGGAAACCGTCCGAGGAGCCGGAGGTCTTTCCGGCGCCGGAAGCAGCGGTACCGGCCCGCAGCGCGGCCATGGGCCGCTCGGCCGCTGCCTGGCTGGCGGCGCTTGGGGCGCTGGGGCTGGTCGTCTGGTTTCTCACCGCATTTCATCGCACCGACGCCCCGGGGCTGACCCTGTCCCGCAGCGACGCGCTGCAGAAGGCCGGGCAGGCGCTGGCGGACCGCGGGATCCGGCTGCCGGAGACCTGGACCGCTCTGGCTTCCATCGCCACCAGGCCTTCGGAGGCGGACCGCTTTGTCTGGCAGACTGCGGATCGGAGCCTATATCCGCAGCTGATGGGCCAATACCTGGCTCCGCCGCACTGGCAGGTCCGCTTTGTGCGCTTCACCGGGGACGTGGCCGAGCGGGCGGAAGAGTACCAGCTGGCGATTTCCGAGGATAAAGGCGTGTATCGCTTTCGGCACCTTCTTCCGGAAGACCGCCCCGGGAAAAATCTGGGCGAGCCGGAAGCCCGCGAGCTGGCCCGGCAGGAGCTGAAGGCCGCCTTCGGGCTGGATCCCGCGGCGCTCAAGGAAGTTTCATCGGTGCCCTCCAAGCTGAAAGACCGCACCGACTGGGTGTTCACCTTTTCCGATCCGCGTCCTCCGGTCCTGCCCAAAGGGGAGAAACGGCTGGCGGTCAAAATCTGCGGGGACCAGCCGGGCGATGCCTACCGTTTCGTGCATGTGCCGGAGGAGTGGCAGCGCGAGCAGCAGGACAGGGAAACCGTTCCTCGCATCCTGCAGATGGTATGCACTCTGGGCGTTGTGGCCCTGGTGATTTACGGCGTGGCGGCGGCTATTTTCAGCTGGAGCCGGAAGCGCTTTGTACCCTCCACCTTCCTGCTTCTGTTCCTGCTGCTGGCGCTGCTCACCCTGGCCTCTCTGCTGAACAGCATACCGGCGACGGCGGCGCAGTTCTCGACCGCCCAGCCCTTCAAAGTGCAGATGTTTCTGCTGCTGGCAGGCGGAGCTCTCGGCCTGCTGGTGGTGTCCCTGTGCATGGGGCTGACGGCGGGACTGGTTCACCTGATGTGCCGGAGCGAAGCGCCGGCAGCTGCGGGTCCGGCGTGGCGCGCGGGCCTCAGCCTGGGCGGCATTGCCGTCGGGGTCACCGCCCTGGCGGACCGGCTGGCGCCCTCGCTTCGTCCGCAGTGGGGCGATTTCACCCATCTGGGGCAGTTTTCTCCTTTTCTGGGAGCGGCCCTGGGGCCCGTTTCGACCTTCCTGGTGCAGGCCCTGATCGCCTTGCTGCTCTTCGGCCTGGCCGACAGGATCTCCGGCGGCTGGAGCAGGAACAAAGTCCTGGCGGGGATTTTTCTCTTTTTCTTCGGATTCCTGGCCGCCGGGTCCCATGGCGTTGAGACCTTGCCTTCCTGGCTGCTCGGGGGGGGGATCACCGGTTTGCTGCTGCCGGGAGCTTACATCGCGGCGATTCGCTACTCCCTGCCGATGGTCATCTTCGGCATCGGTTTGATCCAGGTCCTGGATGCCTGCCAGGAAGCCCTGTCGGCGGCTACCGTTCCCAACCTGTCCGGCACGGCAGCCGCGGTGGTTCTCACCGGCGTCCTGGCTGTTTTCTGGCACCGAAGGCTGTCCGGAGCCGGCGGCCCACAGAGGGAGGCGTCAGCCAATCCCGAAGGATAGACCTGACGGATTACGAGGCTCCTGCTTTTTTCGCACCCCTTCGGCCCGGGGCGGCGATTATGGCGCCTCGAAGTAGGAACCGTATCCGCCGGTGAGATTGTGCGCCAGCCACATACGGTAGCCGTGGGCCGCGGTGCGGGTCAGTTGCTTCTTGCGGATCACCTCGGTCGGCGTGCGGATCGTTACGCTGAGGCCGCCTTCCGGGGTGCCTCCGACCAGCACGATTTCGTCCCGGAAGTCACCGCACAGGTCGGCGACCATCGCCACGCGGCTGGCGGTCCCTTCATTGGGGATGGCTCCGGTGATGGGAACCACCGTCCGTCCATCGAAGTTGCCGACCATCGATCCGTCGCGGATCATCATTTCGCGGGTCGGGTCGCCGTCCCATTCCACCGGCGTATAGAGGTTCGGGAACGGTTGGATCAGGATCTTTCCGGCCGCAGAAAGCAGCAGGGTATCCTTGATCTCATGGCCGTCGCGGCTGGCGAAAAGCTCGATGCCCGGCGAACCGTCCCAGATGTCGGCGGCCCAGCCCGCGTGGCCGTGGGTCCAGCGCGGATCGTCCTCGCGGTTGATCTTCCAGAGAATCCTCCCCGAGGAGGCGTCCACCATGTAGACGCCGGCATGGATGTTGGATTCGACGACATAATAGACTTCCAGGCCGGGATGTTCGGGGAGGAAATCGCGAACGGCCACAATATCCGGGTGCAGGCGATAAATCGACCAGCGCAGCGTGCCGTCGGAATTCAGGCAGGTGGTACCGTCGAAGACTTCATCCCGGCCGTCGCCGTCCACATCGGCAATATCGATGTGGTGCGAGCCGCTACCGTTGGTTTCCGCGGTGCTGCGGAATTCCCAGAGCTTGTTCAGGCGGCCGTCGAAGGCCACGAACAGCTCGTTTTCATAGAGCCCGGTCTGGGTGACGATGGCCGGATTCTTCCCGTCCAGCCGGGCGATGGAAAGGTGAATGCGGGTGGAGGACTTGGCGAAGTCGGTCAACATCGGGGGCCACGGCGTCTTGCGAAGCACCCGGCCGGTCAGCCCTTCGAGCACCGCCAGGAAGACCTGCTCGCCCTCCTGCAGCCGGGCGATGACCTCCGCCTTCCCGTCTCCGTCGAGATCATAGATATTTACCGGGACGTCACTGGCGCTGCCGAAGCAGTAGTCGTGCCAGACCAGCGCGCGACGCCAGAGATAGCGCCCATCTCCCAGAAAGGCTTCGATTTCCACAGGCACCCCCGGGTCCTGGGACATCTCCACGTTGCCGTTGTCCAGGCGCAGCACCAGGTCCAGCTGTCCGTCCCCGTCGAGGTCCCCGAAGACCGGCGCGCCGCCGGTCTTCCGCGGGGCCGGGGAAAAGCGGCGCACCATCCCGGTCGGCTCCCCGGTCTGCGTACCGACCCACTCCGAGGGCGGTCCCTCTGTCCCCTGCGCATGAACCGGCCGGACGCGATAGTAGTGCAGGACTCCCTTCGGGACCTGGGTGTCGAGCCAGCAGGTCGCGTCGCCAATCGGGGCGGTGGTCAGGCGGAAGCCGGCGTCCTGCCGGCGGACGGAGCGGTAGACATGAAAGCCGGTGCCCGGGACATCCTGCGGCAGAAGCTGCCAGCTGAGGAAGACCGAGCCCGGGCCCTGGGGCAAGGCCACCATGCGCCGCGGGACGATGCGGAAGGCAGCGGTGTTTTTCTGCGGCTCGCGCACCAGGCGGAACCCGATGTCCGGATGGCGGATTCCGGGGGAGGCGCCGGCGCCGTAGCCGCAGCGCAGGTAAGGAGTGCTGCGGGCCCAGCTGCCCCCGACGATCCGCTCCTCCACATCCGTCTGGCTGTAAATGCGGAACTTGAAGCGGGACCGGCCGAGGTCCACGCCGGCCGTGACCATATGCCAGACGTTGCCGGCCATGTCGTACAATCCGTAGCCGTTGGGCGGGAAGGATCGGACCGGCTTTAGCCAGGAGCGCCAGGAGTCATAGGGGCGCTTTCCTTCCGCATCGAAATTGGCCCGGCCCGCCGGATCCTCATCGCCCCAGGGATAGAGCTTCTGTTCCAGGCCGCCGCGGGCGGCATATTCGAACTCCGAATCGGTCGGCAGTCGATAGATCCGGTCTTCCTTACGGGTACGCCAGGCCAGATAGGCATCCACGTCGTAGCGGTTGACCAGTACCACCGGATGATTTTCCATCCCGGCCGGGGGCTGTCCGTTTTTCCAGTAGACCGGAGCGACCGGATGCGTGGCTTCCACGAACAGCCGGTATTCGGCGTTGGTGACCGGGTGGTCGCAGATTTCGAAGTCGTCCAGCCGTGCCGGGGTCAACTTCCCCTGCCGGGTGACCCGGTCGCCGCTGAGGAATACGCCTCCGCGGATAGGAACGAAACCATCGGGATCCGCCGCGGGCCTGGTTTCAGGCCTCCAGGGGGAAGGCCTGGTATCCGGCAAATCCTGGGCCGCGGCATGTCCGGATGGCAGGGGGGTGGAAATCAGAAACAGAAGAATGGCCAAAGCGATGAAAAGCGACAAGGCGTATACGCACCGGCTGACTCTCATGATGTTCTCCTTTTTGACGATTGTTCCTGGAGAGGGCCTTAACGCCCGCTCGGCAACCATACCCTGTACCCTAACCGAATCTTCAGGAATTCAAAAAATCTATCACGAAAGACGGCATCGCAAAAAGGAACCCCGAAAGGGGTTCCGGAACACAGCCCGGGGTTGCGCCGCACAGGCGCTACCCCGGGTAAGCGGATTGGTTAAAACCCAGTCGTGAAAGGGCTGCGCAAACACTTGGCATGGCTGGATTATGCGCAACCCTTACAGGGTTGCCGCCTACGGGTGTCCCTACCCGGGGTAGGCGCGAAACGCGCCAACCCCGGGCTGTGTTCCGAAGCCCTTGCAGGGCTTTTCCCGACGGGAATCCGAAGAAGTGGGACTTTTTACCGGGCCATCACGAAGTTTCACTCGCAAAAAGTCTCCGTTTCCTGGTAATAGACCATTTCGGTTTCCTTCCCGCTCTTCTTTTCTTCCGGTGAGCCCTATTTTTTCACAGGAAGGAAGGAAGATATCGCTGTATAATCTGAAGAATATCGCAAGAAAAAAATGCACAAGGGAAAGGCGAACCTATGGGATTGATGAATTTTATAACCAGCCAGTTTATCGACATCATTGAATGGACCGACGATTCCCGGGACACGCTCTCCTACCGCTTCCCGGACGAGAACAAGGAGATCAAGCGGGGCGGGCAGCTGATCGTCCGCGAGTCGCAGATGGCCCAGTTCGTCTACCTGGGCGAGTTCGGCGACACCTTCCCGCCCGGCAAGCACACTCTGACGACCGACAACATCCCCATTCTGACTTCGCTGAAGTCCTGGAAATACGGATTCGAATCGCCCTTCAAGGCGGACGTTTACTTTGTGAACACCCGGCTGTTTACCGGAAACAAGTGGGGAACCAGCAATCCGGTGATGATGCGCGACCAGGACTTCGGCATCGTCCGGCTGCGCGCGTTCGGGACCTACGATTTTCATATCGTCGATCCCCGCCTGTTTCTCAAGGAAGTGGCGGGCACCGACCAGAACTTCCGCATCGAGGAATTTGCCGAAACCATGCGCTCGCGCATCGTCAGCCTTTTCAGTGATGCCATGGCCTCGGCGCACATCCCGGCGCTGGACCTGGCGGCGTGCTACACCGAGGTGGGCGAGGCGCTCATCCCCCTGATCAACCCGGCGGTCCAGAGCAAGTACGGGTTGGAGATCACCAGCTTCCTGGTGGAAAACGTTTCCGTCCCGCCGGAAGTGGAGGCCGCGGTCGACAAGCGCTCCAGCATGGCGGCGGTCGGCAACCTGAACGATTTCGTCAAGTTCCAGATGGGCCAGGGGATGGAAAAGGGCGGCAGCGCCGGAGCCCCGGCGGAAATGGCCATGGGCTTCGCTATGGCCCAGCAGATGCTGCAGCAGCCCGGCGGGATGTTCGGGCCCGCCGCGGCGGCACCGGCAGCGGCTTCCGCGGGCGGGGCGACCGGAGTGCCGGAGCTGCTTTCCCCGGCGGATGCGGCCCGGATCCTCGGGGTGAGCGAAGCGGACGTGATGTCCACCATTCAGAGCGGCGAGCTGAAAGCCAAAAAGATCGGCTCCTCCTATCGCATCACCCGCGCGGCGCTGGACGAATTTCTGAAGGCCTGATGTCATGACCGACACGGAGGCATTGCAAAAGAAGCCCTGCCCGGCCTGCGGAGCGGACGTGGCCTGGGATCCAGGAAAAGGAACCCTGACCTGCCCGTACTGCGGCACGCCCATGGAAAGCCCCCCGGCCGGCGAGGGAGCCGAGGTGGTGGAGCACGACCTGGGCGAGGCTCTTCGCTCCCTGCCGGCGGAGAAGAGCGGCTGGCAGGAGCAGAAGCGGTCGGTCAAGTGCCAGAGCTGCCGGGCCATCAGCGTTTTCGATCCGGAGCGGGCCGCGCAGCGCTGCGATTTCTGCGGATCGCCGGCCATCGCCCCCTATGAGGACGAGCGGGACGTGGTCCGGCCGGAAAGCGTCCTCCCTTTTCAGGTCAGCGAAACGCGGGTGCGCGAAAGCATACGGCAGTGGTACCGCAGCCGCTGGTTTGCCCCCAACCGGCTGAAAAAAGAGGCCATGACCGACACGCTCAAAGGGATCTATCTCCCCTACTGGACCTTTGATGCCCGGGCCGATGCCCAGTGGACCGCCGAATCCGGGTACTACTATTACGAAAGAGAAACGGTCCGAACTTCCGAGGGAAAGACGGAAAGCCGCCAGGTGCGCAAGGTCCGCTGGGAGCCGAGCAGCGGGCGGCTGCAGCACTTTTTCGACGACGACCTGGTTCCCGGCACCGTCGGCACCGACGGCACATTGCTGAAGCAGATCGAGCCTTTTCCCACCAGGGAGCTTCAGCCCTACGATCCGTCTTTTGTGCGGGGCTGGGTGGTGGAGCGCTATCAGGTGGACCTGGGGCAGGCGGCCGGCCGGTCGCAGGAGCAGATGGACCAGGAGCTGCGCTCCTTATGCGCCGCCCAGGTCCCCGGAGACACCCACCGCAATCTCCAGGTCCGGGCCCGCTATTCCGAGCGGACGTTCAAACACGTCCTGCTGCCGGTCTGGCTTCTGGCCTATACCTACGGGCCGCGGGTTTTCCAGGTGCTGCTCAACGGCTATACGGGAAAGATTGCCGGCCGGCACCCCTACAGCTGGGTGAAGATCACCTTGGCGGTCCTGGCCGTCGTTCTCCTGGTGCTGATCCTCTCAATGCTGAAGTCCAAGTAAAGATATTTGTCCTGAGGTGGCGGCTGGCGGCCGCCGCCCCAGGATGCTTCCTGCTCGCGAACGGCCCGCCCGCCCTCCTACTCGAAGGAAAAAAATAATTTCCGACTTTTTTCCGGCGGTACGTGTCTAAAGAAGAGGAAAAAGCGGAAAAAAGTGGTCGGACAGGATTTTTCACACATGATGATTCCCATTGCCAAGCGAAACGATGGGCCCCTGGCGGGGGAGGTTCTGCCCTTCCCGGATCCCGAAGCCTTCTGGATCGAGGAGAGCCGGAACGGAAACAGCAGCGCATTCAATCACCTGGTGCTGCGATGGGAAAAGCCGGTCTACAACCTGACGCGGCGCATGCTGGGCCGCCCGGAAGAGGCCGCGGAAGCCACCCAGGAGATTTTCCTGTCGGCGTTCCGCAGCATACGGACTTTTAACGGAAAAGCTCGCTTTTCCACCTGGCTGTTCCGCATCGCTATCAACCGCTGTCTCTCGCTGCTGGCGCGAAGGCCTTCCGACCGGCACTACAGCCTGGAAGAGGAGCTGCCCTCCGGGCAGAGGGTGTCCGATCAGCTGGTTAGCGGCTCCTTCGAGGGGGAGCTTCTGCGCCGCGATGAAGAAAGGCGCGCGGTGCGTGCCATGCGCGCCCTTCCCCCGGAGCAGAGATTGGTGCTGGAATTGAAGTTTTTTCAGGAAATGACGTTTGCGGAGATCGCCGAAGTGCTCTCCCTGCCGGAAAGCTCGGTGAAAACCCGGCTGTATGCCGGCTTGCAGTCGCTGCAGGAGAGGCTCGGCCGGAATGGAATAGGAGAAGGAGCGGGTCATGAATAAGGGTTGTGAATTGTTTCGTCCTCTGATTCCCCCGGCGCTGGTGGGGGAGCTGGAAGCGGCGGACCGGTTGCGGCTGGAAGCCCACCTGGCGGAATGTGCGGCATGCGAAAAAGAGCTGGCCAGGATGTCCTCCTGGATCGGCGAGCTGGGGCCGCAAAACGATGTGCCTGTGCCGCGCCACTTCTTCGTGCCGGCCCGGGAATCGCGCCGGGCCTGGGGGGAGGCGGTGTGGGGATTCTTCCGGGAACCGCGCTGGGCCTGGGCCACCTCCCTAGCCGTCCTGCTGGTGGCGGCGGCCATCTGGGCGGGCTATCCGCCGCCGGCGCCCGCCCCCGCCGTCCCGGCTTTGACCCAGGCGGACCTGGAGAGCTTTCGCGCCGGGCTGATGCAATCTCTGGAGGAGCGCTCGCGGCAGGAAAAAAGCCAGTGGCTGGCCGTGCTGCGCAGCGAGATGAAGGATTTCTCGACAGCCCTGGACCAGCGCCAGCGGGTGCAGCTGACCCAAGCGCTCGGCCGGTTTGAAGCAAACATGGGGCAAAGCCTGGTCTCCTGGGAGAAACGGCAGAAGGACAGCAGCAGCCGGACCAACGCTCAGATTCTCGGCTGGCTGGAAGCCCAGCAGAACTCCATCCTGCAGCTGTCCGGGCAGATCAGCCATGTGGCCATCCGCGGGGAGGAGCGCGAGGCGCAGACCGATGCCACTCTGGCCCTGCTATTTAACAAGGAACTGGCCTCCTCTCTTTCGCAATAACCGACAGGACCGGTGCGCCGATCCAACCATAATTTCCAAAGAAAGCCAAAAGCAAGAGGGAATCATGAATACTAAAATATTATTCGTTCTGGCCGTTCTGGCCATTGCCATTTTCCTGTCCATCGGCGCGATTTCAGCCGCGGCTGCCGACGAGCTGCCCAACGCCCGGACCGTTCAACAGGAGCTGGAGATCATGAGCGGCATCCTGCGGACTACCTCCGAATTCGTGAGTCAGGACCTGAGCGGACCAGGGCGAACCGCCGGCAGCCGGCATGCGCCGCACATCCTCGGCGAAGACAATTCGGTTACCGCCATGTACCTGGTCGGGCAGGGGGCCCTGTTTCTCATTGGGTACCCCGGAGAGCCCATGGCCGTGACCTTCGGGATCGACGAGACCTATATCGCCGCCCTGAAGGAGGCCACGGAAGGCCTGGTCAACGAAGAGCTGAAAAAAGCCGGCGAAGAGCTTAAGAAAGCCGGGCTGGAAGCGCAGCTGGCCGGACAGGTAAAAGAGGAGATGAAAGAAGAGCTTAAAAAGGCGCAGAAGGAGCTCCAACAGGCGCACAAGGAAATGGAAGCGGATCGCGCCGCCGCAGCTGTGGAAAGGGCTCGCATCCAGGAAAAGCTGATCCAGGAACGGAGCGCCGGGCAGGCACCCGCCGGAGCGGGCATCGCGCCCCCGCCGCCTCCCCCGGTTCCACCCGTTCCCCCCGCTCCGGCCGCTCCTCCCAAATCGAGCGGCTACACCAGCCGCCTGAAAGTGTCGAGGCAGGCCATGGAAGAGCGCCAGCAGGCCCGCCAGGCCCGGGCGGAGGAATGGGAGAAGCGCTTTCTGGCAGAGCTTCGCGAGGTGGTGGCCAAGCACGGAGATTCGCTGACCATCGTCAAGCCGACGGAATTTATATCGTTCGTGCTCGATCGCAATCGCGGCCGCGTGTCTTTCGGGAGCAGCGACGTTGCGGCTCCGCGGCATATTCTGACCATTCAGAAAAGCCAGGTGCTGGATTACAAGAAGGGCGCTCTCAGTCTGGAGAATCTGAAATCCAAAATGGTGGAATACACCCAGTAGTCTCGAACCGCAGAGGGGGGCGGCCGGTTGCCGGTCGCCCCCCTCTGCGGACCTTCCTCCCTCAGGAGCGCTGCTCCGAAAGATAGATGGGGATGCCCATCTGCTCCATCTGGTCCCGCTGAGCCTCGAGCCAGTCGAGGTGATCCTCCTCGTCCTTCAAAATCGCTTCCAGCAGCTCCCGGGTTCCGTTGTCCTTTTCTTCCACCGCCAGAAGAACTCCGGCATTGTAAGCCTGGACGGCTTCTTCTTCGGCCTTCAGGTCGTTCTGCAGCTGGTTTTCAACCTTGGCGCCGATATGCATCCGGCGCAGCTGGCTGACGATCGGGAGCCCCTCCAGGAACAGGATCCGGGCGATCAGTTTTTCCGCGTGGCGCATCTCGGTGATGGCCCGCGCTTCCACGGCCTTGTGCAGCTTTTCGTAGCCCCAGTTGGCGCACATTTCCGAGTGGACCATATACTGGTTGATGGCGGTCAGCTCGTCGGCCAGCAGCCCGTTCAAGCAGTCGATTATTTTTTCGCTTCCTTTCATGGTTCCTCCAAATTCAGAATGAATCTATATTGTATAAGATCCCCGGTCGAACCACAAATGCAACGGCCGCCGGAAGGGGGGGACTCCCGACGGACTTCGGATAGGAGTTCTCCTTCCGTTTCCCGGACCTCCCTGCTAATCCCGCAAATAGTCATTATTTCGTCCGGCTCTGCCGTCCCTGACGGGACTTTGCTTCGGAATAACAGTCGTTTGCCGGCTTACGCGGGCCCTCCCAGGGCCTTGGCGGAACCCAACGGTACGATATCCGCTCATTCGCCCCGTGCAGCACACACGCAAGTACCGTACGGGAGGGCCGAACATTGCGATACATACTTTTTACGACGCCACCCTGGAAAAAAGTCGCATGAAAGCCCTGCAAGGGCTTCGGATCACAGCCCGGGGTTGGCGCGCTTCGCGCCTACCCCGGGTGGGAATGTTTGGAAACGACAACCCTGTAAGGGTTGCGCAAAATCCCGCAAAGCCAGGTGTTTGCGCAGCCCTTACAGGGCTGGTTGTCAACAAATCCGCCTACCCGGGGTAGCGCCTGCGGCGCAACCCCGGGCTGTGATCCGGAACCCCTTTGGGGTTCCCTACTTTTTACACCCTCACCCTCCTGGATGGTTTCGTATCAAAGCCGGATATCTTTGGATTTCCTGCAAAAACATTATTTCCTCATTTCAGGATCAGGGGCAGATAAAGCCTGGGGGACTCCAGCAGGATCTGTACTCCTCCGCCATTGGCCATGAGCTGGCCGTCCACGTAGGCCTCGATATTGATTTCCGGCGGACCGGTGGCCCCTCCGGTGTCCAGCATGGCCTCCAGGCCCCATGGCGCCCGCTGTGCCTGGCAGGGCGGAGTGATGGTCAGCGTGATGGTCACCGACTGGTTGGGCCCCAGGGTCACCTGGTTGGGTGTGGCTGTGTATGTCCAGCCGGGCGGAAGGTTGAGCGCGCTGCTGCCGACGGTAACGGTGATGGTCTGGCTCGTCGTATTCTGCAGCACAAACTGCTTGGTAAACGGCTCGCAGGGAGCATACACGCGCCGCTCGATATCGATGTTCCGCTGGCTGTACTGATCGGGATACTGGCCGAGCGGATCTTTCAGGGCGACTTGAATACACCAGTGTCCGGAGCTTGGAGGAACCCACTGCGTGCTCACCTTCTGGGTGGCTCCCGCGGCCAGGGTCACATCGACCACCGGGGTGGCGATCCCCGAGGTTCCGAAGGGAACCCCGATCCCGAAATTAGCCACACGGAATTCCACCCGGATGGTCTGGGAGGCTTCGCTGGAGTTGGTGAGCTCAGTGGAAAGGGTGGCGTTCCTGGCGGCTTCGGGAGGATCGGGCTGCAGCGAGATTTCGCTTTCGGCGTAGGGAAGGTCCTGCGGTTTGTGCAGCGGGACCGGGGGTTTGGCGATCTTGCGAATCCCCCCGATCAGCTCTCCGTCGATATAGGCTTCGATATCGGCAACCGGCTGTTCGTCGGCCAGGCCCGCCCAGGAAGGAGGCTTGACCGAAAGAGTCGCCTGCCGGGTCTCGCCCGGCGGCACGTCTGCCAGCTGCATCGGGGTAAGGCTGATGGTCCAGTCCGGCCGATGGCTGAAAAGGCTCAACTGAATCGTTTTTACCTGCTCCATGGGGTTGCGGACCAGGATCGTTCTCTCGTGAGCCTTGTCCGGGCGCAAGGGCTCGCCGACGTCGATATTGCGCCGGCTGTATACCGGAACGCGGCCCGGAAGGAGCAGTTGCACCTGAATGCAGAACAACCCGGGCCTGGGCGCATTCCAAAGCGTGACCGCTCGCGACGAGCCGTGCGGAGGTACGGCGATAATCCTGCTCGGCGCCGGAATGCCGGTGGTGCCGAACGCCAAGCCGATTCCGAAATCGGCAACGCTAAAGTTCACGGTGACATCCTGGGCGGTGTCGGTCGGGTTGAAGACCACCACCCCCAGCCTGGTGGGAAAGGCCGTCTGCACCGGGTAGGGGTCGACGAATATTTCCGATTCGGCGTAAATCGGATCCCGGGGCAGGTGAATCGGCACAGGGGGGCGATAAATCTTGCGGATCCCGCCGATCAGGTCCTTGCCGATATAGCCTTCCACATCCACGACCGGCGTGCCATCCGGGGGCATGCTCTGCCCGGCGGGCGGAGTCACCGTCAGGGTGACCGGACGGGTTTCCCCCGGCTTCATGTCGGCCAGGGTGACGGCGGAGAGCTGCACATCCCACTGGTCCAGGCGCGGGATCAAGCCCAGGGAAACCGTCGCATCGGCGGTGCCGGGATTGCCGACCGGAAAGGTCAGGGTGGAAGCCTGGCCGGGAACCAGCACTTCATTCACGTCCATGTTCCTCTGGCTCCAGACCGGATCATGGCCGGCGTTCTGCAGCGTAACCCGGGCGCAGAACTGGCCCCCGGTGGGTGGAACCCAGGTGATGCAGCTGCGCCGGGAGCTCCGGGCGGCGACCGTTACCGGCAGGGCCTTGGAAATGTCATGGAAGGGCAGGCCGATGCCAAACTCCGCCACGGCAAAGGTAACGTCGATGGCCTGCGGCAATTCCGTGGGGTTGCGCAGGTCCACGCAGATCTGAGTCGGCGTGCGAGCCTGAGGCGGATAGGGGTGGATGCTGATTTCCGACTCGGCGTAAACGGGATCCTGGGGACGGTGCACCGGGACCGGCGGGCGGTAAATCTTGCGGAAGCCGCCGATCAGCCTGCCCCCGGTATAAGCTTCGACGTCCACCACCGGAACCTCATCCTGGGGCAGAGGCGCGTCCGGAACAGAGACCGTCAGGGATACCTGGCGCAGGTCTTTGGCCGGATTCACGCCGGTGAGCAGGGTTTTATCCAGCGTGGCGGTCCAGCCCGCGAGGCGGGGGATGGTGACCAGCTCGATGTTGGCATTCTGCACGCCCGGATTGGCGACGTGGAATAGAAAGGGGCTGGTAGTCTGGCCGCGAACAAATACTTCGCCCACATCCATGTTCCGCTGACTCTTGACTTCCGGAAAGCGCGGCTGCTGCTGGGAGTCGCGCAAAGTCACCTGAACGCAAAAATGCCCTCCGATGGGCGGTACCCAGGTGATGCACTTTTTCAATATGCTGTTGGCCGGCAGGGCGACCGACAACTGCTGAATCGGGGTGAAGGGCAATCCGATGCCGAAGCTGGCGATTGCGAACTCCACCTGGATGATCTGCTGGACGGCGGTTGGATTGCGCAGCTCCACGCAGATCTGGGTCGGCTCTCCGGCGCGCGGCGGGTAGGGATCGATGCTGATTTCCCTTTCGGCGTACGGCGGGTCGTCCGGGCGGTGAATGGGAATCGGCGTTTTGTAGATTTTACGGATTCCTCCGATCCAGACCTGCTCCTGCCGGTCATTATAATAATAGGCCTGGATGTCGGCGACCGGATCGTCGTCGGCGGGCTGGGCCCCCTGCTTCAGGGTGACATAGAGCCGGGCGGCAGCCGTCTTGTCGGGCAGCACGCCGGCGAGAGGATTGGTCTCGAAGCGCAGGTCGAAAAAGGAGCTGAGCTTCGTGGCGGTCAGATGGATGGTGCGGGCGACGGTGTCCGGATTGCGGACCGGAAAAACAAAGGCGGTTTCCACCTCCGGCAGCAGGATTTCATTGACGTCCATATTGCGCTGGCTGATCTGGTCGACATATGTGTTCTGGGGATCGCGCATCACGATCTGCACGCAAAACTGCCCGGCCTGCGGCGGCACCCATACGGCACAGAACCTGGTGGTGCTGTGCGGCGGCAAAGTGACCGTCTGGGTGGAAATCGTGGTGAATGTCAGCCCGATTCCCAGCGGGGCCGTCTGGAAGGCCAGCTGCACGGTCCGAGGCAGGTCGCCCTCATTGGTAAGCTCCACGCAGATGCGCACCGGCTCCCGGGCGCGTGCCGGGTAGGGTACCACGCTGATTTCGCTTTCGGCGAAGACCGGGTCGCGCTGGCGGTGCAGCAGCACGGGCGGCCAGTCCAGCTTGCGGAAGCCTCCGATCAGCTGGGTTTCCTGCCCGATCATGGCTTTGGCTTCCACATCGAGAATGGTTTCCCTGGTGCCCAGCTTGGCGCCCGGGGGCGGAGTAACCGTCAGGGTCACCGGCACGATCTGACCGGGAAAAAGCTGCATTTCGGTCGCCGACAAAAGAGCGCTCCAGCCGGTCCGGGCCGGGTTCATCCGGGTCTGGAGCTGCATGGTGAGAATGACGGCGGAGGGGTTCCGGACCAGGAAAACCACCTGGGAGGCGGTTCCCGGAGTGAGCACTTCCCAAAGGTCGATATTGCGCTGGCTGGTCTGGTCGGGATAGCCGGGGACATGCAGCACCGCCTGGATGCACCAGCGGGCTGCCTTGGACGGAACCCAGTGCATGCAGGCCACGCCGCGGCTTTGTGCGGCCACGGAAATGGTGCGGCTGCCGATAGTTTGAAAAGACATTCCGATGCCGAAATCGGATACTCCGAAGTCGATGGTGACGGTCTGGGCGGTGTTGCTTTCGTTGGCAACCCAGACGCAGACTTCGGAGGGTCGCCCGGCGGCGGGCGGCTCGGGGAAAACGGTGATCTCTGTCTGGGCGTAAACCGGCCAGAGGGGATCGTGTAAAAACACTACCGGCGGCTGGCCGGCAGCAGGCAATTGCGATTTCGGGCCAACGAAAAGCAAAGCGAGAGCCAGGGAAAAGAGGATCGCAGTCAGAGGGCCCGGATGGAGGAAGGTAGTCGTAAAATGCCGTTTCATTGGGCAGCTCCTTTCGCACCAAACGGGATTTCGGAAAAGAAGAATTTTTAGTAAATTCTTTTATAACAATATGTTATAGCAGGGAACGGATTTGGGCAAAAAAATTCCTATTATTTTTCGCGGCACCGCAAAAAGTCCGTTGCCCGATCCGAGAAGCGCTGGTCGCTTCTTTCTTCCTTCCTGATCTTCCTGTCTTCCTGTGAAAAGTCAGGGATCAAAGATAGAAAGGAAGAACGGGAAGAAAAGCGAAGGAACCTATTATCAGGAGATCCTTTGGGGTGACGGTATCTTTCTTGACGCTTGCCTGGTTCTCTCAGTAAAATACCGGCAGGCTGTATGCCTCAACGTTCCCTTGTTTTGTAACTTTGCTTTAAGGAGGCAGAATGAAAAAAGTCGTCCTCACGACATTCGCACTTGTTTTGCTGCTCAGCGTCTGCGCCTCCGCCCAGGTAACCACCGGAACCATTCTGGGAACCGTCAAGGATCCCAGCGGCGCAGTGATCCCCGGCGCGCAGATCGTAATCACGGAAAGCTCCAAAGGGTTTTCCAAAACCTTTGTCACCGACGATACCGGTTCCTATAATGCCCCGTTCCTGATTCCGGGAACCTACGATGTTTCCGCGGAAGTCTCCGGCTTCAAGAAGCAGGTGCAGACCGGGGTCATCCTGCAAGTCGACCAGAAGGCGCGGGTGGACATCACCCTGCAGATCGGCGCCTCGAACGAAACCGTCAGCGTGGAGGCCGAAGCCCCGCTGGTGAAATCCACCACTTCCGAGCTCGGGGAAGTCATCGAAGAGCGCGCGGTGCGCGAGCTGCCGCTGAACGGCCGCAACTTCGCCTCCCTGGTTTATCTCTCGCCGGGCATCACCCCGGGGCAGCAGGGGGAAAACCTGTCCGGTGCCAGCTCCTTCAACCCCCGCGGCAACTCCAACTTCAACGCCCTGGGGAGCCAGGCGAACGGCAATGCCTGGCTCGTGGACGGCATCGACAACAACGAATACACCTTCAACACCGTTATCGTCATGCCCACCCTGGAATCGGTGCGCGAATTCAAGGTGCTGAGCGGCACCTATTCCGCCGAATTCGGCCGCGGATTCGGGGTGATCTCCGTTTCCACCAAGTCGGGCAGCAACGAGCTGCACGGCAGCATCTTCGAATTCCTGCGCAACGACTACGTGGACGCGCGCAACTTCTTCCTGCTGCCTACGCTGAAGAAGCCGCCCTTCCGGCGCAACCAGTTCGGCGCGGCGGTGAGCGGGCCGGTCAAGCTCCCCTGGCTTTATGACGGCACCAACAAGACCTGGTTTTTCGCCGACTATGCCGGCCTGCGGGAAATCAAGGGCCAGACCAACGTCAACAGTGTCCCGGATGCCAGGACCCGCATCGGCGACTTCAGCAACAATTTCCCCTACATTATTTACGATCCGCTGACCACCCGCGCCGACCCGGCCAACCCCGGAAAGTTCCTGCGCGACCCATTCCCGAACAACATCATTCCCGCCAACCGCATCAACCCGGTGGGTCTGAATGTGGCCAGCCTTTATCCCATGCCTAATACGACCGGGACCTTCAACAACTACGTTTCCACTCCGAACCGCACGGTGGGGGACAACGCCTTTACCGCCCGCGTGGACCACAAAGTGACGGAAGCCAACTCCCTGTTCGTACGCTATGCCTTCAGTAATTACACCCTGGAGGCTCCGCAGGGGCAGGCCAACTGTTGTCTTCCGACCACGCCCGAAGCGGCCAAGAAGTTCGATCTCGGCCCCTATGTGGCCGGTACCCAGAAGACCACGCTGCGCACCCAGGGCCTGGCCATCAACGACAGCCACATCATCCGGCCCAACCTGATCAACGAGTTCCGCACCGGGTATGCCCGCACCAGCCCATGGACCTACCAGTCCGACTACGGGCACAATGCGGCAACGTCGCTTGGAATCATGGGGATCAATACTTCCCGGTTCACCACCGGTATTCCGAACATCAACGTGACGGATTTCACCGGATTCAGCGGCGGTCCGGCCTTTTTGCCCGCCAATCCACGCGAAACCCATTACCAGTTCGAGGACAGCCTCTACTGGAACCGCGGACGGCACGGATTGAAGTTCGGCTACCGCTACGTGCGGCGGCTGGTTTCGCCTTTCACCAACACCGATACCCGCAGCACCCTGAACTTCGGCAAGAACTTCACCAACAACCCGCAGACCAACGCACAGGGGAGCGGCCTGGCCACGCTGCTGATCGGTTATTCCACCGGTGGCTCGCGCGGCTACCTGATCACCCCCTATTACATGACCAACCAGGATCACGCCTGGTTCATCCAGGACGACTTCAAGGTCAGCTCCCGGGTGATGCTGAACCTGGGATTGCGCTATGAACTCTATGTTCCCGATGTCGAAAAGGAAAACCGCCTGACCAACTTCGACCAGGTGGCCCTGAAGCTGATTTATGCCGGTGAAGACGGCGTTTCCCGCGCGGTGAACAAAGAGTACAGCAAGCGGAACTTCGCTCCCCGCGTCGGCATGGCCTGGGACGTTCTCGGGAACTCCAAGACCATCATCCGTACCGGCTTCGGCATCAGCTTCATGCCGATCCAGGCTTCCGGTTCCAACATTCTCGGGCAGCAAGTGCCTTACACCATCTCCCAGAATTTCGCCCCGGAAACCAATCCGACCGACTGGTCCAAGGTGCCGATGATCAACAATCCCTTCCCGACTCCCACCGTCGTCAAACCCAAGACCACTGCCGAGCTGAACGCCGCCAACCCGCGGGTCATCGGCCATGACCTGGGGCCCGCACCGGCCTACATGGAATCCTGGAACCTGGATCTGCAGCAGCAGCTTTCCAGGACCCTGGTTTTCGAAATCGCCTATGCCGGCAGCCGCGGGATTCACCTGCCCATCGGTTACAACACCAACGAGATCCAGCCCGGGACCGGAACGCAGGCATCGCGCCGGCTGATCCAGGCGCTCAACAACCTGAGCAACTTCACCATGTTCCAGAACCGGAACATGTCCACCTACCACGGCATGCAGACCAAGCTGTCCAAGAAGTTCTCCTCGGGATTCCAGTTCCTGTCCAGCTACACCTTCGCCAAGTCGCTCGACTACGGCGGAACCGCAGCCAGCGGCGGCGGATCGACCGGCAACCCGCAGACGGTGACCAACATCCGCGCCGGACGCGGGGCCTCCGGCTTCGACGTCAAGCATCGCTGGATCACCAACTACGTCTATGAGCTGCCTTTCGGCAAAGGCCGGAAGTGGGCAACGGATGCCATTTCCTCGGCGATCATCGGCGGCTGGCAGGCCAGCGGAATCGTAACCATTTCCACCGGCCGGCCCTTCAACGTGAGCCTGAACACCGGGGTCAACAACGGCGCGCCCTCCTGGCCGAACCGCATCGGCAGCGGCAAGCTGGATCACCCCACGGTGGACAAGTGGTTCGACTACACCGCCTTTGTCGCCCCGGCGGCCAACACCTACGGCAACGTGGCCCGCGGCGTGCTCTACGGGCCGGGAATCACCCAGTTCGATCTGTCCTTTACCAAGAATTTCAGGATCACCGAGCAGGTGAAGCTGGAATTCCGCCTGGACGGATTCAATATTTTCAACACCCCGATCCTCGGCTTCCCGAACGCAGCCATCGGCAACGCTTCGGTGGGCAAGATCACCAGCACCAACGCGGACAACCGCGACATGCAGTTCGCGTTGAAAATCAACTTCTGATCCATTCCTTAAGGTAAAAAAAGGCCGGCCCGGACTTCGAATCCGGTCCGGCCTTTTTTTGTGTTTCACCGAAGAGGATATGGACAGGGGGATGATGTTTGCGAAGCCATCAGATATGATAATCTCGCAAAAAAAATCCGTATGGAGTTCCACCTTCCGGTGGCGTGCTGCAAGCAGGATTCCACTTATGCCCTGCCAGCTAAAGCTTGAACTTCGAACGGTTTTCGTTTGGGAAAGTATGCCGGGTCGTATCCTTACTTCCTACGAGACCGCCGTGGTTGCTGGTTTCGCAAGGATTCCTTTCTCGTGCCAAGGGGGGCAACGACATCCTCTCTTGATCCCATGTCCGCGCACGTCGTAAACTTTCTGGCGGTGAAAGAAAACAAACGGCTGTCGGATCGCTGTCATGTTGCAACCTGTACTCGAAAACAACCGGATGGAAGAGGCCGCGGAGAAGGTCCTGGCCGCCGTCGTTTTTCTGACCGGCTGGATCGCCCTTGGATCGGAACTCTTAAGCGGAATGCATCTGCTGAGCTTCGGGCCGGTTTCCCTGTTCTGGATCCTGACCCTGGCCGCGGGTATCGGTATTGCTTTCCGGACGGGATTCTTCTTCCCGGGAAAAGGATGGAGCCCGGAACCGTCCGTTCGTCCCGACAGGGAAGGCAGAGCTTTGCTGGTGATTCTATTGTTTCTGACGATTACCGCCGGCCTGTCGGCCATCCTTTATCCGCCCCACACCTGGGACGGGCTGCTGTATCACATGCCGCGCCAGGTTCGCTGGATCCAAAACCGTTCCCTGGAATACTTCCCGACCCACTTTTTGTATCAGCTCTACCAGGAACCGCTGGGCGATCTGCTCAGCATGCACACCCTGATTCTCTTCGGAACGGACCGGCTGTCCAATCTGGTTTCCTGGACGGCCTACCTGTCGATTCTTCCCGCGGTGTTTTTCCTGGCGTCCCAGCTGGGAGCCAGCCGATCCGCCGGCGCGGTTGCGGCCATCCTGGCGCTGTCCGTGCCGGTGGCCTATCTGGAAGCTTCGACGACGAAAAATGATGTCCTTTTTGCCTTGTGGTACATGGTACTTCTGGGGCAAAGCGTGCGAATTTTCCGCCGGCGATCCTGCTCGTATTTCAGAGCGGCCTGGATCGGAGTGGCCTTCGGATTGTTCCTGCTGACCAAAATTCTGGCCTACCTTTACGGCCTGCCCCTGGTCCTGGCGATCTCCTACGGGCTGATCCGCTGCCATGGGAAAAATTTCTGGAAAAGCGGCCTGCTGATCGCCTGTCTGGCGCTGTCCTTGAACGCCGGCAACCTGGTTCGGAACATGAGCTTTTTCGGCAGCCCGATTCCTGCCCCGGCCGACGATCAGGGAAAGCTGGTGGAACGATACACCCTGGGCGGGTTCCTGTCCCGCTGTCTGCGGGATTTTGCCTACCAGCTGGGAAGCCCGATCGGCGGACTGAATCAGCGGATCGAACAGGGCGTCTCCGCCCTTCACCAGCGGATGGGTCTTCGGGTCGACGATCCCGCTACCACCATTCGGCCCTTTGCGGTTCTGTACCATCCCAACAACGAATACCAGGCGTCGGCGCCGGCGCACCTTTTGATGACGGTTGGACTTTTTTTCCTATTGCCGCTCTTCCGAAAGCGGGTTGACGATCCGATGGTCTGGTACCTGTGGGGCATTTCTTTTCTTTCCTACTTCCTCTATGCCCTGGTTTGCAAATTCGATTATGCCCAGGGACCGCGGTTCCTGCTTCCGGTACTCTTTACCCAGTCGGCTCTCGGGGCGGTTCTTTCGGAAAAGATCCGTCTGGGGAGGGCTCGCCTCTCTCATCTCTGGGTTATCCTGGCCCTGGCGGCCCTTTTGCCTGCCTTCGTTTTTCATCCCCGATCTCTGGTTTGGCCTAAGTATCTGCGGCAAAGCGAAACGGATTCCCTGTTTTTATGGGCGCCTCAGCTGCAGACGGAGCTGACCGAAGCCGCCCGCTACGCCCGGGAGCTCGGGGCCGCCACCGTGGCAATCGATGCCCATGTGCAGGAGCTGCATAAGGAACACCCGACCCCGGATCCTTTCGAGTACCTGATCATGCGACTGTTGACCGCCCCCTCCCGGTTTTTGCAGCCCCGGATTGAGCCTTTCAACGTCGACAATTCCTCGGCGGCGTTGTGGCGCGATCGATACCGTCCCCCCGATTGCGTGATTTTCTATTTCCATCCGGCCCAGGAAACCCTCATCGACCGCCAGACCGGGCAGGCATACCGGGCAGCCAGGAAGTGGGACCACATCGCCCTCTATGTTCCCCAAGGGTCCGGGTCGAAGTGATCCGGCGAAAACCGTCCAAGCCATCCGGGCAAACGTTTATGCATCTACTCACTCGGGACAGGTTATCTGCAGGAATCCTGCTGCTGTTGCTGGCTCTCTCCTTTTTCCGGGTCCATGCGACCTACCGCACATTTACCCAAACCATCGACGAGCCTTTTCACATTGCCGCAGGTATGGAATGGCTGGACCGGGGCATTTATCGGTATGAACATCAGCATCCGCCCCTGGCCCGAATCCTGGTGGCCCTGGGACCTTATATTAACGGCCTTCGCTCGTTTGGAAAAGAACAGGCGGTCGAAGAAGGCACGGCCATCCTTTTCACCGGGGGCCGGTATTGGGACAATCTGGCCTTGGCCCGATTGGGGACCCTTCCGTTTCTGATTCTTTCGGCGGCACTCATCTACCTTTGGGGAAGGCGCTGGTTCGGGCGTATGGCCGGATTATCCGCTGTTTTTCTGTTTCTGCAATACCCGCCGGTTCTCGGGCATGCCGGACTGGCTACCACGGACATGGCCTGCACGGCTGCGGTCGTGTTTTTGCTGTATCGCTTTTTTCTTTTTATCGAATTGCCGGGGATGAGGCAATCCATCTGGCTGGCCGTTTCCCTGGCTTTCGCCGTTCTGGCCAAGTTTTCCGCTCTGCTCTTCGCCCTGCCCTGCATGGCGGCCGCATGGGCGTATCTCTATTTTACCAAGCCGGAAAAGATCCGCGCCGCTTTTCGCCCGCCTTATTCCCGGAAGCGATTTCCGGTTATTTTTCTGGTGGCCTTTTTTCTCGTCTGGGCGGGATACCGTTTCTCTCTGGAGCCGCTGCTTTCCACCCAGGGCACCTTCCATCTCGCGGTGAAACAAAAGCTGTCCTCCTATCCTGTTGTGGGCCCTATCGCCTATTCCTTTCTTCTTCACGTTCCCATTCCCTGCCACGAAATCATCAGCGGACTGCACAACCTTGCCATTCACCAGCAATCCGGACATCCCGCATTCTTTCTGGGAGAATACCGGCTCAACGGCTGGTATTCTTATTTCCCCGTCCTCCTGGTTTTACGAACTCCTCTGGGCTTTCTTCTGCTGTTTGTTCCGGGAATTGTCCTGGCATATACCTGCCGGAAAAGCAGCCCGTACACCGCTATTTTTACGTTTTTATTCCCTGCCGTTATTTTGGCCGTCTGCCTTCCTTCGCGCATCAATATCGGCTTTCGACATGTTCTCCCCCTGGTTCCCTTTATGGCCCTGGCTTGCGGATATGTGGCCTCCTTCGTATGGCAAAAACGAAAGACGGCAGGGAGGCTGGCGGTGATCCTGTGCCTGGCGGCAGCCATG
>CAINFC010000239.1 GCA_903847975.1 uncultured Acidobacteriota bacterium | reverse complement strand
GGTTCGGGAGTTAAGGTGTAACATTCTCAATGAATGTCGCGCGACACAAGACCAGGCGGACGACGATTCTTCTGACGGTTCCAAACCAGATCTCATACCGTCTGAAGGGCTACAGGCAACTTCTTAACCGGACATTACTGACTTTTCTTCTTTTTTCTTGGTGTAGCCAAAGCAGACCCGATTGTGATTTCAGCACTTAACGGTACGCCATTGGGCGAATTGGTAATTACTCAGAGTGGAAATACGGTAACATTCAAGCTAACTTCTTATCAGCTTACTGATCCTGGTACCTCAAACCAATATACACCCACATGGGGTAGATTCTATTTTCAATATGACGCAACAAATGGTCCTGACATACTAAACAGTACTGTTACCGTAAACGGCCTGTCGGGTGCATCGGCCAACAGAGTTTTCAAAATTACTGATTCAGATAACCAGGCAGATAACTTTGGTTTGGATTTTTTAGATTATTGTGTGGCGATTGGGAAGAATGACGCTTATGGCTGTCAATGGAATCCTAAAAACCCTTTGGAGATCACTATGACACTGTCGAATATTAGTTCGGGTTATTTTGGTCCCAACTACGGTGCTCACGCTCAAAGTCTGTATAATGCCGACTGGAATAACAATGGTGAAATTTCTGATAGTGCATGGGCTGGTGATCACCGAGTTCCTGAGCCTTCGTTTCTCGTTCTGCTCGGTTTGGGTATGGCCAGTCTGGCTTTTGTTCGAAAAAGGATTTAACATTTTGTGGCTTCGAAACGGCGTTGTAAATAGCAGGAGCAAAGTAAAGTTAGGCATTTTTTGAACAATTTATGAAATGCAAGCATGGGCGGGTTATTTCCCGCCCATTTTCATTTGAACAAGAAAAAAGGATATCCATTTTTATTAAACAATCAAAAAGTCATACAGAAAACAGCGGATAAACACGGATCGGCACGGATCGGATCCGCTTTGATACGCGTAACCGCTATATTTACTTCATCCCAGCGTGTAGGGAAGCACCAGGATCTCCGGAGAGTAGAGGTAGGGCTTATCGACCCCAGCAACGACAATACCGGGCCCGCTGCGATCCGGGTATGCCTCCCGGAAAGACCTCAGGCCGCGCACATCCGAGGGGCGGATGGCCGACTTCGCTTTGATCTCTACCGGCCATAGGATTCCATCCCTCTCTAAAACCAGGTCTGCCTCTGCACCGCTATGAGCGCGCCAGTGGTAAAGGTTTGCCGGGGTCGGCAACAGGGCGAGTCTCCTCCTGATTTCCAGAACGACATGGGTTTCGAAGATGGCTCCCAGGATCGGTTGGACGGCAAGCGCCTCGGGAGAGGAAATTCGGCTCAGGTGGCAGAGCAATCCGGTATCGGTGAGGTATCCTTTCCCTTTTCCGCTGAGCCGCTTGATCCGGTTGCCGTGATAGGGCGGTAATTCAAACCATTGAAAAGTAGCCTTCAGCAGTTCCAGCCAGCGGGAGGCGGTTTGCGGAGTTACCCCCAACTCCCTGCCCAGATGGCTGTGATTGATTTCCTGGGCGCTCAAAGTACCCATCAAACCGAAAAAGCGGCTGAATGTCTGCTGGTCGGAAGGCCCTGCCAGGATCCGGATATCCCGCTCTACATAGGTCCGGACGTAGGACCGAAAGAAATCAGGCAGGAGATCATCCGGTAAATCGAGAGTTCCGGGAAATCCACCCCGCCAAAGCATGTCGAAAAGAGAAAGACCTTGCGGTTCCGGTGCCGGTGAAGAGGGAAGCGTTTCCACCGTCTGAACTTCCTTGCCGGAATTCAGGATGGTTTCCAGCCAGAAAGGTGCCCCCTGCTGTGCGGCACCCCGCCGTTCCCTCAAAGTCATGGTCTCCAGATCGACGATTACCGCCCGTCCGGCAAGGCTCTCGCCGATCGATCGGATCACCGAGAGATTTTGCGATCCGCTCAAGAAGAACTGACCCGGTCGAGGATCCTGATCGACTTTCTTTTTAATCACCGGCAGCAGCTCCGGCGCATATTGAATTTCGTCCAGAATCAGAGGTGTCTGATGCTGTTGGAGGAAAAAAGCCGGGTCCCGCCTTACTCCGAGTTCATCCGTTACCGGGTCAAAGATGAAGTGCCTGGCGGAATTGCCGAAGACATGTGCCAGAAGCGTGCTTTTCCCAACCTGTCGGGCTCCGGTGACAACAATCACTGGAAAATGTCTGGAAAGATATGCAAGCTTTGGCTCCAGAATGCGGTTTCTGTAATTCATACTTGAATTTTAATGATTGCATCATTAATTATCAAGCATTTATCCGGGGAATGGTTACGCGGAAACAGCGGATAAACACGGATCGGCACGGATCGGATCCGTGTAACGGCCGTCCATGATTCAATTCAGCGCGGCGAAGAAGTTCCAGGCGGATATGACCTGAATACCGGCAGCGGTTTTCCGGGCCCCAGTTTCGATGCCGAGAAGCTGCAGGCAGGTCAGATCCGGGTATAGCTTTTGCAGGAACAGCAGGTTTTCGCTCACGTTCCGATCGGATTGCTTGCACTCCACGGCCAGCAGGGGCCGGCGGCGATTGCAGAGAATGAAGTCGACTTCCCGCTTCTGCTTGTCGCGGTAGTAGTGTAGCGAAAAATCGCCATAACCCAAGTCGTTCCAAAGGTGAACCGACTTCAGCAGGTGGGAGGCCACCATATTTTCGAACCGGGCCGCGGGATTCTCCACCTGCGCATAATCCCACAGATAGAGCTTCTGCTCTTTTTTCAAAGCGGTAGCGATCCTGGCTGCAAATGGCGACAGCCGAAAGCAGTAATACAGGGCCTCCAGCTGGGTAAGCCAGCTGGAAATCGTGTCGAAAGCCACGCCGAGGTCTTCCCTCAAGGAATTGACCGAGAGCGGCGACATTACTTTTTCGGGAAGCAGGAGGGTAAGGTTCTCCAGCGTTCCCAGCGCGCGTATCTGGCTCAGGTCGCGGATATCTTCCCGCACCAGGAGATTGCGCCTTCCGGTCGACCAGCGGGTATAGAAGTTTTTATCCGCTCTGAGATAGGGTTCCGGAAAGCCGGAGTAATGTTCCAGCCGCTCCCAGATCGATGCGGCTTCCGGCTCTTTGCCCGTCCCGGTCCAGCGGGCCGGCGGTGGAGCGAAGGACTTTCCCAGCGCTTCGGCAACCGTGATCGGGTGCAGCCGCAGTCGCTCGAATCGTCCCAGGAGACTGTCCCCGCCCTTCTGAAAGGTATCCAGTCGCGAACTACCGGTGACGACGATTTGCAGGCCGGGGATTCGCCGGTCGGTCAATCCTTTCAGGCCGTTTTTCCAGCGGTCGTATTTGTGAATTTCGTCCAGCACCATTTTGTCGTGCGGCAGGCGCAGGATCTCCCGGTGGAAAATCTTCCGAAGCACCTCCTCGCGGTGCTCGGGGATGTCCCAGTTTAGGTATAGGCCGTCCGCTCCCAGCCACTCCTGACAGAGGGTCGTTTTCCCCACCTGTCTCGGCCCGGACAGCAGTACCATTTTGGACTGGGCAAATTCTTGGAGATATCCGGCAAGATACCGTTTCATGGCGCATCCTCGTATTCATTTTACACCCTGCCCGAAAAAAGTCATGACTTTTTTCGAGTGAGGCTTGAAGAAAAAACATTCCTTCCGGTGACCGCCGGCACCCGGGGAGCGTGGTTCCGGTCACAACCGCCGGGCGGGGAAATCCCTACAATTAGAATCGTCGAGTGGATGAACCATTAATTGATTCATGAATAAGGTGGCAGGTACATGAGAGCAGGATGGAATGTAAGGTCTTTTTGGGGAATAACCATATTTTGCATGATAGGACTTTTTGCGGGAACGTCGGATCTTTGGGGAGGATCCCTTCCGGTAACCTCGCCCCTGACCATTCCCCTCACGGTTCCGAATGGAACCGCCACCGGCCTGGGGACGCCGCCATTTGCCACGATTACCTACACCATGAACGGCGGCAAGATCGACGTGAAAATAACGGCTAACGAGGGTTTTTGTCTGTTTGGCGATTTTGCCCTGGGCTTTCTTAACGCGGGTGGGTTGACCGTCTCCAACATTGATTCCACCTATATCGGGGGCGGCAAGGCGCCGAAAGAAAATCCGTGGAGCGTCACCAGCGGGGATGATGGGCTGAGCGAATTCGAGATCGAGGGGTTGATGGGAAGCACCGGAAAGAACGGCTGGAGCTTCCGTATGATTAGCTTCACGCTCGCACCGAAGACGGGTAGCTTCGGCACGGACTGGAGCCAGATCCTGGCCGCCAACGAGGACGGATATTATGCCGCAGCCCACGT
>CAINFC010000238.1 GCA_903847975.1 uncultured Acidobacteriota bacterium | reverse complement strand
GATGGGACTATGCCTCGGAATCACAGTCCTGTGCCGGTTTACGCGGGGCCTGACAAGGCAAAGCCGGAGTACAACGGTACGATATCCGATATTCCGTACCGAGCAGCACACACGCAAGTCCCGTGTGGGACAGCAGAACAAAACAAGGCAGAATTATTAGCGGGGCAATCTGTGGGAGGCCGTCGCGAGAAGGAACCAGGAAGAAGTTCCGTAACACACCCCGGGGCCGGCGCGTAACGCGCCAGCCCCGGGTAGGGACGTTCAGACAGGTCCGGACTCAGAACTGCAGGCGTAAAGCAAACTGAATCTGGCGAGGATTCCTGGCGGTGGTGAATTCTCCCAGGCGGCTGTTCACCTGCGCCCCGCTGGGGTCGAACCGGGCAGTGGTATCCAGCGCGGAAAACTGGGTGTGATTGAAAAAATTGTAAAACTCGGCACGGAATTGTAAGCGTAAGCGTTCGTGCAAGGGGATATTTTTGAAAATAGCCACGTCCCAGTTGTTGATGCCCGGACCGCGGATCACCGTTTTGGCGGAGTTTCCGTAAGTTCCCTTGGCCGGCAATCGAAAGACCTTGGTGTCGAAATTCTGACTGAAGGTGCGCTGGCTTTTAGGTAACACCGGATTGCCGACGACGTCAATCCTGGCTCCGTCCGTCGGAGATCCGGTAATATCCACCGCGGTGGTGGTCGAAAAGCCAACCCCCAGCGGGGCGCCGCTGGAGAAGCTGGCAATGCCGGAAAGCTGCCAGTCGTGCAGGACCCAGCGGGTCAGAACGTTGTTACCGGGCACTTTGGGAATATCCCAAACCCAGTTGATTTTGAAGGCATGGGTGCGGTCGAAGGTGGTCAGTCCATAATTCCATATCCGTACCGGGATCAGATTACTGACGTTGCCGGTGTCGTCGTCGTTGTAGCTGAGGGATTTGGACCAGGTCCAGGAGGCGCCAAACTGCACGCCGCGGGCGAATCTCCGGTTGGCGCTGACTTGCAGGGAGTGATAGTTGGAGGTGGAGGCCCACTCGCGGATATTGATGTTGTTATAGCCGATCATAGGGCGCAGAAACGCCTGCGGCATCACCGTTGCGGATAAAGTGGGGTCCATGTTTTTCGGATCGAAGTTGGCGCCGAAGGGGATGGAATTCAGGTTGCGCTGCCAGAGGAGATGTCGGCCCAGAGAGCCGGAATAGCCTGCATCCACCACGGTTCCAAAGCCGATCTTCTGCTGCAGCGAAAGGCTGAAGTTCATTACCGTGGGAATTTTTCCGGATCGGTCGATTCCCAGCACGTTTTGCGGCGAAAGCAGGCCGGTGTTGGAAAGCATGGTGGCCATGGTTCCATAAGTGATGACCGGATTCTGCACCAGAGGAGCCTGGGTGGTGAAGCCGTTCAACACCGTATCCAGATTCTGCCGGTTGTAGAACATTCCGAATCCGCCGCGGAGAGCCGTCCTGGCATTGCCGAAGACATCCCAGGCAAAACCGACTCGGGGAGCATAATGCAGACCCCGGTCGTCAATCAGAGCCCGTGGATAGCTGCTGTCCTGGGAAGTCACCACCATACCGTTTACGGGGTCTCCGACATTTGGAGCGATGGAGCCGATGGTGGCGGCAGGATACACCTCCCCGCTGACCGGGTTGACGCCGACCCGTTTCCCTCCAACCATCCTGGGTTCGATCAGACGAACCTGTTTGGCAGGATTGAACCGTTCGGGTACGAAGCCGGAAACGAGGTTGTCCTCTTCAAACAGGGGATAAATCAGAGCAAAGCGCATTCCCAGGTCCAGAGTCAAACGTCGATTTACTTTCCAGCTGTCCTGCAGGAACCATTCGACGTTGCTGAGCCGGAAATGCAGAAAGGGGCGTCGGGACGCTTCCGTGTAGCTGTTGAAAATACCCAAAATGGCATTGGAGTATGCATAGCCGGTGTCCAGAGGATTATTGGCATTACGGCCGAAGTCGTAGGAGCCGTTGAAATTGACTGCATTCGAGGCGTTGCGCCAGATACGATCGATATAAAGGCCGCCTTTGACGGTGTGCCCCCCTATGATTTTGGTCAGATTGTCGGTCAGGCTGAAGGAATCATGGGTGGTGACCAGAGGGAAGCGGCCTTCAATAGCCAAATTGGCGGGACTGGTCACCCCTCCGAAAGTGGCGTTGGGAATCACTCCCAGAGGATTGCTGGTGGGATTGAACTGGTTTTGGCGGTATCCGACGGTTTCCCGCAGATTGCGCTTCAGCTCGGTGTCATCGACCAGATCATCGGCCGGACGATGGATATAACCTACCGTCAGCTCGTTGATCAGCGTGGGAGAAAAGATTCGCTGGTACCGTGTGATCCAGGATTTCCCCTGGTTATTGAAGGTTTTGCGCATCTGCGGCCAGTTGGTGGAGCCGGAGGAGGGAATACTCATAGCTCCGGTTTGCACATCCGAATAGGTCGTGAAGTTGCCGAACAAAAGGTTGTTGGCGTTGATGTTGTAATCGATCTTCAGGGTTTCTGTGCGCTGGGGGGTGCTGTTATCGGTCTGAAAAATGTAATTGTACTGCCCTCCGGAGATGCTCCGGTCGCTGAAATTCGGCAATGGGAAAAATTTCAGCAGAGCCTGCCCGTTGGCGTCGAGGCGGGTGGAGGGGATGCGGTTTCCGGGGAAAGCCAAGCCGGTGGTCGGGTCCTTGACGACAATCAGCTTACTGTTGACATCCAGAGACTGGGAAAAATCCCCGGTGCGCTCCAGCTCGGTGGGGACCGTCAAGCGACCGATGGGCAGACTGACCTTTAAGGGCCAGTATTCCTGGGAAAAGAAGAAAAACAGCTTGTCCCGGTTTTGATTGAATAACTTCGGGATGGTCACCGGGCCGCCGATATTGTAATTCCAGGTATTGAAACGGTAGCGGGGTTTTACTACGCCGAGGCGATTGTTGAAGAAGTTATTGGCATTGAACTGCTCGTGCCGTTTGAAGTAGCTGAACAGACCGTGAAAATCGCGCGTCCCGGATTTGGTGACGATCTGGATGTTGGCGCCGGACATGCGGCCGTATTCCGCCTGGTAGTTGCTGAGCATGATTTTTACCTCGGCCACCGCGTCCTGGCTGACTCCCACCAGAACATTGAAGTTGTTGCCGATGGCGTTGAGGGACATGCCGTCCAGCATGAAGGCGTTCGTATTGCGGCGTCCTCCCTGCACGTAAATATTAAAATTGCGATCCGGGCTGTCGGAGTCGGCCAGGTCGACCACCCCCGGGAGAAGAGCCAGCAGAGAAGTCACGTTGCGCCCCTTGATCAGCAGCTGATCGACCTGATTGCTGGTGATGGAGCCGGAACGTTCCGAGCTGGCCGTCTGCACGCTGGTTCCTTCGGCCGTTACAGTAATCTTCTCCTCCGGCGCGCCAACTTCCAGGGCGATCTTTCCCAGCGAAAGAGTTTCCGAAGCCGAGAGCCGTATGGCTTTTCGCTCGGCAGTCTTGAAACCGGGCAAAGTAACAGTCAGCTCATACTCGCCAGGCTGAAGGCTGGTAAACACAAAGTCGCCCTGTTCGTTGCTTACTGCTTTCCGCTCGGCCTGTGTGGCCGTGTATCGAAGCAGGACCTCTGCTCCCGGAACAGCCAATCCGCTTGGATCGTGAATCGTCCCAAGCATGGTACCGGTGATGGTTTGTGCGACGCTGCCGTCGAGGTGCAGCAGAATGACCAGCAGCAGAACGGTTAGCGAAGTGCAAAGTTTCTTCACAGCCAGCCCCCTTTGGTTAAGATTGAATCAGAGCAAATCGGTGAAAGGATATTATGTCAGTCCTGAAATCTTCGTCAAGCCGGCATCTTGATATTTTCGGATAGTTCTTTTTCCTTCGGCCTCGGCACACATCGCCAGGCGATGGGGTTCCTGGGAATTCTTACCAGTCGATCCGGATCCGACTCACAAAAGATAATCGTATGGAGTTCCGCCCCCAGGGGACGCGCTGCGAGCGGGTATCCGCTTGTGCCACGCAAAAAGCATGAACTCCATACAGATTTCGTTTGTAAGATCGTTGCGGGACTTCGCTTCGGAATAACAGTGCTGTGTCGGCTTACGCGGGGTCTCCAAGGCCATGGCGGAGGGCAACGGTACGATATCCGCAATTCCGCCCCGTGCGGCAAATCCTACCGGGGCATCGTTTCAGATGATTCGTGAAACGCGGAGCCGGCCGGCAGTTCAAAAGACTCGATATGGACGGCAGGGACGCCAAGTTCCAGGGCCAGCGATCGGTTGAGCCGCAGGATCCGCTCGTCGAAGCCATGGCCCCGCTGGCGCAGGTTCCTCGACTGCTGCGAGCGATGGCAGCGCAGCAGCTGCCCTTTCCATTCTGCTTCCTTCTCTCCGAAAGGAAAAAACGCGTCGGTGCGACCGCGGATCGTTTTCGGATCCCGGATCAGCAGGATCAGGAATGGATCCTGCTGCCCGGCCTTCAGACGGGATATCATCCTCCAGGTCCGACGGTGACCGGCATTGGTATCATTCCCGTGCGGGAGAAACAGAAGATGGGGGCGCAAGGTATGCAGGCGCTGCTCCAAAGCGGCGCTCTGCGTAGAGCCTTCCTGCAAATCGCCCTGTTCATCCTCCGGGAAGCGCAGAAATTGGAGGCGATCCAGAGGGAGACCGAAAAAGGTCACGCTGTCCTCCTGCTCCTTTTCCCGGATCCGCTCCTTGGTCCCCGTGCGGCAGTCTGCGGCGAAGCCGTCTTCCACGCCGCTGCTGCTGCCGCTGAGCACATCCAGGAAAAGCTCCGCACCGTTCCGGAAGAAAAAGTGCAGGGTGAGCCCGATGGCATCGAAATCATCCGGATGCGGGGCCACAATCCAGAGGCGCAGACCGGGCGGTGGCGGGAACAAAGATAGGTCCAGGGGGCGGGGAGCGTTCCGCAGAATGGCGAGATACTCTTTCATGGCAGCATGAAAAAGGGGCGCCGCGGTGAAAACCGGCGGCGCCCCTTCGTATGTAGGGTTTTTCGATCGAATCAATAATCGTCGTATCCGCCGCCCGGAGGTGCGGGTGCGGCCGGCTTGGCTTCCTTGGGTGCTTCGGTAATGGCTGCTTCCGTAGTCAGCAGGACGCCGGCCAGCGAGGCGGCATTCTGCAGGGCGGAACGTACCACCATCGTGGGATCGATAATGCCGGATTTGACCAGGTCTTCCACCTGGCCCGTTTCGGCGTTATAACCAAAATTGGTGCCCTTACCGGCAACCTGGGAGATGATGATCGAGCCTTCCATGCCCGCATTCTGGGCAATCATCCGCAGCGGTTCTTCCATGGCACGTGCCACGATATCCACGCCGACCTGCTCGTCCCCTTGCAGCTTGAGCTGCCTGACGGCCGGAATGCAGCGCAGCAGGGCAACTCCGCCTCCGGGAACGATCCCTTCCAGCGCGGCCGCCTTGGTGGCATGCATGGCATCTTCCACCCGGGCCTTCAATTCCTTCATTTCGGATTCGGTGGCAGCACCGACGCGAACCACGGCAACTCCGCCGGCCAGCTTGGCCAGGCGCTCTTCCAGCTTTTCCCGGTCGTAGTCGGAGGTCGTTTCCTCAATCTGCGTCCGGATCTGCTTGATGCGTCCGGCGATGGCGGAAGCCTTGCCCTTGCCCTCGATCACCGTGGTGTTGTCTTTGTCGATCACCACTTTTTTGGCCTGACCCAGGTCTTCCATGTTCACTTTTTCCAGTTTGACACCCAGGTCCTCCGTGATTGCCTTGCCGCCGGTCAGGATGGCGATATCCTCGAGCATCGCCTTGCGCCGGTCGCCAAACCCGGGAGCCTTTACCGCCGCCACCTTGAGCGTTCCGCGCAGCTTGTTGACCACCAGGGCCGCCAGCGCTTCCCCTTCCACCTCTTCGGCGATCACCAGGAAAGGCTTGCCTCTCTCCGCTACGCGCTGCAGCAGGGGCAGAAGATCGTTGAGGTTGGAAATCTTCTTTTCGTGGATCAGGATGTAGCAGTCTTCCAGGGCGCACTCCATCCGGTCCGCATCGGTCACGAAATAGGAACTGATGTAGCCGCGGTCGAACTTCATCCCTTCGACGATTTCCAGTTCCATCGCCATGGACTTGGCTTCTTCTACCGTAATCACGCCGTCTTTGCCGACTTTTTCCATCGCTTCGGAAAGAATCTGCCCGATCTCGGCATCTCCGTTTGCGGAAACCGTGCCCACGTTGGCAATCTCTTCCCGACCTTTAACCTTGGTCGAAAGCTTATTCAGCTCCTTGACCGCCGCTTCCGCCGCTTTTTCGATTCCGCGGCGAATGGCCATGGGGTTCGATCCGGCCGCCACATTGCGTATTCCTTCCCGGAAAATGGACTGAGCAAGAACGGTGGCCGTCGTCGTGCCGTCGCCGGCGATGTCACTGGTCTTGCTGGCAACTTCCTTGACCATCTGGGCACCGATGTTTTCGAATTTTTCCTTCAATTCGATTTCCTTGGCTACCGTCACACCGTCCTTGGTGATCAGCGGGGAGCCGAACTTCTTCTGCAGAAGAACATTGCGGCCGCGAGGGCCAAGGGTGACCTTGACCGTATCCGCCATTTTGTTCACGCCGCGCAAGATGGCAGCGCGGGCATCTTCGCCGTATTTAATGATTTTTCCATCCATACTCTTCACTTTCTCCTTGTATGTTTTTTGCTATTGGATAATCGCCAGAATGTCGTCTTCCCGAAGAATGATCAGCTCTTCACCGTCTTCGGTTTTATATTCCGTACCTGCGTATTTTCCGAAAAGGACTTTGTCCCCGACCTTGACCTCGGGGGTTACCCGGTTGCCGTCCTCGGCGATTTTGCCGAGGCCGACGGCAATCACTTCACCCTGTTGCGGCTTCTCCTTGGCGGTATCCGGAATAATGATTCCGCCCTTTTTTACTTCCTGCTCGGCCTCCCGTTTTACGATTAATCGGTCATGTAAAGGTCTGATATTCATTGAACAAAACCTCCCTTTTATGTTGCGGTTACATCTGCTTGAAAAACCCTTAAAAAATATGACAATCGAACACTAAAAGTGCGTTTGCGGGTGAAATAATAAAATCGGAACAGGCAGGTGTCAAGTAGTTGCCCTAAAAATAGGGCGAAATTCCGCGAGTCTTTGCCCGTAGAAAGCCTGTGTGTCTCATGGCAGCTTCATTCCGGTTCCCTCCCGATCTTCCCGTCTTCCTGTGAAAAAGCCAGCTCACACAGGAAGGTGAAGAGAATTTGCGGAAGCCTGCGAAAGGCCCCTTTCCCCCGGGGATTTTATTTCATAGCCGTAAGTTTCCTGAGCCCCCAGCCGACAGCAAAGAGGGCTATTCCCGAACCCAGAATCATCAGGCCGAAAGTGTCCGCGGTTTGAGGGGTAACGTAAATCTCATGCCACTTCGCCGAATTTTCCGTGGTAATTTCCCATTCGGTCAAATACCCGAGCATGGTCATGCAGAAGCCGTTGAAAACTACCAGCGACCCCAGGAACTGTACGAAATTGGCGAACGACTGCCCGATGGTCCGGGTACGGTTTTCTTCCGGATTGATCAGCGGACTGTGGGTCCTGCCGTAGAACCAGTAGATCAGCATACCCAGATCGAGCCAGACCAGGAACCGAACCCAGGTGATCACCGGGAGACTGGCCATAAGATAGATGCAGGAAAGGGTCCCCAGGACCGGGAACAGAAAGCCCCCGGAAACCTTGAAAGGCCGGTGGGCATCGGGGCGCTTGATCCTCAGGACAATGACTGCCAGGCAGACCACAACGAACGCAAAAAGCGTACCAATGCTGGTCATTTCCCCGACGACATCAATGCGCAGCAGACCGGCAAAGGTCGCCACGACCAGCCCGGTAATAATGGTGGTGATATAGGGGGTTCCGAAGCGTGGATGAACCTTGCTTACCCCGGCCGGCAGCAGCTGATCCCGGCTCATGGAGAAGAAAATCCGGGGCTGGCTCAGCAGCATCACCAGCAGGACGCTGGTGATGCCCGCCACGGCACCCGCGGAAACCAGGCCGGCCGCCCAGTCCTGGTGGATCACGGCGAGGACGTAAGCGACCGGCGCGTTGAGGAACTGAACGTTGGTTTTCAGACCGACTACCGGCACGATCCCGGTGAGGATGGCGGACACGGCCAGGTAGAGGGCGGTGCAGATCAGCAGGGAAGCGATGATCCCGATCGGAAGATCCCGCTGCGGATTTTTAGCCTCCTCCGCTGTGGTCGATACGGCATCAAAGCCGATATAGGCAAAAAAGACCACCGCTCCCGCAGCCATGATCCCCGGCCAGCCATAGGGAGCAAAGGGGGACCAGTTCTCCGGCTTGACGTAAAAGCAGCCGACCGAAATGAAAAAAAGGATGGCCACAAACTTGATGGCTACCATGATGGCGTTAAACCGCGCGCTTTCCCGAATTCCGATCACCAGGATAACCGTGATAATCAGGACGATGATGACGGCCGGCAGGTTCACCACTGCTCCGGGGGCCGCTGTAGGAGCCGCACTCATCCAGGCCGGCAGGGGCAGCCCGAATCCCGCCAGAATCCTCTGGAAATATCCGCTCCAGCCGATGGCCACCGTCATGGAGCCAACGGCGTACTCGAGGATCAGATCCCAGCCGATCATCCAGGCAAACACCTCGCCCAGCGTGGCGTATGCATAGGTGTAGGCGCTGCCGGCAATGGGGATCATGGCCGCAAATTCCGCGTAGCAGAGTCCGGCGAAAGCGCAGGCCAATCCGGCCGCCAGGTAGGAAATCACGATGGCGGGTCCGGCCTGGTTGGCGGCCGCCGTCCCGGTGAGCACGAAAATTCCGGTGCCGATGATGGCGCCGATTCCCAGCAGAGTCAGATCAAAGGCGCTCAGGGAGCGCCGCAGCGCTTTGCTGCCGTGCTCTACGTCGCCCACCAGTTTCTCGATCGATTTTGTGGCAAATAAATTGGAATCCATCCTCACTCCATTCCGGTTTCAGTTCCATCCGCTCTTTGTTGGTTCCGGCAACAATACCATATTCAGAGGGGCGCCATGAAGAGCTTGACAATCATTTCCCGGTTGCATAATCTGGTAGTCTTTAGGATCACAGTCCGATATGAGAAAGAACCATTATGAAATTTGACATTGTCATTGCGGGAGTAGGCGGGCAGGGGGTTTTATCCATTTCCGCCGTCATTGCCGCCGCGGCGCTGGACCAGAACATCCAGGTGAAGCAGTCCGAGGTTCACGGCATGTCGCAGCGCGGCGGTGCGGTGCTGTCCCACCTTCGGCTTTCGTCCGATCCGATCGGGGGAGACACGGTTTCCAGGGGATGCGCCGATCTGATTCTGGGCATGGAGCCGCTGGAAAGCCTGCGATATTTGGAATACCTGTCGCCGGACGGCAGGCTGATTTCAGCCATGAATCCGGTGCGGAACATTCCCGACTATCCGCCGCTCGAAGACGTCCACCGGACGCTGCAGTCGGTTCCCGGGGCTCTGCTGGTGGATGCCGACCGTCTGGCGCGGGAGCAGGGTTCGGCCCTGGCGGTGAACATGGTTATGGTCGGAGCCGCATCCAACCGGATTCCGATCTCTCCGGAAGTGCTGGAAAAAACGATCCGGGCGGTTTTCCTCACCAAAGGGACGCGTGTCGTGGAGATCAACATCTCCGCTTTTCGCGCCGGGCGCAACTGGCAACAATGAAATCGGATGCAGGCATTGATTTTCCCAGGATCCTCGAGATCCTTGACGCCTCCGGCGGCCGTGACGCTCTTCTGGAAACCGAAGGGCTGGGCGTGCTGGAGGCGATGGGATTTGCCGTTCCGCGGTTTTCTTTCCTGGACCGCCAGGAAGCGCTTTCCCCGAGAGGCGTGCCCGACTATCCGGGGGATAAGGTTGTCGTCAAAGTGGTTTCCGCCGAAATATTCCACAAGAGCGATGTGGGCGGTGTGGAGATCATCCCCAATGACCCGTTCACCATCCTGGCAACGCTGGAAGGCATGGCCTACCGCTTTTCGAGCGGTAGGGTGGACGGGTTCCTGATCGAAGAGTTCATCCCTTATCCGCAGGGCCTGGGCTACGAGCTGCTGCTTGGCATGCGCTGGACGGAAGATTTCGGCCCGGTAGTCACCTTCGGCCTGGGAGGCATTTATGCCGAATTCCTTTCCGAAAACCTGAAGCCGGGGCGCGATCTGGCCCTGTTCTCCCCCTGGCTGGCCCCTACAGAGGATTGTCTTCACAAGGCTTTGCAGGAGACAGCGGTCGGACAGCTGATGACCGGAAGCCTGCGCGGGCAGAAGCCGCGCATTCAGGTACGGGTCCTGGCGGCCCTGGTTCGCCGCTTCCTGGAGGTGGCGGAGCGCCTGGTTCCGGAGTGCATTCTGGAACTGGAGATCAATCCGCTGGTTCTCACCCGGCAGGGGCCGCTGGCTCTGGATGTCATCCTGAAAAAAGGGCATGGGCCTGTTGCCGGCATGCCTGCCCCCCGCCCTCTGAAAAAGATTGCTGCCCTGCTCCAACCGCAGTCGGTGGCTATCATAGGCGTCTCATCCCGGGAGAATAATGTTGGAAGGATGATCCTCCGGAACCTTCTTCGGGAAGGCTTTGATCCGGAACGGATTCATATCGTCAAGCCGGAAGGCGGCCGGATCGACGGCTGCCCCTGCGATCGGTCGATTGCCGATCTGCCCGATCGTTACGACCTGTTTATCGATTGCGTTTCCGCTTCCCAGACTCCCCAGGTGGTTGAGGAAGTCATCCGGCTCCGCAAGGCGGAAAGCATGATCGTCATTCCCGGGGGCCTGGAGGAAAAGGAAGGGGGCGGCTCCCTTACGGCGCGAATGCTGGAATCCCTGAAGGAGAGCCGTCAGAGCGAATGGCAGGGACCGGTGATCAACGGGGGAAACTGCCTCGGAATCCGATCCATCCCCGGGTGCTACGATACTTTCTTTATTCCCGAATACAAGCTGCCGCGAGGCCGGACTCATCCGGCTCCGCTGGCGCTGATTGCCCAAAGCGGTGCCTTTGCCATTTCGCGCCTGGGAAAGCTGGCGGGTTTGAATCCGATGTACTGCATCACCTGCGGAAACCAGACGGATCTGACCTTCGGCGACTACCTGGAGTATTTCAAGGAGGACCCCGGAATAGAGGTGGTCGCGGCCTACATCGAGGGGTTCAAAAAGCTCGACGGCATACGCTTCCTGAAAAGCGCTGCCGAGCTTTCCCTGCAGGGCCGTTCGGTCATTATCTATCGTGCCGGCCGCACGGCATCCGGGGCCAAAGCGACCGCCAGCCATACCGCCTCTATTGCCGGAGATTACGTGGTCACCGAGCGGCTGGCCATTCAGGCCGGCGTGGTGGTGGTCGATTCCATCGAGGATTTCGAAGATCTGGTACAGGTCTTCGCTCTGCTTCGCCACCGACCGGTCAACGGCTGGAAGCTGGGGGCGGTTTCCAATGCTGGTTTTGAATGCGTTACCTTTGCCGACCGGCTGGGGGGATTCGAATTCGGACCCTTCCACCCGGCGACGATCGGCAGGCTGAACCGCCTGTTCTCCTCCTCGGGAATCAGCCAGCTTGCGGATATCCACAATCCCCTGGACCTGACGCCGATGGCCAACGATGAGATTTTTTCCGAAGCCGTTCGAGCCCTGCTGGACGATCCCCTGCTGGACGCGGTTGTCGTCGGGTGCACCCCTCTGACCGCCGCTTTGCAGACCCTTCCAGCCGGAGACGGGCACACGGAGAATATGGCCGCCACGGACTCCCTTGCTTCCCGGCTGATCCGGCTTTGGCACGAATCGGTCAAGCCGTGGGTGATCGTGATCGACGGCGGCCCGGTGTACGATCCGCTGGCGCAGCTTCTTCGGGAGAACGGCATACCCGTATTTCGAATCGCGGACCGGGCCATACGGCTGTTTCACCAGTTTTTCCTGAAACATTTAATCCCAAAGTGAGCTTATGAAATCCACACTCAAAAGTCTGATTCCTGCTCTCCTGCCGAAAACAAGTGGCTGCGTTTCCCGGTGGATTCATCCCCGGAGGATGGCGTGGGCGGTTTTCTCCATATTGTTCGGGGTTGCCGTCCACGGTTTGCCAGCCCTCGGGCAGACTCCCGCTCCCCGGCCTCTGGGCAACGCTCATTCCCATAACGATTATATGCACGCCCGCCCTCTGTGGGATGCGCTGGATCACGGGTTCACCGGGGTCGAGGCGGACATCCACCTGGTGAAGGGAAAGCTCCTGGTGAGCCATGACGCCAAGGACGTGAGACCGGACCGCACCCTGGAAGGCATGTATCTCGAGCCCTTGCGCAAGCTCGTCCGGGAGAACCAGGGCCGTGTCCTCCGCGGCGGGCCTGTGCAACTGCTGCTCATCGACATCAAGACCGACGCGGTTCCCACCTACCAGGCGCTTCGGAAGGTTTTGAAATCCTACGCCGATATCCTGACGTTCTACGGCCCGCAAGGGAAAAAGGAGGGAGCCGTCCAGGTGATCGTCTCGGGGAATCGACCCTACGAGCTGATGAAGGCCGAAAAAATCCGCTATGCCGGCATGGACGGCCGGCTGACCGATTTGACTTCCTCCGACTCCGCCGATCTGATCCCCATGATCAGCGATACCTGGGAGAAAAACTTCAAGTGGCGGGGCGCAGGCCCCATCCCGGCGGAGGAGCGGAGGCGGTTGCAGGATATCATCCGGCAGTCGCACTCCAGGGGAAGATGGGTTCGCTTCTGGGCCACTCCCGATAAAACTTCCCCGGAAAGGGAAACCGTATGGCGGGAGCTCTGGGAGTCCGGGGTTGATTTTCTAAACAGCGACGACCACCCGGGACTGGGGCAGTTCCTTCGGCGGCAGGAGGGAAAGTCCGGCGGGAAGGCCCTCCGGTTGCCGTAGCATGAAGGGACCGGTTTTTTTGTTCCTCCTTTGTTTCGGATCGGCGCTGGCCCAGCCGTCCCCGTTTTTTCATGGCGATCGGGCGGGGAAAGAGGTGGCTTTGACCTTTGATGCCTGTCCCACCAGGTCCGGCGGAGGATGGGATGAGGAGATTGTCCTGTTTCTGAAAACGTCACGCACCCCGGCCACTTTTTTCCTGAGCGGCAAGTGGATGCAATCGGAGCCTGCCAAGGCCAGGGAGCTGGCGCAGGAGGCTCTTTTCGAGCTGGGGAACCACAGCTTTTCTCACCCTCACCTGACGGCAATGGTTGATCCGGATATTAGGAAGGAGCTGGAGGCGACAGAGAGACTGCTGGCTGCGTTGGGGGCCGGCCGGGCACCCCTTTTCCGTCCGCCTTTTGGCGAATGGGACACGCGCCTGGTCGGGGTGGCGGCGCAGCTCGGCCTGACCACAATTCAGTATGACTTGGCTTCCGGAGATCCGGACCCCGGGATTGACGCCAGGGAGCTGGCCGATTACGTGGTCCGCCAGGCCAAAGGCGGTTCGGTTATTGTTTTTCATGTCAACGGCCGCGGATGGCACACCGCGGAGGCGCTTCCGGAAATTGTGTCCGGCCTTCGCCGGCGGGGCTTTACGCTGGTCCGGGTAAGCGACCTGCTGGCGGGCAGCGATCGGGCGGCCTCCCGAAACAGGGAATAATTATCTCATTTGACAGTGCTCTTCGTTCGGAATTATATTCCCGTTAAAAAGGAATTGCTTTATTTTTCAGGAGGGAAAGCAAAAATGAACGACCCAATCAGGAGGCGCAGGGCTTTGGGTGCCATGATCGGCGGTGGTGCCATGATCCGGGGGGAATTCCTGTCGGGAGGTGCCGCAAGCTCCTGGCAGCCGTCTCCGCCGACCAGGCGGAAAGGAAATATTCGCCACTCCGTCTCCGCCTGGTGCTATGCCAGACTGTTCGACCCCGGCAAGGACAAAGCCGCCATCATGAGCTTTGAGGATTTTTGCCGCGAGTGCGCCCGCATCGGCCTGGAATCCGTGGAGCTGCTGGCAGCCAATCGCTGGGAAGCGGTGCGCAAGGCGGGCTTGATTTGCGCCATGTGCAACGGTCCGGACCGGATCGATTACGGATGGAACCGGGTGGAGCATCACCAGGACTTGCTGGACAGGTTCGAAAAGGCGATTCCGGAAGTTGCCGCCAACGGCTTTCCCAACATCATTACCTTCTCCGGCAACCGCAGGGGAATGAGCAATGAGGAAGGCCTGGAAAATTGTGTCCAGGGATTGAAAAAGCTGGTGCCGATTGCCGAGAAAAACCGGGTGACCGTCATCCTGGAACTGCTCAACAGCAAAGTGAACCACAAAGATTACATGGCGGATCACACCTCCTGGGGGGCGGAGGTCTGCCGCCGCGTCGGGTCGGAGCGGCTCAAGCTGCTCTATGACATCTACCATATGCAAATCATGGAAGGCGACCTGATCCGCAACATCCGGGAAAACATTTCCTGGATCGGTCACTTTCACACCGGAGGGAATCCCGGGCGCAACGAAATTGACGAAAGCCAGGAGATCTTCTACCCGGCGGTTATGAAAGCCATCGTCGAGACGGGTTACAAAGGGTTTGTAGGTCAGGAATTCGTCCCGCGGCGCGAGGATCTACTGGCCTCGCTGCGGCAGTCCATCGATATCTGCGATGTATAAACGGGGCATGCTGCTCCTGCCTCAGGGGGGCGCGGAGAAAAGATTATGACTTCATCGGAATCCAAGGTCCTCCAGGTTTCCTGCGTGCAGCTGCACTGGGCGACATCGCTGGAGAGGAATCTGGCCAGTACGCTTCGTTATCTGGAAATGGCTGCCCGCGAGGGAAGCCGGGTCGTACTGTTCCCGGAAGCCTGCCTGACCAGCTATTATTTTCCTTATGCGGTAACGCTGGAAGCGGCGCGGATCCAGGATGCCCTGCAGCAGGTTTGCCATGCGGCCCGGGAGCACCGCATCTGGGCAATTGTCGGCAGCCTGCAGCCGACGGCAGACCGCTTATTGAATCTGGCCCATGTCATCGATCCAGATGGGCGGATCGTTCACGAGTATGCCAAGGTGAACATGGCCGGCAGGGATGAGGTCCGCTACTGCCGTGGAGGGGACAAGCTCTCGCTCTTCGAGATCGACGGGATCCTGTGTACTCTGGTTATCTGTCGCGACGGCCGGCACCCGGAGCTTTACCGCCTGCCCGCCATGGCTGGTGCTCAGATCCTGTTTCATCCCTCCTGCAGCTCCGACGAAATCGAAGCGGTCTGCTGGAAACGGACCGCCGGCCGCGCTCAGCAACCGGTGGGGCCCAACACCCGCATCTTTCACTGCGTGGCCAACACGGTGGGCCAGTCTCCGGACGGAAAGCAGACTTCCAGCGGGGCATCCTTCCTGCGGGAGCCCGGAGGCATTCCCCTGGCAGAAGCCGGCTTCTACCAGGAGGAGATGATCACCGCGGTGCTGGACCTGTCTCGCGCCGACCGCTCCTACCTGGAAGACAGCCTGAAACAGCCGCCGTTTCTGGCTAAATACTGGCCGGCCATGATTGCCGAAGTGAAGGCCCGGGCCGGCCTGAAGCCCGAGTAACAGGCCCTTTACTGAATTTCCAGGTAGTCCTTGTCCGGCAGCCTGGGAAATGCGGCGTGCGGCTCCGACTGATACCAGAAGGCCACAGAGGAAATGTCATCCTGCAGCGGCAGATAGCGCCCTCCGGATCTCCAGCCCAGAGCCTGGATGGTGACCTTCAGGTCCTTTTCGAACCGGATGGGGTCGGTAATGTGCCAGCGGTAAAGTCCGAACCGCTGCTGCGATTCGTATAGTCCGTCCGGACGAATGACCTGGGCCAGGCCGGTGTAAGGAGTAGTAAATTCCTGGTAGCGCCGGGTCTCCTTGTTTTCAAAGTTGTAGGAGCCGCAAAAATAGTCTTCCGTGCCGGTGCCGCAGATCGTCGGAAACTTGGTGTCGCCGTCCATGAAGAACTTGATTTCCCCTTCGCCCCACCAGCCGTTGTTGTTTACGCCCCAGGCCAGATAGGTCCCGACATAATGACCCCAGCCTTTGACCCCGTCGAGGATCAGGTAATCGGTCTTCAGCGGCAGCGGATTGGTCCGGCGGAACTGGGCGTGGAAGTAGGCGACATCCGGTTCCAGCACGGTAAGCGCGTAATCGATCTGGTAGTAGAGCGTCATGGGCTCTTCGTCGATGTTTTCCATGGTGATCCGGGCCGATTTGCGGAAGGGCATTTCCCAGTAGCTGTTAAAGGCGCTGCCGGGATTGACGCAGACCGCGAGAGAGGAAATCTGGGCGTACTTGCCCCACCCGGCGGCAAAGAAGTCTCCGACCGGCACTTCCACGGATGGAGTCGTTTCTCCGTCCCAGTACATGCGCAGGATGGAAAATCGCCAGCGGCCGGTGGGGGTCATCCAGATGTGCTGAATCGCGCCGCTACCCTGGATTTCCGCCAGAGTGAACACCTGCTTGGGCTGGATGCGGACCGAGGGGGATATTTTCCAGCCCTGCCCCAGGTCGCGGGCCGCCTTGGATCCGGTGCCTTCCACAGCCATTCCCGCCTTCCCCTTTTCTCCGGTGAAATTTTCCGGGCTGATGGAGCGGGTTTTGGCCTTGGAAAGGCGGGAGAGATTTCCAAGGTTCATATGCAATCCGTTGAATTTGGAATCCTCACTTTGGGCGAACAGCAATTGGACCGCAGAAAGCGAGGACACCAGCAGGATGGCGGTGAGTAACAAGGCGCATTTTTTCATCGCAGTTCCTTTCTTTCCATTTTCCTCTGGGTGAAATGAGTCCATGTGAAAAACAAACATGCTACAATGGCAAAGCAGCCAAAATGATTCCCCATGCGCCGTCAAGATGCAAGGGGATGGCTGAAGGAGAATGGCGGGTTATTGCCGGCAGAGCGGGTTACAGCGACAGGAAAAGGAATATGCGATACCAATCTAGTTCCCAACGGATTTACCAAGGAGCGGCGGTTCTGTTTTTATTGGGATATATGGCCATCCCGGCAGCGGCGGAAACCATCCGGAAGCCGCTGCCTCGCAAGGATTCGTTCTGGGGAGTGCATCTGGACCTTCACCCCAACGACAAGGATACGGAACTTGGAGCGGCGATTACCGAGGAAATGCTTCGCACTTTTCTGGATCGCGTCCGGCCGGATTATGTGCAGTACGATTGCAAGGGACATGCCGGATATACCGGCTATCCCAGCAAGGTGGGCTGGCCATCGCCGGGGATCGTCCGGGACAGCCTGGCCTATTGGCGCAAAGCCACGCGGGAAAAAGGAATTGGGCTGTATATCCACTATTCCGGGGTGTGGGACACCAAGGCGCTGGAGGAGCATCCCGAATGGGCCCGGGTCGATGCCGAAGGGAAGAAAGACAAGGATATTACCAGCGTGTTCGGACCCTATGTGGACCGGTTGCTGATTCCCCAGTTGAAGGAAGCGATTTCGTCCTATGATCTGGACGGCGCCTGGGTGGACGGGGAGTGCTGGGCCGCCAAGTGGGATTATTCCGCGGCGGCGCTGGATTCCTGGAAGCGGGCCACCGGCTTCCAGGAGGCGCCGCGCCGGAAAGAGGATCCGCACTGGCAGGAGTGGAAGCAGTTTCACCGGCAGGCTTTCGAGCGCTACCTGGCGCACTGGGTGGATGCATTGCACTCCTGGCGGCCGGAGGCGCAGCTGACCAGCAACTGGATGTACACCACCCTGGCTCCGAAGCCGGTAGTGGCGCGGCTGGATTTTTTATCCGGTGACTATTCCGCATCCAATTCGGTGGACCGGGCGCGGCTGGACGCCCGCTACCTGGCATCCACAGGCATGCCGTGGGACCTGATGGCCTGGGGATTTGACAAAAGCCGGATCAGCGGCTGGAGCCTGAAGCCGACGGTGCACCTGCAGCAGGAGGCCGCCGTCGTCCTCATGCAGGGCGGGGGGTTCCAGGTTTACCACACTCCGACGCGCAGCGGATACCTCGCTCCCGGCATAATCGACCAGTTGAGCGAGGTGGGCCGCTTTTGCCGGGAACGGCAGAAGTGGAGCCATAAAAGCACGAGCATTCCCCAGGTTGCAGTGCTGCTGTCGACCGATTCGCTCATGGAACTGTCCGATGCTCTGCACAGCCCGGGAAGGGAATACGACGAGCTGCAGGGAGCGGTTCATGCCCTTCTGGAACTGCACTATTCGGTGGATGTCCTGGCGGAGCACCAGATCCGGGATCGCCTTGCGGAATACCCGGTTGTCGTCGTTCCCAACGCCCAGAGGCTGGAGGATGGCTTTCGGCAAAAGCTGCTGGGCTACGTGCGCCAGGGAGGCTCGCTCTTCCTGGCTGGGGAAAAATCGGCGCGGCTGTTTCCCGACGTTCTCGGCGTCGCCCTGCAGGGCTCACCCTCGAAGCAAAATGCCGAGCTGGCCGCACCGGGAGGAGTGGTCAACGCTGAGGGCGAGTGGCAGAAGGTCGAACTGCAGGGAGCCCGGGCCCTGGCCTGGCGCTATCCGACACGGGATCAGCGGAAAACGGGGGACGTAGCCCTATCCGTCAAGCCGGAGGGGGAAGGGAAAATTGCTGCCGCCTTCGGGCCTCTGTCGGCTCATTTCTACTACGGTCACCACCCGGCACTCCGGAGTCTCTGGGGACAGGTCATGCAGGAACTGTTTCCCGATCCGGCTGTCCGGGTGGACGGCCCGCCAACCGTGGATATCTCGCTGCGGCGGGCTCCGACGGGGCCGCTGACCCTTCATCTTCTCAACCGGGCCAACATGCCGATTCCGGAACGGTATCATTTTACCGATTTCGTTCCCCCCACAGGTCCGGTTACGGTCAGGCTGAGGGTCGGCCGGAAACCGGGGCATGTTCGCTGGGAGCCGCAAGGCGACACGGTGCGCTGGTCCTGGAAGGATGGGACTCTGTCGGCAGTGGTTCCCCGGTTGGAAGTCCATGGAATTCTGGTCGTAGAGTAGATGATTTCCCGGAAGGTACGGCACGCAGCGGGTGGCTGCTTTCTTAGCCTGGGCCTGGCCGCTTTGATTTATGCAGGCCACGGGGATGCATGGACCGGTTTCTGGCGCTATGACGACCCGGCGGTTCTGAATTACGCGAACGGGTACAGAATCGCCGATTATTTTTTTAATCCGGCCTCCCTCTGGCGGTTCGAATCGTTTAACATCAATCCGATGCTGGCCGTGTCTTTTCTTCTGGATTCCATGCTGTTCGGCCTCGAGCCGCGCTTCTTTTATTGGCACCAGCTGCTGGGGATTTGGCTGGCTAGCCTGGCCACCGTCCTCCTTTTATACCGCTGGGTAGAGCCTTGCTGGGCCTGGCTGGGAGGCGCGCTGTGGATTTTAGGGTCTCCCGTAGCCATTGTCAGTCATCAGCTGATGTGCCGCCACTACCTGGAGGGATTGTTGTTCGCACTTTTAGCGATTTATTTCTACCAGGAGTCTGTGGTCCGGAAGCGGTACCAGGAATCCATCCTGGCCGCATTCTTTTATTTCCTGGCGGTCAGTTACAAGGAAATCTATGTGCCGCTTGTGGTTCTTTTGCCTTTTCTGAATTCCGGCAGTTTTCATGAAAAAGGGCGCCGCCTCGTGCCGGTCTTAACTGTTTTGGCACTGTATGTTCCCTGGCGTTTTTTCATGTTGGGCTCTATCCTGGGAGGCATGGGTTTGGAAATCGATTACGCCAGGGCCCTGTCGTTGCTCCTCTCCACCTGGGAGTATTTCTTCGGAACCCTTGCGATTCCCGTCCTGCTGCTTTTTCTTTCCTTTCTGGTTATTCTGGTTCTGCGTTTTCCCCAACATATTCCAGCGGTCGTCCTGACGGCGGGAGCCCTTTACGCCCCGCTTCTTCCCATAGCCGGCATCATCGGAGAAGTGGACCGGTATTTCTTTGGTGTATGGTGGGCCGCTGTGGCTGCCTTGTGTGTCGGTCTGAGCCGGCTTTCCCTTCTTTTCCCGAAGTCCCATTGGCTTGCCGCCGCCTTGTTCCTGCTGGCGGGTTTCGGCGCCGGCCACAAGTTCGATCAGACGCGGAAGCGCTGGGCGCCGCTGCATGCCGAATTCGATGTCCAGGGCAGGTTCCTCTGGTCTAGTTCCGGCCAGGAGACGATCTGGCTGAGCCCCCGGCTGTCCAGGAATTACTGGTATGTGCACGAACTCTTCCAAATGAAAAAAGAGGAATCGCCCGATTTCATGGCCGGGCCTGCCTGTCTCGACGAAAGCGATCTCCTGCCGATCCTGGAAGAGAGGGCGCCTCTTTGGGTGTACGATCCCGCTGCCGGCGCCATGAAACGCGGGGAGGAGGAGGCCCGGTTGAAATACGCCGACTGGAAGTCCAGGCTGGAGGACCGGAGGTTATCTCTGAATTTGCGCTTTGACGCTTCCGAAGGGTGGATCGAGTGGGAAGCGGGCCCATATCGGGAAGGGCGGTACCTGTTCCTCACCGGCAGAGGGTTTTGGGAGCTTCCGCCCCGCGGCCGACTGCGCAACCGCAGCCCGGACGATTTCGACGTTCGCCTGAGGTACGATTCCCCGCAAGGCTGGATCACCTACAGCGACCGGCTGCGAATTTCGCCTCTTTCCGAGCCAGCCGTGCGCTGGCACCGTCCCTGACCGAGGTGATTACCCGCGGGCCATTCCCGCAGAATCCACCAGGGAGAAATCCCGCGAATCGATCTTTCCCTCGCATAAGGAAATAATCTCGTACATGCGCTCCAGCGGGATATGGTGCCCGTTCAGGTAGATGCTCTGATTGCGCGCCCTTCCTTCCGCCCACTGCCGGATGTCCCCGTTCAGATTGTTGGACCGCACCGCGGCATAGCGCAGCCGGTTCCAGGCGAAGTTGTCCTCGGTTACGTACCCATGCTTCCGGGCCCAATCCCAGAGAGGAGTTTTGGGCAGAGGAGTCAGAATATTCATGTCGTGGCCGCTTATTTTCCCCTGGCCGTAATTCTCCAGCAGAAAATTATAGGTGGCCAGAACATCGGATTCGGTTTCATCAAAGTGGCCGACAATGAAGCTGCAAATGGACTGAATGCCATGCCGGTGCAGCTGATCCAATGCCGCCTGGTTTCGCGCCACGCTCGAGTTGGGGGCCTTCAGCATTTTCAGAATCTTATCGGTGCCGGATTCCATGCCCAGGCCGGCGTGGGTAACATGGAGCTGCTTCAAAAGAAGGCAAAGTTCCTCATCCACCAGTTCGGCCCGCACAGCTACGGCCAGGGAGAGGTCCTGGAAGAAGGGCTCTTCCCGGAGGAGCTGGAAAAGCTCGGCAAGGCGCCTTCGATTGGCGATAAAAAGATTATCCCAGATAAACAGGCTGCGCGTTTCGGGAAATTCCGCTCGAATCAATCGGATCTCCTCCCGGATTCGAGAGGCGCCGTGGAGCCGGAAGTGCGGCGAAAGGTGAGCGGAAGAACAGAAGGAGCACCGGTAGGGGCAACCGCGGGAGGTGAACAGGTGGGGGATCTGTCCTGGTTCCTGCTGGATGAATTTCCGATCGGGTACCGGGAGCCGGTCCAGATCGTAGAGGACAGATCTGGCCGGGGTGATTTGAATCCGTCCGTTGTCCTCCCGAAAAACGATCCCTTGAATCCTGCTCAGTTCTCCTGTCCTGCCGGTCCCGGAGGAAATATGCTTCAGGAGTTCGCTGAAAGTTTCTTCTCCTTCTCCGATGACCCCCACATCGGCAGAATCCGGAAGCATTTCCGGGTATGCGGTTATGTGCATTCCGCCGAGAACAACCCAGGGGACACCGGCCTCCTTTGCTTTCCTGCAGGCGGCGATTGCGTCCAGGAAGTCCTGGCTGTAACAGGAAATTCCCAGTACATCCGGCTCCGATTGCAGGGCTTCTTCCAGCCGGGTCTCCATACAGAGCGAAAGTTGTCCGGAATGGAAAGCGTCCAGGTATGACTTTAGGTATCCGAAACTGAGCGGTGCGTGATAGTCCACATCGACAGGATCCTTGATCTGCAGGAATGAGATTTTCATCATAGTCGGGTTAGGACCGGGTCGGGATCGGCTTCCTTGACGGTGGTTGTCGGCATCGGCAAAATGTATCCGATCAATGGTTTGTAGTCAAGAAGTTAACGGTAAAGCCTATCCAGCCAAGGAATTATTGCCATCAGGGGGAAGAAAAAGGAGGATGATAGTGGTAAGATTGAGTCGGAAGCAACCATTCCGGTGGCCATCCAAAAAGAAAAAGGCTGCTTTTCGTATCCGGCAGCCGGGAGGCGCGGGAATGTATTGTTCTTCAACGAGGAGGCCGCGAAGCTATGAACGATGATTCGGCCAGCCGGGCCATTCAGGTTTTGATTGTGGAGGCCAATGCAGAGGATGCCCTGCTATTGACATCGCTGTTGACGGAAAAGCAACCGGGCCGATTCCATATCGATCAGGTGGGCCAGCTTTCCTCGGCGGTGGAGCGGTTGAATCAGGGCGGTATCGATGTGGTTCTGCTTGACCTCAGCCTCCCGGACAGCTATGGCTTGGATTCCTTTGTACGGTTGCAGGCTTCTTTCCCTTCCATTCCCGTAGTCCTGATGACCGGGATCGAAGATGAAACCCTGGCCCTGGAAGCCGTCAAGAAGGGAGCTCAGGACTATCTGGTCAAGGGAGATATGGATGCCAGGCTGCTGGCTCGAGCGATCCCTTACGCGATCGAGCGCCAGAAGCTGTTAATCCACCTGGAAAGCATCCTGTATGAGACCAAAGTGCTGCGAGGGCTCCTGCCCATCTGCGCCAACTGCAAGAAGATCCGGGACGACAAGGGCTATTGGACCCGCATCGAAACCTATATCAAAGAGCATTCCGAGGCTGATTTTACTCACAGCATTTGTCCGGAATGCGTCCGGAAGCTATACCCACAGCTTCGAAAACAGGGCGGGACGTCCATTTGATTTTTGTGTCTCCTTCGCTTTTGACTTGATATCCCCGTCCCGGAATGTTATTTTTATGCGTTTTCAGTAAAGGCATGCTCGGCTAAAACAGGGGTATTAAGTTGAACCACCGGCTTTCTCATTCGGAACCTCAGGGCGTATCCCAGGGCGCCTCGGGTAAGCCTGTCTACTGGAGGGTGGAGGGCAGCCTGCTGAACCTGAGTGCAGTCCGCCCGGTTGCTTTTTTCACCTGGAACGCGCAAAGCTTTACGGAACGGTGGATCCGTCGAGGTCTGCTCTTTGTGTCTGCTCTCTTCCGACCGCTGCTTTATGCCGGCAGCCGGTCTTTTGCCACCCGCCTGCTGCATCTGCTGCTCCGGGGAATCAGCCGGGACCGGCTCGATCTTCTCGGGGAGGAATATTTCCAATATAATATGCAGCCTCACCTCCGGGCCCAGGGGATCGAGTGCCTGAAACAGCGGCTGAGCCTGGGGGAAAGGATTGTTCTGGTCAGCCAGGGCCTGGAGCATGTCATGCGTCCTCTGGCTGTGCATCTGGGTGTCAAGGAACTTCTGGCCAACCGCCTGGACTTCCGTGACGGTCTGGCCACCGGTCGCCTGGTTGGGCCTGTCGTGCGTCCGCGCGGACTGTTTGCGCGGATCCGCCGGCGAAAGCCGGACGGGCGCCTGACGGACGAAGAACTCCACCGGGATCTGGGCTTTCCTTTCGAGCTTCCTGAGCTGCTGGAGTGCAGCATCCCTGCCCGGCGCGACACGGGTCTGATTTCTTACCCGGCCGTCGATTTTTCGGCCGGCGGCTCGCCCGATCCTTTTTCCGTCAAGGGAAACCTGGCAGGTAAAAATATTCTGCTCATCGGGGTCACCGGATTTATCGGAAAAGTGTGGCTGGTCCAGCTTCTTGAGGATCTTCCGGAAATCGGGAAAATCTATCTGCTCATCCGCAGGCAGCGGTCCGCTTCCGCACTGCGGCGCTTTGAAAAAATGGTGGAGGAATCGCCGGTTTTCGATTCCCTTTTTGAGAAATACGGCGAATCGCTCCCGGCCTTCCTTCAGCAGAAGATCGAAATTCTGGAAGGGGACCTTACCCGGGAGGACCTGGGCCTCTCGGAAGACCGGCAGCAGACGCTGATCCGGGATCTGGACCTGATCGTGAACAGTTCGGGTCTGACCGATTTTAATCCCGATTTGCGCAGTGCCCTGTCGGCCAATGTGGAAGCGCCTCTGCGGGCGGTCGAATTCCTTCGCCGCTGCCGCCGCGCGGGTCTTATGCATTTGTCTACCTGTTTTGTGGCCGGGATGAAGAACGGGCGCATTGCCGAGATATCCGAACGGAACTACACCCCGAAGGTCATGCCGGAATTCGATGTAGAGCAGGAGCTGAAGGATGTCTATTCCCGGATCACCGATCTCGAAGGGCAGGCCGACGGGGAAGCTGCCACCCGGGAGATTATCGAGCAGCTTAAGGAGCGCAAGACCGGAGAAGCTGCCCTCGAGGGTTCTGCTCTGGAGGTGCAGCTGCGAAAAGGGCGGCAGCGCTGGTTCCGCCAAAAGCTGGTCGATCTGGGCTTGCAGCGTGCCCAGCACTGGGGGTGGCCCAATATTTATACCTATACTAAAAGCCTGGCGGAGTCCCTGATCGCCGAAAGAGCACCGGATCTGCCCATTGCCGTCGTCCGGCCCAGCATAGTGGAAACTTCCACCGGGCAGCCCTTCTCCGGCTGGAACGAAGGCGTCAACACCTCAGCCCCTCTTTCCTACCTGCTGGGGACCTATTTCCGGCAGCTGCCTTCCGACGAAAACAAATGCCTCGACATGGTTCCCGTCGACCTGGTGTGCCGCGGGATGACTCTGATCGCCGCGGCGCTGGTGACCCGGTGCCACCAGAGGGTGTACCAACTGGCCTCCTCGGCCAAAAACCCCTGCAACATGCGACGCTCGATCGAGCTGACCGGGCTGGCGCACCGCAAGCATTACCGGGCCCAGGAAGGGCTGGAGTATTGGCTGCGCGCCCGATTCGATACCATTTCCGTCTCCAAAACCCGCTACCAGGTCCTGTCCGTACCCCGCCAGAAGGCCCTGATACGGTCGGTCCGCCATCTCAGCCAGGCGGTGCCCTCCCTTCAGAAAAGCCTGATCCGCAAGGAAAGGGGACTGGAAAGGGTTGAGGCGATCGTGGAGCTTTACGAGCCCTTCATTCTGCACAACCAGCATATCTTCGAGTCGGACCACGTGGAATTCCTGTCGGCAGCCCTCCCTGCCGAAGAGCGCCAGGCCTTTCTGTATGACGTTTACGGTTTTGACTGGTGGGATTACTGGATCAACATTCACGTGCCGGCGCTGCGCAAATGGTGCTACCCGCTCATCGAGCAGCGCCCGCTGGAGCACAGGCGCAACCGATCCTTCCGGCTGGATGCGGAGCCCGGCGGCGAGTCTTTGCCGTCCCCGGCCCGGACGCCCTCGGAGGGTCCTTCCCCGTTATGAACATCTTCCTGACCGGATCTACCGGGTATATCGGCGCGCACGCCGCAGTGAACCTGCTTACCTTTTCCCCGGAAGGAAATCTGAATCTTCTGGTCCGGGCCCGTAACCGCCAGGAGGCCTGGGAGCGTCTCTGGCACGCCTGGCAGCTGCACGTGGATTTTCCTCTTTTTCGCCACTGGATGGAAACCCGGGTCCACACTTTCCTCGGGGATCTGACCTCCTCCCGCTTCGGCCTGGAAGAAGAGGCCTATCGGGAACTGGTGCGCACCACCGGCTCGGTCATTCATTGCGCCGCTTCGCTCAACCGCCGCTCGGAAAAGTCCTGCCTGAATATCAATCTGCGCGGCACGCTGGAAATGGTCCAGCTAGCCATGAGAGCCCGCCAGGATCACGGACTGGAGCGCTTTAGCCATGTAAGCACCGTTGCGGTGGCCGGGCAGCGCCAGGACCAGGTCGTGCAGGAAGCGGAAGCGGTCGACTGGGAGCGCTCGGATTACGATCCCTACGCCCGGACCAAGAAATACTGCGAGCATATGATTCAGGAGCTGCTGGCCGGAATTCCGATCAATATTTTCCGTCCCAGCATTGTTCTGGGGGACAGCCGACACGGCCGGACCACTCAGTTCGACATGGTGCGGGCCTTTGTATTCCTGGCCCGGCTGCCTTTCCTGCCCTTGCGCCCCGACGACCGGGTGGATATCGTCAACGTGGATTTCGTCGCAGAGGCCATCGCCCGGCTTCATCTGGACCGCACCCCCGGAGTCCGGTTGTTTCACCTTTCTTCGGGTGCCGAGTCCCCGACCTATCGGCAGCTGACCGGGGTTCTGGCGCAGAAACAAAACCGGCGCCCTCCCTTGTTTCTACCCTCCACGGAAAAACCGTTCGTTTCCCTGGTCGATTTTCTGGCTGCGCGAAGGTCGCTGGGAATCAGCCGGCTTGCTTCGCTCATGAAGGTTTTCATGCCGTATCTCACCTGGAACACCGTCTTCGACAATCGCCGGGTGGTAGCCGAACTGGGGCATGCCCCGAAGCCGTTCACGGAATATTGTTACCCTCTGTTGCAATTCAGCCTGGAAAACAATTTTCAATTTCCGCACGTGCCGTGGCCGCAGAAAAAGGAAGGGTAGCGGAATGATGGACCTGATACTGGAAGCCTGGGTCAGCGGGATCATCGAGCTGGCCAAGTGGAAATGGATGGTGGGCCGCGGCAGCCGCTGGCGGCCGGGCCGGAAACTCAAACTGCTTTTTGCCGGCTACAACGGCACCCGCAACACCGGGGCCGACGTGAGCGTGGAGGAGATGCTTCGCCAGATTCGCCACATCCTGGGGGCGGACCACACCGAATTCAGCATCATGTCTCAGAATTTTGCCCTTTCGAAAGGTTATTTCCCGGGAACCCGGCAGGTGCACCTGCCGGATGTTTTCCCTCCTTTTCTGGCCCGGGAAGTGCCGCAGCATGATGGAGTGGTGGCCTGCGAAGGGTCCATGTTCAAGAGCAAGTTCGCCAATGCCCTGACGACCATGATGATCGGGTCGCTGGGAATCTCGTCGGCGCAGAACAAACTCTCGGTGGGCTATGGGGCGGAGGCCGGCCAGATGGATCCCCTGCTGGCCCGGATGTGCCGGAGGTATTGCGCCCAGTCCCTGATCATTACCCGGAACGTGGAATCCATGGCCATTTTACGGGAATTGGGAATTTCCTCCGAGCTGGGTACGGATACGGCCTGGACCTTTGAGCCTCTTCCGCCGGATTACGGAAGCAGGGAACTGCGGCGAATCGGCTGGGACGGCAGAACTCCGGTGCTGGCCGTCTGCCCGATCAATCCCTTCTGGTGGCCGGTTCGGGCGGCCGTGGGTAAATATGCGCTGCGGCTTCTGGCCGGAGCCTATAAGGACAGCCACTACCGGACGATTTACTTCCACAATTCCGGCCGGGCCGTGACCCAGAAGTATCGCCGGTATCTGAAAGGAATGTCCCAGGCGATTCAGGCCTACCGCCGCGACCGGCAGGTGTTTCCGGTGCTGATTGCCATGGAAAGGCTGGATGCCAAAGCCTGCCGTCACATGACGGAATTCCTGGGACCTGTGCCTATCCTGACTTCCGACGATTATGACATGTATCAGCTGGTCAGTATTCTGCGCTGCTGCCACCGCCTGGTGTCCTCCCGATATCACGGAATCGTGACCGCCATGCCGGCCTTGTTCCCCTCGGCGGGAGTCACCATGGACGAAAGAATCCGAAATCTCATGCAGGAGAGAGGGCACTCGCATCTTCTGCTGCAGGTGGACGATGCCGACCTCGAGCCGCGGCTGCTCGAAGTCCTGCGCTGCATGGACAGGGAATCCGAAGAAATCAGTCAGGGGATCGGATGCACCGTAGCCAAAAACATCAAAATGATGGCCCGGATGGGAGTTTACATGGAGGGCCAGGTGCGGCGCAACTACCCGGATTTCCCTCTGGCCGGCGGGGTGCGCTCCTGGGAAGAGTACCTGCCTCCTCTGAGTCCCCCTCTCCATGGACTCATGGAAAGATTTTCATCCTGATCGCCCGGCCCAAAAGAGGTAGATCGGGGGAACCATGAATTTCATTGAAAAAATACTGCAACGCCTGGAGGAAGAACCGGACCGTATATTTCAGGAGGAAGTCCGGGAGGGAGAGCTACGATCCGCGTCGGGGAAGCAGCTCCTGGAGCTGGTCCGTTCGGTCCGTCTGATCCTGGAAGAGAAGGGGATCCAACCGGGGGATCGCTGCGTGCTGATTGCACCCAACAGCCTGCGCTGGACGGCGGTCAACCTGGCGGTCATGGCCCACGGGGCTCTTTTTGTTCCCCTGTATGCGCGCCAGGCCCCTGCGGAGCTGGCCGCCATGATTCGGGACTGCCGGCCCGCTCTGGTTTTTTGCCAGGACCAGGCCATGCGCCAGAGCCTGGCGGGTTTCCTGGACGATATATCCAATGCCATCCTGCTGGATGAGGCCTTTCAAAGCTCCGGTTCCGGTGCCCCGCCGGCTGCGGCCGGGTTTGGCAGGACGATCCGGCGTCCGGGTGCGGATGGAGTCACGATCATCTACACCTCCGGGACCTCGGGTGAGGCCAAAGGAGTGGTTCTGACCGTTGCCAACCTGGATCACATGCTTTTCTGTACCGACGACCGGCTGAGCACCCTGATGCGAGGATCGGGAAGCCGGCCGGACCGTGTCTACCACTATCTGCCCTGTAATTTTGCCGGCTCCTGGATCCTGATGCTCACCAGTCTTCTGCGGGGCAGCCGGCTCAGCCTGTGCACCGATCTAAATCGCATTACCGATGATCTTCCGCGGATTTCGCCCGATTATTTTTTGAATGTCCCCGTGCTCCTGGAGCGCGTCCGGAAAGGCATGGAAGAAGCGGTGCAAAAGCGCGGCGGCCTTGGCCTGGCCATCTTCCGGAAAGCACTCACTGCCCTGGCCCGGGAGAGAGAAGGTCGCGCCCGGATGGGTGACCTGCTCTGGAAGGTGCTTGCCGATCAGCTGATTTTCAAGGCAGTCCGTAAAAAAATGGGCGGTGGCCTGCGCGCCCTGATCTGCGGATCCGCTCCTCTGGCTCTGGAGACCCAGCAGTTTTTCATGGGGATGGGCATACGGGTGCTGCAGGTTTACGGTCTTACGGAGACGACCGCCATCTGTACCATGGACCATCCGGATCATGTGATTCCGGGCATGGCCGGGCCGGCTATTCAGGGAACGGAGATGAAGCTCGGTCCGCAGGATGAGATCCTGGTCCGGGGGCCGCATATTTTTTCCGGCTATTGGGGCCGGCCCGCGGAAACGGCCGCCTCTTTTCTGGATGGCTGGTTCCGCACCGGTGACCAGGGGACCGTGGATGAGGGTGGAAACTGGCAGATTATCGGCCGCATCAAAAACCTGCTGATCCTGAGCTCCGGGCACAACATTGCCCCGGAGCCCCTGGAGGAATCCCTGCTCAAAACCATTCCCGGAGCCAGGCAGGCCTTGCTGGTGGGGCACGGGAGGAGTTTTATCACGGTCCTCCTGACGGGGGAGATGGAGGAAAGCAGCGTGGAGAGCGCCCTGGCGAAACTGAATGAATCCCTGCCGCATTACAGGCGAATTCGAGCCTTCCGGTGCCTGCCGGAATCTTTCACCATAGAAAACGGTCTGCTGACAGCCAACGGAAAGCTGAAGCGTGATTCGATTCTCCGTCGCTGGGCGGCCCTGGTAGAGGAAATGTATTCCGCTTCCCGACCCCCGGCCGGGGCGAGAAAAGAGGCTTTATGAACGGCTGGCAGGGACAAACGCTTTCGTGGGAACTGCAGGGCGGAATCGTCGAGCTCGGTCTGCACCATCTGCCGTGCAACGAAATCGGCACCACCATGCTTTCCGAGCTGGAGCATTTCGTCCGAGCCCTGCCCGACCTGGCCGCCAGCTGCTCGGCGCTGATCCTCTACAGCCGCCTGAGTTCCGGCTTTTCGGCAGGAGCCGATCTCCGCGAGCTCTGGCGCGGCATTCAGGGATTGACCCGGGAGGAAAGGCGTTCGGGCATCCGGCAGTTCCTGGAAAGAATACATGGAGTCATCAACTCCATAGACATGACACCCCTGATGACGGTCGCCGCAGTGCAGGGCGTCACCTTCGGGGGCGGTTTCGAGCTGGCTCTGGCCTGCGATCTGATTGTCGCCGACAAAACGGCGCGCTTCTGCTTTCCGGAGCTGCGGTTGGGGCTGATTCCCGGATTCGGGGGGATTCCGCGCTTGAAGAGGGATCTGGGCAACGCCCTGGTTCGGGATCTGCTGCTTACCGGCCGAAGCATGAATGCGGCTCGCGCCCAGGCGATCGGAATGGTGTCCCAGCTGGTCGCCGAAGGTCAGGCCCTGGCCGTAGCCCGCAGTATGGCAGCCCAGCAGGTCAAGTTCGATGCCGGGACGCGGGCGGAAGCCAAGCGGTTTATCAAGACACTGCCCCGGGAAGAGCTGGCGAGGGAGATCGAAATCTTCTGCGACCTGGCTACACGCCCGGCCCTGGAAGAGGGTCTGCGGCGTTTCGTGGAGAACACCGGCCCCCAGCCCTATCTGCCTTGAGAAATGCAGCCCGGCGGCTCTCCGCTCCGCTCCGCCTCCGATAGGCCCTGACGGCCTCCTCTCCGCTTCCTGACCTTCCCGCCTTCCTGTGCAAAGAGAAGGTTCACAGGAAGAAAAGGAAGACCGGGAAGAAAATCCGGAAAACAGGTGTCCTTTTTATGGGCTCTTTTCATGGGCTGCAATTCCGGAAGGCAAATCTTTTCTTGCTGTCCGGGGAAATAAGGTAATATTCTTGCAGAGCGAAATAAAAAGGAAGTATCTATGGTCACAAGTACAAGTCCCGCGATGCGAAAACGTGCTGTTGCTGTGATTATGGGAGGAGGGGCAGGAACGCGCCTGTTTCCCCTGACCAAGGATCGGGCCAAGCCTGCTGTACCACTGGGTGGTAAGTACCGGCTGGTGGATATCCCGATCAGCAACTGCCTGAACTCGGACCTGCGCAAGATTTATCTGCTGACCCAGTTCAACAGCATGTCGCTGCACAGGCACATCCAGCGGACCTACAAGTTCGATGAGTTTTCCAACGGTTTTGTGGAGATTATGGCCGCCACCCAATCCCAGAACTACTCGGGCTGGTATCAGGGAACCGCGGATGCCGTCCGGCAGAACCTCAGCCACTTTGACAACGAAACGCACGACCTGGTGGTTATTCTGTCCGGGGACCAGCTCTACCGCATGAACTTTCGGCATCTGATCGCCCAGCACCTCCTGTTCGGCTCGGAGATAACCGTCAGTACCACTCCTGTGACCCGTGAGCCGGCCAGCGGATTCGGGATCATGCAGATCAGTTCCGACATGCGCATTCAGAAATTCGTGGAAAAGCCCAAGGAAAAACACCTGCTGGACCGCCTGAAGCTGGATTCCGTCACGCTTAAAAGCCTGGGGCAGCGACCCGGACAGGAGCTGTTTCTGGCGTCCATGGGCATTTACATCTTTAACCGGGAAGTACTGCACCAGGTGCTGAACCAGAATCCGGAGATGATGGATTTCGGAAAGGATATCATTCCTCTTTCCATTCAGAAGCACCGTGTCCACGCCTATATTTTCCAGGGCTACTGGGAAGACATCGGAACGATTAAGGCTTTTTATCAGGCCAATCTGGACCTTTGCGAAAGAAATCCGAAGTTCAATTTCTTTGACGCCCGCGAGCCTATTCATACCCGTCCCCGCAACCTTCCTCCCACCACCGTGGAGTCCAGTTCGCTGAACAAGGTGGTGATGTGCGCCGGTTGCTACATCCAGAAATCGGTGATCCGGCACAGCCTTCTCGGGAATCGCTCCGTGGTCGGGAGGGGAGCGGTAGTGGAAGATTCCATCATCATGGGGGCCGACTATTTTGAGGAGGAGAGGCCGGACCTCGGGCAGCCGATCCCCCTGGGCATCGGGGCGGGCACCCGCATCCGCAAAGCCATTATCGACAAAAACACGCGGATAGGCAAAAACTGTGTCATTTCCCCGGAAGGGAAGCACGGTGACATGGACCATGATCTTTTCTACATCCGGGACGGGATCATTGTCATTCCAAAAGGCGTCATGATTCCGGACAACACAACGCTATGAGCCATTCGTATCCTCTCGGAAAGAAATCACCCCTGCGTCAAAAAGTTATCCTGCTGGTCAGCGCGGCGCTCTGGGCCTGGGCCCGGTTTGCTTTTGCCGTGCCGCCCCCGGTGCTGCCGGAAGGGAAAGTATACTGGAAACCCGTTCCCGATGAGGTTTACCTGCAGGAAGTCGGGGAGAAAGTGGCCACCCCGGCTGCCCTGACCTCGGTGGCCTGCCTCGAGGGGCGCCTGTATGCGGTTCAGGCGGCCGGTCTTTTCGTGCTGGAAAAAGGCGCGCTGCGCCCTCTTGCGGGAAGCCCGGCCAAGGTTCGCAAGATCTGGGCGGGAGGGGGAGCGCTTTGGGCTCTGGCGGAATCGGGCGTGCATCGCCTTCTTCCGGGACAGGAAGCCTGGCATGCGGTCGACTCCAGGCCTTTCGTATCCTTGTGCCTCCACTGGGGGGAAGTGTACGGGGCAACCAGGGACGAACTGTTCCGCTTTGTCCAGACGGGATTCCGGAGCATCAAGCCGGAAAAAGGATACCTGAGCAGCGATTCCACTTTCCAGATGGAGGACGGAACCCAGGTCCTGGCCGATCCCATCCGGATCGGGCCGATTCAGGAGATTGCCTCCTACAGCGGAACCCTATATGTCATGGGACCCCGCGGGATCGGTGCCCTCGACGGCCCGGTTTTCGTGGAAGACCCGATGGACTGGGGATCGTTGCCCTCCGCGAAGATTCGAGCCATGCACGCCCAGGGAAGCCGGCTGTATCTGGCTACCGACCGCGGTCTCGGGGTACTGCGAGGCATGGCCGCCACCGGGCTTCAGGGGAAGGACGGGCTGCCCTTCGAGGATCTGACCTGCCTGGCGCAGGGAATGGACAACGACCTGTGGATCGGAACTTCGCGCGGCGCCATCCGCAAGACCGAGCGCGAATGGCATTTTTTTGGTGCCCAGCACTGGCTTCCCGGCGATTATGTCTATGGCATTGCCACCGAAGGTGCCAACATTTACATCGCCACCAGCGGCGGCCTGGGCATCATTCGCTACGAGCCCTATACGCTCGTTAAAAAGGCGTCCTATTTTGAGCAGGACCTGGAAGCGCGCGGCTACAAACGTCTGGGCTTTGTTCACAAGCTCTACTGGGATGCCGGCAGCCAAAGCTGGCTCCGGGAAATCAGCGATAACGACGGAGGTCACACCGCCCACTACCTTGCGGCGATGTCCTTCAAATATGCGGTTACCGGCCGGGAGCAGGACCGGGAGGAAGCCCGTAACGCTTTTCAGGCAATGGTCTGGCTCGATGACATTACACCCATGAGCGGCTTTGTGGCCCGGGCCATCTGGTCGGTCCCGGGAGACAAGGGGCACCGCTCGGAGCGGGGCTCCGGCGGCCTGCCCGCCAAATGGTATAGCTCCCCGGATGGTCTTTGGCTCTGGAAGGGCGATACCTCCAGCGATGAGGTCAATGGCCATATCTATTCGGTGTCGCTTTTCTACGACCTGGTTGCCCAGGGCGCGGAAAAAGAGCGGGCCCGGGAGCATATTGCCCGGATCGCCTCCCACGTGATCGACAACCATTGGGTCCTTCGCGACATGGACGGCAAACCGACCCGCTGGGGGCGTTGGGACCCGGATTACCTCCTCAAGCCTTACGGTTTTTCCGCCCGCGGTTTGAACGGGATGGAAGCGCAGACGTACATGCAGACCGCTCTGGCGCTGACCGGGGATGCCAAATTCCAGCATGGATTCGACCAGCTGGTCCGCTGGGGGTACCCCTCTTTCACCTGGCGGCAAAAGCTGACTTTCCCTCCCGAATCGGTGGTCCCCTGGGATGACGAGCTTGCCTTCCGCTGCTACTATGCACTCCTGCGGTACACCCGTTCGCCAGAATATCTTTCCATTTACCTGCGCAGCCTGGAGCGCAGCTGGGAAGTCATGCGCATGCAGCATGTTTCTTTTTTCAACTTCGTATATGGCGGTCTGACCGGCAACGATTGCGAGGCCGAGCGCGCCGTCGCTCACTTGCGGGAATGGTCCCTGGACACGGTGAACCATAGCTACACCAATTCCCATCGCAGCGACCTGGCCCCGGAGCCCGGTTATGTTCCCTACCAGGGCGGAACAAAAGGAATCTCTCCCCGCGAATCGGAGTCGATGTGGGAATCCCGATCCGCTCTTCGTTACGACGGAGGAAGCGGCGGGAGAACGGTTACCCCCGCCGTAGGCTGGCTGGAGGATTACTGGATGGGGCGCTACCATGGAATTATCGAGGCTCCCCGGACCAGCGATCCACGACTCCTGTCGGTCAGCCTGAAGGGGAAAAACCTTCCGGGAGCGGCTCCTTACAGCGGGCCGGCCAGACCGTCCGCGGAGGGATCGGGTTCCAGGCAGGCTCCCTCCGGGAAATGACTCCCAATAGATAGCGCAAAAATGCGAATTGCGCTTTTTTACGCTCTGCCAGCCACGCAAGGAGGGCACTCCTTTGATACAATCCATAGGAATATGAGGAACGACAGGTAAGGCACCAGGAACCCCCTTTTCACAATATTACCGGACCATGGAGCAATACTGGAGAATCAGGAGAAAGGAAAAAAGGGTTTCCTTGCGCGTTCCGGTTCAGCTGGTAGGTTTGGATGCTTCCGGGAACTACTTTGAGGAAGAAACCTATACCGAGGATGTCAGCAAGACCGGAGCTCTGGTCCTGACCCGCAATATTCTTCAGATCGGCAGCACAATCCAGATACGGGCCTTCAAGAAGTTCGAGAGTCCGGCCAAGGTCCGGATGATCATTCGCGATCATAGGAATGCGGACTACTTTAAGCTTGGAATTGAGTTCGATGTGATCCACGATGCCTGGGTGATTCATTGAGGTATGCAGCGTAGGAAATGGATTGCCGGAGCGGTCGGGATGGCGGCTGCGGCATGGTCTTCCAAACCCTCCTTTTCGCAGCCCAAGGCAGCCCCGCCCGGCAGGCCGGTGGCCCTCGATTCCCTGGACCGCTGGGAGCTTTTCTGCCAGAAGGGAGAGCTGGTGCAACGCGACGGCGGCAGTGCCATGATTCTGGACGGCCTCGCCCTGGCTCGCGACCTGCAGGCGGAGAATCTCAGCCTCGAGGCGGAGATCCTGGCGGAAGAAGATTGCTATCCGGGCCTCGTTTTCCGCGCCGCAGGCGCCAATGATTTTGAACTGGCCTATGCGGCACCTCATCTGGGCGGCAAGCGGGATGCGGTTCAATATGATCCGGTGTTCCTGGGCAGCAATACCTGGCAGATCTTTTGCGGTCCCGCGTACCAGGCGACTGCCGCACTTTCCAAACAGAAGTGGTTCGCCTTTCGGGTGGATGTATCCGGCTCCGGGTTATCGGTGCAGGTTGGGGACCAGAGGCCGGTCCGGCTGGGCCCCCTGGCCCACGAAAAGCGGAGCGGGCGGGTGGGCCTCTGGAGCTACAAGCCGGCCTTTTTCCGCAACCTGAGAATGGGGGATCCCCGCCCATTGAGCCCGACCGGTCCGAAGCCGAAGCTGCCTGCGGGCCTGATCCGGGAGTGGGGCATGAAAGGCTACGGCGCCCTTTTCTGCGAGCCGAACGGCGTGCTCAATCTCAACCGGTATCTGCTTCCCGCCAAGGTGCCGGCGAGGCTGGTTCGGCGCTTTGAAGCGGAGAGGCCCACGGAGATCACACTGCGCTTCGGGTTCAGCGACGAACTTACCCTGGCTCTGGATCAGGAAATTCTCTTTACCGGCACAAACCGGTTCCAGGGGCTGGCCAACGAAGCGGAGCGCGGATGGATCCAGCCGGGTGCCCAGCAGGTTCGCCGCAAAATCAGCCCCGGGAGACACGAAATCACAGCGGCTCTCCAGGTGACCGAACCGTTCGGTTGGGGAATGACCATGGAACTGCAGGGAAAATTTATTCGCCTGCTGCCGGCGACCAGCCATTGAGCGGCCGCATGATTGCACCGAGGATCGCTATTCCTGGCAAGCAGAATTCGCGACCCGGCCGGGGGGCGCGCCTTTTCCGCCTCCTGCGGCGCTTGGCATGGGTTGCCGGCCTGGCTGCCTTTCTGGCCCTCAGCCTTTTTCTTTATCCGTTCTGGGGATTTCCCATCCGCTCGTTCGGTCAGGGGAGACCGCCGCTAACCCCTCCCTGGGCCCTGGAATGCTGGGTCTGGGAGGATGACCGGAACACCGCCGCCTCCACCCTCGAGCTGCTTGAAGACTACCGGCGCCTCGATTTTCCGGTGCGGACCATCCTGATTGACAGCCCTTGGTCCGATCGGTATAACGATTTCCAGGTGGATACCAGCCGGTTTCCCGACCCGCAGGGATTCTTTCAGGACCTGGAAAAAAAGGGGATTCGGGTGGTTCTCTGGATGACCAGCATGGTGGACCGCTTCAGCAAAGATACCAGGATCCGGGATTCCGCTGACTGGTATAGGCAGGCAGGGGACAGCGGCTTCCTGGTAGGACCGGAGACGCCGCTGCGCTGGTGGAAAGGGGAAGGTGCTCTTCTCGACTACAGCAACCCCAGAGCGAGGGAATGGTGGCAGGGGCTGCAGAAGCCCCTCCTGGAGTGGGGAATTGACGGATGGAAGCTGGACGGAACCTGCACCTTCTTTTCCTCCCGCTGGGCCGGCATTCCCTTGCCTTTTCAGTCAACCTCGCAGGGATGGTGGACCACCCGCACCTACATGGACCACTACTACCGTGAAGAGTACCGGTTCGGACGTTCCGTCAACCCGGAGTTCGTAACCCTGGCCCGCTCTATCGACAGCCCCCTGCCGTGGGCTCATCCCGAGGGGTTCGCTCCCGTGGATGCCGCGCCGGTAGCATGGGTGGGAGACAATCGGCACTCCTGGGAGGACGGGGATCACGGGCTGCAAAGGGCCATCCGCTGCATCCTGGACAGCGCCCGGCTGGGATACGCGGTGATCGGATCGGATATCGGCGGATACCACGGTAAAGAGCCCATTCCCGCCGACCTTTATATCCGCTGGGCGCAGTTTTCCGCCTTCTGCGGACTGTTTTTGAATGGCGGCCACGGGGAGCGACGGATGAGTCGCCGCAGCCCCGAAGAAAGGGAAATCATACGCCGCTTCTCATGGCTGCATACCGAACTGCTGCCTTACATTTACACCGCCGTGGCGGAGGCCCACCAGGGCGCCGGGCCGTTCATGCGGCCGGTTTCCAGGAGCTCGTTTGCCTATTATTTCGGGCCGGAATTATGGGTCAGCCCGATTTACGATTCGAGGCAGGAGTGGACCCTGGATTTACCGGAAGGGAACTGGCGCTATCTTTTCGATGACCGCAGGCTCCTGGAAGGAGGGAAGCCCATGAGGCGGACTTTCCCGCTGGCCGAATACCCTGTATTTGTAAGGGACGGTGCCATTCTCCCCATGAATATTTCCCGTTCCTATTCCGGCATCGGCGAGGAAAGCTGGTCCGGGTACCTGACCCTGAACATTTATCCCCGCGGAAAAAGCAGCGCCAGGGTGGTACATGCCGACGGCAGCGGTTTGCTCGAGGTAGAGGTCTCCGAAGGCAATCCGCTGGAAATCCGCCTGCAGGGCAGCGGGAAACCTCATCGATTAAGAATTCTGGTCCCCTCCCCTCCGGCGGCCGTAACCTGCGATGGCCAGTCCCTGGCAGCAGGAAAAGACTGGGACTACATTCCGGAACAGGCGCGATTGATCATTACCCGGAAAAATCCGGTGTCTGGAAACTACCGGATCCGCTGGTAAAGCGGCTACCGGTCTTCCTCCGGGTTTCGGGCCGGCGAAGCGGAGCCTCCCGGTTCTTCCGGCTCGGGCCCGGCAGAGGGGAGATCCGGCAGGGGCGGCATGGGGACCGGAGGAGGCGGGACGGGGGCCGGAGGGACGTAGCCCGGCTGGGGATAGGCAGGCGACATCGTCCGGTCCTTGAATAGAGAGGCGGCCAGTACTCCACCCAGAGCGGCAAACAGCGAAAAG
>CAINFC010000237.1 GCA_903847975.1 uncultured Acidobacteriota bacterium | reverse complement strand
TCTCCGTGCATCTCTACCCGGGGTAGGCGCGAAGCGCGCCAACCCCGGGCTGTGTTCCGAAGCCCTTCCAGGGCTTTCTCCAACGGAAATCCACAGGTGCGGGACTTTTTGCGAGATGATCAGGATTGATAATCCGGTAAAAAGTCCCTTTCCCCATCCGAAATGCCCTGATTGCTTCTTTCTTCCTTCCTGATCTTTCCCTCTTCCTGTGAAATGATCGGGCTTACAGGAAGAAAGGCGAAAGGGCTGGTCGAAAGAAGATGGCTACTGCAGGTGGATGCGCAGCCCTTACAGCGCTGGTTTTCAAAAAAATCCACCTACCCGGGGTAGCGCACGCGGCACGGCGTTTTCCATAGGGTGCCCGGGTTGCGACCGTCGACCTAGACGGCGGCGGTCACGGTCACTTCCCCAGGAGCCGCTTTCCCAGCGCAAAGGCGCGGGCCGGATTGCCGACCATAATCGTGCGGATCTGGCTTTCCGAAACACCGGACTGTCTCAATTTCGGCAGAAATTCGAGAAAAAGAAAATCGAAGGGACGGAATTTTCCTCCGCCCGGCTCCCCCACCCGATACCATCCGGCATCCTGCGAGATCAGTATGCTCCCGATCCGTCCCCGGTCGATCAGGAAGCGGACCAGGTTCAGATGCCGGTCAAGGCTTTCGGGGCGGATGCCGTCGCATGAAATCCAGGCGCCGCGGGCGGCCGCCTCGAGGTGCACATCGGTGCGCGCTTCGTTCTGGGCATGAACCCAGACGAAGGCCTGAGGCGCCACCCCCTCCTCGCGCAGAATGTCCAGCTCCTCCAGCGCCGCCTTGCCGTCGCCGGTATGGGAGGCAATCGTCAAACCCGTGGAGCGATGGGCGATGGCAGCGGCCCGAACCAGTTTTGCATCGATCGGCGACAGGGATCCCCGGTCGACGCCCGTCTTGATAAATCCCGGACGAATTTTGGTTCCCTCGATTCCGCTCCGGAATTCTTCGATCCACCTTCCGGCCAGTTGATCCGCGGTTTCCCGGTAAGCGTGCGGAGGAATGCTTTTGTCATCGGCGGCGCCGTAGTAGCCGGTATTGGTAAGCAGCCGCACGCCGCCGGCCTTGGACAGACGCTCCAACAGCTGCACGTCCCGGCCCAGGTAAGCCGGCGTGCATTCGATCAGCGTCCGGCACCCCTGCCGGTAAATGCTTTTCAGATGAGGAAGGACAGCCCGGAACACCTCTTCCGGATCGTAGCGGTCCCGGGAAACTTTGTCCGCGCCGATAAAGTCGACCATAACGTGCTCGTGCGTCAGGGTCACACCCAGTTTCGATGCCGGAACCGGGCCGCGTACGGTAATCACCTTAGGGGCCTGCTCCGCTTCGGCACCGTGGGCCGGGACCGGAAAAGCGGCTCCGAAGCCTGCGGCACAAAGGAACCGGCGCCGCGACAGGTGTTTTCCGGATAGGGTTTTTTTCCCGGCTTCCACCTTTATTATTTGTTTTGGCATAGGTATTTTCTCCACTTTTTGGAAGGCGATTTCATTTTCTTTCCTGCTTTTTCCGGGGAGACAGGCAGTGCTTCCCGGTTTTTCCGGCCTGTCGCTCCCGGCCGCCGCGGAACAAGCACATTTTCTGCTTTTCCTTTTTCCGCAGATCCCGCTCTACGTAAAGTTCCTCTCCGGTGAAAGGATCTTTTCCGGTGTAATACATCAGCGCGGAAAAGGTGGAAGGGGTGGGGGTGAAAACCTGCACCTGCTCCGGGTTCATCCGCAGGTCGCGGGTCACCGCGCGCCGCAGATCCTCCATGGCCGCCTCGTCGCACCCGGGATGCGCGGCGATCAGGTAGTAGGTCAGGAACTGCTTTTTCCCTGCCGAGCGGTTCAGATCGTCAAAGGTTTTCCTGAACTCCTGCAGCACGCTCCACCCGGGCTTGCCCATGGCCTCCAGCACCGGGCGCGAGCTGTGCTCCGGAGCCACCTTGAGCTGTCCGGAGACGTGGTGGCGCACCAGGTCCTCGAGATAGGCGCGGCCCTCCGCGGTATCCGAGAGAACCATGTCGTAGCGGATCCCGGAAGCGACAAAAACCTTGCGGATCCCGGGTGTCGAGCGCAGCCGGCGCAGCAGCTCCCTCTGGGGCCCGTGGCGGACCGGCAGGTGCCGGCAGGGAGACGGGTAGAGGCAGTGCTTTCTCCGGCAGGCTCCTTTTTCCAGCTTGCGGCGGCACTCAATGGCGTACATGTTGGCGGAAGGGCCGCCCACGTCCTGGATCACGCCCTTGAAATCCGGATCCCCGAGAAAGGATTCCGCTTCGCGGACCAGGGAAGCGCTGCTGCGGGAGCTTACCGTGCGGCCCTGGTGGACGGCAATGGAGCAGAAGCGGCATTCCCCGTAGCAGCCGCGATGACTGATGAGCGAGTGCCGTATGGTGGCCAGGGTGCGCACCTCCCCCCGGCCTCGGCAGAACGGATGCGCCTGTCGCTCGAAGGGCAGGCCGTGCACATCATCCATTTCCGCTTCGGACAGCGGCGCCGAGGGCGGATTGTGAACCAGGAAGCGCGAATCCTGCTTCTGCACCAGACCGCGCGCCGTTATCGCATCCTGGTTATCGTAGAAAAGGCGGAACATTTCGGTGAACTTCGACTTGTCGCCGCAGACCTCCTCGTAGGAAGGGAGCGGCAGGTAATCTGCCGGGGGATCGCGATCCAGGAAGCAGATGCCTCGAATCCCCCGCGGGTCCTCCCCGCGATCCAGCCTTCCCGCCAGTTCCAGCACCGCTCTCTCCCCCATGCCGTAAACCAGAAAATCAGCTTTGGCATCGGCCAGCAGCGAGCGGCGGACGGAATCGCTCCAGTAATCGTAGTGGGCCACCCGGCGCAAACTGGCCTCGACTCCCCCCAGCACCAGCGGACGGGTATTTTTAAAGTACTTTCGGACCAGATTGGCGTAGGCGATGGCGGCCCGGTCCGGGCGACGGCTGTTCTCCCCCCCGGGAGTCATGTCGTCCTGGCGCCTTTTTTTCCGGAGGGCGGTATAGTTGGCCACCATGGAATCGATGGCGCCGGCGGTGATGCCCCAGAACAGGCGCGGTTCGCCCAGCCGGGAAATGTCGCTGCCGTCGCGGACCTCCGGCTGGGCCAGGATGCCGGTCCGGTAGCCGGCCCGGACCAGCAGGTTGCCAATGACCGCCACGCCGATAAAAGGGCTGTCGATGTAGGCATCGCCGCTGACCAGGATCACGTCCAGGCGGTCCCAGCCCAGGGATTTCATCTCCTCTCTTGTTGCCGGCAGAAACATGTCGATCCGCTCCCTGCATTTCCATCATACCCGAAAAGGAAATGCGAGGCAGCGGGAATCATGGAATCATGCGGCCCGGCGGAAAAACCGTGGTATATTCCATCTCATGCGAGTTCACCTGTCCCGATGGGTTTGCCTGGACGTGGAGTCCAATTTGAAGCGGATGGAGGCCGAAGCCTGCCGCGCGGCTTCCGAAGGCGCCGGCCTGGTGGTTTTTCCGGAAAGTTTCCTGCACGGCTACCGGCGCCTGGCCGATCCCCTCCTGGTGAGGGCGCTCTTTCTTTCCATATCGGAGCGCTACCCGGAAACCATTTTTCTTTTCGGCTCGATCTCCGAGGAGCGGCGCAACCGGATGACCGTCTGGTTCAAGGGCCGCGAAGTGGCGCGCTACGACAAAATCCATCTCTTCGCGCCCAACGGGGAATACGAGTACTGGGATCCGGGCGACAGCTACACCGCGGTCACCATTCAGGGCATCCCCTACGGGCTGATCAACTGCAACGACCTGCGCTTTCCGGAGCAGGCCCGCACCCTGAAGCTGCAGAGCCGCTGCCGGGTTTACCTGGCCGTCGCCTGGTGGCCCTGGCGGCGGGACCATGTCTGGCGAACCCTGCTGCGGGCCCGGGCCATCGAGAATGCCGCCTGGGTGCTGGGCTGCTGCGTTTCCGCCTCCGAAGTTCCGGAAGAGCATTTCTCCGGGGCCGGCAACTACGTGTTTGATCCGGCCGGAAGCGCCTGCTACCCTGTCGAAGGGGACACCGGCTACGAGCTGGATCTGAAAGCCGTTCCCGCTCTGCCCGTAGACCCGGTGGCCTCCCACGTCGAGATCAGCCGCATCCGCCACTTCCAGGAGTCCTGATCCGGTCCGGCCCCGCCGGCCGCCCCGGCTGCTAAATCTCGAATAGAAATCCCTTTTTGGAAAGCTGCCGGTACTTGCGGTGATCGAAGCGGTACAGCCGCGCGGCGCGGTGCGAGACGTCCTGCTGGATTTCGTCCAGGGCCAGGAGCAGCCCGGTTTTCAGGATTTTCTTGCGCCAGTTCCTTTTGTCCAGATCCCGCCCCAGGATGCGCTCGTAGACTTTCTGCAGCTCGGTCAGCGTGAATTTTTCCGGCAGCAGCTCGAAGCCGATCGGCTCGTAGCGCACCTTCCCCTGAAGCCTTTTCAGGGCGGTCCGGAAAATCTTCTCGTGATCGAAGGCCAGGGGAGGCGGATCGTCCACCGGGAACCAGGCGGCGCGCCGGGCGTCGCTCGAGGCCCGGACGGCATGCCCCTCCAGGTTCACCAGAGCGTAATAGGCCACGGTGATGACCCGGTCCCGCGGATCCCGCCCGACATCCCCGAAGGTGTACAGCTGCTCCAGGAACAGCCGCTCGAGGCCGGTCTCTTCGCGCAGCTCCCGCATGGCGGCTTCCTCCAGCGATTCCTGCATCTGGACGAAGCCGCCCGGCAGAGCCCACATCCCCTGGAAAGGCGGGAGGTCGCGCTGGATCAGCATGACCTTGAGATCCTCCTGATCCAGCGCAAAAACGACGCAGTCGACGGTAACCGCCGGCCGCTCGTACTCATAGGTAAAGGCGCCCTTCAGCATATGCTGAACCCTCCGGCCGCCACCTGGTGGAAATAGGCCGATGCCCGGCTGGCCTGCACCGCCGACTGCGAGAACATCTGGAAGGCCTTGCGTATTTCCGAATTGGAGTTGGAGGGCGTCAGCACCCACTCATCGCGGATTCCCATTTCCCGGAAAACCTTCCGGAAGTCGGTCGAGCCGTTGTCGATGCCCATGGCGGCGATGATGTGCTGCTCGCCGAGCAGGTCCTCCACCAGGGAGCGGACTTCGCGGGTGCCGCAGCGCCGGGAATTTTCGTCGGCTCCGTCGGTGAGGATCAGGGTCACGGTCCGGGCGGTCACTCCGCTTTCGGCGAACTCCTGGTATTTGGCCAGGACGCGCCCCAGCAGGACCACGGTCTGGTCGTAGAGCGGGGTTCCCTTGTTGGGATCGTAGTTGGAGGCATCCATCATCACCACCTCCAGGTTGGGCGCGTATTCCACTTTCCCGGTCCTTTTCAGCTGCGGCTCGTTGACCACCGCCAGGGGAACGTAGGGGAAGAGGATGTGGCCGTTCAGGTAGCAGGTGTGCACCAGGATGTCGTGGGCCTGCCGGGAGGCGGTCAGCGATTTCAGCACTTCGTTGTGCCCGTTGCGCACCGCGTCGCAGTTCCCGGAGAAGCGGATCGACCCGGAGTCGTCCACCATCATGGTCACCAGAATCACTTCGGAGCTCTGCACCTGCCCCACGGAGACGCCCATCCCGGCCTCGATCTGGGCGCCGATATTGTTGACGGTAAGGGCCTGCAGCGATTCGGCGGAAAGGGTTCCCTCCTCGTGGGCCGACTGCAGCAGGGTGCGGATCTGTTTGGCTTTGCTGTTGCTCATAATGACTCCTTCTATATCTGAAAATCGGGCCAGGACTGCACATCGGTCTTGGAGTCGACCACGTGCATGCCCGCATCCTGGAAATTCTGCAGCGCTTTTTCGGCATCCTCCGTAAAATCCGGGCCCCCGGGCACAACCACCGCCGCGGTGCAGTCGCGCAGGATGTACACCTTTTTGGCCAGGGCCGGGTCCTGCTTGCGGATTTCTCCCAGGAAGTCGGCGATGCTCTCCTTCACGCAGTGGCTGGAGGCCAGGCCGGCCAGCAAAACGTAATTGGCGTCCAGCAGCGTCTTGATCAGCCGGGTGTTTTTCTGGATGCCGGGAATCGGCCGTCCGTCATGGCAGCTGGTGACCTCGGCTGCAAAGATCGAATAGTGCTCGGTCAGCGGATTCCCGCCCTTGATTTCGGGCAGGTTCTCGGCGCCGCGGGCGAAAGAGTGGAAGAGCCGTGCCTCCTCGACCGTTCCCGAGAGGCGGTGTCCGTTGGAGCCCAGCATGCAGTGATAAGGCCACAGGTAGAGCTGGTACTTGCCGGAGGCCTCCAACTGCTCGCAGTAGTAAGTGTACTGGCGCTGCAGCCAGAGCGGGTCGGCGCCAAGATGCCGGGCGGCCGCCGGGTTGGGCCGGTAGCGCGACTTGCGGTAGTCCTCTGCGGAGATCATGGTGTGCGGATCGGGGTGGCTGCCGTCGCTGCGCAGGTGGGCGCTGGGGAAGAACACCTGGAACGGCAGGTGGGTGTCCATGGTGCAGGTGATCTGGGAGATCCGGTGGAGGTGGCGGTAGATGAACTCGACCAGGTTCTGCTGGGCGTCCATCGCTCCGGTGCCGGAGCGGCCGGCGACATAGAGCGATCCGGCGGGGAAGCTGAAATCGACCTGGTCGTCGATCACCAGCAGGTGCACACGGGTCCGG